>DATGLY010000001.1:0-24357 GCA_035293905.1 Bryobacteraceae bacterium
CTGGTGGGCCATTGATTGTCTCCTTCCGGTGAAATTGCCAATTCCAAGAAGGAAAACAGATTTGGCCCGCCACCTTCAACCCGGAAGCCCGCCGCCTCCGCTCCGGCGGCTCCGAATTTACAGAAAGAACTTTACAGTAACAATTTTTGGTCTTCAAAATCCGAAAGCGTTAGGTACCGGTGCCATTCGTCGACTCATGCAGCGACGTCAACGACTTGGCTCGCAGTGCGCGCGAGTTCTCGCGAAAATTGGATAGAGTGAAGCGCAGGAGCGGCTTAGATGCGGCCGGGTGGTACCCACATGATTCCTTCTCGGTCTTTCCGGTACTTGCCCGCATGCTGCGGGATGAGAGGCGGGACCTTTTGGGGCTCGCAGGAGCCGCGCCCGTACTTGACCTCGGGTGCGGAGATGGGAGCCTAGCATTTTTTTTGAGTCCCTGGGCTGCCGCGTCGTAGCGCTGGAGTATGCACCACGGAACTACAACGGTCTCGAGCGATTCCAAGCGCTCCGAGAATCGCTGGGATCGAATGTCGAGTTGCACATTCGGGACCTTGACCGCGGCCTTGAACTTCCGGGTTGTACGTTCGGACTGGCGCTCTGCCTTGGCGTGCTCTACCACCTTAAAAATCCCTACGGCTTCCTCGAGGCTCTCGCGCCAGTCGCGCTTTTGCCTCCTAAGCACGCGCATTACGGAGGTGACGCCACGGGGCTCAAGGATGCGCGAGGATCCCGTCGCGTATCTACTAGATCGTTTCGAATGCAACGGCGACGACACAAATTTCTGGATCTTCTCGGAGTGCGGACTCCGGCGGCTGCTGGAGCGCACTGGCTGGGATGTATGCGATTCGGCGGCTACGGGGTGCCGCTTCAAGTCGAATCCGCGCGACGGTGAGCGCGACGAGCGCTATTTTTGTATGCTCCGAAGCAGGTTCCCCGATCCCTGGGTTGCCGCCGAACTTGAGGATGGCTGGCACGAAATGGAGAACGGGTCTTGGCGCTGGACCGAACGCACTTTTAGCGTTTGATTCCAGGCCCCCGGACGGAGACTTCGATTACGCTTTTGCGTGCCCGGTGCCTCATTGGAGGCCGCAGGGCCGCTTCGCATCTGGGCGTCCGTGGGCAACGAGAGCCTTCCGCCGCAGGAGTACACGTCTCCGGGGGAGCACGTTTACGAGCGGGAGATCCCCGCCTCCCCAGCCGGGCTCCGGCAACTACGGGTCAAATTCGAACTGAACAGGGCCCTCGGCCCAACGCCGCGCGATCAGCGGGAGCTGGGCGTGCAGGTGGTCTTCTGGTCGCAGGAGGGCGGGTCCTCGCGCGCCTTGGGGCCGATCACCCTCGAGTAAAGCCCCCGCCACGAAGTACTTCGTCGCGAGACAGTTCGGTCCCTATCTGTGGTGGGCGTAGGAGATTTGAGAGGGTTGTCCTTAGTACGAGAGGACCGGGCTGAACAGACCTCTTGTGATCGAGTTGTCGCGCCAGCGGCATAGCTCGGTAGCGAAGTCTGGTCGGGATAAACGCATAGGAAGTTGCCCGATAAAATTTGAGAAACCCCGGCGCCGAGCCGGGGTTTCTCACTTTTCACCGGTATAGCCCCCGCACATCGTTCCAGCGCACCAGCAACAGGTCGCTGAAGCTCCGAAGCCCGTGCACTAGGCTGACTTTAGTGCCCTCCACGTTGTTCCAGCGCACCGGAACCTCGATGGCCGGAATCCCCCGGACGCGGGCGATGTAAAGGTCTTCTACATCGAAGCCGAACCCATTCAGGCGTTGCAAGGGAAAAATCGCCTGCGCGGCGTCGCGCCGGTACAGCTTGAATCCGCACTGCGTATCGGCAAACGGCAGGCCGGTAACCAGGCGCATGACGCGGTTAAAAAAAATTCCGGACGCTTCGCGCCACGCGCTCTGATGAACGCCGATGAGCGACCGGTCCAGCCCGCGCGAACCCAGAGCGATCGTGGCGTTTTGCGCCCGCGCGGCTTCCAGCAGCCGCGTAAGCTCGCCAATGGGCGCTGACATGTCGGCGTCAGTAAACAGGATCCATTCGCCGCGCGCCTCCAGCATGCCGTGGCGGACCGAGTAGCCTTTGCCCCGGTTTCCCGGATTGCGGAGCAGGCGGAAGCGCGTGTCTTCGCGCCCGGCCGCCTCGACCAATTCCGGCGTCCGGTCGCTGGAACCGTCGTCCACCACCACGATTTCCGCATCCCCAAAAGGGGCCGAGTCCAAATAGTAGCGAATCGCTTCCAGCGTCGGAGGGAGCCGTTTTTCTTCGTTGTAGGCGGGAATCACGATCGAAAGGGTGGGAAACGAGCTCAAGACGTTGATTATATCGGTTGCGCCTCGCAAGCCTTATTGCTCTAATGCCTCAAGGCCGAAAAGCCGATGAGATGGAAGATGTCCATGCGGGTTGTCAAAGAATGAGCACATCCTCCACATCTCCTTTCGCTCCAGTCACGCTCAACGGGGTCAGCCAGTACTCAAGCGACCTGCAAAGCATTCTGAACCGGGCGGTGCAGATTGCCCAGATCCCGGTGACCCGGCTCCAGAACACGGACTCCACGGTGCTTTCTCAGAAAACGGAACTGGTGAGTCTGCAAAGCGACGTCGCGGCATTGGCGAGCAGCATGCAGTCGCTGGGACAGCTTGCGGCCAGCCAGGCGATCTCCGCCACCAGCTCGAATCCTGACGCGGTTACTGTCACCAGCACCGGAGCCACTTCGCCGGCAACCTACACCATCAACTCTATTACATCGCCCGCCACGGCCGCCAGCGAAACCAGCCTCTCCAGTTACGCCGACTCCTCTTCTACCCCGGTTTCTTCCACCGGGAACATGGAGCTTGTGGTTGGCTCCCAAACCTACAACTTCACGCTCGCCGCCAACAACCTTCTTACTCTGCGGGACACCATCAACTCGTTGAACGCGGGCGTGACAGCTTCGATATTGACCACCTCCGGCGGCAACTATCTCGCCGTTTCGGCCACCTCCACCGGCGCCACCACGCTCCAGCTCATTGACGATCCATCCAGCGCGAGCAACCCGAACGGAGCCAACACGCAATGGCTGACAAACCTGAACCAGGGCAGCAATGCCCAATTCCAGTTGAACGGAATTAACGTGAGCGAACCCAGCAACACCGTCAGTGACGTGATTCCCGGAGTCACGTTCACCATCCAGGCGGCCAGCAGCACGCCCACCACGCTCTCCCTTCAAAGCGATCCAAGCCAGTTAAGCTCGGCCCTTCAGGATTTCGTCGCCAAATACAATCAACTCCAATCCGACCTGAGCCGGCAGGAAGGGCAGGGAGCGGGAGATCTGGCTGGCGACACGGTCATTACTCAACTCCAGAGCACGCTCCAGCAAATCGCGTCCTACACAAATCCCAGCGGCGGCATCCACAGCCTCTCGGATCTGGGGCTCGAATTCGATGCCACGGGCACTCTCTCGCTGAACCAAACCACCTTCGACCAGCTCAACGACGCCCAGCTCTCGGATGCATTCAAGTTTATTGGCTCGGCTACCTCGGGTCTCGGCGCCTTCTCGACCACGCTCGAACAGTTCAGCGATCCCGTCAACGGAATCATCACCGTCGAGCAGAGCGGACTCACGCAGGAAGATCAAAGCCTCCAGCAGCAAATCTCCACCCTTACAGACCGCATCAACCTCATGCAAAGCAATCTGGCTTCCCAACTTCAGAAGGCTGACGCCTTTATCGCCGATCTCCAAAATCAGCAGACTGCGGTCAACGCCAGTATTCAAGGCTTGAACTACGTCCTTTACGGCAAGAATCCCAATCAAACCACATGACGCTCCATCAGGCGACCCAGATGATGTATGACGCCTTGCGCCGCGAAGACCTGGATGCCCTTGGTCTTGCGCTGAAGGCCCGCGGGGCCGCTCTGCAAGCCGGCGATTCGCCCGCTCTCCAGGACTTTCACGCCGGAGAGTTCGCCCTGGCTGCTCTGGCGGCGATGAAGCGCCGCTGGGCCGCGGAAAGCGCCCGCCTGGATCAAGTCCGCGCCAGCCTCGCCGCCGCCCTTCCAACCCGCAAGACCGTCCGTTTCAACTACCTCGGCTGAAAACCGACAACAAGAAACTCGCAGCCGTCAACTCAGAATCTGCCATTCAACTGCCTCCCTCGCGCGCGTACCTGATGTATAATCGACAAGGCCGTTGGGCAGTCAATTACAGATTCAACAAGGAGAAAAGATGGCTGGAGTGAACTTGGCGGACGCAAGGAGAGTCATTGCGGCGGCGGAAAAGAAAGCCGCGGAAATCGGGCAGCCGATGAACATTGCAGTCGCCGATGAAGGCGGAAACCTCGTCTCGCACATCCGGATGGACGGCGCTTGGATCGGCAGCATCGACATATCTCAGAAGAAGGCTTTCACTTCTAGGGCCTTCGACATTGCTACAAAAGATCTAGCCGAGCATTGCCAATCGGGTAAGCAGTTTTTCGGCATTCACGCCTCCAACGACGGCAAGATCATGATCTTCGCCGGGGGCATTCCGTTGAAGAGGGATGGAAAGGTCGTCGGAGCCATTGGTGTGAGTGGAGGTTCGGGCGAACAGGATCACGCCGTCGCCGAAGCCGGCGCCAAGGCGTTTTAGTCCACAATGGGCGCGCGCCCTCATTCAAGCAAAGGAGGCGGCTGGCGCGACCGTCTGTGGGCAGTTACTGAGTAAGGCAAGGAAGGAGATAAAGTTATGCCAACTAATCGTGGTGTCGCATACATTGAACCGGGTAAAGTGGAAGTTCAATCGATTCCGTACCCCAAGCTGAAAATGCCTAAAAGCGAATCCGACCCGTTTGGGGGTAAGGACGCTCCGCACGGCGTCATCTTAAAGGTCGTGACCACTAACATCTGCGGCTCCGACCAGCACATGGTCCGAGGCCGTACCACCGCTCCCAAAGGTTTGATTCTGGGTCATGAAATCACTGGCGAAGTCATCGAAAAGGGAAGCGACGTCGAAATGCTCGACATCGGCGACCTGGTCACCGTGCCCTTCAACATCGCCTGCGGCCGCTGCCGCAATTGCCGCGAAGGAAAAACCGGCATCTGCCTCACGGTTAATCCGGCGCGGCCCGGCGCGGCCTATGGCTACGTCGATATGGGCGGCTGGGTGGGCGGACAGGCCGAATACGTCATGGTTCCCTATGCCGATTTCAACCTAATCAAGTTCCCAGACAAGGCCAAGGCCATGGCCAAGATCAAGGATTTGACGCTTCTGTCCGATATCTTCCCCACGGGCTTCCACGGCGCGGTGACGGCAGGCGTCGGCCCTGGCTCGACGGTGTACGTGGCTGGCGCCGGACCGGTCGGCTTGGCGTGCGCCGAAGGATGCCGGCTGCTGGGCGCGGCTGTCGTCATCGTCGGCGATATGATTCCCGAGCGGCTGGCGCAGGCCAAGAGCTTCGGCTGCGAAACGATCGATCTGCGCAAGGACGCGACTCTGGCTCAACAAATCGAGCAGATCCTCGGCGAGCCGATCGTGGATTCCGCCATCGATTGCGTTGGCTTTGAGGCGCGCGGCCACGGCAAGGATGCTTCGGTCGAGCGTCCCGCAACCGTGCTGAATTCGCTTCAGGAAGTGGTTCGCGCGGGCGGCTCCATCGGCATCCCCGGCCTGTACGTGACGGGAGACCCGGGCGGCGTGGACGAAGCGGCCAAAATCGGAGCGCTGAGCATTCGCATCGGCTTGGGCTGGGCGAAATCCTGCTCGTTCCACACCGGCCAGTGCCCTGTGCTGCGCTACAACCGCCAGCTTATGATGGCCATCTTGCACGACAAGACCCATCCGGCCAAGGCTGTCAACGTCACCATGATCAGCCTGGATCAGGCGCCACAGGGCTACAAGGACTTTGACAAGGGCGCCGCGAAGAAATTCGTCATCGATCCGCACAAGTCGGTGACGGCGTAAAGAATCGTCCGCCCGAAGGCCGCCAGGATCGCAACGATCCTGGCGGCCTTTGCGTCTGCGGTGATCGCGGATTGTGTCCGCGCTACCGCGAACGGCGCGGACATCAGTATTCCCAACGCCAAAGATTCGCGCCCACCGTGAATCCCGCGCCCACCGAAGCGAACAACACCAGATCGCCCTTTTTCAGCCGGCCGGATTCGATCGCGTCGCGCGTCGCCAAGGGGATGGTCGCGGCCGTGGTGTTGCCGTACTGGTCGATATTAATCACCACCTGATCCTCGCGCAGGCCGAGCCTTTCCGCCGCGGCATTGATAATGCGCGCGTTGGCCTGATGTGGAATCAGAAGCTTGATGTCTTGGGCCGAAAGGCCGTGGCGGCTCAGCAACTCGTTGCAAACCTCATGGGTCTTCCGCACGGCGTATTTGAAGACCGTCTGGCCTTCCTGCTTGACGAAGTGCAGGCGATTGGCCACCGTATCCGCGCTGGCCGGCATTCGGCTTCCGCCGGCGGGCATCTTCAGGGCGTCGCCGCCGGAACCGTCGATTTCGTTGAGGAAGTCGAGAAAACCTTGGCCGGCTTCGGCCGATTCCACTAGCATGGCTCCCGCGGCGTCGCCAAAAAGAATGCAGGTGGTGCGGTCGGTGTAGTCAAGAATGCGGGACATGGTGTCCGCGCCGATGACCAGCACGTTCTTATGCGCGCCGCTCATCACCAGGTGAGCCGCCGTGGTTAATCCATAGATGAATCCCGAACACGCGGCCACTAAATCGAAGCCCCAGGCGCCCTTGGCGCCGATGCGATCCTGCACCAGGCACGCGGTGGAGGGAAACATCATGTCGGGAGTGACGGTGCATATCAGAATGGCTTCCACCTCGTGGCCCGCCATGCCGCGCTGATTCAAAGCGGCGCAGGCCGCCAGTACCGCCATATCCGAAGTGGCCATTTCCGGGGCGGCGATGTGGCGCTCGCGAATGCCCACTCGCTGAAGGATCCATTCGTCGCTGGTCTCCACCATCTTTTCCAGATCTTTGTTGGTCAGCACACGCGGAGGAACGTAGCATCCTAGCGCGGTGATCTTCGCTCCGGCCATAAGTGCTATGGTACCTTGTTGAGTTGCCCGTGGAACAAGCGTTTCCGAATAAAACTGCGGAAATTTACGCTCGCGTCTTTCGCCAGATTCGGCCGCGCACGCCCGTGCCTTGCATTCAGGTCGAGTTCCGCCGCTACGCCAACGCCAACGCGCAGGTTCATTGGCGCGATGGCGTGCTGCGCGTTCGTCTGGCCGACACGCTGGAAGGCGCGCCCCCGGATGTTCTCGAAGCCTTGGCGGAGATTCTGTTGTCGAAACTGTTCCGCCGCCCCGTGCCGCCCGCCAGCAACGATCGTTACCGCCGGTACCTCAACCGCCGCGACGTTCGCCGCAACCTCGATTTGGTTCGCCAGATCCGCGGGCGGAAACGCCTGGGGCAACCGCAAGGCCAGCAGTTCGATCTCGAGCCGATATTTGAAGAACTAAATTTCCGGTATTTTTGGGGGCTGATGGCCCGCCCGAGGTTGGGCTGGAGCCCCAACGCTTCCCGCACGTTGCTCGGGCACTACGACCCCTCGCACAATGCGATCGTATTGAGTCGGATTCTGGACCGGCCCGAAACCCCCAGGCTGGCTGTGGAATACGTTCTCTTCCACGAAATGCTGCATCTTCGCTATCCCGCCGAGCACAATGGCAGCCGCCGCTGCGTTCACACGAAAGCCTTCAAGGAAGCCGAAAAACAATTCGAGAACTTAAAGGAAGCCAAGGCGCTGCTCAAGGCCCTGATCTAGAGCGCTGCTTATAGAGGCGGTCCAGCGGAGGAACCCAGCATGGCCGTCCTCACCAGCGGGATCGGTGGGGCCCCGTAGCTTAAGAACTCGTCGTGGAACTGGCCCCAGGCGGCCTTGCCGCCCCGCGAGCCGGTCCAATCGTCCCGCAGTTTGCGAATCATGAGCTTACCCAGGGTGTAGTTGAGATAGGCCGGATCGAAGGTTCCACGCGCCGCCTGCTGCCGCGCATTTCCAGCGTCCTGGAAAGCCGACTCGCGGAACATCCGTTCGGAATCCTGCACGCTCATGCCTCGAACATGCAGCCCGATGGCGGACAAAAACCGCACATCGCGCAACAGGGCGTTGGTGAGTTGTCCGATGTGGACCTCGGGATCTCCGCCGCCCAAGCCGGCATCCCATATCATCTCCTCGGCATAGTGCGCCCAGCCTTCCACAAAGGCGTAACTGCCAAAGATCCGCCCTATAGGAGACGCGGCTCGATTGGCGTGAAGGAATTGCAAAAAGTGTCCCGGCATCACCTCGTGAGCCGTCGTGAACAGAAGATCGTCCTTTCCTGGAAGATAAGCCTCCTGCTCCGCTCGCGGCCACTTCGGGTCCGGCGGCGCGATGTAGTAGACCGCCGGCATATTTTTCTCGTAAGGACCGGGAATGTTGATGTAGGCGAAGTTCCAGCGTTGATAGGGCGGCGCGAGGTCGACCTGCGCCTCCTCGGTTCCGGGAATGCTCGCCAGCTTCTGCGTGGACACGAAACCAGTCAGATCCTTCACTTGCTGGCGAGCCGTTTCCACCGGATTTTTTTGAGGCTTGTCCGCGTTGGCCTTGGCTACGCAAGCCTCGGTGCTCTTGCCAGGAGCAAACTGAGCGCAGGCGTCGCGCAGCGCCGCAAGATTCCGCTCCAGGTCTTCACGCCCGATCGCCTCCAGCCTCTCGAACGGCAAGTTCACGCGCTCGGTGGTCCGCACCATTTCGTCGAACTTTTCGGGTCCCAAGGCGAAGCTTCCGGTTGCGTCGTTCTCTTGCAATTCGAACCAACGATCAAGAGCCTTGAGGGCGCGGACGGCGAAACCGTTGGCGCCCTCGAAGGCGGTTTTCAATGCCGGATCTGGCGCCGGGGAAAAAATTCCGGGCACATCCTTCTCAAAATATTGCGCCATGCCGCCGAACAATTCCCGGCCCCGCTCCACGTAGGTTCGGGGCAGGGGCCGAGTGATTTGAAGGTTGTCGCGAATCTGTTCCAGAACCCGCGGAAGCGCTCGTTCATAATCAATGAAGGCCTTCATGCGGACGTTCAGCGGGGCGTAAGGGCGGGTGAGGTAGACCTCGGGATCGATGGCGTCGTTGTAAAAATAGGGGTTTTTGTACGCCCACCGCACCGACTCGCGCCAAAACAGGTCGTTGTCGATGGCCCAGATCAAGTAGTCGCGCTCAAAGCGCTGGCGCCGGTCAAGCGAACCTTCTTGGAATTTCTGGGCGCGGTCGCGCGCCGCGTGCAACCGAGCGATCTCGCGATCCAAAGCCGCGGGGCTAAAATCCGGGAGCTTCCCGTCAAACTCATGCCGGCCTTCCACAACAGCGACGTCCGGCCGGGCCGCAAAGTAAGCCTCTATGTATCGCTTGGCGAAGGCGTCCCATTCGGTGTTGGTCTGGTTTTTTGCGCCGCAACCGGCGGTGAACGCGCAGATCAGCAAAAGCGAATGTGTATGCCAAATCCGGAGCGCCATATTTCCTCACTCTCGCAAGTCTTGCCCGGTCATCTCCCTGGGCTGCGCAACGTGGAGCATTCCTAGTATGGTCGGGGCGATATCTTGAAGCGCTCCGCCCGCCCGCAGGGGGCGTTTCTCTTCATCCACCACGATAAACGGGACCGGGTTGGTGGTGTGATACGTGTGCGGACCTTTCGTTTCGGGATCGATCATGGTTTCGGCGTTTCCGTGATCGGCCGTAATGATCCACCGCCCGCCGCTGCGCTTGAGCGCCTCATGAATCCGGCCGAGGCACGCGTCCACGGCCTCCACAGCGCGCACCGTGGGTTCGAATTTGCCTGAATGCCCTACCATATCGGCGTTGGCGAAGTTCATCACAATGACGTCGAACCCACGGCTCTCTATCGCCTTTACCACCACGTCGGTGACGCCCTCGGCGCTCATCTCAGGCTTTAAGTCATACGTCGCAACTTTCGGCGACGGAACAAGTTCCCGCTCTTCTCCGGGATATGGCTTTTCGGCGCCTCCGTTGAAAAAATAGGTTACGTGGGCGTACTTCTCGGTCTCCGCTACGCGCAGATTCTTCCATTGCTCGGCTGCCATGACGTTCGCCAGAATATTATTCGGGTGCTGTTTGGGAAGCACGAATGGGACCGTGAATTTCTTGTCGTACTGCGTCATGGTGGTGAAGTGAAGCTTTAAAGGAGCCGTGATTAGCGCTTCCGTCATCTGCCGGCCGCGGTCGGCGCGGAAGTTGAAAAAGAGGCAGGCATCCTCAGGCCGGATCAGGCCCACGGGATCATGGCGCGAGTCTTCGATCACGATGGGTTCGATAAACTCGTCGGTGATGCCGCGCTCATAGGACCGCTTCACGGCGGCAATGGGATCGGCGCTCTTGTGGCCGGCGCCATCCGTCATCGCCGCCTTGGCCTTCTCGATCCGTTCCCAGCGCTTGTCGCGGTCCATGGCGTAATAGCGCCCGGAAACCGTTGCAATGCGGCCCACCCCAATCCGGCGGATCTCCTTCTGAAGCGCTTCGAGAAATCCCGCCCCGCTCTCCGGAGGCGTATCGCGGCCGTCGGTAAAGCAGTGGACGCAAACATCCTGTACGCCCTCCCGGCGCGCCATTTCGATCAGCGCATACAGATGAGTGTTCATGGAATGGACGCCGCCGTCGCTGACCAATCCCATCAGATGCAAACGCCGCGTACGCGCATGCTGCATCGAATCCAGCAATGCTGGATTCCGGAAAAACTCTCCCGAGTCGATCATGCGGTCGATGCGCGTCACATCCATAAAAATGATGCGGCCCGCTCCGATGTTCAAGTGGCCCACTTCGCTGTTTCCCATTTGGCCCTCTGGCAGGCCGACATAGGGGCCGGAGGTGTGAACCAACGTATGAGGATATTCCGCCAATAGCTTGTCGTAATGTGGTTTATGGGCTGCGATAATCGCGTTTCCTTCCCTGGCCCGCGAGAACCCCCAGCCATCCAATATCGTAAGCACCAGAGGCCGGCGGCTCATTCGACGGCCGCCTTCCAGCCAGGTTGGCGGAATGCGTTGCGGCCCGCATAATGCGCGCTGGAGCCAAGCTCTTCTTCGATTCGCAGCAATTCATTGTATTTGGCGATTCGATCGGTGCGGCTGACCGACCCGGTTTTAATCTGGCCCACGCCGGTCGCCACGGCGAGATCGGCAATGAAGGCGTCCTCGGTTTCGCCGCTCCGGTGCGAAATGATGGAAGTGTAAGCGGCGTCCTGCGCCATCTTGATCGCGGCTAGGGTTTCCGTGATCGTTCCGATTTGATTCAGCTTGATAAGAATGGAGTTGGCGATGCCCTTCTCAATCCCCCGCGCGAGAATCGCGGTGTTGGTCACGAAGATGTCGTCGCCCACCAGTTGAATCTTCTTCCCCAGCGTGTCGGTCAGGAGTTTCCAGCCAGCCCAGTCGTCTTCGGCCATGCCATCCTCCAGGGAAACAATGGGATACTGACGGACCCAATTGGCCCAAAATTCCACCATTTGCTCGGGCGACCGCTCGCTTTTATCGGACTTCTTAAAGACGTATTTCTTTTTCTCAAAATCGTAGAATTCGCTGGCCGCCGGGTCCAGAGCGATGCCGATCTCGCCGCCGGGCGCGTATCCAGCCTGGGTAATCGCCTCCAACACAACTTCAAGGGCCTCTTCGTTTGATTTGAGATTCGGGGCAAATCCGCCTTCATCTCCCACCGAAGTCGAATACCCGCGCTTCTTGAGCACGGCTTTAAGAGTATGGAAGACTTCGGCGCCCCAGCGGAGCGCATCCGAGAACTTGCGGGCGCCGTAGGGTACAATCATGAATTCCTGAGGATCGACGGAGTTGTCGGCGTGAGCGCCGCCGTTGAGAATATTCATCATGGGCGCGGGGAGCAGCGAAGCGGACACCCCGCCAAGATAACGGTAGAGCGGAGTCTGCTGCGATGCCGCGGCGGCGCGCGCCACCGCCATGGACACGGCGAGAATGGCGTTGGCGCCGAGCTTGGATTTGTTCGGCGTGCCGTCGAGCGACAGCATCAGGTGATCGATCGAGCTTTGCCGCTCCGCATCGGCGCCGATCACAGCCGGGGCAATTCGCTTGGCGATGTTATCGACCGCGGTCCTGGTTCCCTTGCCCAGATATCGCGTTTTGTCTCCGTCGCGCAGCTCGACGGCTTCGTGCTCGCCGGTGGAGGCTCCCGAGGGCACCGCGGCGCGGCCCAGGCTGCCGTCGGCCAAAACGACATCCGCCTCCACGGTGGGATTGCCGCGGCTATCGAGAATTTCTCGTCCGATGATTTTGACGATTTCCATGATGAGATTTTCAGGTTAGCGTATTTTGAGACGCCCCCATTCGGGCGGCCTCTCGCTCGGGCGCCGGAGCTAAACTGGAGCGTGCTCCTCCCGATCGCATTCGCCCTTGGCCTCGCCGGACTTGCCTTTGTCGATCCCGTTCGCCACAACCCGGCTGCGTTAGGGTCGTTCGTCGGCGCCGCAGCCCTAGTGTGCCTTTGGAGCGCGATTCTCGCCGCAGCGCCCAGGCGGCGGACCTGCAAGCTGGAAGTGGCGTTGAAGAAACAGCACTATCTGCAAGCCTGCGCGCAAGCGTCGGTGTTGTTGTACTGGGGCTGGTATTGGCCTCCGGTTTACGCTTTCGCGCCGTTTATCCTCGCGCAGCTTTTGTTCGCCTACGCTGTCGGCATGCTGCTAGCCTGGTCGCGCCGCGAGACCTACACCTTGGGCTTTGCGCCGTTTCCGATTATTTTCAGCATAAATCTCTTTCTTTGGTTCAGGCCGGATTGGTTCTATTTCCAGTTCGCAATGGTCGCGGTGGGCATCGCTGCTAAAGAGCTGATTCGCTGGAACAAGGACGGACAAAGCGCGCACATCTTCAATCCTTCGTCGTTTCCGCTGGCCCTCGCCTCGCTGGCTCTGCTTGCGGCGCACGCAAGCGGCATTACCCGGGGCCAGGAGATCGCCAGCACCCAATTCTATCCGCCGCATATGTACTTGGCGCTATTTTTAATCGGGCTGCCGGGGCAATTTTTTTTCGGCGTAACCTCGATGACCATGTCCGCCGTGCTGGCGGCGTATTGGTTTGGCCGCCTCTACTTCGCCGTGACGGGAATTTATTTCTTCTATGATTCTTACATTCCCATCGCCGTCTTCCTCGGAATGCATCTGCTCTTTTGCGATCCGTCGACCTCGCCGCGCACGGAATTGGGCCGAATCGTTTACGGCGCCCTGTATGGCCTGAGCACGGTGGCGTTATATGAACTATTGGGCCGCGCTGGAATGCCAACGTTTTACGACAAACTCCTTCCGGTGCCGCTGCTGAACCTGATGATTAAAGCGATTGATCGCGCCGCGAGATCACGCATGCTTCAAGCGCTCGATCCCGCCGCGTTCAGCCGGGCGCTGCTTCCGCGCCAGCGCAATTTGGCCTATATGTGCGTCTGGGCCGCGGCATTTGCGGTCATGAGCGCGACGCAAGCGGTGGGAGACGATCATCCCGGTCAGTGGCTCCCCTTTTGGCGGAGCGCCTGCCAGCAAGGGCGCGCCTTCGCCTGCCCTTACCTGGCCGATCTAGAGACCAAATTTTGCCAGCAGGGATCGGGCTGGGCGTGCAACGACGCCGGTCTGCTTCACATTGCCCTTTCGCGATCGGGCGAGGACCGGCGGAGGCTCGATCCGGCGGGCGCGGCCCAGCCGCTGGAACGCGGATGTGATCTTGGGTTCCAAACTGCGTGCGAAAATCTTACCGTGCTTAGGGGCCGGACCGGATCGTTCGCCGCCGCCCCGCCTGCTCTGGCGGATTATCCGATCATCTTGCAGGGAAGCAAGGGACCGGTTCGCCAGCGCCAGCCGCCGGAACTCTACGCGCTGGCTTGCCGCCAAGGGTGGTTGGGCGCATGCGCGGAGCTTTCCCAAAATCGCGGCCCAGCCGCCGGCCGGCCATTTCCTCAGTAGTGCGTCGTCGTCCTCACGGCCCCCGTTCCATCGCCCGGCGCAAGGAGTCTACGCGGCCTTCGGCGCTCGAAAAAATGTCCTCGGGAAAACGACGATAGGCCAGCAAGCTCGAATAGATCTCCGCGCTGTCGTCGCGGTCTAATCCCAGACCCGCCAGATACTGCATGCGGAGATTCCGATCGCGGTTAAGGCGGGCCCCCTCGATCCACGGCAAAAGATCGGATTTGCGGCCTGCGTATGTCGCAAACAGATCCACCGGCGACTCGATCCCGATTTCGGCGAGCGATGAGGGAATTTTGTTGTTCTCGTCGCGATAGCCGAAGCGGCGCTCCATCTCGTCGAGGTCGATGCGGAGAGGCTGGAGCTGGCCCATCAGCACCATGTCGTGCCCGCGTCCCTCATAAGGGTTGCCCCAGAGAGTCGCGTTAGGGAAGACTTCGAAGAACGTGGCGATCGGGCTTTTCACGCCGTCCAGATTGGTTTGAAATAACTGGATGTACATTGTGACGGCGCCGTCCGGATTCAAATGCCGCTTCATCGCCTCCAAAAACTCCTCGGTGTAGAGGTTGGCTGCGCCCTTTACCCATGGGTCTAGCGGATCGATGGTGATGGCGTCAAAGCGCTCCTTCGTGGTCAGCAGGAAATGCCGGCCATCGTCGATCTGCAGGCGCACTTTGGGATTGTGGAGGACTCCGAAGTTCGCGTCGCTGAAATAGGCTGCGGCGGCGCGGGGAACCAGCGGCTCGATTTCCACCACGGTTTCGCGCTTCACGCGCGGATCGATGGAGACGGCGCCGGCGGTAACGCCCGCTCCGCATCCGATCACCAGAACCGAGCGGGGTTCTTCCACCGCCAGCGTCGCCAGGTGTCCGAGCATTCGTTGAAGCCGCATATCGCGCGGAACGTTCGACGCCTGAATTTTGCCGGCGACGTGAAATGTCCGGGCGCCGTTTGGAAAGCGGGAGACCGCCACAAACGAATTCATCCCTTCGCCCGCGTACGCGACCTCGCTCTTGCCGGCCCAGGACGCCGCGTATCGTCCGTAGGCCATGGCCACTTTGGAGATGGGCGGAATGCAGTACATCAAGAGACTTCCCGCGGCGGCGGCCGGAAGCGCAGCGAGGCGGCGAGGCGTCGCAAGCAGGCCGGATACAATCGACAGCGCGGCCAGCAGTTGCTGGGCGCGCTGCGAGCCGAGCCGGGACACCAGCAGCAGGCTTGCGCCGAGCGCTCCGAGGATTCCGCCTAGCGTATTGGCGGAGTAGATGCCCGACATCGGCTTGGCCAAGTCGCCAGGCTGAGATCCGCACGATGCCAGCGCCAGGGGAAAGCTTGCGCCCCACAGCAGAGTCGCGGGCAGCAAAGTCCAAAGCGCTCGGGCGATATCGAGCTCAAAGGTGAACCGCGGGCCGGAGGAGAGGGAGGGGTCCATCGGCCAAAACGGCAGCCAGGCGTCCATATTATAGGCGGCCCAAGCGATGGCGGCAGCGGCCAAAAGCTGGCACCAGCCTAATGCCGGACGGGGACGCGCCACCCGGCGAGACAGCCACGCCCCGGCCCCGCTGCCGAGGCCAAGCCCAACCAGAAAGACCGTCAGAATGATCGACAGGGCGTAGACCGAGGCGCCGAACAGCAAACCCAGCAGACGCGTCCAAATGACCTCGGCGGCCAGGGCGCAAAGGCCGGAAAGCGCGATGGATACATAGATCAGGCCGCTCCCTCGCGGTCGCGGGTTTGCCGGGCGATCCGGAACCGCGCACTCACAAGATCGTCCAACCCGCCAGGCGATTGCCGCGCCTGCAACATTGACCGCCACCGCTACGTAGGTGGCGATGGAAACGTCATAAGTAGGTAGCAAATAAAATCCCGAAAGCAGGCACCCCAGCACGGCTCCGGAAATGTTTGCGGCGTACAGTAGGCCTTGCCGAGAGGTCGCGGGGATTCGGCGCGCCAGCAAGGGAAGCGTCGCGCCCATCAAAATCGTGGGTAACAAAAGGAAGGCCACCGAGGCGAAGGCGCCTGCGGAAGACATCCCCCATAACGCCAGGATCGCCAGCCCTCCGACGCTCAACTCGATGGCGGCGTAGACACCCAGGCAATTACGCCGCCCGGAAATCAGACGGGGCAGGATAAAGCTGCCAAGGCACATCCCGGCCATGAAAGTGGCCAGCACCAGGGCAAGCGATCGCGCCGTCGAGCCAATCTCGAGTTCCAGGAGCCGGAACCAAACAATCTCGTATATAAGCGCCGCCAGGCCGCTTGCCGCCGAGAGCAGAAGCGCGGCCGGGAGAAGCTTCGCCTCGGAAGGATGCCTGCCTCGGGCGGCTTCTGAAATTCGCTCAACCGCTGTCGCCAAACCTCATCATAGTCGGATTTTAGAGAGAATTCTGTCCGCTTCAACTCACTAATTTGTGAGCCGCTATGGTCCCCATTCGTGAACCGAAAACCTACAGCATCCTGCTGGCTGACGACCTGACGTTGATAAGGGAGGGCTTGGCGGCGCTCTGCCTGACGCACCCCAACCTCAGGGTGGTGGGCCAGTGCTCGGAGGGCGTGTCGGCTTTAAAACAGATCGAGGCGAACCGCCCCGATGTGGCTGTGCTCGACCTGAACCTTCCCGACCTTCACACCTTGGAATTGGTTCGGCGCGTCCGCGAGGCCAATCTTCCCACTCGCATCGTGGTTCTCTCCACCAAGCAGGACCGCAAAACCGTGGTCGAGGCGCTGCGCTGCGGAGTGAACGGTTTTCTCCTGAAGTCGGCTCCCTGGACTCAGCTTATGGAAGCCTTCGACCAGGTCTTGGACGGAGGAATCTACATCTCGCCCGAAATCGACTTGAACAAGATTTTGGGCGCCAGCGCCAGTGGCGAGAAGGAGGATCCGCTGGAGTGCCTGAGCGCTCGGGAGCATCAGGTATTCAGTCTGCTCATCGAGGGTTTGCGCAACAAGGAGATTGCTTCCCGTCTGGAGCTGAGTCCTAAAACGGTCGATACCTATCGCGCCAGCTTGATGCGCAAACTCGACATTCACGACTTGGCGGGGCTGGTGAAATTCGCCATCCGGTGGGATTTGACCAGCGCGGGCGGAAAAACCCGCGCTTCCAGCGCTTAAGACGCCTTGGCTTAAGAGGGCCGGTTAAGTGGCTGGCGGTGCTAGACTGAGTCTAGATGGACCGTCGCACTCGTAAACAGCTCAAAGGCGATAAATTTGCTCAAGAAGTCGGGCAAACTTTTGAATTCGTCACGACTCACCGGACCGAGATTCTTCGTTACGGCGGAGCGGCGCTTGCGGCGATCCTGATTGCGGGCGGCATCTATTTTTACCATCGTCACGCCGTTTCCGTGAGAGAGGAAGCTCTGGCGCAGGCGCTAAGGATCGATGACGCCAAGGTCAGCCCGACGCCGCAGCCTCCCAACGTGACGTTCGCCACAGATCAGGAAAAGGAGGCCGCCTGGACGAGGGCGTTTAGCGACCTGGCGAAGAACTACCGCGGCACGCAGGAAGGCGCCATTGGCGGCATTTATCTGGGCGGCCACCTGGCCGAACAAGGAAAGATGGATCAGGCCGAAAAGGTTCTGAAGGATGTGGCCGATTCCGCCCCAAAAGAGTACGCTGCTCTGGCGAAGATGTCGTTGGCGCAAATCTACGCGGCACAGGGCAAGATCCAGGACGCGCGGAGCCTGATACAACAGGTGATCGAGCATCCAACCGCGATGGTTTCCAAAGAGGAAGCTCAGATTCAGTTAGCCGAAATTCTGGCGCCGACCGATCCCGCGACGGCGCGCAAGATTCTGGATCCGCTGCGCACCAGTCGCACCGCGGTGAGCCGCGCGGCTATTACGGCCTACGGCAACCTTCCGCAGAACTGACTCTTGCCTGGACAGAGTTCGGCGGCCCTCGCTCATCTTCGCTTTCCCGTCGGGCATACCCGCGGAAGACGTTTTCCCGAACCGTCTCATCCCTACCGCAACGATTTCCAGCGCGATCGGGATCGTGTGGTGCATGCCCGCGCCTTCCGGCGGCTGGAAAACAAAACCCAAGTCTTTCCGCCTGGGCTATCGGACCATTTTCGCAACCGCTTAACTCACACCATCGAGGTTTCGCAGATCGCTCGGACCGTGGCCTCGGTATTGGGCCTGGACGAGCAGTTTACCGAGGCGCTCGCGCTGGCTCATGACATCGGCCACCCGCCGCTGGCGCACGCCGGCGAGCAGGAACTGGACCGGTTGATGCGGCGGTTTGGGGAACGGTTCGAGCACAATCAGCACGCCCTGCGCATCGTGGAGTCGTTCGAAAACCGCTACGCGCGCTTTCCGGGCCTGAACCTGACGTTCGAGGTGCGCGAGGGAATTGTGAAACACTCGCGCGACTTCGAGCGGGGCGAGATTCCCGAGTTGGACGAGTACTTGCCGGGACTGCGCCCGCCGCTTGAAGCCCAGCTAATCGACTTATGCGACGAGATCGCCTATAACACGGCGGATCTGGACGATGGTTACAGCGCGGGATTAATCGCGCCACAGGAGGCCTGCCGGTCGGTGGCCAAATTCGGGGAGCTGTGGGAAATTGCAGAGAGCCAATATCCCGGCGCTTCGGAAGCCGTGCGGATTAGCGAGACGGTGCGGGCGTTGGTGGACTGGCTGGCGAGCGGATTGATCGAGGGAACGATCGCGGCAGCCGAGGGGCTGAGCGGGCCGGAGCAGGTGCGAACTCATCCCGCGCGGGTCGTCCGATTTTCTCCCCAGGCGGCGGCCTGCGCGGCGGAGCTTAAGAGTTTCTTGAGGCACACCGTTTACTGCTCGGACGCGGTGGTTCAGGCGCGAGCGAATTCGGGGGGATGCATCGCGCAACTGTTCGATTTTTTCCTCCAACATCCTGAAAAGATGCCGCCGGCTTACCGGGAGGAAACCGCCAGCCAGCCGCTGCACCGGCAGATCTGCGATTACATCGCCGGAATGACGGACGGATTCTTCAGGAAGACTTGCGATCTGATGGGAATTGCCGGAGATCGAAACAAGCGAAGCGGTTGAGCGAACGCCCGCGCCTGGCCTACTTCACCAGAGCGGGGGCGCGCCGGAGGGCGGGTTTTTTCTTGCGGGCGGCGACGCCTACGCGATAACCCAACAAGATGGCCAGGATGGCGGCGTAGAGAAGCGGCTCGCGGATGTCCGATTTCACCAGCAGATAATAATGAATCACTCCGAGCGCGGCGCAGCCATAAACGATCCGGTGAAGCTTTTGCCACCGCCGGTAGCCGAGGCGGCGGACCCAACCGGCCGTGGAGGTGACGGCAAGCGGCGTCATGGCCAGCAGGGCCGCCATTCCCACCGTGATGTACCAGCGTTTTTGAATGTCTTCCCACATCACATGCGGGTCGAGCTGTTTATCGAGCACGCTCCAGACCAGGAAGTGGAGGCCGCCGTAGAAGTACGCATATAAGCCCATCATGCGGCGGAAGCGAGTGATGGGGGGGCGATGGAGGAGGTTCCTGAGGGGGGTGACCGCCAGGGTAATCATCAGGAAACGAAGGGTCCAGTCGCCGGTGAAATGAGTGATGTATTCGATCGGGTTGGCGGTCAGGCGGCGTTCGAAGCCGCGCTGAACCAGATAGGCAAGCGGAACAAGACTGAGGAGGAATAAAACAACCTTGGTCCACTTACTGGCGAGGACCTTCGGCATGCTCACGACTTCAATAATTCCGCATCAGATCCATTCCGGCGTACAGGCCGGCGACTTGGTCGGCGTAGCCGTTGAACATGAGCGTTTCCCGGGTGATGCCTTGGCCGAGGAAACCTTCGCCCAGCCGGCGCTCGCGGGCCTGGCTCCAGCGGGGGTGGTCGCGCTTGGGGTTGACGTTGGAATAGAAACCGTACTCGTTCGGGGCGTAGGCGGCCCAATCGGTGGGGGGCTGCTTTTCGACGAACGTGATTTTGCAAATGGACTTGATGCTTTTAAAGCCGTATTTCCACGGGATAACCAGGCGCAGAGGGGCGCCGTCCTGATTGGGGAGGGTCTCGCCGTACATTCCCATGCAGAGGAGGGTGAGGGGATGCATCGCTTCATCCAGGCGGAGACCCTCTTTATAGGGGAAGGGGATTCCGGCTTCGCGAGGCGAAATCATGTATTTGGGATCGTAGTAGGTCTCGAAGGCGACGAACTTGGCTTTGCCGGTCGGCTCGACCAGCTTGAGCAGGGTGCTTAGAGAAAAGCCGATCCAGGGCACGACGATGGACCAAGCTTCGACGCAGCGATGG
The DNA here is from genome assembly GCA_035293905.1 of Bryobacteraceae bacterium. GTDB lineage: Bacteria > Acidobacteriota > Terriglobia > Bryobacterales > Bryobacteraceae > Palsa-187. The sequence continues at coordinate 20,181 of DATGLY010000001.1, forward strand.
CGGTAGATGCGCTCCTCAAGGGGGGCGAGCTTCATGATCGCGTCGAGGTCGATGGTTTTCGGCTTAACAACCTCGCCGCCGATTTGAACGGTCCAAGGAGATGGGATCTTCCATCTGGGAGCGTTCTGCTGCGGCTCCTCCTTGCCGGTGCCGAACTCATAGTAGTTGTTGTAGCCGGTAACGACCTCTTTGGGAGTGATCTTTTCGTTGCCAACGTTATAGGAGGTTTTGGCGGCGTTGAGCTTGGCAGTGGCGAAGGCGGCCACAGGGGCGGCGGCGACGCCCACGGCGGCGGCGGAGCGGGCGAGAAAGCGGCGGCGGTTGAGGTAAACGTGCTTGGGGGTGACATCGGAATAGCGCAGATCGGCGGGGCGGCGAATGAGCATCGGCGTGGACTCCTTCTCTATCATCTAATAATTTACTCCATCGGGGCATTAGGGGGCATGGTTAGCCTGGTTCGGCAGGAGCGAGCCGGGGAGTTGGACGAGGCAGGGACATCAGGATCGAGCGTGGCGGGCCTTTAGCTCGGCCAGGAGCTTTTCGACGGCGTCCTGGGTTTCGAGGGCGGCCAGCCGCTCGGCGATATCGCCGGCGGCGAGCTCGGCTTTGGCCTGGCTAACGGCCTCGGCGAGGCTGACCTGGTTTCGGGCGCGGCCGAAAGCGTCGACTTGCGGGCCGCCGGCGGAGGCCAGGCGGGCTTGGGCGGCTTTGCCGAGGGCGCGGGCGCGGCGGGACCGGGCGATGAGCAGATCGGCTTTGCCGCGGGCTTCGGCGAGCTTGAATTCGAGCTTGCGCAGGGCGGCTTTCAGATTTTCGACCTGGGCGGTCTGATCGGCCACCTGGGCGGCGAAGTTTTCGGAGATCTGGCGGGCGGCGAGGGAGCGCTCCAGCGCGGCGCGCGCCAAATCGTCCTGCCCTTTGCCGACGGCCAGCTCGGCCTTGCGCAACCACTGGCGGGCGGAATCCTCGTGCTCTTGCTGCTTCTTCATGAGCAGGTGCTGATCGGCGATGGTGACCGCGACTTGCGTTTTCACTTGCATCAATTGATTCTGCATATCAAGAATCAATTGTTTGATCATTTTTTCGGGATCTTCGGCCTTGTCGACGAGGTCGTTGAGATTCGCGCGAATCAGAGCCGCGACGCGTTCCAATAAAGCCATAGGGCGCTCCTAGGCCTGGGCGGAGTTTTCCGCTTTGTCTCCGATTCTCCGGACGCGGCTTAACAACTCCGAGAGCGGCGTTCCGCTAAGGGTTTCAAACAAGGCGGGAATTTGCGCCGCGATTTTAGCCATGTCTCCGGTAATTTTGTTCATGCCGGAAGAGTCGCCGCCGCCGGTGGAAACGATGGTGATCTTGTCGACGCCGGCCAAAGGGGAGGCCAGGGCTTTGACGACTTCCGGCATTTGGGTGATGAGCTTGTCGAAGATGGCGGCCTGGTTGAACTCCTGGTAGGCCTCGGCTTTGACGTTCATGGCCTTGGCTTCGGCTTCGCCCTTCTTGAGGATGATCTCGGCTTCGGCTTCGCCCTGGGCGCGGATGGCAGAAGCGGCGCCTTCGGCCTCGGCGATGCGGCGCTGGCGCTCGGCGGCGGCCAGGGTCTCGATGCGCCGGCGCTCGATTTCGGCTTGTTTCAAGGCGCCGGCGATCAGTTCTTTTTCGTGGCGCAGGATTTCGGCTTCCTGGACTTTGATTTCGTGCTCCTTTTGCACCTGCTGCACCTTCACGGCCTCGGCCACGACTTGCTGCTGCATGACATTGGCCTGAATTTCATAAGCCTTGTCGGCCTGGGCTTGTTGCTTTTTGGTGTCTTCGAGGAATTGGGCTTTCTTGATTTCGAGATCGCGCAGGGCCTGGGCCTGCTTGGCCTGGGAGAGAGTTTCGGCGAGAATGCGTTCCTGCTCGGCCTGGGCTCTGGCGACGGCGGCGTCTCTTTCGGCGGCGGCGCGTTTGATGGCGGTGTCGCGCTCGGCCTCGGCGGCGGCGACATCGGCGTCGCGCTTGATGCGGGCGATGTCGGGACGGCCCATGTTGGCGATGTAGTCGTTCTTATCGCGAATTTCCTTGATGGTGAAGGAAATCACCTCCAGGCCCATCTTGCTCATGTCGCTGGCGCAGGTGTCGCGGACGCGTTCGCCCACCATCTCCGGCTCTTTGACGATCTGCTCGACGGAGAGCTGTCCGATGATTCCGCGCAGATGGCCCTCCATGACCAGGCGGATCAAGCCCTCGCGGTCGCTATCGGTTTTGGTGAGGAACTGTTCGGCGGCGGTAACGACCGATTCGGGATCGGATTTCACCTTAATTTGGGCCACGGCCTCGACGGTGACGGCCACGCCCTGCTCGGTGTAGAGGTCCTGCTGCGGCGCCACGTCGAACGACATCAGTTGGAGGGAGAGCTCGCGGTAGGTTTCGAACATGGGCCAAATGACGGCGCCGCCTCCTTTGATGACGCGGGTTCCGCGCATGCCGTAGACGACCAGGGCCTGATGGGGGCCGGCTTTGCGGTACAGGCGGGCCAGCATGGCCATGAGAAACAGAATCGCCAGGACCATCAGTCCGGAAACGACGAGAACTTCAGTTGAGAATTGCATGGTCAGGCTCGCTTTCCAAAATCTCTTCCCAACGGCGCACGTAGGCGATGCCGCGCTCGTAGCGGGTTACGACCACTTCGGCGCCGCGAGGAACTTCGATGGAGTTCTCGCTTCGCGCGGCAACGGCCTTACGGGCGCCGTCGCGGACATACAGGATTTCACCCACGCCATGAGGGCGGATGGGACAGCTCACGCGCCCCAGAACTCCGACCATCTCGTAATCGGCCGGATTCATGGGGCGCTCGCTGGCGGCAAGCTTGTTGAGGAACCACAGCACGACGCTGGCTCCGCCGAAACCGCTGGCCGAGGCGACGAGCAGGCCGAGATAAGTCCAAACGTCGGAGTAGCGCTCCAGCAGATAGCCGGCGCCGCCGAACCAGGCCAAAAAGGCGGTGACGGCGGCGAAATTGAACCGGGCTAGGCCGGCCGGTCCGGCGAAGCCGCGGCCCAAGCCATGGCCTTGGCCGGGCGCGTGAAAATGTCCGCCGCGCCATGCGCCGGCGACGAAAGACAGCAGACTCAAAAGAAAACCCACCTGAAAGGTTCCCAGATAAAAGCTTTCCCAATTCACGAGACCTCCTTGTTTCGATTTGGGGCGCGGGCGGGCGGCTCGGGCCGCAGCACGGACATGAGGCGCTCGGCCAAATGAGGGTAACAACTTACTTGACTAACCGACCACTGGGCCGCTGGGCTGGTGGACGGCGTGACAGGCTGGCCGGTTTTAGTGCGCCCGCTTAGACGGAGAGCGAGTAAGGGTTACTTCATCTGGCAGTGATAGTGACCCAGACTTATCGCCGGACGGGAGGAAAGTTGTTTTTGTCCGGAGGTTCAGCGACGAGCGGAGCGAAATCTGGATAGCTAGCGTTGTCGCAGCAGCCGCGAGCCCTCACCCGCTGCCCAACTGGCCTCTTCGGATCAATGGACGGGTGTTCGCCTACGCCTCCAGTCCGCGATTTTCGCCGGATGGTGGGACCGTTTTCTTCCTCGTCCCCTTTGGGGCGACGACCCAAGCGATCGTCAAAGTAGCGCTTGCCAATCCAGACCCTCAATTCGTCGCCGCCGCACTCAGCTTCAAGGTAGTGGTAGCCGGGCAGTACAAGGGGGATCTGGTTGCGCGCATCCGTAAGGCGAAATTGGCCCCCGGCTACTACGAATGGTACTGGCTTTTGACGCCAGAAGGGAGGGAACTGGGTATCGTTGGCCAGGACGAAAGAGATGTGGCGCTCTTTATGGAACAACAGAAGTGATCGAAAAACCGCGCTGGGTTCACCTGCAAAGCGAAGATCGGGGTATTTGAGGGATGCGGAGAGCGGGAACGATTATGCGGTGAATCGGTATATGCAGCCGGGGATGGGGAGGTTTTTGACGGCGGACCCCGCGGCCAGCAGCGCGCAGCCCAGCGACCCTGGAAGCTGGAACAGATACTCGTATACTGGAGGCGACCCGGTAAATCGGACCGATTCCAGTGGGCTGGATTGGGTTTACGACTTCAGCACCGGCGCCTGGCATTCGAGCCTGGATTACAATGATTTTTGCTGGATGAACGTAGGCGTTTGCCAGCAGATGTTCAGCGGGAGCGTATTCGC
>DATGLY010000002.1:0-40182 GCA_035293905.1 Bryobacteraceae bacterium
CCCGGATCAACAGCGTCAAATGGACCGGTATTTCATGACCGAGCTCAAACGGCTGGGCTCCGATTTTCCCTATGAGGAGTTCTGCAACGTAACGCCCGCGGCGGAGCGAATTGAGCGCGCCGGGACCGCGTAACCGGCTCCTTCAGAGCGCCGTTTCCGGAGCAGGCATCGGCAAATTGTAACGGATCAGCGTGCGCCCCAAAAACTCCTCCCAGGTCGAAAAGACTTCCGCCAGCAGGCCGGCCTGGCGGGCGCCTTCGACGTTTTCCTCGCGGTCGTCGAGAAACAAGATCTCGCCGGGCGGGAGGCTCAGGCCGGCGATGGCGTCCTGGTAAATCGCGGGCTCGGGTTTCACGCTTCCAACCTGGTAGGAGAAGGTAACGTGATCGAAGGGATCGAGGAATCCAGGAGTGGCGCGCAACTCCTCGCCCAGGGCGCGCGGCAAGTTCGACAAAATTCCCGTCTGGAAGCTGCGTGAGCGCAGGTGAGCGGCCCACAAAAGGACTCGCTCGTCAAAATTTTTCCATAACTCGATCTCCAGGCGGACCAGTTCGGCGAGCGAGCCTTCTTCAAACTTGCGGCCGGCCGCTTGCGCCACTCCGCTCCAGTAGCCGCGCGCGTCCAACCGGCCGGCGTCGTATTCAGGGCGCCGGGCCCAGAATAGGGGAATCAGCTCGCGGGGCGTCAAGCGGAACAGGGCCGCGATAGGAGCAAACCGCTCGTCGCCAGGATGGAAGCAGAGAACGCCGCCGAAGTCGAAAAGGACGCCCTTGGGAGACATAAACCCAGAATCGCAGACGTTGCTTTGGGCGGCGGCCTTATTTCACTCCGCTGTTCCGCCGCGCCGGGAGAAATTCATCTCCGGCGCGCCACGTGGGCATACTGGCCGAATTGGCGACCTCGGTTGCGATCAGCAGTCCGAAGCGGGCGTATTCCACCATTCCGGAAACATCCCAGTCGTCGTGGTATTGGTCGGCGGGCTGATGATAGCGCTTTTCATTCCATTCGGCGAACAGTTTGGCGCCGGTTCCGGGCGGCTTCCCCAGCAGATCCTGACCTTCCTCAATCGAAAACGCGGGAATGCCCACGCGGGCAAACGAAAAATGATCCGAGCGATAGTAGGAGCCGGCTTCCGGGCGCGGATCGGCGGCGATGGCCAAATGGAAGCGGCGCGCGGCGTCCTGCACGATGGGGAAGACCGTAGTCCGCTCCGCTCCGTTGACCACCACGTCGCGGCTTCGGCCCCAAGGCTGGAAGCCGTCGAAATTCAAAGCCAGCGCGATTTTTCCGGCGGGAATCGAAGGATGCTCGCCGAAATAACGCGAGCCGAGGAGTCCCGCCTCCTCGGAAGTGACGGAAAGGAAGATCGCGGAGCGGCGCGGCTTGTGCGGCAAATCGGCCCAAGCCCGCGCGATCTCCAGCAGCATCGCGCAGCCCGTGCCGTTATCCACGGCGCCGTGATAGATCGGATCGCCGTCGACGGGCTCGCCGATTCCCAGGTGGTCCCAATGCGCGCTAAAAAGCACGGCTTGGTCTTTCAAGGCCGGATCGCTGCCCTCGATGCTCGCCACGACGTTGCGCGTTTCAATCCGGCGGATTTTGGCGGGCATGCTTCCGCGAAAACGAAGCGGCAGAGGCACGGCGCGAAAGCCGCGCGAATCCGCCATTTCCAGTAACTGGTCTACGCTTTTGCCGAGCGTGGCGGCGATTTTCTCGCCGGCCTCTTTTGTCACCCAGCCGGCGAAGGCGAGCGCGTGCTGGCCTGGAGGGAGCTTTGCCGCTTGATCCTCGCGGCCCCAGGAGGCGCGCACCACGTCCCATCCGTAGCTGGCCGTAGCCGTGGTGTGAATCAGGATCGCCGCCACCGCGCCGCGCCGGGCGGCTTCTTCGTATTTGTACGTCCAGCGGCCATAGTAGGTAAGCGCCCGTCCGGCAAAGAATTTGGGATCGTCGGAGGGCGGCTCGTTGGTGAACAGCACCACTACCTTGCCGCGCGCGTCGACGCCTTTGTAATCGTCCCAATCGTATTCCGGCGCCGTGATGCCGTGGCCCACGAAGATGGCCGGAGCGTCAAATTCCACGTTCGGAGTCTGTTGAAGGTTCACGCCGACAAATTCGTCCAGCCATCGGAACGATATCGTTTCACCGGTATCGGCGACGGCGGCGAGCCGGCTGGAAGGCTGCGGCTCGGAGCCGATCAGCGAGACTTTCTGGAAGTACGTTCCCTTGTCCCCGGCGGGCTTGGCGCCGATCAGGGCGAATTGAGTCGCCATGTATTCCGAGGCCAGCCCGCCGCCGCGGGCGCCGACTCCGCGGCCTTCCAACAGGTCGCTGGAAAGAAACTTCACGTGGGCGCGAATCCGGTCGCCCGAGATTTCCGTCATTTGGGCCAAAAGGACGCCTCCCAAAAGCAAGATTGGGGCAAAAGTTTTCATGCCGCGGGCGCAGCCCGTGCTTCTATCCTGCCACGGAGCTCACCGGAGCGCCCCGCGCAGCAGCTCCGGACTCCCGCCTCTTTCAGCCGGCGCCGCCAAATCCAGCCACCCGATCATCATTTCATCCCAGCTCTGCGGCCCCCAGGTCACCGTCGCGGATGGATCCGGATTGAAGGGATTGTTCGGCGAATTGTCGAAATACGCGGTGCACTCGATGACGGCGCCGCGCGGCAGGCTCTTGGGCGTTTCCAGATAATAATAGGGCTGCCAGTTGAAGTCGTAGCGGGGAACGTCGAGCAGGATCTCGCTTTCCCCGTTTGGGTAAACAGCGCGGAATTGGAACGATTTGCCGCGGAGATGCATGTGCGGCCGCATGCCCATCAGAAGCATGTCGCGCGGCATTGTGATTCGCGCATCTACCCGGTAATGGGCGGTCCCCGGCGGAATCTTCAGATCCAGCCCCATGGCTTGCATCGTCACAATCTGCCGCGTCACGGGCTGCTTGGCGAAAACCAAGCCGATGCGAGTGCGGTCCCGGGAAGGCTTCCCATTGGCGGCGTAATGCATCTGAAAAACCAGCGTCGCGCCGGCTTTGATAAGCCGCGCCTCTCCCGGCTTCCACATCTGCGGCGTGATGCCCGGAGCGTAGCCGGCAAGATACTCTTCCTGAAAGCTGCCGTCGTTTTGCTCCACCACGACGATGGCGTGATGCACCACCGAAGCGTTGGAGGGCTGCACTTCCGCCATCTCCACCCACTTATCTTGGGTGAAGCGAGTGGGAACCGCGATGTACTGGTAGTCGACCGCGCCTTTCGCCGGAACCTCGAATTCGGAGGGCATCTCGAACACGGCGTCGGGTTTCGGAATCCGCCAGCCCTCGGGGAAAACTTTGGGCTTGGGAGCGTCGCTGGGATTGCCCTCGGCGGCGCCGCTATCGATCCAGGCGATGAGTTTTCCCTTTTCGATCGGCGTCAGAGAGAGGTCGTTGCGAAACTTACCGTAACGCGAATCGGCTTGCCAGGGAGGCATCTTCCCGGTGAGCACGGCGGAGCGGATGGCCTTGGCCCAAGGGCGCGTCTCCTGGTAAGTCAGAAGCGGCATGGGCGCGATCTCGCCGGGACGGTGACAGCTTTGACAGCGGTTTTGGAGAATCGGCTCGATGTCTTTGTGGAACGTAAGCGGCGCCGCAGGGAGGCAAAACACGGCGAACGCCGGCGCTGCGAGGATGCACTCCGCCCGGAACATTTGGAGGGTGAAAAGACAGTATACTTCAAATCAGGCCCAATGATCATACCCGCGAGGCTCGATAGCGCGGCCGCGGAAACGGATGCGGCCCGGCTTTCCTCGGGTCGCCTTCCCGATGCGGGTCGTTCCCTGCGGCGGCACCATGCCTTCGGGCAAGGTAAACAGCAGTTCATAATCTTCGCCGCCATAGAGGCCGCGCTCGATCGTCGCGCCCCGAACTAGAGGCACGCGATCCACCTCCGCCGCCACGCCGGACGCGCTCGCAAGCCGGTGAAGATCCAGCGCGAGACCGTCGCTGATGTCGATGCAAGCCGTAGCGCGGCCTCGCAGCAGCCGGCCCAACTCCAATCGCGGCTGGATTCTTCGCTCCCACGATCTGCCCAGCCTTCCGGACACGCACAGCGAGTCGCCGGGGCGCGCGCCATCGCGGCGAAGGCTTTGGCCCCGCGGAACCGCGCCGCAGACGACCGCGTCACAATAGATTCGATTGGCGCGCGCCAAGTCGCCGCCCGCCAGCGCGGCCCCCGTACGCCGCGCCAGACGGAGGAAGCCTCGAAACAGCGATTTAATCCACGCCTCGGTTTGACCGCGCGGCGCGGCGAGCGAAAGCAGGCAGACGCGCGGCTCTCCGCCCATTGCCGCGATGTCGCTCAGGGGGCGGGCGAGCGCGCGCTCGCCAATCAAGCCGGGCGGCAGACCGGACCGAAAATGGATTCCTTCGATGAGCTGGTCGGATTTCAGCAATAAATCTTCGCCGGGTTTCGGGCGGTAGATGGCGCAATCGTCGCCGATGCCCGCCACGATCCGGGCGCCAATTCCGGCTGTCTCGCGGAGCCAGTCCACCAGCGCGAGCTCATTCATGGCGGCGCATAGCTCATTCGGAAAAGATCAGACCCGAGGGCAGCTCTTCGCCGAAGATTCTTCCCATCGCCGCCAGATCCTCCCGCGGCGGCGCCTCGAGATCCAGATCGGGAAAGCTTCTCCGCACCAGTTCGAGCGACGCCGGGCTCAAGTCGCGCGTTGAATCGCCGGTCCGGCGCGCAAGCGCCGCGATGGCGTCCTCCGCATTCGGGACTTTCGTCAGACCCTCGATCCAGCGAGCCGCGGTCGCCGCGGGCAGCACCTGATTCATGGGTCCATAGAAAAGCTTGCGGGCGCCCAGGCGCGCCAGGCACCACAAGCCGGTCTCCACAAACTCGCCTTTCTTCACGCGGGCCAGCAATTCGTCTCCCAGTTGAGTGCGGGTCTGCGCGGGAAGGAGCTCCAGGCTGGCGGCGGTGCGCCACATCTCGCGCAGCAGGCTTGGATTCACTCGCGGGCGTTTCCCGGCGCGGGGCAGCAAAATGGGCGAAAGCCGCTGGAAGATATCCGTCTGCTGATTCTTGTTCAGGCCGCCGGCCACGCGTCCCCAGAAAATCCACCATTCGACTTCGTTCTGTACCTGATTGGCGAACTGAAGTCCGCCCGCGTAGATGCGGCGAGCCTGCTCGATGCGAAAATCGTCGGCGGGGAAACCGAAGCCGGGACGAAGGCAAAATCCGCACAGATTCAGCCATCGCGCCTCGTGCGCCGCGCTGCGCTTGCGGTGCTCCGCCAGCTCGATCATTTGATCCGCCAGCTTGCGGATCGCCGTCACTGGCCACGAATTTCTCCCCAATCCGAGCGTTTGTTCAAGCTTGCCGGGAAGCTGCTCGGGCTCGAGGGCGCCCTCTTTGAAGGCGGCCGGAAGCAGCGCCTCCGCCGCCGACAAAGCTTCCTCGCCAATCACCGCCGCCGGCCGCGACGGAGCCGCAGCCGGGGCCTTCCGCAACTGGAACTGGAGCCGCCAGCGATGTTCGCTGATTTTCGAATCCGCCCAGATTTCGAGCGTCCCGACTTCGGTCAGCCGCGCGCCCAACTTCACCGGCGCCACCCGCTCGCCGGCTTTTCCCAGCCGGAGCACCGCGTTCAAGGGAGCATGCAGATGCAAATCGCCCTGGGCTTGCGGAAACTCCACTACGTCGCCCGCCGCATCTTCGGTTCGCGTGAGCGAACTATAAAGGCGGAACGCCACCGGCTTGTTCGCCACGACCATCAGATTTCCGGGATCGATCTCGATGGTGGAGCCTTCTTCGGCGCCTCGCGGAACCAGGCACATCGTCTTGAGCGCGCCTCCATCGCGGCCAATCTCGATGAAATACGCGCGCGGCAGTCCGCCCCGGACAATCAATCCCGCGCCGGTGGATCGGACGTAAGAATAATACGCCGCGCCCACGGCGACCGCCAGATCCAGATCGCGGTTTTCGAAGATGGCGGGGCGGCGCCCGCACCAGTGCTCCATCACATCCGCGACGCGGCGCCGCAGGACCTCCGGTATGAAGAATCCGCCGTTGAACAGAATGGCGTCTGGCCGCGCGTCTCCCGCGCTTTTTAAGAACGCCGCCAAATGACGCGTCACCGCGGGATCGGAGACATAGGGAAGCCCGATTTCGCGAAACGGGCTCTTTTCTTCTTCCTTCGGCTGCTCCTCCCGCCCGCAATCGGGCAGGAATCCTTCTAGCGCCAGCTCCAACACCTCTTCGCGCAGGATTTCGGTTTTGAGGGTTCCGCCCACCAGGGCGGCGCCCGCGCCGAGCACGGTGATCTCGACGCTTTTCAGATCCGGTTCGGAAAGCAGCCGCTCCTTGGCCGCGGCGCACTGCCGGCGAAGCCCGCTCCGTTGACGCACCGAAAGCGTCTTGCCGAGTTTTTCCTCCACCAGCCAGGCGAGAGTAAGGTCGAGATTATCCCCGCCCAACAGCAGATGCTTTCCCACGGCGGTGCGGGTGAAGTCGACGCGATCGCCTTCGCGCGCCACCCGGATCAGGGTGAAGTCGCTGGTGCCTCCTCCGACGTCGCACACCAGCACCGTCTGGCCGTCGAAGAGGCTCCTGCGCGACCGCGCCAGGTCATTTACGATCCAGGAATAAAACGCCGCGGCGGGCTCTTCCAGCAAGGTCAGCTTTTCGATTCCCGCCTCGCGCGCCGCCGTCACGGTCAGCTCCCGGGCCTCCTCGTCGAAGCTCGCGGGAACGGTCAGCACCACATCGTGATCGCCGATCGAGGAGCCGTGCTGCTCTCGCCAAGCATCGGCTAAACGCGCGAGGATTCGCGTCGAGACCTCGACGGGGGACAGCACCCTGCCTCCTTCCTGCGCGTCCCAGGGGAGGATCTTCGCCGTACGGTCCACTTCCGGATTCGAGAGCCAACTCTTGGCGGAATGGACGCTCTTGGTGGGAACGATCGCGCCTTGCTCGCGGGCGAAGACGCCGATATATTCGCGGTCGCCCAGATACAGAAACGACGGCAGGGTCCGGCGGGCTTCGATGCGGCCCTGCGCCACGTACTGCGGCGTCTCCTGAATTTGAATCGCCGGCGTTTCCGCTTCTGCCGCTTGCTGAGGATCGATGAAGGCGAGGGCGGAGTTGGTGGTGCCGAGGTCGATGCCGATGTTCATCCGCGGCCAGTGTCTACTCCACTTCCAGTTCGGCCGGCGCCAGCACCGTTCCCGGCGCCGCCTGCGGCAAATCCACTTTCGCGGCCTTCCAGCCTTTATGCCGCAGCAGCCCCCCCGGCGCTCTCCCGCTGGCGGGAACGTTGCCGATGAACTTCACCTCGGCGGCATTGAGTCCATCCGCTTTGGTGTAAACGCCCTCCACGCTATCCACCACCGGCTCCAGCCGCAGATAGCGCGAAAGCGTTTCGCGCGCTTGCGTCTGAACGTCGCGCACCGCCGCGCCGACCTGTTCATCCGGGTAAGCGCTGATATCCTCCATCAGAAAATCGACCAGCCGCGCGTCGCGCTGCAGCACGGCGAGGATCTGGACGGCGCCGTCGGCCGGCCCCGCCGCGGGCTTGTCCGGAGCCGGCCTGGAAGCCGCCGCGGGGGCTTTCACCGCCATCCCTTTTGAATATCCAAACGCCAGCGCAATATCCGCAGGTAGCGCGCCTTTAAATAAGATGGAAAAGAAACTGCGGAACGCGAATGAGATTCTGTTCAAATTGCCGCCTCGAAAACTGTGTTCCCATTCTAACGGGTTCGGGCGAGCTCCAAGACGAGCGCGATCTGCGCCGTTTCACGCCCGCGGCTCCGGAATCGCTCCGGCCACCGCCTCGGCATGATGCCGGACGTCGATTCCCTTTATATAAAACACCACGTCCTCGGCGATGTTGGTGGCGTGATCGGCGATGCGCTCGAGGTTGCGCACGATCGAGAGCAAATTCAATCCTTGCGGCACGTGGCTGGGCTCGCGCTGCATGAAGCTGATGAGCTCGTGAAAGAACGCGGTGCGCAAATTATCCACCGCGTCGTCGGAAGCCAGCACGCTTTGAGCAAGCTCGGCGTCCTTGGTGACAAAGGAGTCCAGAGCCTTGCGCACCATGTTTTGCACGAGCGCGCCGATGTGGGGAATGTCGATTAACGGCTGAACCACCGGCTCGTCTATCAGCGCGAGCGCCCGCTGCGCGATATTCACCGCCAGATCGCCCATGCGCTCCAGGTCGTTGTTGATTTTGATGGCCGAGGTGATCAGGCGGAGGTCGCCGGCCATAGGCTGTTGAAGGGCGAGAAGACGGATCGCCTGGTCGTCGATCTCGATTTCCATCCGGTTGACGCGCGCTTCGTTCTGCAATACCTCGGCCGCTAAGGCCCGGTCTTTCTGCACGGCGGCCGTGATGCTGCGGTAAATGGCCGATTCCACTAAGGCGCTCATCGCCAGCAGCTTGCTCTTAAGCTGATCTAATTCTTGATCGAAATGTCGTATTGGACTTGGCACGAATGGCGCCCCCATAAATTCCCAATCAACCGAACCGGCCCGTGATGTAATCTTCGGTCGCCTTGACCTTGGGCGTCTTGAAAATCACTTCCGTGCTGTCGAATTCGATCAGTTTGCCCAGCAGGAAGAACCCGGTGTAGTCGGCGACGCGAGCGGCCTGCTGCATGTTATGAGTCACGATCACCACGGTGCAGGCGTCCTTGATCTGAAAAAGCAACTCTTCGATTTTCGCCGTCGCGATCGGGTCCAGCGCCGAGCAGGGTTCGTCCAGCAGCAATACCTCCGGCTCGACCGCCAGAGCGCGCGCGATGCATAAACGCTGCTGCTGGCCGCCGGAAAGATCGAACGCCGATTTGTGCAGCTTGTCCTTCACCTCATCCCACAGCGCCGCTCTTCGCAGGCTCTTCTCTACCCGTTCCGCCATTTCGGACCGGCTCGCCATTCCATTGATCCGCGGTCCGTAGGCCACGTTATCGAAGATCGATTTCGGAAACGGATTCGGCCGCTGAAACACCATTCCCACGCGGCGGCGCAGATGCGACACTTCCATCTCCAGAATGTTTTCGTTGTCGAGCAGGATCTCGCCTTCCACGCGGGTTCCCTTGATCGTCTCGTTCATCCGGTTCATGGTGCGGAGAAACGTCGATTTGCCGCAGCCGGAAGGACCGATAAAAGCCGTAACCTTATTGGCGTGCACGTCCAGGCTGATCTCGTGCAATGCCTGGAAGCTGGAGTAATAGAAGTTCAGCTTCGTGGAGCGCAATTTAGCGCTGGCGCCGGAAGGGGCCGTCTTTTCAAGCTCGGCGGCGTTCGGGGCCTCGCTGACGACATTGGGGCTCATTTTTGGAGTCACGGGGTTCATCTCGTTTTATGGGACAGTCCGCCGGCGATGATGGAGCGGGCGGTAACGTTCACGAGCAGCACTAGCGCCAGGAGCATGAATCCCGCCGCCCAGGCCTGCCGGTGCCAATCTTCATAGGGCGATTTCGCGTATTCGTAAATCATGGCCGGAAGAGTGGCCGTAGGCTGTCTCCAGCCTTGGCTCCAGAATTGGTTCCCCAGCGCCGTAAACAAAAGCGGCGCCGTCTCGCCGGCCACGCGAGCCAGGTTCAACATCATGCCGGAAATCAGGCCGCGAATGGCCGCGGGCACCACAACCGTGAGGATCGTGCGGGACTTGGTGGCGCCCAGCGCCATGGCCCCTTCTCGCAAAGACACCGGTACGGACTTCAGAAATTCCTCGGTAGAGCGGAGCGCGATCGGAATCATCATAACGCCCAGCGCCACGCCTCCGGCCAGGGTCGAAAAGCCAATCCTCGTCACGATGAGCGCGTAGGCGAAAATGCCGATGACGATGGACGGTACGCCATTGAGCAAATCGGTGACGAAGCGAATCACGGACGCATACCCCGCGCCGGAATATTCAGCCAGGTGAATCCCGGCCAAAAATCCGATCGGCACGCCGATACAGGTAGCCAACAACAGCACTTTGGCGCTTCCCACCAACGCGTTGGCCATGCCGCCGCCCGTCTCCCCCACGGGAACCGGCAGTTTCGTAAAAAAGTTCCAATTCAGCGAAAATCCGCCTTGAACAAAGAGGTACCCCAGAACAAAGAACAGAATGCTCACCGCCAAGACCGTGAAAACTCCAGTCAAGCCGAGCATGAAGACGTTCACGGCCCGGCGGCGGAACGAAAGCCCGCCGGCGGTCTGGAAAGCGGCGGCCCTCACCGGCTCGCCCTTCCCGACGTCGCCAGAATTAACAGGCGCGCCGCTCCGTTCAGCACGATGGTAAGGCCGAACAGGACCAGTCCCAGCTCGATCAGCGAGCTGATGTGCAGATCCGTGGTGGCCTCGACGAACTCGTTGGCGATCACCGCCGCGATGGAATAACCCGGCGCCAAGAGCGAGGCGGCGATCTTGGGCGTGTTTCCCACCACCATGGTCACCGCCATGGTCTCGCCCAAGGCCCGCGCCAGCGCCAAGAAAACCGATCCCATGATTCCGCGCCTGGCAAAGGGCACGACGATATCCCAAGTGGTCTCCCAGCGCGTCGCGCCCAGCGCGAGCGCCGCTTCCCTCAAATCCTTCGGGACGGCCAGCAATACTTCGCGCGAGACGGAAATGATGAACGGCGCCACCATGATGGAAAGCACGATTCCAGCGGAAAGCAAGCTGGGGCCATAAAAGGGTCCAGAGAAGATCGGCAGAAAGCCTGCCGCATCCTTGAATCCCGGAATTACTTTCAGCAGCAAAGGCAGCAGCACAAAAATTCCCATTAAGCCGAAAATGACGCTTGGCACCGCGGCCAATAGCTCGATCAGGAAGGTCATGGCGTCCGACAGCCGCGGCGGCGCCAGCTCAGCAAGGAAAATCGCCGCGCCTACCCCAAACGGAATGGCGATCAGCAGCGCCACGGCCGAGGTGACCACGGTTCCATAAATGTAAGGCAGCGCGCCAAACACTCCGGCCACGGGGTCCCATGTGCTCGTCCGGAGAAAGTCGAAGCCAAACTTCGCCCGCGATGGCCCTGAATGGCTCCACAACTCCCAGACCAATAACGCGGTCAAAGCCAAAATCGCGGTTGCGGAAAGAAATACGATGAATTGCGCCAGGCCATCTCCGCTTAAGACGCGCCGCAGCAAAATGGCCCGCCGGGAACGGCGGGCCGTTTGGGGCAATGTGGCTGTCGCCATGCTACTTTATTTTAGCGATAGCCTTGGTCTCCTTCGCCACGACTTCCTTCGGCAGCGGAGCGTAGCTGAGAGCTTGAGTCATCGTCTGACCGTCCTTCAACATCCACGCTAGAAAATCCGTCAAAGCCTTTTTCTTGGCGGGATCGGAGATTTTGGCGGGAATCAGCAGCCACGTAAAGCTGGAGATGGGATAGGCCCCTTTGCCCGAGGCGTTGGTGATGGATACGCGGAAGTCGTCTGGCATGTTTTTGGCCGCTCCGGCCGCGGCGGCCGTCACGCTGGCCAAATTCGCCTCGACGAATTCGCCCACTGGATTTTTCACCTTGCCAAAGGGAACTTTGTTTTGAAGGGCGTAAATCAACTCCACATAGCCGATTGAGTTCGGCGTCTGCTTCACTTGCCCCATGACGCCCTCGTTGCCTTGTCCCCCCAAACCCACGGGCCAGTTCACCGCCGTCCCTCTGCCAGCCTTCATCTCCCATTCTTTGCTGACCTTGGAAAGGTAGTCCGTCCAGATAAAAGTGGTCCCGCTGCTATCGCTGCGGTGCACCACCACGATATCCGTGTTAGGAAGCTTCACTCCGGGATTCGCCTTGGCGATTTCCGGATCGTTCCATTTGGTGATCTTGCCCAAATAAATGCCGGCCAAAGCCTCGGCCGTGAAGTTTAACGCTTGCGTGACGCCAGCAATGTTGTACGTCGGCACATCGGCGCCCAGCACCGTGGGGAAATGGAGAACTTCGCAGCCGCGCTTGTCCTGGAATTCCTTTAACTGCATATCGTTCATCGGCCCGTCGCTGGCTCCGAAGTCCACCGTGCCGGCCGTCACCTGCTGGATTCCCGCGCCGGAGCCTCTGGACTGATAGTTAATCGCTATGTCCGGATGCAGTTTCCTGTACTCGTTAAACCACTTGGAATACATCGGGTAGGGGAAAGTCGCCCCGGTTCCGGTAATCTGAGTTTCGCCGGATGCCGCCACTGCCAGCATCGCGACCCCGGCCACAACAAAACCTGCCGTTCTTTTCATGGCGATCCTCCTTACTGAATTCCTTGAATATTCAAAAAAGCTAAATTTCTAGTATTCAACAGTGGGCGCGCTGCCTGGCAGCACGTAGCGAAGATTGAACCAAACCGCGCTCTCATGAGCTCCCTTGGGCGCGTTGGGCGCGACAAACCACGGATTGCGGAAAAAGTACGCATATTGCACCATCTCCTGAAGCGCGCCGTAGCGGCCGTCGCGCCAAATCGTGTGGGTCCAGCCCGCCGTGATTTCCTGGATGGATCGATTCTGGCTGTTCGGCGAACCCGGATAGCCGTAGCCGATATACGAAGTCTTATTGGCGTCCAGAGCGGTGTCGCGGCCAATATAAATGCCGCCGTAGTAGACATACGGTGCGAATTTCCCCATGGTGGCCTCAAATCCCGACACCGTCGAACCGGAATGAAGCAGGGAGGGACTGCCGTCCGCCCGGATAATAAAATTCGGAGCCTCGCCGAAAAGATATCGGCCCTCGCCGTCGCTCCAGAAATTGTTGGTCACCAGGCGGAGACCCTTTATCACCTCCGCGTGTACGGAAAACGCTCCGCCTCCGCCCGCCTTCGTGAAATACACCTGCGTGTTGGGATTGAACACTTTGACAGTGCTCTCCACGCCGGCCACCTCAAAATGGAACCTCGGAGTAGGGTCGACCGTGAACTTCGCGATAATGTCCGGGTGCACGTTGGGCAAGGTCCGGTCGTTGACGGAACCGTTCGCCACGTCCACTTGGCTGGTATAGGCCGTGGCCAGCGCTGCGGGCAAGGTCGGAACGCCGCCGCCGCCCGAGCCGCCCAAATACTGATCCGAGTTTTCCAACGCAATTCCGAACGCTACCTTCTTGTTCGGATGGCCGATAAACCGAATGCCCGGAATGCGGCCCCAATATAAGCCGTTGGTGTAGTTGACGTCCACCACCTGCGTATAGAACAGATCCGCGGGCAATGGAGACATCCCTCGACGGTTCGGCAAAAGCATGCTCCACGCCTGCCCAGCCAGCACTTCCCAAAATCCGTGCCGCACGTCGACATAATACTGGCGAATTCTCAGCAACATGCTGTTGCTGGAAACTTGCGTGTTATTGCTCGGCGAGCCGCCCACAAAGTCGCTCTCGAAATACCCCAGAACGTTGGCGCCGCCCACCCGGGCGTCTACGCGCAAGCCGATCCGCGAGTTTTCCGCGCTCCACTTGTCCTCCGTTAACCGGCCGGCCGCGACGTTGTTGTAGGGAAAGCTTCCGAAGTTGGTCTGAAGGCTCGTCCCCGCGTTGGTGCTCCGCCACGTGTTCGTGATATCCATGAACCCGACGGGCGTGATGCTGGCCGAGCCGATCTTCAACTGCAACGGCGCTTCCGTAGAAGCCTGTTCTCCCGGTTTCTGCGGGTCCGGGGGCGGAACCACCGCGGTCGCCTTTGGCGCCGCCGCCACCGGAACCGGCGGCAGAATGGGAGTCAAGCTTGCGACTTCGCCGCCCGTCTTCGAGGCGGGCGCCGCGGGCGTTGCAGCTTCCGGCGCGCTCGCCGCCGAAGCTTCCGGCTGGGCGCCGGAGGCGGCCGAGTCCTTCCCCGTCTTTTCAAGCTCCTTCTGCTGGCTCAACAAAAGGAGCCGTAACTCCTCAATCTGTTTCTGTTGCTCCGCCACTTGACGCTTCAATTCCTGCATCTCGTCTTTATCGGAGGCGGCTGGGGGGGCTTGATTTGAGCCATCGGCTGCATACATCGGCAGCCCGCATACGATGGATACGACTCCCAAGGCCGCCGTTACGCCGATCCGACGCCGCCGCGCGCGGCTCGCTAATTGCTTCATTGTGAAACTCGACTCCTCTGTTTGGATTTTGGGGACCATCCGCTAACCGGCCCCCTTGAGAAAAACCTCAAAAACCTCAAAGCTGGAAGTTGAGGATAACTACGGCAGGTGAGTCAATCGTGACAATTCCGTTAATATTCCGTTACAGCAGAGGCTTCAGCGCCCGGCGTTCACAGGAGAACGATCTCGGTTTGCGCCTCGCCAGTGATTCGCGCTCCGTCTTCGTCTACGAAGACGTCCACTTCACTGCGGATGCCGAACTCTGGGAGATAAATTCCAGGCTCCACGGAAAAGCACGTCCGGGGAATAATCTTGCGCTCGTCGTGCGTCTCAAGATTGTCCATGTTGGCTCCCGTCCCATGCACCTCCGCGCCGATGGAGTGGCCGGTGCGGTGAAAGAAGTAGTCGCCATACCCCGCGTTGCGAATATAATCTCGCGCAACGTCGTCCACTTCGAAGCCGCGCAGAGTCTGCCTCGACGCGACCGCCTCCTTCACTCGCGCCACCGCCCGGTCCCGCGCCCCTTTGACGATCCCGAAAACCTTCTGGATCTTCTCCGGCGGTCGATCTCCGCAGTAGCCCACCCAAGTTATGTCGTAATACACGCCCTCGGGCCTTTCCAGCCTGGCCCACATGTCCAGCAGCACCAAGTCGCCCTTGTGAATTTCGGCGCTTGCATCCCGCTTTGGTTCGTAGTGCGGATTGGATGCGTTGGCGTTCACGGCCACGTCCGGACCGTGGTCCGTCACCAGCCCCTCCTCGCGAAACCGCGTCCGGATGAATTGCTGCATCTCCCATTCATTGACCCGCCCGCCCGCGCGAACACTCGCGGAAATCTTTCGAAACGCCTCCGCGCGGACCCGATCCACTCGGCGTCCCGCTTCCAGGTGCGCCGCCAACTGCTCCTGGCTCCATCGCGATTCAAACAACTGAATTAAATTCGCGGAACTGGCCACTTCCACGCCCATGCCGCGCACCAAATCCACCGTGCCGGCGTCCGCCATCGCTACGTACGGCACCGCGCAATTCGGAGAGTACTGCATCGCAACGCGCTTGGCTCCCCCGAGCATCTCGCGCAGACCGCGGGCCAGCTCCTGCCAGCCCGAATAGAACTCGTGGCTGCCCGGCAAATCCTTCAGAGTCTCGGCTTCAATGCGGTGCTGGAGTCCGCGTGGCTCGCCCGCCGCCGGAACGAAGTAATACCAGCGCCGCGTCACCATGGATCCTGGCGAAAATTGCAGCACTCGATACGCCAACGGATCCCGCCGGTGATGGTCGCAGAACAACCATCCATCCAATCCTTCTTCCCTCAGCGCCGCTTGAATCTCCGCCAGTCTCACGCCGGAACTCCCGATTCCTTTCGCCATTCCACTGTGGTTTTTAAGTTCGCCAATCCCGCCACGTCCCGCGAATCCACCACGGAAAACGAAATCACGTCGTCCAGCCAGTCCTGGCTGAATCCTTCTGGATATTGCGTCGCCACGGTGAGCGTATAATCCTGACGCGTGAGCAGGCAATCGAACTGAAAAGCCACTTCGAAAACCTCGCCGGCTCGAAGGCTGCCCATCCGCACGCTTTCCACTTTGGTGTTCGTTCCGAACACGTCGATTCCCAGCCGGTTCCGAATCAAGATTCCCACCACCGGATCCTCAAGGTCGCGTTCGGCCCGCGCTCTTACGCGAATGGTTACCGGGGATCCAGGCTCAATCCGCCGCGCCGGGCCGTTCGCATCGCATAACTCCACATCCAGCACTCGGCTCGCTCCGTCGCCGTGCCTGTATGGCGACTTTGCCAAGCCCGCCCCTCCCGCCGGCGGTTCCTCTTGCCTTTCCAAAACCAACCCCACATACCGGTTCACCACCTCGCTCGGCGTTCCCCATGCCGCCACCCGCCCATCCAGCATCAAAACCGCGCGGTCCGAAAGCCGCTTCACCAGACCCAGATCGTGCGATACGAACATCACCGTCACGCCTCTCTGCTTCAAAATTTCAAACCTTTTGATGCAACGATTCGCGAAAATCGCATCGCCCACGGCCAGAGCCTCGTCCACAATAAGAATTTCGGGGTCCACATGAATCGCCGTCGCGAACGCCAGCCGTACGTACATTCCGCTTGAATATTCCTTCACCGGCCGGTCGATAAATTTGCCGATCTCCGCGAAATTCTCGATCTCCGGAAAAACGCGCTCCATCTGGCGCCGTGAAATGCCGAGGATTTCGCCATTCAGCAAGACATTCTCGCGTCCGGTGAATTCCGGGTTGAAGCCGGCCCCCAATTCCAGCAAGGCCGCGATCCGCCCGCTTCGAAGTACGCGTCCGCGCGTAGGCTCTAAGATCCCGCTCACGATTTGCAGCAGCGTGCTTTTGCCGCTGCCGTTCGGTCCGACCACGCCCAGCGCCTCTCCCCGTTCCACGCTCAAACTCACGTCGCGCAGCGCCCAGAACTCCGTGGGAGGATGATGTTTCACCCATGGCAGCGCTTCCGTCAGACGGTCCAATGGGCGCCGATAAAGACGGTAAACCTTGGAAACGTTCTGTACCCGCAGCATGTGGACGCTTGTCCCGCCCTTCAGGATGCCATACGCAGGCTCCGCCGCAAGCCCGAAGGCATCGGCGCCGCATAGCCGATGAGGCAGAACTGGTCCAAGGCGAAAAGCACCACGCTCTCCATCCCCTTGCCCATAGCGCTTCTCGCCTCTTTCTGCCAGGCCGTTGTGGAATCCCCGATGCCTACCAGGTGACTTCGCCGGGAGGCTGGAAATCCGAACAGGTCCGCCACGGTCTGCTCAGCCGCGTTCAAATTACGGCCCAATGTAAACCCGAAACATTCCGTCTTCACTTCCGTTAAGGTTGTTGGCGTCCATGCCTGAGCCGGAAAATTAATGGCCTGGTTAAACGCCGTCTGGTTGACGTCTGTCGGATACAGAACCTCAAACCGGCATTGCGGCTGCCTCCCAACCACGTAATTCATGATCGCGGTTGTGAAGTTCCCGAGCGTGGCGGCCAGAAACGCGGTCTCCTCCGGAAATGCCGCCGGATCCGCCGTATTCGTCGTGAAGGTCGCCATGGAACGCCCGTATTGCGCCTGAAACTGAGCCGTGGTCCAGGAGTCGTAATACGGCATCCCATGAAAATCTACAAACAGCGGTCCCGGAGCCTCGCCATTATTCGGAAAATACCACCACTGCACTTCTCCAAATTGCAAAAATGGCTGCAATCCCGCGCCCGCCTGAAGGTCCGCCAGTTCCGCATAGGCTTCCTGCCAGAATGCCAGGCTCGTGGGCGAGAAGTTCGTCTGAAGAGACGGCGTCGGCAGCAGAATTGGGTCGCCCTGCGGCCCTCGCTGCGCGATGCCCGCCGCGGCTGACGGATCGCCGTGTTGCAGCTCCATGCTGAGCGAAGCTGTGACCTCGATTCCGTATCCCTTTAGCGCCGCGAAAAAACTCGCGCTCCAATCTCTCGCCGCCCGGTTCAACCTCGGCAACGCCGTGAGATCTGTCCGCCATCCATCCAAACAGGCGGTGGACGCGTCGATTTCGCCATCGGAGCCGCCCGCCAACTGTGGCCCGCTCCCGGTCGCCTGCCACGCCGTCGGATTTGACGACCACGTGCTCAGCGTAATGCTATTCCCCGCCGCTCCCATCTCCCGCGCGTAGATGGTGACGACGTTGCCCGACGCCGATCCCCAAAAGCTCATATATCCGCGATTCAGCTCGTTAGCGAACGCCGTCGCCAGCGTCGCGGCCGTATCTCCCACGTGAATCAGCTTGCTCAACTGTGTCCCCGCCACCGTGATGCTCACATAATCCACCGCCGACGGGTTCGTCGCTGGCCCTCCCGTGAACGTCACCGTCGCCGACGCGTATACTTGTCCGGGCCGCGCCAGCTCGTAAAACCACAATGCGCCGGCGTAGTGATTCGCCCTTCCCGCAAATCCGAGCGCGTCGATCAGCCAAGCCGTCCGCTCCGGCGCCAACGCCAGCGAATGCTCCGTATCCCAGTCCGTCGCCAGCGTCATTCGCGATTCCGCCGGAAAGGAGGGCAGGTTCGCCGACGGCACGGCCGCCTCCACGAAATCGAAATACAAGTCCCCGTTCGCCGGCCCCGCATGAGTTACCGTTACCGTATGGCTCCCCGGACCGTACTGCCCCGCCGGCCACCTTATTAATACGTCTTCGCCCGGTTTCAGCAGGTTCGCGAATCCGGCGCTTTGCCCATCGACGGTGATCCCGGCCATGGCCCCGTTTCCCGTGTACCTCAAACCCAAATACAGCGTGTGCGCCGCCGGCGTTTCATAAACGCACGTCACCGAATCTCCCTGCGTCTGGGTGTAATGAATGGTTCCCCCCGAATAATTTCCGTGGGGCGCGCTCCAATTCCCGTTGGCGTTGTAACTCATGCTGGCCGAGTTGTCCTCGAACCGCAAACTCCCCGGTCCCGCCACCGAATAAGCCCGATTCGTCCCCGTCACCGTCCAGTTCGTTACCTGCACCTGAAACTCGCTTCGCGCGAACGCCCCCGCCTGCAAATCCGCGGCGTACGTCCATCTCAACTTGCGAATCTGATTTGGATTCACGATGGGGTACAGCGTCTGATAGTCGGTTGGATTTCCCCGATCGATATATCCCTGAAGCGAATGGAACGGAACCGTCACTTGCCACACTGTCGGCGACGTCCCGTTCGCAAACGTCTTTGACGGTGCGTCCCAGCTCAGCGTCGAAACCCCGCCCGTCGCCGACATCGCATAGGAATACATCGCGAAGCGGTTCCCATTGGCGCCCAGCCCGGCTAGCCCCTCAGCCGGAGCGATCAGCGTGATCCGCATCGTGTTGGTTCCGGGCAAGTGCGTCAATTGGATCGTCGACGACGAGAACCCGGCCGCCATCTGGTCAAGCACTCCCGCCGCCGATCCCTCCCAGCCTCCAACGTTATAGGTCACATGCTCTCCCAGATACGCCAGCCCCACCCAATCTCCCGCCGTCAGCGTCCCGGACAGCGTGAAATCGGCATAAGCCTGCGTGTAGCTCCCCGCAACCGGCGTCGCCAGCGGGGCCATTTGCCCCGGCTGCCCCATCAGCGGAACTTGATAGACTTGCTCCGTCCCGTTTGCGTCCGGCGCCCACACCCGCAAAAACGGCCAGCTAACCGTGTGAAACAGGTCGGAATCCATCGGGATGCAATTGCTCCGGGTTTCCTCGTATGTCAGCGTCAGCCCGCTCAAATCGCCATCCGGCAAATTCCTCAGCGCTGGGTGCTCGAAAACGTTGTCTCGATTCCACTCGATCACCGCCCAATCGAACTGCTGCCGCCAGGTCCCGGAAAGCGTGAATCCGTTCGCGGACGTTCCGCTCAACGCCGCCACCGCCGACGGCTGAAAAAAGTAGCACTGGAGGTCCCGATCGGGCCTGAGTTTTTCCAACGTTTCCGACATTCTGTCCCCCTGGCGCCTAGAGCCGTATCGTCACCGTCAGATCTCGCCCCGGAAGCGTGTTCGCCGCCGTCGGAACGTTCAGAATGTCCACGTGCAGATCCGCATTGGCGGTAAGAGGAGGCAGCCCAAAGCCGTTTACAACGTTCGACATTGTCATTCCATCGGGAATCGTGAGCGTGCAATAGACCGTGCTTCCCTGCCGCAGCTGCAAAGTCACGCCGCCCGCCGGCGACGGCGTCCCCGCCGGCTCGTCCGGCGCCTCGCTCAATACCGCGAAAATGTCGCGCGCCGCATAGGAAGCGTCCAGGGTCAACACGGGAGCGGCATCCGTCTCAATCGCCAGATATCCTTCCACTTGTATCGAAATCTGCCCGCCGGAAAGCGTCCGCAATCCCTGATCCACCGTGTTCCCGAATGCCGCCGAAGCCGCCGGCCCGTTCCCCACCGAATTCGTCACGAAGAACTCGGCCGCGCCCACTCGGACGTCCGGCAAGAAAATCGAGTACGCAAAGCTTCCACTCGCCTGACTCCCGAAGAAATCCTTCACAAACGGCACGATGTTTACGCTTCGCTGTAAGTGGTACACCGCGGCGGCCGTCTGCCCCGCCGCCGGATGCGCCGCCGCCGTGCTCCCGTGCGACCCTCTCGTCACCGTGTATTGCGTCCCTCCGTTTGAAGTCCCCGTGACCTCCAGAATCTCGCCCTCGATCTGGATCAAATCCCCCGCCGCCGGCGTTCCCGCCTGATTCAGCGTGATCGTCGTATCCGTCGCCGTGATCGCGCTCGCCAGCGAAAACGCCGTCGGGCTGTTTAGCTCGTTCCAATAGAACAATGACAGTGTTCCCGCCGAAATCGTGTGCGTGTTGGTGAGCGTCGTGAATCCCACGCCCGCCAGTTCAATCGTCCCTTGGCCCGCCAGATTAAGCCCGAAGACCGGCTCCGGCGGAACATCCGTGTCAATCCCCCCTCCTTGGCCGTTGCCGATCTGCCAGGGCGTAATCGGATTCAGTTGGTACGCGCTCTCTTGATCCAATAGGTTCGCCGACCGCCCCGATATCTCCACCGTCGCCCCCGGCCGGTAGGGAACCTCGATCTGCGCCGGACTCGTCGCGCTCAAGCCGCCGAATTTCCATGTGCTCTCCACCACCGCGAAGTAGCTGGTGGAGTCCGGCGTCACCGTCCACGGAGGGCTCACCGTTATGGTCGTCGCATCGTTGCTCACAATCTGCCGTTCCTGCGGCGCCCCTGTTCCCCGCGTAATCCTCGCCACCGCTCCCACAAAGTCGTTTGCCAGCATGCCCAGAGTGTTGTTGCCAATCGTGGTGGCTGAAAAAACATTCGCTGCGTTCTCCGGTTGCAATTCCATGCGCCAGTAAAAGTTCGCGTGATTATAGTTCGGATCGGGCGGGCCCGTAAGGGTGGCGGTCGCTCCCGTGTCCGTAAACGTCGCCCCGGCGGCGGAATTCGCAATCAACAGCAGTTCATATGGATTCGATCCTCGATATACGTTGAAACTTGCCGTCCCCTGCGAAAAGCTCAGCCCCGTCAGCTCTACCGAATTCGTGTTGCCGCCCGTAGCGATCGTCGCGCGCACGATGAACGATAATCCGCTCTCCGCGCCGGTTCCGTCCAGCGCGCTCACCGCGTAGTAAAGCGTCTGCCCATCCGCGAGAGTTCCTCCGCTGTTATGAATCGTCGGGTTCAGGCTCACTAGCGGAATGTTCACTCCCGCTGGCGCTGGAACGGCCGGCGGATCGAAGGCGATCGTCAGCGTGTCCGAAAATCCTCCATCCGCGGTCGGCGTCACGCTCTCGGTAATTCCGAACTGTTCTGCTCCATTGCCGTCCAGCACATTCCCCACCAGCGGCCTCGGAATGCCCGGCTCTGCGCTGCCCTGTCTCGTTCCCCCCGCCGCGCTCGCGCCCCCTGTCGTGTACCAGCTATCGTCGTGCCACTGCGCCGTCACCTGCACCGTCTGGTAATTCATTCCCGGCGCGAGCTTCACTACGCGGAAAGGCTGCCTCTGCAAACCTTCCTTCAAGTACGTGACCGTGATGATGTCGCCTGGGGCGATTCCCACCCCTTTGACCGTCGTCTCGAACTCCACAAACGTGTTTCCGCTCAGCGTCTTGGCGAGCTGCAACTCCAGCATTCGCGTCGCTTGATCGAAGTTCGGCAGCCCCAGTGCCGGAAACGCCGCCGTCACTTCCCGCCCCGTCAACAGCGAATCGTCCACGTCCACCAGCGACAAGCTGTCTTGCTGGTAATCGTTGTATTCGTCTTGAAACTCCACCGTCAGCCGGTTCGCCACGTCCGCGCCGCTTTTCGAATACAGCCGGATCGTCGGTTCTCCATTCGATTTCCTCAAAATCCCGGAAAAGCTCGCGGAACCGTCGCTGAATTCGTAGGCGGGCCATCCTCCGTTGAGCATGGAAGTGCTATTGCTGCCGTCCGGCAACGTTGGCTGTTGCAGCGCGATCGAATTCTCCACTTGCAGCGTCAGCAGCCCGTTGTTCCGGTATGTGATCAGCAGCGACGATCCTAGCCGGATTCCCTTCACCACTTCCGCCGCGCTCTTGCGGCTTTGCACCACCAAGTTGCATTCAAACCGCGGCGTCAGCACCGTGTTCCCATACAAGTCGGTCGTCTGAATCGGCTCCGCGCAGTACGCTGCGGCGTTCGCGAAACTCTTCAAATCCACGTCCGTCGGCAGCCACCCGCTTCGCCGCAGCACGTCCAGCAACACCCACGCCGGATTGTTCGTAAACGACGCTCCCAGCGACGCGCCCGTGGCGTCGAACTGCTCCAGTTGCAGTCCCTGCACCAGCACCTTGATCCGCGGCAGCGTGTTCCCATTGTTGATTTGATTCGGCACAACCACGCTCAAAAACGCCATGCTCCCGTACGGATCTCCCAGCGGATTTCCCGAGGCGTCCGTAAAATCCAAATTGAACGCCCCCGTCCGCGTCCCCAGGCTGACGACGCTGTACCATCCCGTCGCCGTCATGTCTGTTCCGGCCACTCCCAGCGGAATCTCCACGTTGTTCACCACCACCGTGACGATCCCTTGAATCGGACCCATCCCGATCAGCGCTTCCATGTGCGTCAGGTTGCCGTCGTTTCGCGCGAATACGATCGGCGGCGTCTGCCACGCCGTTCCGTAAACCAGCGGCACGAAATCGTTATAAAGAGCCTGATTCGTAGCCACCGGCGAAAAGTGCCATCCCGGTTCTCCGGCGCTCCTCACCAGAATCTGCGCCGGCAGGAATTCGATGCCGCCGAAGCGCCGCGTCGCGTTGCCGGACTGGTCTGTATCGAACATCCCCCGCGCTGTGCAATTCGCTCGCGAGTAATCGCAGGTGGTGAACGGCGCCCCCGGATTCGACGGGTCTAGATTTCCCACCCCTCCCGGCTGATCCGGCGAATATCCGCATCGGTATATCGGCGAATAGATCCCTTTGGCGCCCCCGGTCAGCGCCTCTTGCCTCTGTGCCGCCGTCGATGGAAACGCCCACGGGCACCGCCGTTGAATCCTCACCTCGGGCAGCAGAATCCGCTGCAGGTTCAGCCGGTTGGTGAACGTGACCTTCAAGCTCGACTCGGTAATCTCATCCGCCGTATTCCCGATCCCCGTGAAGATCACTCGCGCTTCCGAGGCCGCCTGGTTGGCGTTCAGATCCCAAAACACCAACTGGACCGTGACCTGCGCTCCCCGGAATCCCGTCTGCCGCTCGATCTCCGAAAAATGCGAATCCGCGTTCGCCAGCGTAATCGTGATCTTCGCCGCGCCATCCAGCCCCGTGTCCGATCCCGCTTGCAGTTCGAAAAGATTGTGTTTCAGCAGCCGCGCGTTGTAGGCGTTCCCGTTGAACGTCACCGAATGCGTGCTCCATCGCTCGGTCGATCCGGACGCCAGCAGGCAATCGAACAGAAATAGCGGCGTGAGCGCCGCCTCTTGCTCTTTCAGGCTGTCGATGGTCGGCATCCTAGTTCCCCATGCTCACAATCCGGATCGTCGCGTCGTATACGTCCGTGCTCTGCGCCCGCACCGTCAAGCCGTCCAGCGCGAAGCGGGCATTCGAATACACCCCTCCTTGCGCTCCCGTCTGCTTATAATCGGACACCCCCGCTTGCGCCTCCACTTGCATCCCAAATAGATCCGCCGACGCTCCCGGATCCAGTTGCGCCCCAAACGTCACCCCTGCCGCGCTCTGCCCCGGATTCGCCGAAAGCGAGATCCTCCGCCACTGGCTCGTCGCCGCAAATGTCTGAGAGACTCCTCCCATCGCCAGCGTGACATTCGACCCCGCGCTCGTTCTTGCCCAGACGCTCAGCGTGTATAGGTAATTCCCCGGCGCCGCCAGCGTCTGCGCGATCGCCTGCGCGGCCTGTCCGGCGTTCACCACCCTCGTCGCCCGGCTTGTCCCAAACGGATCGTTTACCCCCGCCGTCAAAGCGAGCAGCGGCCCATTCGTCCACGCGCTCGCGCTGAAATTTTCGCTCTGCGCCAGCAAATTCCCAACCGGATCGAGAAACGTGAACGTCTGCCACTGCCCGGAAACCGTCTGGTGAAGCATCTGCACGCTCTCCCATTCCGCCGCCGTCAGGCCCTTCGCCTCCATCTCCCACTCCACCCATGCCCCGTTCGGATCGCTGAACGCGACAATGTTGCCATCCGGCAAGGTGTTCACCACGGTCCTCGAATTCGCCCGCCGCGTCACCGGATACAGCGTTAACTGCGGAAATGCCGGCATCAGTTCCGGTTCTCCTTAATCGAAATCTGCGTTGCTCCGTCTTGTGGACCCTTAAACTCCATCCCCAGCGCGTCGCTGTCGAAACTGCAACTCGGATACGTCGTCCCGTCCCAGGGATCCGTGAACGAAAAGGTCCCCGATCGCCCTTCCTCGCTCGCGAAAAAATCCGCCAGCGTCTTCAGCTCCGCCTCATCCAGCAGGTCCAGCTTGATCGTCCATCGGTGCAGCGGAGCGCCATAGGCCGGAAATCTTTGCTCGCTCCCGTCCAGAAACCGGTACGTCTGCGTCGAGAACTGCGTCGCTCGATCGGAGGGATATTGCGCCACCGCCCCCGTTTTCAGCGTCGGAAAACTCGCCACGTCAGCTCACCGCCTCCTGAATCACATCGTTGAGCACGCTCGATTGCAGCATCGCCTGCCGCACCGCCAGCGCGATATCCTGGCTCCGGTCCAGAAAGGATTGGCTATCGAGCGCCTGTACCTGCACCGTGATCTGCGTCGCGGAGGAAGTAGCCGTCGAAACCGGCGTTGCCCCCTGTGTCGCACCGGGCCCGGCCACCGGCCGCGGCTCTCCCCCCGCCATGAAATCGGCTCCGAACGCCTGCGTCGGAGCCGCTTCGCTGATTCCCGCGTTCACGTTCATCGAAGGAGGCAGCTCAAATCTCGTCAGCTCCGCTGGCTGGCTGCTCCCTCCTCCTCCAAACAGGCTCAGCAATCCCGTGATCAGTGGGCTGAGTCCCGTCGCAAGCCCCAGCGTGCTTTGAAGCGCGCTGCCCACTTGGCTCGCGGTGGACGGCCCCGTCCCTCCCACCTGGCCCGTGTTCTCCGACAACGCCTGCGTGTTCGCCTGCAACGACTCCGTCTGCGCCTCGCTCACCGTCTGAAGTTGCTCGAACTGGTCGGCGAGCCGCGCGAATTGTTCCGCCAGCCCGCTGCTTCCCGTTCCCCCCGGCAGCGCCGCGCTCACCACTTCGTTCACCGTCCCTGCCCGCTCCGTCTTATTTGGATTACTGGCCATTCGCCTGCTCCGTCCGCCACTCCTTCTCCAAAATCAAGAACGCGTCCGCTTCTTTCGCTCTCAATTGCGTCGCATCCCGCGCTGCCGAAAATTTCCAGGCGAAGAATTTCTCCACCAGTTCTAAACTCTCCGCCGAGATCAGCGGCTTCGGGCACTCCTGGGTCCCAATGGGTCCTCGCGCCCACACCAGTCGCGGCGATCCCCGACTCTCCTCGGGCAAAAATCCGCACCGACGCTTTGTCTCCAGACCCTGCCTTCTGCACGCATCGCATCTCCACCCGGCAGGGTCGCTTCTCAAAAAATGAAATGCGACGATCAGTTTTTTCTTTCTGTCTCGCTCAATCCGCACTCGCCGCGGATCTTGCCTAAAATTTCCCGCGCCAGATCGAGCGGCCCCCGCTCGATCAGCGTCTCCGGCGTCGCTTTCTCGCCGTCGATCTCCAGGCCTTCCACGGCCTCCAGTCCCCACTCCAAATAGGCCCGGTCGATCTCGCATTGCAGCACCGCCGCCTCCAGCTTTTCTCTCGCGTCGTTGCCTGCTGCGAAAAATTCCAGCTTCCGCCCAATTTCCCTCACCCGCCTCGCCAGCTCGATCCGCCTGCCCAGCGACATCCGCGCGATCCTATACCGTACGCCCGGAAGCGTCTCCGCCTCAAACCAAACAAAGCTCGTCGCCTGCTGGCTCCTGGCTCCCGGCTCATCCGAACGCGATATAGAGCTCATCGTCCACCGTCCCTTGCGCCCGGCTGTTCTGAAATTTCCACTGAAGCCGCGAATCCCCGTCCTCGAACTGGGGAACCTCCGGCACCATCGCCGGCATATACGCTCCAAACAACTGCCCCGCCTGCTCGCCGAGCTGGATCATCACCCCGATCGGCGACCTCTGTCGCGCTGCCTGGTACAACTGCTGGGTCTGCGCGTCGTCTTGTTCAAACAAACTGAAGTCCAGCGTAATCGAACGCACTCCTCCCTGAACGCACCGCGGAAAATCGCTCCCGAATTCATGCAGCCGCAGCGAAATATTGTTATTCAGCGTGAGTTGCGCTGTCGTCAAAGTGAAAAACTGCGCCGGCGATGTTCCCATCCACACCTGGCCCAGGTGCCCCGGCACGATCGTATAGTCGAATCCCGCCGTCGAGGGCTCGCTCGGAAACTGGGTCAGCCCCGCGTCTCCGCTCGTGAAACTCGCGCTGTCCACTAAATCCCGCCCCGGCCCGCTGAAATCGAATTCGTGAAAATCCCCGTTGACCTTCACCTGAAGCTTATCGATCCCCGCCCCGTTCATCAGTCTCTGCACGGCCGTGCTCGGGTCCCAATAGTCGAATAGGGTGACGCTCCCCAACTGCTCCGCTAATTTGTAGCTCATCGTTCCTCCCACCGCCGAGCCTCCGCTCAGATTGGTGAAGGGAGCGTTGATAAACAGCGTCGTCGCGTCCTGCACCGCCGCTACGAATCGGATTTCTCCTCCCGCCGTAATCCCCTGTCCAGGACTCAGTCCATGAGCCGCCGCAAACTGGAGCTGCGTCTGGTTCGTCACCGACTGAACCGTTCCCCCCCCGAAGTACGCGCTCCCTCCCCCTAACGCCGCTTGAAACAAGGGATCGTGCGCCGGCGGAACGGATTGGTTCGTCCACTCCGTCATGAACGTGTTCAACTGGAAACTGACCGTCCTTCGGATCCGGTTCGGAAGCCCCGCAAACGTCCGGCTCCCCGTTTTGTCCCTCCGCCCAGTCTGCACCGGCGTCTGCTTCGCCCCCAGCTTAATCAGCGGAATCCGGTTCTGCTCTGTGATGGTCGCCACTTGCCCATAGCTCGGCTCCAGCGACGCATAAACCCGGTTGTTGTTCGATGATACGTAACTTGACATGTTTTAAAGCCCCACCTGACGGCCGATGCCTACTCCGACATATCCACTTCAAACGCCACCTTCGCGGCTTGCAAATAATTTTTCCCCCCGTGTTTTATGGGCTCGAACGCCACTTCGTACGCCCCCGTGAAAAACGCGCCCTCGCCCCAGCTTCCTCGGTTTCCATCCAGCACCTGCGTCACGCCGTCTACGTACAGCCGCAGTTGATCCTCCAGCCCCTCGAGCCGGTCTTGCGACACCCTCACCTCTGCGATCGTTCTCACTTTTCCCGAAAACGTTCGGAACTTCTCCGTTTGCAAATTCCGCACCCGGTCTGTGTATACGTAAATGGCGGGATATTTCACCGCTTGCGCCTTCTCCGCCAGCTCGAAACTAACGTTCTGATTGAAAATGTTCGCGGCGGGAATCGTCGCCAGCGCTATCCCGGTATCGTTGGCGATCTGCGCCGTCGCCCATCCGATTCCCGTGCTTGGATCGCTCAGAAACCCCACCGTCTTCCTCACCGCCACGCTTCCCGTTGCCGCCATCGCTATCCCCGCCTCAATGTCCGGCCGCCGATGATATAGACGTCCGGCGCCTGTCCGTTCCCCGCCGGCGCTCCCGCGATCAATCCCGTCGCCGGCAAAATGAAGCTGCTTCCAATCGCCGCCGGGGTCGGAGTCTGTAGCGTTTCGCTCCCCGGCGCCAGTCCCATGTACACGTTGAATCCCGTCGCCGCGGCGGGAGGATTCACCGCCGTCACCACCGGCAAGCTTCCCGCCGGCGCCTCATAGGTCGTCTCCGCGCTCGGCGCTCCCTCTTTGCCTCCCGGCGCGATCCAGCTCACCTGCGCGTAATACGTCGTCGCCGGTAGCGGACCCGCCACGAAACTGAACGTCGGCGTCCCGGCCTGCGGCAGCGGCAGTAACGTCAGCCCGATGCCGAACCTCAGCGTGTCCTCCCGCGCGTCCTTCGAAGCCTCGTGATATTCGTTGAACTGCGCTTGGTACCGCTCGTTGAGCTGATTGTGGTACGCGTCCCGGTAGATCAGCTCCAGCGTGTGGACCGCGTGCCACCGCTTCAATGGCGGCGTCACCACCACGTCCGATACCCCGATCGTCCTCCGGATCGTCGTCTGCGGATCGTTCGAGCGCGTGTGATCCAGCAAAACGTCCAGAATGTCTTCGGAGACCTCCGCCAACGCCAGGTTCAGCTTCTTGTCCAGCTCGATTCCCTCCGTGTTCGCCACCGTCAGAATCGACGATTCATACGCCCGCAGATCTTCCGTGCTGTTCGGGCTCCCATCCGTCAGCAGCATCGTTCACCTTCGCTTCTTTGCGGGCGCTTCCGGAATCTCTTCCTCCTCCGCCGCCGCCCTCCACTGCCTCTCGACTTCCGCCCGGAATTGCGCCGCCTCTTCCTCGCTCGCCAGCCTCGCCGTCTCCTCCGCGATAAGCTTCGCCGCTAGCCGCCGCGCCACTTCCGATCTCACCCCGGCCTTCCCTCCGTCTTCCGTCGCCCGGCTCACCACCACCACAAACGGCTCCGCTATGGACGCCTCTATCTCCCGAATCTTTTGGTAATAGACCTTTAAATCCATCTCTCCGCCCCATCCTCCTCTCTCTCTTACGAGACAAAAAATTGGGGCAGGTTGCCGCAAACAACCTGCCCCCTTGCGCCAGAAGGTCTCCCGTCTTCTGACCGCCAATCGCTAGCTGTTCACCTGCACTCCGAAACTGTTCCGCAGCACTCCGGTCCCGTACAAAACGTCCACCGTGAACTGCTGCGCCAGCGTATTCGGCTGGTAACTCAT
This sequence comes from Bryobacteraceae bacterium, assembly GCA_035293905.1. GTDB lineage: Bacteria > Acidobacteriota > Terriglobia > Bryobacterales > Bryobacteraceae > Palsa-187. The sequence goes on from DATGLY010000002.1 coordinate 28,872, forward strand.
CGTCACTCGCATGCCGAAATTCCCCAGCTCCGCATACTCCGCGATCGCGCCCGTCCCCGGCAGCGGCTGCGGCAGCCGCCGCACCACCAATCCGATCGCGTCTCGTCCGAACGCCAGGTTGTGCGTCGTCACCGGGCTGCTTCCCGTCTTCTGCACGAACTGCGAGCGGAAAATGTAGAAGTCCTTCATCTTCCCCACTGCGCCTTCCACCAGCGCCCGCAATCCCGCTTCGCCCGCGGTCTGAAATTCGCTGAACCGCGGAATCTGCCGCAGCGCCGAATACGCCACTGGATCCACCACCAGGTACTTCGGCGCGCTCGAAGGCATGAACGCCGAAAACAGCGCCGTCTCCGCCGCGTCGATCGTCGCTTCCACCGGCGCCGTCCCCGCCGTCCCTACCGGTGCGTTCGACGTGAAGAACGGAAACAGCGAAAGCAGATCCGATTCGATCCTCTCCGCGATCGCCACCACCGCCGGCTGCATGTATAGCTTCAGCAGATCCGGCACCGCCAGCACCTTCGTGACGTCCGGAATCTGGAACGTCGCTTCCACGTGCGTGTTCAGCACAATCTGCGCGTTCCCCAAGTTCGGGTTCTGCGGCTGCACCGTTCCGCCTTCCGCAATATTGTTCGCCACCAGCACTGGCGGAATCGGCACGTTCACCGTGTCTCCCTGTTGCGCCAGCACCGGCTCGTAGTCCCGATTGACCAGGTTCCCCATCACCAGGTTCCCCATCAGCGCCGGCAGCGCATCCGCCGCCACCAGCTTGACAATCGCAGTCGCTACATTCGTCGAAGTAATAATCGCCATCTAATTTCTCCTTCTGTCTCCTCTTTCCTGTCTTGTGGACTCCTTCACTCACGCGCCCCGTAGCGTCTGCGACGCCACTCTCACGATCTCCTGCCGCACTCGGTCCATCTCCTCCGCGCTCATCCCCGGCTTGATCTTCTCTAGCTCCACCGGAGCCTGCCCCGAGGAGTGCCTCTGTCCTCCGCTCGCCCCCGATCCTCCCGTCAGCCGCGCCGGCATCAGTTCCGGATTCTCGGCCACGAAGCGCCCCAAGTGCTCCTTCATCTCGCTCCCGTCCCGCGCCGTCAGTCTCCCGTCTTCGCTTCGCACGATGTCGTCCTTCACCACGCGGTACGCCAGATCCACTTTCGCCACTCCCAGCCTCTGCAGCTCCGCCCGGATCGCCGCGCTGCGTTCTGCTTCCTCCGCCTTCGCCCGCGCCCGCTCGGCCTCCGCCGCCAGTTCGTTCACTCGCTGCTCCAGGCTCTCGCGTCTCCGCCGTTCCTCGAGCAGCTCTGCTTTGTGCAGCGGCTCGGCTTTGCTCTGCTCCGCCTTGACGTATTCCTGAATCGCCGCTTGCACAATGTCTCGTATATCGGTTCTCTCGGTTTTTTCTTCCGCCATGTTTTTTATGCCTCTTCGATCTCCTTTACAATCCGGTCCTTCACGTCCTGCCGCGCATCGCTCAAATATTTCAGCGCCAGTCTCTTGAACACTTCCTTCTTCAACGTCGGAGACTCCATCCCTAGCGCCAGCAGACTTTGCGCTTCCTCGAGCTCCGTGGAAAAATCCGAAATGTCGAACTCGTCCATCCCCGTCACGCTTATCTCGAGCCCGTCTTCGCGCGCCGCCTCGATCGCCCGCAAAACCCTCCGCATCTGATCCTTCACCGCGTCTCCGAACGCCTGCAGAACCTCCTGAGTGATCGCGAACTCCATCTGCCGGGACAAGCCCGATTGCCGCGATCCCTTGTCCAGCGACCCGCCCGCCTGCGGCAGATAGCACACCCGATAAATCTCCTCCTGAAGCTGCGTCAGGTTATCCGCTGCAATCTGGTAAACCCTGCCCTCCGGCTCCGTCCATCCGAACTTGTCTCCCGGGCCGAGCTGAATGTAGTAGCTCTCCCCCACCATCTGCGTCCATTCCCGATCCGAATAAACCACCGGCATCGCAAACAACCCCATCGTCAGCGCCCACCCCAGCGCGTTGGACTTGTTGAAGTGCTCCAATTGCAGCGAGCCCGCCCGGTTCAGCATCCACAATCCTTCCGGTATCCTCATCCCAAACAGCGGAACCTGATCCAGCTTCGCCAACCCATGCGTGCCCTGGTCCACCAGCTCCGGTTTGCCGCTCCCGGCCCCCGCCGCCCCGCTTCCCGTCGCCGCGTAAATCCGGAACTCCCGCTTGTCGTAATACGACCACCGCGTCTCCACCCGCCAGTCGCTATCCTCCACCGAGTCCTTCTTGAGATACCGGCTCCGCAGCACCACCCAGTCGAAGCTCCCCCGCGCGTCGACGTTCCAATTGATGAGATCGTCCGCCGCGTAATCCACCAGGTAGGCCCGCGACGCGCCCAGCGCGTCCTCCTCGCCCCGCGTTCCCAGCCTCGCCGCCGTTCTCGGAAAATCCACCAGCGTGTACGCCGTCCCCGTAATTAACGCCTCCAGAAACTGCCGCCGGAAAAAATCCGCCCACCGCGTTCCCTTCAGGTCCGCGTCCTCCACCAACTCCGAATAGAACTGCTTCGCCCTCTCGCTCGGACCTTCGAACGTCAGAACCGGTTCTTCCCGGAACAGCGTCGCTCCGTACCAGTCCACGATCGATCCGATATAGTTCTCGTAAAACACTCGGCTCAGCCGTTCCGCGTACACATCCCCCGGCTCCCTCTGCCGCCGGATCAAATAATCCTGCGCGTTGATTCGAAACTGCTCTCCGCCGGTGTAAAGATCCCGGTATTTCTTCCACATGGCCTTCCGCGCCACGTAATCCGGGTGTTCCCGGTCTATCGCAAACACGCCTTCAAACACGTTTGGCCTCCCCGATCCTCACAACAATCTCCGCCCCTGCTCCATCGGCCTGCCTTTCCCTTCGAATTCCCTCCACACCAGATACCCCAGCGCATCCGTAAGATGCGTCCTCTTCGGGTCCCTCGCTTTGTCCACGATCTGGCTGCCCTCCTTGTAGCTCACCTGTTCCAGGTCCTTGATCAATTCCTTGCATCGCCGGCTCACCTTCAAAGTCCGATTGCCGCTCGCCGCCGCCAGTTTCGCGTTCATCAGCGCGATCCGGTCCCGCACCGGCGGGTTCTTCGTAGGAATCCGAAACTCCACCCGGCCCCATCCCCCTCCTCGGAAAAATTGCTTCAAAATCTCCACGTCCGATTTCCCCGTCGTCTGCCGGTTCGCCCCGCTTGCGTCCGCGTACACCACAACGCCCCCGCTGTGCCTCGGAAACCGCCGGGCGAACTCCTCGCACGCCTCCTGCGTCGTCGCCCGGCTCAGCACGATCTCGTCGATCACCCGCACTTCTTCCCCGTCCCTCTGCGCCACCACCGAACACATCGGGTCCACGTTGAAATCCAGCGCCCACAAGATCGCCTTCCCGCCGTCCACCGCCAGTTCCTCTACGTTCTGATTCCGGTCAAACGCGTAATAAACCTTGCCGGCGTGCAGATTCAGGTAATCTCCCAATACCTCTTGCCGGTAAAATCGTTCGTCGTAACTGTTCCGCAGCCGCTCGTAATAATCCGGAATCTGATCCAGCAGAAACCGGTTCTCGAAGGGCCTCGCGATCACCGTCTCGTATCCCGCCACCGGATTCGCCACGAATCGTTCGTACACCCAGTCGTACCCCTTGGGCGTCCACGCCGCGAATCCGCATAACCGTTTCGCCTTCGGGTCCCGCAGGCGTCCTTCCAGCCGCAGCCACGCCCCCTCCGACGTGTACGTCAGCTCGTCCAACCCGAACCACGCCAGATTGCTTCCCCGCAATCGCTCGAAATCCCCCACCGCCCGAAACAAAATCTTCGATCTTGTTTCCCCCAGCACCATCAGATTCTCCGCCCGGTTCATCTTGTAGGGAATCTCGTTTTTCTCCAGCGCCTCCACCAGCGCCGCCACCGTCGCCGCCCGCAGCATCGGATACGTCGGCGCCCCAATCAAGCCGGTCCGTCCGGCGTTCACGTAGGCCAGCCGGATCGCCTCCTGGCACAGCGCCTGGCTCTTGCCCGACCCGATCGGCCCCGAAAACCCCTTGAATCTCGCCGTCGAATTGTGGAATCTTCTCTGCGAAGGAAGCGGCTGGTAGGCGATCTTTACTGATCGAAGTTCTCGCTTTCCACCCATTTCACCTCGATGTCGGCCGGCGCCTCCGCCTCCATCTCCCGTTCCAGTTGCAGCAGTCGGATGTAATCCCCCAGCGTCCCTTTCACTTTGCCGTCGCTGCTTCGCAGACCCTCTTCGAGCCCCTGAATCATCTCCGCAACGGCTTGCCTGTGATCCGTCTTGTAATCTCTACTCACGCCTGAATCCTACGGCTCGCTCTCCCGCCCGCCCCTCAACTAAATGCGCACATCCATGAAAAGCGGGCATTTATTTTCTTCACGAAACCGGACACTGCCTCCCGCAACCGGACAAATCTTGCGCTCTTGCCTCCTTGCCCGGACCGCTGCGGAAGCCCTCCCGCTTCCCTGGAGCCGCCCCACTTGCCCCTCCTCCCCGGCTGCCCCAATCTGGCGCCCCAATTGCCACCCAGCCGGGGTTATGCTGCGCAATTTAGCTCTTCTTTCTCTCTGCGTATTGGCCTCTGCCGCCGCCTTGCCCGAAGTCTCCGTGCAAGATCCGCCCGGCAAGCCTTTCGTCGGCTCCCTCCTCCGTCCCTTTCACGTCGAGCGCCGCATCGTCGCCCCGCCCCGCCTCTCCGACTCCCCCCGCCTGGAGCAGCTTGTCCGCGGCGGCAATCTCTACCTCTCCGTCCGCGACGTCATCGCCCTGGCTCTGGAAAACAACCTCGACATCGCCATCCAGCGCTACGGCCCCTATCTCCAGCGCGAAATTCTCCGCCGCGCCCAAGGCGGAGCTCCTCTCCGCAACGTCGGAATCCCCATCTTCACTCCCCCGCAAAGCGTCAGTCTTGCCGGCGTCAGCGTCAATGCCGCTGGCCTTGCCGATGCCGGCGCCTTCTCCTCCGGCGGCGGCGTCGTCACATCCATCGGAACCGCTCCTCTCAGCCTCGATCCGGTCTTCTACGCCTACGCCTCCTTTTCCCACCTCACCACCCCGCTTTCCGTCACCGCCTTGAGCGGCGTGCCTTCGCTGGTCACCAGCGGCCAACTGTTTCAGATGGGCTACTCCCAATCGTTTCCCACCGGAACAACCGCTCAGCTCAACTTCCTAAGCTCCCGCAATTCCGTCAACAGCCCCAATAATGTCTTGAATCCCTACACCTCGGGCGGCCTGGAACTCTACATCAACCAAAATCTTCTGCAAGGTTTTGGGCTCTCCGTCAACAGCCGCTTCATTCGCGTCGCCAAAAATAACCTCAAGGTGTCCGATCTCCAGTTCAAACAGCAGGTCGTCACCACCGTCTCCGCGATTCTGAATCTCTATTGGGACCTGGTCAGCTTCAATCAGGATTTCCGCATCAAGCAACAGGCCCTGGAAACTGCCCAGAAATTCCTGGAAGACAACCAGAAGCAGGTCGCCTTAGGCGTGCTTCCCGCCATCGAAGTCACCCGCGCCGCCGCTCAGGTCTCCGCCAGCAAGGAAGATCTCCTCATCGCCCAAACCAACGTCGCCCAGCAGGAAACCGTGCTCAAAAACGCCCTCAGCCGCTCTGGCATCGCCAGCCCATGGCTCGACGACGTCCACGTTGTCCCCCTGGACTCCATCGCCGTCCCCGAATCGGAAAACCTGAAGCCCACCGCCGATCTCGTGGAGGAATCTCTTAAAAGCCGCCCCGAAGTCGAAAAGGCCCGCATCAATCTCGAAAGCGGCAAAATCAACGCGGTCGGCACCCGCAACGCTCTGCTCCCGAATCTCTCTGCTTTCCTCGATGTGATGGATAACGCCTTGGCGGGCGACCCCAATCCCCTGAACGCCAACCCCGCCTACTTGCCCGCCCCCGCCATCGTCGGAGGCTACGGCGGCTTCCTCGGCCAGATCTTCCGCCGCAATTACCCTTCCTATTCCGCCGGATTCTCTCTCAACATCCCTTTCCGCAATCGCGCCCCCCAGGCCGATTACGTCGCCGACCAGCTTCAGCTCCGCCAGGACGAGCTGCAGCTTCAAAAGGCCCAAAACCAGATTCGCGTCGAAGTCAAAAACGCCGTCATCGGATTGCAGCAGGCCCGCGCCCGTTACGAAACCGCCGTCGCTACGCGCGCCCTGGCCGAGCAAGCTCTCGACGCCGAGCAGAACCGTTTCAAGTTCGGCGAATCCACTCCCGCCGCTGTCATCGCCGCCCAGCGCGAATTGGCCGCCGATCAAGGCGCCGAGGTCCAGGCCATGGCCAACTACACCCACGCCCAAATCGCCTTCGATCAAGCCACCGGCCGCACGCTCGAAGTGAATCGCATCTCCATCGAAGAGGCCAAGGCCGGTCAGGTCTCCCAGACCTCCTCCCTGCCGGAGGGCCGGCCATGACTCTTGGCTCTCCTCGAAGCTTCCGCCTCCGCAACTCCTCCGCCCCTCTGATGGCCGCTCTCTTCTTCGCCGCCTTTGCCTTCCCTCAGCAGCCCTTCGTCTCCCGGCCCGAATCCCCTCTCATCTGGCGGCCTTACCGCCCCGCCTCCGTCCCTGCTTCCCGTACGCTCAATTCCGGTCGTCTTTACAGCTTCCTCCGCGCCGGCCGCCTCTATCTCACTCTCCAGGACGCCATCGGTCTGGCCATCGAGAACAATCTCGATCTTGAAATCGATCGCTACGGCCCCCTCCAGGCCCAATGGGCCCTCGAGCGCCAACAAGCCGGTGGCCCCATCCGCGGCGTTCCCGCCGGCAACAACTTCGTCAATCAGGTCACCGCTGGCCAATGCATCGGCGGCGCCCTGCAAAGCGCCGGCCTCTCCACCGCCGCAGCCGCCGGCGGCGGCGCCAACACCAATACGCAAATCTCCCAAATCGGGCCCATCACTCCCAACCTCGATCCCGTTTTTCAAAACTCCAGCGCCTGGTCGCACTCCACTGGCCTTTACCCAAACACCACTCTCAGCGCCAGCCCTTCCCTGGTCGATGTCAGCCACCGCATCAGCTCCTTCGTCCAGCAAGGCCTCGTCTCGGGAGGCTTCGCGCAGCTTTCCGTCAACGAGTCTTATTGCCGCGAAAACAGCCCCAGCGACATCCTGGTTCCTTCCTTCGCCCCGGTGGCGCAACTCTACCTCCGCCATAACCTCCTCAATGGCTTCGGAACGGCAGTCAACAGCCGCTTCATCCGCGTCGCGCAAAACAACCTCGCCGCTTCCCGCGAAACCTTTCGCTCTCAACTGCTGAACCTCGTCGCCGATGTCGTCAATCTCTATTGGGATCTCGTCGCCGCCCGGCAGGATTTGGACGCCCGCCGGCAAACGCTCGAAATCGCCGAAAAATTCCTCCAGGATACAAAAACCAGAATTCAGGTCGGTGAGATCGCCGGCTTCGAGGTCTTCCGCGCTCAAGCCGAATACGCCAGCCGCGCTCAGGAGGTCTCCCTCGCCCAAGCCGCTCTCCGCCAGCGCGAAGTCGTCCTCAAAGACGCCCTCAGCCGCCAGGGTCTCGCCGACCCTCTTCTCGACCAAGCCGAAGTGGTTCCCATGGACCGCTTGCCAATCCCCGCCGCCGCCGACGACTTGCCGCCCCTCCGCGATCTCGTCGCCAAAGCCATGGCCCAGCGCCCCGATATCACCCGCGCCAAGTTCGACGGTCTGGCTCAGCAAATCTCCGCCCTCGGAACCCGCAATGGCGTCCTGCCCTACCTCCAAGGCGTCGTCTCTGCCGCCGCCCGCGCCGAAGCCGGAACCTACAACCCCGCTTCCGGCGTGCCCCCGGACCCTCGCTCTCTCGGAGGCTTCGCCACCGCTTTCGGCCAGATCCTCGCCGGAGATTATGTCAGCCGTCAAGCCTCGCTCGTCTTCCAGGGCGCTCTCCATAACCGCATCGCCCAAGCCGATTACGGAATTGATCAATTGCAGCTCGGCCAAGCCCAGCTCCTGGAGCGCCGCGCCTACAATCAACTGGTTGTCGACGTCTCCAATCAACTCATCGCCCTTCGCCAATCCCGCTCCCGCTATTCCCAGGCCGTCGGCACGCGCGTCTTCGAGGAGCAGTTGCTCGATCAAGAACAGCAGCGCTTCTTGCTCGGTGGCTCCAGCGTGGATCAAGTGGTCGCGGCTCAGCGCAGCCTTGCTGCCGCCCGGTACGCCGAAATCGCCGCCCTGGCTTCTTATAGCCGCGCCCGTGTTTCTCTCGATCGCGTCCTCGGCCAAACCCTCGAAGCCAATCGCGTCTCGCTCGCCGCCGCTTTAAGCGGCGCCCCCTCCGTCCCCCCGCCCTCTGCCTCTGCTTCCCAGCCGCGGCCTTGATCCGGCTATCGCCGCCGCCCCTTTTGTATAATGCCCCTATAACAGCTATGAAAACGTCTGTTCTTTTATTCGCTTCCCTTCTTGCTCTGTCCTCTCTCTCGGCCCAGGATCTTCCCAACGCTCCGGGCAAAGACACCGTCGAAAAGGTCTGCACCGCCTGCCACGGCCTCGAGGCGATCGTCGCCGTCCAGGGCGATAAAGACACCTGGCAGGGCATCGTAGACGACATGAAAGGCCGCGGCGCCGACGGCAGCAGCGAAGATTTCACCGCCATCGTCAAATATCTGTCCAAATTCTTCGGCATCAATGTCAACGTCAATACCGCCTCCGCCCAGGAACTCGCCGATAATCTCGACGTCACCGCCGCCGAAGCCGGCGCCATCGTGAAGTACCGCTCCGACAACGGCAATTTCAAGGAATTCGCCGACCTCAAGAAAGTCCCCGGCCTCGACGTCTCCAAGCTTGAGCCTCTCCAAAAGCGAATCAAGTTTTAACTTCAATGGGCCCCCAGCCCAGTCGGCCGGCAAAACGTTTCCGCGCCGCCCGCACCCACGGCATCGTCGAAAGCGTCATCCGCGAAATGACGCGCTTGGCCATCGAGCACCAAGCCGTCAACCTTGCTCAAGGCTTCCCCGACTTTCCCGCTCCTGAAGAGCTCAAACGCGCCGCCGCCGGCGCCATCGCCGCCGACCTGAATCAGTACGCCATCACCTGGGGCGCGAAAAAACTCCGCGACGCCATCGCCGCCAAGTACCGCCGTCACTACGCTCTTGAACTCGACCCCGAGCGCGAAATCACCGTCTGTTGCGGCGCCACCGAGGGCATGATCGCCTCCCTGCTCGCCACCGTCGATCCCGGCGACGAAGTCGTCATCTTCGAGCCCTTCTACGAAAACTACGGCCCCGGCACGCTGCTCAGCGGCGCCCGCCGCAACTTCGTTCGCCTCCACCCTCCCGATTGGCGATTTGATCCCCAACAGCTCCGCGCCGCTTTCTCGCCCCGCGTCAAAGCCATCATCCTCAACTCGCCCGGCAACCCTACCGGCCACGTCTTTGACCGCCCCCAGCTCGAATTCATCGCTCAGCTTTGCCAGGAATTCGACGCGCTCGCTATCGCCGACGAAATCTATGAGCACATCGTCTACGGCGGCGCCCAACACATCCCCATCATGACCCTCCCCGGCATGCGCGATCGCACCATCCTCGTCAACAGCATGAGCAAGACTTATTCGGTCACTGGATGGCGCGTCGGCTGGGTCCTCGCTTCTCCCCGCCTCACCGAATCCATCCGCAAAGTCCACGATTTCCTCACCGTCGGCGCCGCCGCCCCTCTCCAAGAGGCCGGAGCCGTCGCTCTCGCCCTGCCCGACGATTATTACGCCGCTCTTGCACGCGATTACCAGCAGCGCCGCGATCGCATGCTCCATATGCTCTCCCTCGCCGGCTTTCGCCCTTTCCACCCCCAGGGAGCCTATTACATAATGGCCGACATTTCCAACCTCCCCATCCCCGACGACCTGAAACTCGCCCGTCATTTGGTTGAAAAAATTGGAGTTGCTGCCGTCCCAGGCTCCAGCTTTTTTTCCAATCCCGCCCATGGAAAAAAATTAATTCGCTTCTGTTTTTGCAAAAAATATGAGACCCTGGAATTAGCAGAACGAAGACTGGCGAAACTATAGTGGCCGGTGATGAAGGTCTCGGAGGGACCGGACGCCTAGGGAGGGTTTATGTTCCCACGGTTTTTGCTTCCGGAAACGGTCTCTCGTGAAGATGGCTCGGGCGCCGTAATCGCCCTGGATCAAAACCCGGGTCCAGCGCTGCTCACGCTCGGAATCGATCGTGTGATCGAGCAGGAAAGCCTCGATGTCTCTGTCTGGGGCTCTCCCGACGGCGCCACCTGGCGGCCCTTAGCCTCGTTCCCCCAGAAATCTTACTGTGGCGATTACTTTATGGAGCTCAACCTCGCTCGCCATCCCGATATCCGCTTCCTCCGCGCCCAATGGAGAATGGGATGCTGGGCGGACGGCCCGGCTCGCCCCCTGTTTGGCTTCCATCTGAAGCTGGACAAACCCAAATCCCGCTACGCCGGCGCCGCCTAGCTCTTGGCGGCCTCCGTCTCCTCCGCCTCGCGTCTTCTTCAATACGACAACACCCGGTCCGCTTCTTCGGCGATGCCGTCTACTTGCGGCAAAATCTCCTCTTCGAGCTTCGGATGATATCCAACCCAGGTGTCCAGCGCTCCCACTCTTCCCACCGGAGCGTCCAGAAAGGAAAATAGCTCGCTTGCGATGCGCGCCGCAATCTCCGCCCCGTAACCCCAGGAAAGACAGTCCTCGTGAACCACCATCACCCGGCTGGTTTTTTCCACCGATGCCCGGATCGTCTCCCAGTCGTACGGGGCGAGCGATCTCAAATCGATCACCTCCACCGTCTGGCCCGGATATTTCTGCTCCATTTGCAGCGCCGCTTGCAGCGATTTCTGCACCAGCGCCCCAAACGTCACCATCGTCAGCGCCGAGCCCTGCTTCACCACTTTCGCCTTCCCGAACGGAATCGTGTAGTCCGGACCGGGGTGCGGCGAGCGGTTGTACGACTCGCGATACAGCTTCTTGTGCTCCAGAAACATCACCGGATCGTCGCACCGGATCGCCGTTCTCAGCAGCCCGCACGCGTCCAGCGCGTTGGAGGGAAGCACCACCCGCAGCCCCGGAATGTGCGTGAAAATCGATTCGCCGCATTGGCTGTGATAAATCGCGCCTCCCCGCAAATATCCGCCGATCGCCACCCGAATCACAAGCGGCGCCGAAAACCCGTTATGCGAGCGCCAGCGAAGGCTCGCCAGCTCGTCGCGGATCTGCATCATCGCCGGCCAGATGTAGTCGAAAAACTGTATCTCGACAACCGGCTTGATCCCGCGCGTCGCCATCCCCGCCGCCCGGCCTATGATCGAAGCCTCCGCAATCGGCGTGTT
>DATGLY010000003.1:0-87531 GCA_035293905.1 Bryobacteraceae bacterium
CCACGGCTAGGACTCTCATGCCTCTGTCTGACTCCGTTGGTGCGTGCGGAGTTCCCGCTCTAGCGCCCTATCGGCTGCGGCGACGCGCGAATGGCCCGCTCAAAGGCCCACCCGCGGATGTGATTAATCTGTTCCTTCATGGTGCGGGAGAGGGGTACGATCTTCACGGCGACGCCAATCAGGTCCTGCTGCGTCACCGGGCGGTCTTCCAGCCGCGCCTTGGTGATCGCTGCGATCACGCACTGCTCAATCTCGGCGCCGGTCCAGCCGGTGGTGAATTTGATCAACTGCCCGAGTTGGAAACTGGAAACGTCTACGCCGCGCCGCTCCAGGTGAATTTTGAAGATCTCGATCTGCTCCGCCTCGAGCGGCAGATCCACAAAAAAAACTTCGTCGAATCGCCCCTTGCGGATCATCTCGGCGGGAAGCAGGTCAATGCGGTTGGCTGTCGCGGCGACGAAAAGGCCGCGAGCCTTTTCCTGCATCCACGTGAGAAAGAACGCGAAGATGCGGCCTTGCTCACCGCTCGATTCCGTGGAAGTAATCCCCATTTCGATTTCGTCAAACCACAGAACCGCCGGCGCCATGTCCTCCATGGTCTTACACGCCTCCACAAACGCCGCCTCCGGCTTGCCGTGGCGGCCGGAGAAAATTTCGAGCATGTCGATGCGATAGAGCGGAAGCTGGAAGCTGGAGGCGATAGCCTTCACTGAAAGGCTTTTGCCGCAGCCGGGAATACCCATGAGCAGAACGCCCTTAGGCACGATATCGGCTGCGAGGCTCTCGCGTAGATGAAAGAGTTTGCGCCGCTCCAGAAGCCATTTCTTCAGACCTTCCAGGCCGCCGATTTCGTCGACGCTGGTTTCCGTGGGGATGAATTCGATCACTCCGCCACGATTCACCAGCAGGCGCTTTTCCTCCAGGAGCGCTGGAGCCGATTCAGGGCCGAGGGGGCGGCCGGTCGACAGGGCGCGCTTGAGCGCAAAGCGGGCTTCGTCGAGCGTCAGCCCTTGGAGAGCGGGCGCAAGCTGGCGCGCGATTTCGGCGGCGACCGAACTCTCCTCGCACATGAGAGCTTCCAATTCCACCAGGTCGGGCGGGTGAAGTTCGAGCAACAGAACGCAGCGTTCGATTTCTTCCGGGATCGACCGGACCGGAGAGCTGAGCACGACGAATTTGTTTTGGCCCTGGCAGCTTTCATAAAGATCGCGGAGGCGGCGGCGGATTTCGGGAGATTCCCGCAGCGGCTCGTGAAAATCCTTGAGATGAAAAAAGCCGGCCTCTTGGCAGGCGGCGATGAAGTCCAGAGCCTGGCGGGCGGTGTTGGCGTTGCGCTCAGGGTGCGCGCCATCGCGCCGCAGGCCCTCGGTCAAGCTCCAGGTCCACACGGACGCCGCTCCGAACTGGAAAAAGCGGCCGCTGAGCTCGCGCAGGACTTTGGCGACCCGTTGCTCCTCCGATGAGCGGACGTACACGATGGGCCGGCCGGACTCGAAGATGTCGCGGAGGGATTTTGCGGCGCGGCTTTCGGCGGCTTCGGCGGGGGAAGCGGTCTTCATCAAGGCGTCTCTTCGGCAACACGCACAGCCAAACGCGGCGGAGTTTGCGAGATCGGCATGACGCCGCGCCCTGAGCGCTCCTCCAAAATAACAAGACGCCGCGGGCAAGCATTAAAGTTGATATAATTCCGCGCAGTTGTTACAGGAGCCAAGAGGAGGACTCCATGCGCCCTGTCACGTTATTGCTCGCCTTCGGAGTGGCCGCCGCCGCCGTTTACTCCGCCGAGACTCACCCGTTTACGGACGCCCAAAAGAGGTTCTGGTCGCTGCAAGCGATTTCCAGACCCACGCCGCCGCCGGTGAAAGACGCGCCCTGGGTGAAGACGCCGGTGGACGCCTTCGTGCTCGCCAAGCTCGAATCGGAGGGACTGCGGCCCAATCCGCGCGCCGATAAATTGACGCTGCTGCGGAGGGCCACAGAGGACATGACCGGTCTGCCGCCGACGCCGCAGGAGATCCAGCAATTTTTGAGTGACAATTCGGCCGAGGCTTGGGAGAAAGTGGTGGACCGGCTGCTGGCATCGCCCGCCTACGGGGAACGGTGGGGACGCCACTGGCTGGACGTGGTGCGCTACGCCGACAGCAACGGGTTCAAGGCGGACGAGACTCGGCCGAATATGTGGCGGTACCGGGATTACGTCATCAAAGCCTTCAATGACGACAAGCCCTACGACCGGTTTGTGAAAGAACAGATCGCGGGAGACGAACTGTATCCAGGCGATCCCGAAGCGCTTATCGCGATGGGCTACAACCGCAATTGGACCGATGAGACCAACGCGGCGGGGCTCATTACGCGCCGCCAAGAAACGCTGGACGATATGACGGCCATTACGGGGCAGACCTTTTTGGGGCTGACCTACGGATGCGCCCGCTGCCACGATCACAAGTTCGATCCCATCCTGCAAAAGGACTACTACCGGCTGCAAGCGTTTTTCGCCAACACCGTCGCGGGCGATGGCCCGATTCCGATCAAGGATCCGGTAGAGCGCCAGAAATACGAACAGCAGAAGGCTCTGTGGGAAAACAAGACTGCGGACATACGCGCCGAGATGGCGAAAATTCTGGAACCGCTGCGGGCCGCCAAAGCCGAAAGCGGCGCCCACACCTTCGAAGAATCCGTAAAGACCGCCATCTTCAAAAAGCCGGAGGAGCGCACTCCATGGGAGGCGGTGATGTATAAGACGGCCGAGCCGCGGGTGGCCTTCGACGAGGAGCCGGACGCGCGTACGCTGCGGAGCCTGAAAGGCGACGCGGCCAAGCGCTATCAGGAGCTGAAGAGACAGCTAGCGGAGTTCGATCCCCTGCGGCCGCCTCCGCTGCTCCAGGGGCAGTTTATGGTGGATTTGAGCGCGACGGCGCCTCCTACTTACGTTCTTCGCGGGGGCAATCCGGATCTGAAGGGCGAGGAGGTCCAACCCGGATTCCTTTCGATTCTCGACCCCAGCGACGCCAAGATCGCGCCTCCGCCGGGATTGAACTCCACGGGGCGGCGGAGCGCGCTGGCCTCCTGGCTGACGGATCCCAAAAATCCTCTGCCGGCTCGGGTCATGGTGAACCGAATTTGGCATTATCATTTTGGCCACGGCATCGTCGCGACACCGGGAGATTTCGGGCGGATGGGGGCGCGGCCGACCCATCCCGAGTTGTTGGATTATCTTGCGTCCTATTTCGTGGACAACGCCTGGAGCATTAAGAAACTCCAGAGAATGATTCTGCTTTCGAATACCTATCAACAATCGGCTGATTTTGTGGCGGCCGCGGCGGAAAAAGATCCCGAAGACAAATGGCTGTGGCGCTGGCCGCGCAAGCGCCTGGAAGCGGAAGCGATTCGGGATTCGATGCTCGCGGTGAGCGGTCTGCTAAATCCGAAGATGGGCGGGCCGGGAGTTTTTCCGCCGCTTCCTCCAGGCGCCATCGCCGAGCTTTCGGCGACGGCGGCGGCGGGCGGATGGAAAAGCGAAAAAGATCCCGCCGAGAACAATCGCCGGAGCGTTTACATTTTCGTGCGCCGGAACCTGCGCTATCCCATGTTGCAGGAGTTCGATTCGGCGAACACGTTTGAGAGTTGCGATTTCCGCAAGCCCACCGTGACGCCTGCCCAATCCTTGGATCTAATGAACAACGAGCTGGCGCTCGATTGGGCGCGGGCGCTGGCGGGCCGGGTGCTCAATGACAGCGGGCTGACGCCGGAGGCGCAAATCGAGCGTGCCTTCAGACTGGCCTATGGCCGGGCGCCAAGCAAGGAAGAAGAGAAGCTGGCGTCCGATTTCATGGCCAAGCAGATGGGAATCTTGGCGGAGCGGTTCGCCAACGGCGGCAAGGATAAGCCGCCCGTCCCAGCCAACCTGCCGGGGGGCATCGATCCGGTGCGCGCGGCGGCCATGGTGGACTTAGCCCACATGCTTTTGGACTCGAACGAGTTCCTGTATTTGAACTGATGCGGGCCGGGCTCGCGTCTTTTGAGAGAACCAAGCGGATAGCAGAATGCGAGGAGGCTGCGGCATATGCCCGACATGTTAAACACTTTGAAGCATCACTGGAACGTCAGCAATCGCCGGGAATTCTTTACCCGCGCGGGGAGCGGCCTGGCGGCGATCGCGCTGGCGGCCATGGCTGAGGAAGACGCGCGCGCCGCCACGGCGGATCCGCTCGCGCCCAAGCCGCCGCATGTGCCCCCACGCGCGAAATCCGTCATCTGGTGCTTCATGGAAGGCGGCCCGAGCCAGGTGGACCTGTTCGATCCCAAGCCTCTGCTGGACAAGCTGGCGCTTCAACCCGTGCCCCCTTCGTTCCATCCCGAACAGCTCCTGACGGCGCAGGGGGCCAAGCCCAGCGACGGGCTGTTTCCTTCGCGGCGGCGGTTCCAGCAGCACGGCCAAAGCGGCCTGTGGGTTTCCGATTGGCTGCCGTTTATCTCCCAGCATGCCGACGATCTGGCGGTGATCCGCTCGGTGACCTCGGACGCGGTGAATCACGTAGGCGGGGTCTGCCAGATGAACACAGGCGATATTCTTGCGGGACGGCCTTCGATGGGGGCGTGGGTAACCTACGGGCTGGGCAGCGCGCGGCGCAACCTGCCGACCTTCATCGTGATGCAGGACGACAAGGAAATTCTGGGCGGCGTGCAGAATTATGGCTCGGGTTTTCTTCCCGCCACGTATCAGGGCACGTTGTTCCGGCAGGGCGACACTCCGATTTTGAATCTGAAACCGCCTGCCGGAGAGACCGGCGCGCAGCAGCGCGGCAAGCTGGATTTTCTGAGCGCCCTCAACGGAATTTATGGCCGGGGGAAGGAGGACGACACCGAACTCGACGCACGCACGCGGTCTTACGAACTGGCCTATCAGATGCAATCGGCGGCGCCGGAGGCGGTGGACTTGAGCAAGGAAAGCGAGGCGACGAAAAAACTCTACGGCATGGACGATCCGGACACGGCGGTGTACGGCGCCAACTGCCTGATGGCGAGGCGGCTGGTGGAGCGAGGCGTGCGTTTCGTGGAAGTTTATAGCGGCTCCGGCTCGGGTTGGGACGCGCATCAAAACGTGGAAAAGAATCACACCAAATGGTGTAAGGCCTCCGACAAGCCGGTAGCGGGATTACTGACGGATTTGAAATCGCGGGGCATGCTGAAAGACACGCTGGTGGTATGGGGCGGCGAATTCGGACGAACGCCGTTTGCTCAGGTGGCGGCGGGGCAGACGCCGGATCAATACGGCCGCGACCACAACCCCTGGGGCTTCACCATGTGGATGGCGGGCGGCGGAGTCAAGGGCGGGCAGACCATCGGCTCGACCGACGAAATCGGCTTGCGCGCGGCGGAGGAGCCGCACCACGTCCATGACGTGCACGCCTCCATTCTGTATCTGCTCGGCCTGGATCACCTGCGAACCACCTATCTGCGCAACGGCCGCATGGAGCGTCCCACCATGACCGGCGGCCATTTGATCGAAAAGCTATGGGCTTGAGATTCGCGCTGCTTGCCTTGGGCTGGAGCGCCTTTGCGCAGGGCTTGCCCGACGGCCCGGATAAGGACTTGGTGGAAGCCATCTGCACGGCGTGCCACGATTCGGCGCGCATCGCGGCAAAACAGGGCTCCAAGGCGGACTGGCAGGCCAAGGTTCTGGAGATGCTCCAGGAATGCCCGGACGTGACCGAAAGCGAGCGCAACCGCATCGCGGAGTATCTGGCGCGGAATTTTCCCCGCCGCGTAAATGTGAACAAGGCGTCCGCCAAGGAGATTGCGGCCGGGTTGGAGATTTCCGCGCAGGCCGCGGAGGCGATCGTGCGCCGCCGCGAAGAAAAGGGGGCCATTCAGGGGCTGGAGGATTTGAAGAAAATTTTGGGAGTGGAGGCAGCGAAGGTGGAGGCAATCAAAGCTCGAGTGGAGTTTTGATTCGCCGGCCTTCGGTATCCTGGGAACGACATGCGCCTGGCATATGTGCCCGTTCTCCTTCCTTTGCCGCTCGCCGTCCTTTTGCCGCTCGCCGCCGGGACTGTCTCCTGCGGCTCCAAGCCCGCGGCCGAGCCCAAGCAATATCCCCTTCGCGGCCAAGTCGTGCGGCTGGACCCGGCCGCCAAAACGGCGACCATCGACGCGCAAAAAATCGAGGGTTGGATGGAGGCGATGAGCATGGAGTATCCGGTGAAGGACCCGAACGATTTCGCCAAGCTTCAACCCAACCAATGCATCGACGCAACGGTAATGGTGCGGGGGACCGAATATTGGGTTGCGGACGTGAAGCCCGCGCACGTGGCGCCCGGCGCGTGCCTGGGGACAAAAACGCCTGCCGAAACCAAGTAAGCCCATTGCCAGTTGCGCGGCGCGGCCCGTATGACACCATAGAATCAGACTGGCCTATGCGATTCAGCGCTTTTGTTTCCGCCGCCGCGTTCGCGGTTTCGGCGCTTTGTCAGACGCCGCCGCGCCCCGAACAAGGCCGCGCCGCCGCGTCATCCCTGCGCGATTTAAGCGGCTCCTTCGAAGCCCTGGCCGCGCGCGTGCGCCCGGCGGTCGTGCAGATCTTCTCGACTGGCTACGCGGCCGCCGAGGATAGCGACGCCGGAGCGAATACCGCGCTTTTGACCAAACAAACCAGCACCGGCTCGGGGGTCATTCTCTCGCCTGACGGCTACATCGTCACCAACAACCACGTGGTGCAGGGCGCGCGCAAAATTGAGGTGAAACTGCCGACGCCGGATCCGCGGCGCGCCTCGGAAATGACTTCGCCCGCCAAGGTGGTGGGCACAGACCGGGACTCCGATCTGGCCGTAATCAAGATTGAGCGCGTAGGCTTGCCCACGCTGGAGCTGGGCGATTCCAATCAGCTTCGCCAAGGCCAACTCGTTATGGCGTTCGGCAATCCGTTGGGTCTGGAAGGGTCCGCCTCCATGGGCATTGTCAGCTCCACCGGGCGGCAGATCAAGGCGGACGATCCCCACATGTACATTCAGACCGACGCACCGATCAATCCGGGCAACAGCGGCGGCCCGCTGGTGGACATGGACGGCAAAGTCGTGGGAATCAATACGTTCATCTTCACCCAATCGGGAGGAAGCGAGGGCATTGGTTTCGCTGTGCCGAGCCGGACGGTGCGCAACGTCTACGACCAGATCCTCAAAGACGGGCACGTGCATCGCGGCCACATCGGCGTGGTGGTGCAAAGCATCACGCCGGTGCTGGCGAAGGGGCTGGGGTTGTCGCAGGACTGGGGGGTGATTGTCAGCGACATCGAGCCCGACGGTCCCGCCTCGGATTCCGGCCTGAAAATCGGCGACATCGTGAAGACTCTGAACGGCAAGGAAATGGAAGACGCCAGCCAGTTTGAGAACGCGGTCTACCGATTGAATCTGAGCCAGACCGTGGACCTGGGCCTGATGCGCGGCGCGAATTCGATTCACGTGACGGTTCCGGTTCACCAGCGCGAGGACGATCCACAGCGGTTCGCCGACCTGGTGAACCCGGAAAGCAATCTGGTGGAGAAACTGGGAATTCTGGCGATTGAGTTGAACGACCGGCTGACTTCCATGCTGCCGGATTTACGGCACGATTTCGGCTTAGTGGTGGCGGCGCGGTCTCCGAACCCGCCCTATTCGGGCCCTTCCTTCGAGCCGGGAGACGTAATCTACGAACTGAACGGAACCCCGGTGGTGAGCGTCAAACTACTGCGAGACGTTCTGGCATCCAAAAAAGCCGGCGACGCCGTGGTGCTTCAGCTCGAGCGGGACTCGAAACTCATCTATTTGCCAATCGAGCTGGAATGACCAAGATCGCTTTGCTGGCCGCGGCGGCGGGTCTCAAGATGACCAGCGCGATTTCGACCAGGCCCGCGCCCTCCTGAGAGAGTCGATGTGACGCTCAGTTTCAGCAGCGCCGCCCCGGTTTCTTTTGCGCGCGTCGATTTTTAGGCTATTGCGGGCGCGGCGCGGCACAATGGAAGCAGGCATGCCGACGTTCGTCCGGGTATTGGCTATAGGGTTCGCGGTGGTCATTTTGCTGCTGGCGATGGCTGCGGCGATTGGCGTCAGCAATGCGCGCTCCAGCGGGCGCAACGCCCTCAGCCTGGTCCGGGATCAGCTTGTCATCTCCCGCCTTCTCGACGACGTGGAGCGCGAGCAGGAGGTGCTGAACACGGTCTTCTATCGTCTTTCGCGAACGCCCGAGATCGTGGACCGCGAGCGCGTGCTGGCCGACCTCGACCAAACCGACCGCGACGTCGAAGATTTGGTCCGCAACGCCGGCATTGCTCAGGGGGAGGACGCTTGGCGGAGCTTGCTGGAGGCCATGGGCGAATTCTCGGCGGAAGCCCGGCGTCTGCTGGCGGGCAAGACGGTGGGCCCGGACAGCACCCGGAATCTCTTCATCCGTCACGAACAGGTCACCGCCAGCGTGGCGAGTCTGGTGGATCTGAGCCTTCAGCGCGGCATCGCTACGCAGGAACGCATCAATGGGCAGACGGCGCGCGTAGCCGCGGAATCCGCTCTATTGGTGGGAGGATGCCTCGCGGTAGCTTTGGCTTGCGCGGTGTTCAGCGTGCGCGTCGCCGCGCGCCTGTTCCGGACCATGGAGCGCCAGACGAGCGAGCTTTCCCGCGTCTCTTTCCGGATGTTGGAGCTGCAAGAATCCGTGGCGCGGCGCTTCTCGCACGAGCTGCACGACGAGCTTGGCGGCTCGCTAACGGCCATTAAGACGAATCTCGCGGTGCTCAGCTCCACCGAGAGGCTGGACCCCGGCGCGCGCAGCCGCCTGGAGGATTGCAACAAGCTCATTGACGAGTCCATCTCCAACGTCCGGGAACTTTCTCAGCTTCTGCGTCCCACCATTTTGGACGACTTCGGCTTGGATGCGGCGCTGCGATGGCTGGTGGAGAAGTTTCGCGAACGCACTCGAATCGCCGTGGATTACCGCACCGAATTCGAAGGCCGGCTGGCGGACGAGTCCGAAACCCATCTGTTCCGCATCGTGCAAGAAGCCCTTACCAACGTGGCCAGGCATTCCGGGGCGGGGCACGTTTCGATTCATCTGGGCGCCTCGGACGGCGCGATCCGGCTGACGCTGGCCGATAACGGCCGCGGCCTCGCTCCGGGGGCGCGTCCCGGCATGGGCATTTCGGGAATGCGGGCGCGCGCGCGGAGCGCCGGAGGGGAGCTGACCTTTCACTCGATGCCCGGAAAGGGCCTCACCATCGAAGTGTGGGTCCCCCGCAAGGCTCCGGCCGACGGGCTCGCGGCTGGCGCCTCCCTGACCGAGCCCGTCCGTCATGTTCCCGCATAAAGGGGGGACGCTAAGCAAACTATGATCCGGATTCTTCTTGCCGACGATCACGCTCTGGTCCGCCAGGGATTCCGCATGATTCTGGAGGCTCAGCCGGACATGGAGATCGTGGGCCAGGCCGGCAATGGCAGGGAGGCAGTGGAGCTGGCTTCGAAGCTCTATCCGGACGTGGCCGTGATAGACGTGGCGATGCCGGAGCTCAATGGCATTGAAGCCACGCGGCGCATCGCTACGGTGAGCCCCCGGACGCGCGTGCTGGCTCTCAGCATGCACAAGGACTCAATGTACGTCCGCGAGATTCTTCGCGCCGGAGCGCGCGGATATTTGCTCAAGGATTCTGGCGACGCGGATCTGGTGGCGGCCGTCCGTTCGGTCGCCAAAGGCGACGGTTACATCAGTCCCAGCGTTTCCGGCGCGGTGCTCTCGGATTACCGCCGCCATGTGTCGGACCCTCTGGATCTGCTCACCAGCCGCGAGCGCGAGGTGTTGCAGATGATCGCCGAGGGCAAGACCAACAAGGAAATCGCCACGTCGCTGAATCTGAGCGTCTACACCGTGGAGGCGCATCGCGGGCGGGTGATGGAAAAGCTTAACCTGCATTCCACGGGAGAACTGGTGCGGTTTGCGCTGAAAAACGGCCTCATCGATTGATGGGTCCAAAGTGGCCGGCGACGTGCGGCGCTGTCACTACAAGATTTAGAACCAAAACCTAAAAGACCACAATATACAGCATGGAAAGTCTTTACATCCCGCCCTTTTCGATATAGTATGGAAATACTCCCCCTTCTGAAGATCTGTTAGGAAGGATCATCGTGCTCAAGCTCAAACGAGTCGATATTCAGGGCTTCAAGTCGTTTTACGACCGCAGCGATCTGCGCTTTCATGGGGCCGGCATCGCCGCGATCGTCGGTCCGAATGGCTGTGGGAAATCCAATATCGGGGACGCCATCAGTTGGGTTCTGGGAGAACAAAGCGCCAAAAGCCTGCGCGGAAGCCGCATGGAGGACGTCATCTTCGCGGGAACGCGCGACCGAAAGCCCCTGGGGATGGCGCAGGTCACTCTGACGATGGTGGACCCGGAAGCGCAAGCCGAGGAAACACAACCATCGGCCGCGGCTCAGTTAAACGGCCACTCCAACGGAGTTCACTCGCCGCTGAGCAAATCCGGAGAGATCACCATTACCCGGCGCCTTTACCGCTCCGGCGAAAGCGATTACTTGATCAACGGACACAGCGCGCGGCTGCGGGATATACAGGATCTGTTCTCGGGCACGGGACTGGGCCCGGAAAGCTACGCCATCATCGAGCAGGGCCGCATCGGCCAGATCCTTTCCAACAAGCCCGCCGACCGCCGGGCGGTGATCGAAGAAGCCGCAGGCATCGGGAAATACAAAACGCGGAAGCGGCTGGCCGAAGCCAAGCTGGAAAGCTCGCGCCAGAATCTCTCGCGCGTGTTCGACATCCTGGAGGAAGTGGGCCGGCAGGTGAATTCGCTCAAGCGGCAGGCCGCCAAGGCCCGCCGCTATGAAGAACTTCGGTCGGAGATGCAAGCGGCGCTGAGGCGGGCTGTCGCCGGGCGATTTCAAACCCTGGAGCGCGAGGCGGCCAAGCTGGCGCTCGATCTGAATCAGGCGCAAGGTTTGTTTCAAGAACTCTCCCGGCACGTGCAGCAGAAAGAAAACGAGCACGCTTCGGTTCAGGAGTCCTGTTATCGGACGGAAGCGGCGCTGACCGGTGCGCGGGCTCGCCTGGCGGCGCTGAATCTGGAAGCCGAGCGGACTCGCGGACGGCTGGAGATGCAGTCCAGGGAGATCGTGGCGATCGGCGAACGCCTCAGCGCGGGCGAAACCGAGACGCAGGAACTCGAGGCTCGCCGCCAGCGCCAGCAAGCGGAGCTAGAAAACCACGCCGCGACGCTCGCGCAAATCGAAGCCGAGAGCGCCATGGCGCGCGAAACTCTGCAAGCCAGAACCGCCGAGCGCGATAGGCTCTCGGCCGATCTCCGCGAACGCGAGCGGGGAATCGAGGCTTCGCGGCAACAGGTATTGCGGCTGCTCGGAGAAACCTCTACGCTGCGCAACCAGCTTGCGCAAATCGATGAATACCTGGCGGCCATGGAACGGGAAGCCGCCCGGTCCAGCCGCGAGGCCGAATCGGCCGCGGCCGATCTCGCGCGCATTGAGCAGGCCAAGGCCGGGCTGTCGGAGAAGCTGGCGGCGCGGCAGTTAGAGCTGGAATCGCTCGCGGAGCGCCGCGCCAGGGTAGAAGAGGAAATTAAGCAACGCCAAAGCCGCTTGATCGCGGCGCGGGCCAAGCTGGAAGACGCTCGCGCCCTGCTTTCCCGCCAAAAGGCCCGCAAGGATTCTCTCGAAGAGATTCTTTCTCACCGCGCTTACACCACGGAAAGCGTGAAGCGCCTGTTCACCGCCATGGAAAGCGGCCGGGCCGATGGATTCAAGCCCGCGGGAGTGCTGGCGGATTTTCTTGAGGTGGCCGATCCTGCCTGGGAGAAGGCCTGCGAAACCTTTCTGCACGAAGAGCTGGAGTTCGTGGTGGTGGCGGATTGGCGCGAGGCCGAGCAAGGCGTCGAGTTGATGTACGCCGGATCGGACGGACGAGCCACCTTTCTGCTGCACCCCGATCGGGCCATGGTCCCGCTGCGCCCGGCGCTCGCGCCGGACAACCCGGCCCGCCCGCTGGCCGATATCGTCCGTTTTACCAACGGGCTCGCCTCGGCTCCCTTGGAACTTTTGCCGCGGCTCGCTCGGTGCTTCCTGGTCTCCAACCGGGAAGTGGCGAGGCGGCTGGCCGTCGAAAACCCCGATTGCTTCTTCTTGCTGCCCGACGGCGTCAGCTATCACGGCTATGCCGTGAGCGGCGGCCGCAAGACCGGGGGCGGGCCTTTGGCGCTGAAGCGGGAACTGCGGGAACTCATCTCGCAGGTGGAGCATCGGCAGCGGGAGGCCGATGCCTTGGCTTCGGAAATCGCGGATCTTGAGCGCGCGGCGGCGCAACTCGCGCAGGAGCTGGAGCACGTCCGCCACCGGCAGCAGACCGAGGAGAAGGACGCCCTGGCGCTTGACCACGAACAACGCAAGCTCGCCGAAGAGCATGCGCGCGCCGCTTCCCGGCTCTCGGTGTCGCGCATGGATTTGGAGCGCCTCACGCAGGAAAGCGCTCGCGTTCAGACTCAGCGCGAAGAAAGCCTGAAACTGGCTGCCGGAAAGGATCAGGCCCGCCTGGAGCAGGAGCAGGCCATGGAAGCCGCGCGCGCACACCATCAAGCCTTGCAGTCGCGCGCGCATGCCGCCGCCGAGGAGCACGCCGTTCTGCGTGCGGACCTGGCGGCGCGCGAGGAGCGGCTGCGCTCCCAGAAGGCCGCTTTAGCGCGGCTGGAAGAGCAAATTTGGCAGTCTGGCGCGCGGCGCGAAGAACTGCTGAAAGATTTGGAGCGGATGGGCCTGGAGCGGGCCCGTCTGCTGGCCGATAACATCGAGTTGGATCGCAAAGCCTCCGAGCTGGCCAACGCCGCCGCCGCCGCAACCGCCGATGTCGAGCGGCTGGCCGCCGAGGAAATCGCCGGCAGAAGCTCGCTCGCCGCGCTGGACGAGGCTCTGAAAGCGATGCGAGCCGAAGCCCAAGCGGCCCAGGAACGGCGGGCGGCGATCGAGCTGGAGCTGGTGAAGAAACAAGGCGAGCTGAAATATCTGGACGAGACCAGCCAGAAGGAACTCGGCGCGCCTGCGCCGGAAGTCGCCGCGAGCGCCGGGGAGGCGGCCGGCATCCAGGAAACGGTGGAGGAGGCCGAGCAGCGCTACCGCGAGACGCGAGCCAAGATGGACGCCTTGGGACCGGTAAATCCGCAAGCCCTGGAGGAGCATCAGGAAGCCCAGCAGCGTTACGACTTCCTAAACATCCAGCGTCAGGACCTGCTCGATTCCATCCGCGACACCGAGAAAGCGATTCAGGATCTGGACGCCGAATCGCGCCGCCGCTTTAAGGACGCCTTCGACGCCATCAACGAGCATTTCCGCGAAATGTTCCGCACGCTGTTCGGCGGCGGACAGGGCGAAATGCGGCTGACCGACGAGTCCAATCTGGCGGAAAGCGGCATCGACATCATGGCGTCTCCTCCCGGCAAGCGTCTGCAAAACGTGGCGCTGCTTTCTGGCGGCGAAAAGTCGCTGACCGCCATGGCGCTGCTGATGGCGATCTTCCGCTATACGCCCAGCCCGTTCTGTGTGCTGGATGAAGTGGATGCGGCCCTGGACGAGCTCAATATTCAGCGAATGACGCATCTGATCAAAGAAATGTCCCGGGAGACTCAATTCATCGTGATCACCCACGCCAAGCGCACGATGGAGGCGGCTCAGGCGCTGTATGGCGTCACCATGCAGGAGCCCGGTGTCTCCAAACTCGTAAGCGTTCGTTTTGAGCCCCTGGCCGAAGGCCGAGCCGAGGTGGTGGAGCTGGCGGCGGTGTAGCCGCCCATAGACGGCGTCAACTTCTCCGGTTCCCTTCCTGCCTTTCTACCGCCGGCGGCTCGATCCACCCCTCCGGCGGAAAAATTGCCGGGGGCAGGCCGTCCCGATGGAGCACAACACGGAACTTGCCGCGCCCCAGCGGAGCTTCCATCTCCACCACCCGCCCGCGCGCCGTCTTCACTTCCGCCGGTCCGCCTTCGAATTCAATTCCCAAGGCCGCGGAACCGGCTCCGTCGACCCGGACGAACAGCTTCTCGCCGTCCGAACCGTAGTAGATATCGCGCAGCGGCGGCTCGCCGGAATGCATCGAACCGGAGCGGAAGTCGGGTCGGTAGTGGCCGGCGCCCATCCACTCAAACGGCGATGTGACCTCTCCATCCACCGTCACCTTCAGCGCGTTTGCGGGAGGCTGGTGAATCGCGCCGGGCTGCTCCTTCAAAATAGGTTGGGACAAGATGGCGGGCGGCGTCTCGCCCAAGGCCCGATAAACGTTCGATAGATGATCGCGATATAGCTCGTCGAATTCGGCCCGGTTGTCGCTGGAATGCTCCGGCCCGTACCACCAGCACCAGTCGCTTCCTTCAGAAATCAAAAGTTCCTCGAACGCCAGCGTGCGCGCCTGCTCGGAAACCGAGGACTGCTTGCGGTCGTAAGTCTGCCGTGCTTCCAGCAGCCGCTCCCAGGCCTGGTTGTCTTCTTCGGCGCCGATCCATATGTCGAAGTTGGCGTTGATCCACGAACCCGGAAAAATTCGATCCAGCGGCTCCGCCTCATGATGTGACAGGGCTTCGGAAATCGTCCTGGCCTCCAGATCGGGCGCGTCTGAAATGCGCCGATACAGCTCGCGCAGAAAGGGACGGCCGTTCGCCTCGTACCAATCCCAGGCGTTTTCCCCATCCAGAATAATCGGAACCAGCATGTGGCGGCCCTGCGTATTGGCGCGAATGCGCGAAAGAAAATGCTCCGCCGCGTCGGCCGCGGCCCTATGCTGGTATTCGAATCCGATCAGGTCGCTCAAGTAGTGATCGCGGAAAAGCATCCGCATCTCGCAGCCTTGCTGACGCCATACATACGCCCGGTACGTTTCTTCAACGCCCGCGTCCCGGCCGAGCGTTCTGGCCAGCACTCCGTTGTCCGTCGCCGTCCACGTGAAACCGCAGCCGGCCGCGATCGCCAGCGCTTCGTCGGATACCGATCCCTCCGAAGGCCACAAGCCCGTTGCCGCGACATCCAGCTTTTCCCGCACATAAGACCGCGCGCGCCGCAACTGCTCCCGCGCGTCCTGCGGAAATTGGAATCGCGAAGGCAACGCGACGCCTGGATGAGAGGTTGCGGCAATTTGCGAATCGCAAAGCAAAGGCAGAATCGGATGGTAAAACGGCGTGGTGGAGATTTCGATCTGGCCGTGGGCCGCGAATTCGCGATAGACCGGCAGCACCCGTTTCAGCGCCGCGCGCTGCCGCGTTTCCAGCAGCGCCTGATCTTCCCTGTTATACGCCCGGCCTTTGCGGACCAGCTCCCGAAGATCCGCGTCGCGCGCCAGCAGGTCTTCGTCGAACCATGCCAGTTGATTCAAAACCTGCAAATCGCGAATGTCGGAGGTCGATAGGTCCGGCCGCTGGTTAAACAACTCGCGGTAGCGCGGATAACGGTCCAGCATGCGCGGGCTCACCTGGAAGAAGTACTTCACGACGAACGCGCGTTGCGCGGCGGTAAGATCCTCCGCCGGAAGCGTGGCGCAATCGAAAAACGGATCGGAGGCCTGGCCGCCGGCGTAGTCTTCAATTTGCGCCAGCATGGAGGGAACTAAATTGAACGTCTGCCGGATGTGAGGAAATTCCGCCAGAATTTCCACCATTCCCGCGTAGTCCTTTAAGGCGTGAAGGCGCGTCCAGGGAAGCTTATATTGGCCGGTCAACAAATTCTTGTAGAACGGCTGATGCATGTGCCAGAGAAAGCACAGCGTGGTCACCGGCTGAAAAAGCTCCTCACGGGCGATGGAGCGTGCTCTCCTTTGATCGCCAGATACAGAATGTCGTTCAGTTCGTCGTCGTCGATCTGATCCGCGTCGCGGAAATCCATCTTTGCCGACTTTGCCGCGGTGGCCGAGATCTCGGGATTTCGCTGGGTCAGCGAGATTCGGGGGGGTTCGGCGGCGTAGGGAGCCGGGTTCGCAACGGCGGCGAAAGCCGCCGTCAGAGGACGCGCCGCAGCGTCAAACTGCGTCATGGGGCGAAGCCCCAAAATAAGCTCGATGGTGCGCATCACGGAAGATTGGTTATACAGGGTGCTGTCTACGGCGCCGCGCCGCGTGTATGGCGAAATCGCCAGCAGGACAGAGCGGTGCGAATCGACATGGTCTGGGCCGTTCTGCGCGTCGTCTTCGATCGAGAAAATGGCGGTCGAGGGCCAGAAACGGCTCTTTGAGATTCCTTCCACCACCAGGCCCAGCGCGTAATCGTTATCGGCGAACAGCGAAAGGGGCGTGAGTTTTCCGGGCGTAGTCCCGTTGGTGTGGTCGTTGCCCAGCCGCACGATCATCAGCCGGGGCATCTGCCCGCTGGCTTCAAACTGCTTCAAATCCTCCAGAAAAACCCGGGCTCGCTCGACGTCTGGATAGTCCAGATCGAAGCTGCGGTAGCGCATGTTGACGATGCCTTCCAGCGAAGGATCGTTCACTTTCGCCACTTGCACTCCATCCGGGCCGGCCTGCTTCTTGTTTTCGACGAACTCCCCGTAGTCTCGAACCGAAAGACCCGCGGATCGCGCGTTGGACCAAATGTAGCCCGCCGGCGGCGTATTGGCGGGCTCGCCGCCCTCGTATCCGTAATACGGCAGCCTGCGGGCATATTGACTCGGCCAGGTCTTTTGCGTGTAGTCGGGAGCGATGCCGGCGGTGGACCAATTGTGGCCGTCGGCGCTTACGTCGGCATTGGAGTAATAGTTATCGAACAGCACGAATTCGCGAGCCAGCTTGTAATGATTCGGCGCGGCCGATTCGTCGAATAGCGTCAGGGAAGGGTCGCCGTTGCCTTTGCCGATTTTTCCGAAGACCTGATCGTACGTGCGGTTCTCTTTGATGATGTAAACCACATGCTGAATGGGCGACGGTTTTTCGGGCCGCGAATAAATGACGCTGTCCGGCGGGACATTCGCCGCCTCGAGCTGCGAATCCCGGTACGGGGAAAGCTCCATCGCCGCGCGCGTATACTCGTCGAGGCTCTCTTGCGTCAGCGGATCGACCACCGACATGGTTCCCGTCTGCATGGATGCAACATATTCGCGCCGTCCGTCGCCTTGCCTTTCCTCGAGCGCCGCGCTCATCGGACCGGGGAAATGCGAATTTGGATAGCTTCCTCCGCCGCGTCCATTCAGAATGAGCAAGCGGCCGTCCGCCAATATGCGCACCCCCACGGGATACCAGCCGGCGGGAACGAATCCTTCCACGCGGCCGCGCTCCCCGGAAATGTCGGCCACCGCCGCCACATTCGCGTCCGAGCACGCCACAAATAGCCGATTCTGATCCGGGCTCAACGCTAGGCCGCTGGGAGTCATGCCCGCCGGCTGCCGCGGCGTCATGGCCACGTTCAACGTCT
Organism: Bryobacteraceae bacterium; assembly: GCA_035293905.1. Classification (GTDB taxonomy): domain Bacteria; phylum Acidobacteriota; class Terriglobia; order Bryobacterales; family Bryobacteraceae; genus Palsa-187. Next base: position 17,411 of record DATGLY010000003.1, read on the forward strand.
CCGCGATCTTCATGTTGCCTGCGTTATCCACCCCCACCACGAATACCGAGTTGGTGTTGGAAGCTGAGACGAACAACCGGTACTCGTTGGAATCGTCCGAGACCTTGCGCCCGCTCAAAGCCATGTCCGTGGTGTGCGGGCCGAGGCGAATCCGCGACCTTTCCAATCCCGTCTTCGCTTCGTATTGATACACCGCGCCGTCCGCCCAGCTCGAAACGAAGTACGACTTGCCGCCGGGATCGAAAAGGATCTTGTAGGGACGGCGGCCGGTTTTATGATGCGCCGTGACGCGCCCGCTCTGCGCATCGATTACGGCGATCGAATCGCGATACAACTCCGCGGCGTAGAGAAAGCGGCCGTCGGGGGAAACTTCGACGTCGCCGATAAAATCGAATGCCCCGGGTTTAGAGCCGGGCGAGATTTCGATCTGCCGGACCGGTTTTAACTCGCCCGCCGGGGAGAAGGAAAACTCGAACACGCTGTATTTCGAGCCGCCGCCAACGTAAACCTTGCTCCCGTCCGGCGAAAAGGTCAGCCCCAGCCAGCCGTCGGCCACTGGAACCCTGGCCATCTCCTTCATCCCATCGGTCGCGATCACGGCGACCGATGGCGGATGATAGCCGCCATTTAGCACCAGCAGATACTTTCCGTCTTTGGAAAGAGCCGTCGACATGGGCAGCGTGTCCAGAGGGATCTGACGGCCCACGGGTTTGATCCGCCAGCCCGTCGGCAGCATAAAGCTTCCGTCGGGCATTTTGCCCACCTGCTCGCGGCCGGATGGCTGGGAGCAGAGAACTGAAACGCAGAAAATCAGTATCGCGGGGCGCCAGTGGGTCATAAAAGCTCCATTCGGCGTGCTGGAACGAAACCATTGTACCGGTCCGGGAAAACCCGCAGGCGAAGCTGGAAATCGCCGCGTTACGTTCCGGTTACATGACCTCGCGGGTCTCATAAGAAGAATGCCGGATCGGGCGACATGTCCGCGAATTCTCAACCCGCGTATGGCCCGCTCGACATAGTCCCGCCGATCAGCCGCGGCGAACGGGCCCCAAGAGCTGTTTTGGGCTGGAAGCCCGACGCTCTGCTTCTGGGCTTGGGAATCTCGTGCGCGCCGGCGTCGGTAGCGATCTCCGAATCGCTCCTGGCGGGCGCCTTGCTGTTCCGGCTTATCGCGCTGGCGCGGCGGCGCGAAAAACCCCGCTTTCCTTCCCTCATCCGATTCTGGTTGGCCTGGGCCGGATGGGAAATTTTGGCGTGGCTGCATTCCCCGGACCTGCGCGCCGGCCAGGGTGAAATGCGGCACCTGCTGCTGCTCGCGTCGGCTTTTGTGGTCACGCCCGCTCTGAATCGCGCCACGCAACTCATCGCCGTTTGGCGGGGCGCGGTCGCCGCGGCGACTCTCAGCTCGCTCTTCCTTATTGGGCGCTTTTTCTTTCGGCTTTTTTTTCACGGCGCACAAACCAACCCGGTGATCTACCTTCGCGGCGGGGGATTGCTGAATCACTGGATGGTGTATGGAACGGTTGAAATCGTCGTCTTTGCCGCGCTCTTGGAGTTGCTTCATCATTCTCCGGAGCAACGCGGGTGGCTGCGGCCGGCCATTCTAGTGAATGGCGTGGCGATTTTCCTGAGCCTCACGCGAATGCTGTGGATCTGCTCGTTGCTATTGCTAGCCGTTCACCTGGCTTGGCGGCGCTCCCGTTGGGCGTGGGCGGTTCCAGCGATGCCGTGTGTTTTATTTTTCCTGGCTCCCGGCCCGGTCCGCACCCGCATCGTCGATTCTTCTCGCCCCGGCTACTATTCCAATGCCGAGCGCGTTCAGATGCTGAAAGCCGGCTGGAGAATGGTTCGCGCCAGTCCAATTCTGGGCGTCGGCCCTGGGCGCGTCGAAATGTTGTACGCAAGCTTTCTATCGCCCGGCGACCCCATCCCGGCCTATCACGGCCATCTCCACAACAATTTGGCGCAATTGGCCGCGGAATTTGGCCTTCCCGCGGCGGGCGCGGCTATCGTCTTCGTCGTGGCGCTGCTGCGGCAATTGTGGAAGCGATGCAAACGCGCTGAGGATCGCGATGAGCGGTTCGTTGGAAGAACCTCCATTTTGGCGCTCCTGGGATTTCTCACGGCGGGCTTATTCGATTACACCTACGGGCACTCGCTGGGCCTGATTCTAATCGCGTTCGCGGTTCTGACGCCTCTGAATTTGCCCGCGCGAAAATCTCCCGCCTCACCGCGATGACGGCCTATGGTTGGCGGCCCAACGCGACGGCGCTCTCTGGCTACGCCACGATGCAGGCCCAATCGCCCGACGCATCCTGAAAACCCGATAAGATTCGCCTGCGCCCCACCCGCTCCAATTCGGGACGCAACGCGCCAAGAACCTCCTCGCCGATGTTGGCGACCACCACATCGAAAGCCGCGGAGCGAACCGCATCGGCGCTGCCCAGGAAAAACGGGACCGGTTTGGCCGCATCGGGATCGAGATCGCAGGCGATCACTCGGCGGGCGCCCAACAGCTTCGCCGCCACTGACAAAATTCCCGATCCGCTGCCGACGTCCAGCACGGAATCGCCCGGACGCACGATGCGCTCCATTGCCTCCAGGCACATCCTTGTGCAAGGATGCCGGCCCGTCCCGCACTGCATGCCCGGGCTAATTTCCAGGCGAATTCGGCCCGCTGGCGTGGGCTCCGTCCGCCACGGCGCCGCCAGAAAAAATCTCTCGCCCACCAGCGTCGGCGGCCAGGCGTCCTGCGTGTGGCGGACCCAGTCGCAATCGGCAATGCGGCTGGGCTCTCCGAAACCACGGGCCGCTTCGCCATCTTCAAAGAAAGCCTCCAGGAATCCGTGGCCTTCGACGATTCCGGTGGTCCCGGCTTCCCACAATTCCGCGACGACGCGATCGTAGTCCGCAGGCTCCGGCGAAAGTCGCACAAAATACATTAGCCCTGAACCCGTTTCTGTTTTCCGCTCCAGAATTTCTCCCGCAACTCGAGCTTGCGGATTTTGCCGGTTCCGCTTTTGGGAAGCGGCTCGTCGCGGAATTCGATAATCCGAGGCAGTTTGTACCGGCTCAAGCGTTGTTGTAAATGAGCGCGAAGATCCTCCTCGGTGAGCGCGGCGCCCGGCTTCCTCGTAACGATGGCGGCCGGAATCTCGCCCCACGTGTCGTCGGGCGCGGACACCACCGCGCATTCCAGAACGGCCGGGTGCGAACCAATGGCCTTCTCGATTTCAACCGACGAAACGTTTTCCCCGCCGGAAATAATGATTTCTTTTTTGCGGTCCACGATATTGACGTAGGATTGTTCGTCCCAGACGGCCATATCGCCGGTATGAAACCATCCACCCGCGATCGCGGCGCGGGTGGCTTCCGGATCGCGATAATATCCCTCCATAACCTGATCGCCGCGGACGACGATTTCGCCCACGGTGGCGCCGTCGCGCGGAACGTCCTTTCCCTGGGCGTCCACGACGCGAATTTCGGTTCCAGCCGTGGGCCAGCCAGCCATCGCTTGCCGCTGGATGCGATCCACCTCGGATTCGTACGGCGCCCCATTCCATATCGACACCGTAAGCACGGGCGAAGTCTCGGTGAGGCCGTAACCAGACACGCATTCGCAACCCGAAAACGCCTTCTCCACGCGCTCCACCAGTTCCGGGGAAGAAGCCGCGCCGCCAATCATGATTCTCCGCAAGGACGTGGTATCGAAACCGGCTCGATCCGGACAGTGCAGCAGCGCCTGAGCCATGGTGGGCACCATGCACATATCCGTGGCGCGATGTTGTTGAATCAGGCGCAAAACGGCGGACGGCTCAAAGCGCCTCAGCATCACCTGCTTCACGCCCAGCATGGTGGACGCCTGCGGACGCCCCCAGCCATTGGCATGAAAAAGAGGAATGGTGTGAAGCTCCACCATCGTTTCGGGGTTCTTGTACAGGGCCGCCACCGAAAGCGCGTGAAGATAAAGCCCCCGGTGGGATAGCGCCACGCCCTTGGGCGCGCCGGTGCTGCCGCTGGTGTAGAACAGTTCGGCAATGGACATCTCATCGATTGAACGGACATCGGCGCGGCCCGGCTCACCCAGGCTCAAAATCTCTTCATAGGAAATCTCCGCGGGGTCCGCCGGATCGTCCAGCGAAACCCAGCGCTCCACCGATTTGCAGGTCTGGCGCAGTTGGACCGCCATCGGGGCAAATTCATTCTCGAAGATCACCATCCGGGGGCCGCAATGCCGCAGGATCTCGGTCAGCTCGGCCAGGGAAAGACGGATGTTCAGCGGCGCGATGATTCCGCCAGCCTGCACCACACCGTAATAACCTTCCAGCAACTGATGGTTGTTGAAGCTCAGATAGGCCACGCGGTCGCCCGGCTGAACGCCCAGCCGGACCAATCCACTCCCAAGCCGTTCCACGCGCTCGCCAAATTCGCGATAGGTGAACTGCCGTTCGCCGCAAACCAGGCCGATCCTGGATCCAAATACGTCGATGGCGCGATGCAAACAACGGAGAGGAGTGAGCGGAAGGAACATGATTAAGGCCTCAGCTCCGTGGTCTGCGCGGGCTCCCCAGGCGGACGTTCCATTTCGCCCGCGCGCTGCCGGTCGCGCGCCGCGCCGGCCCGGTCCCCCAAGTTGAATTCCGCCGTGGCGCGCGCGCGATAGACGAACGGCGCCGACGGGCGCAAAGCAATGGCCGCGTCGTAATCCTGGATGGCTTTTTCATGTTGTCCGAGCATCTCGTAGACTTGGCCTCTTTGATAATAAGAGTCGACGCCCGGCTCGACGGCAATGGCGGCGCCGAATTCTTCCAGCGCCCGCCCCGTCTCGCCACGGTCGCGGAAAATCGCCCCTCGGCCGACATGCGCGGCGGCCAATTTCGGATTCAACTTCAGCGCCCGGTCGAAATCCGCAAGGGCGGCGTCGCCCTGCAGCAGGATTCGGCGCGCAAGACCGCGCTCCAGATAAGCCTTGGCGGATCGCGGCCAAATTCGAATGGACCGGGTGAAGTCGTCCGCCGCAATCGCCGTCTCGCCCGCGGCGGCCAGCCGCATGCCGGCTTGATAGGCGGCTTCCGCCCGCTGGGGCGCGCCGTGAATATACAGGCCGGCGGCTGCGCCCAAAGCGCCGATCGCCAAAGCGGCAACTGCGCCGGTGCGCATCCAGCGGCGGCGCCGCCGCACTTCTAAAGCAACCGGCTGAAGCGGAGGAGGCGGCTTAAAAGCTTCCCAAAACCTCGTCCAAAACGAGGGCGCCTCGACCTCCCATGCGCGCCGCGGAGCGGGAGGAGGGAGCTTGATCGCGTTCCAGAACCGCCGGAGGAGCGAATCGCCCATCGAACCCACACTTATAATAACGGTTCCTTCGCCGGCCGGGCGCTTACCATAGGATCTTGTGCGCATCGGAATCCACACCTCGATTGCCGGCTCGCTGGAGCGCGCCGCGCTCAAGGCTGTCGAACTCGGCGCCAACACTTTCCAGATCTTTTCTTCCAGCCCCCGGCAATGGAAGGCTCCGCCGCTGAGCCAGCCCGCGATTCAACTCTTCCGGCGCGCTCGGCAGCGGCACGATCTCCGGCCCCTGGCGATTCATGGGAACTACCTGATCAACCTGGCGGCGGCGAACGAAGGCGTCCGCGCTCATTCGGTTCAAGCCTTCCGCGGCGAAATCGAGCGGGCCGTAGCCATCGGCGCCGAATTTCTTGTGGTGCATCCCGGCAACTACCGGGGCGTTTCGATCGAGCAAGGCGTGCTTCACTTTCTCCAAGGCGCGGGGAAGGCGGCTCAAAATTTAAATCGCGGAAGCCTCAAGCTCTTGATCGAAAATACGGCCGGCGCGGGCGCGCAGTTAGGCAGCCGCTTGGAGGAGCTCCACGCCATCCGCCAATTCGCCGACCAATTCACGGATTTGCCCATCGGATTCTGCCTAGACACCTGCCATCTGCTGGCGGCCGGATACGACATTGCGACCGGGCGAGGATTGGAACAAACGGTCCGCGAAATCGACCGCTGGCTGGGACTGGAAAACGTGCCCGTGATTCACGCCAACGACTCCAAAACGCCGTTGGCATCTCATGTCGACCGCCACGAGAACATCGGCGAGGGGTATATTGGTGTTGACGGGTTTCGCCGCATCCTCGCCCACCCGGGTCTCCGCGACAAGGCATTCATTCTGGAAACGCCGATGGAAAAAGGCCGCGACTTGCGGAACCTGAACGCTCTGAAATCCCTATGCCGGAACGCGCCTACGATCATAACCAAATCGAGCTGAAATGGATGGAGCGGCTCAGCGACTCCTCGCTCTACCGCGCCGATCCCGCCTCCCCGGCGCCCAAATATTACGTCGTGGAGATGCTTCCCTATCCGAGCGGACGTTTGCACATGGGCCACGTGCGCAACTACTCCATCGGCGACGCGCTGGCGCGCTACATGTGGATGCGCGGATATAACGTGCAACATCCCATGGGCTGGGACGCCTTCGGTTTGCCGGCCGAAAACGCCGCCATCGCCCGCGGCCGTCATCCCCGCGAGTGGACCCTCTCCAACATCGCGGAAATGAAGCGCCAAATGCGCCGCGTGGGTTTCGCCTACGATTGGAGCCTGGAAATCACCACGTGCGAGCCCGAATATTACCGCTGGAACCAGTGGTTTTTTCTGAAAATGCTGGAGCGCGGTTTGGCCTATCGCAAGAAAGCCATGGTGAACTGGTGCCCGCGCTGCGCCACGGTGCTGGCCAATGAGCAGGTGGTGGAGGGCTGCTGTTGGCGGCACGAAGACACCCCCGTCGAGCAGCGCGCGCTGGAGCAATGGTTTCTGAAAATCACCGCCTACGCGGAGGAATTGCTCCGCGATATGGCGCTGCTCGAAGGCGGATGGCCCGAGCGCGTTTTGACCATGCAGCGCAACTGGATCGGCCGCTCGGAAGGCTCCGAAATCGATTTCCCGCTGGAAGGCTCCACGGAAAAAATTCGCGTCTTTACCACGCGCCTGGATACCATCTACGGCGCCACCTGCGTCCTTCTCGCGCCGGAGCATCCGCTCAGCGACAAGCTGCTGGACGCCACGGGCCGCGCCCGCGCCAAGGAAATGATCGACGCCCGCGCGCAGCAGGGGCCGGGCGTCATCGAAAAAGACGGGTGCTTCACCGGACATTTCGCGGTGAATCCGTTCAGCGGGGACAAAATTCCGGTCTGGATCGGCAATTTCGTGCTGATGGAATATGGCGCCGGCGCCATTATGGCGGTGCCCGCGCACGACGAGCGCGACTTCGATTTTTGTAAAACCTTCGGCATTCCCATCCGGGCCGTCATTCGCCCGGTGGACGGCGAGTTGGACCACAATCCGCGGGCCCCTTTCACAGACCAGGGTATTGTGGAGCGGTCGGGCGAGTTCAGCGGCCTGCCCAGCGCCGAGGCGCGCGCCCAAATGAATCGCCGGGCCGAGCGCGAGGGCTTCGGCAAGGCCGCCATCACATATCGCCTCAAGGACTGGGGCATCTCGCGGCAGCGCTATTGGGGAACGCCGATCCCCGTCATTCATTGCCCTGGCTGCGGCGTGGTCCCAGTTCCGGAAAGCGATCTGCCGGTCGTCCTGCCTCACGAAGTGAGCTTGACGGGATTGGGATCGTCGCCTTTGGCCGCCGTCGCCTCCTTCATGAACGTAAACTGCCCTAAATGCGGCGGACCGGCGCAGCGCGAAAGCGACACCATGGATACCTTCGTCGATTCGGCCTGGTATTTCTATCGCTATCTCGATCCGCGCAACGATAAGGCGCCGTTCGACGGAAATATCGTCGCGAAATGGTTTCCGATGGATCAATACATCGGAGGTGTCACGCACGCCATCCTGCATCTGCTGTATTCGCGATTTTTCACCAAAGTCATGCGCGATCTGGGGCTGATTTCTAACAGCGAACCCGCCGCGAATCTTTTTACGCAAGGCATGGTCCTCGGTCACGACGGAACCGCGATGTCCAAATCCAAGGGCAACGTGGTGGATCCCGAGGAAATGATTCGCAAATACGGCGCCGATACCTGCCGGCTGTTCGTGCTCTTCGCCGCCCCGCCGGAAAAGGACATGCCCTGGCTGGAAAAAAGCGTGGGCGGACAGCGAAAATTTCTGGAGCGCGTCTATCGCTTCGTGATGCGCAATCTCGTAAGCGGCGGCCGCGCAACCGATGCGGGCGGCGCCGGCTTCGTTGAATCCATGCCGCCGCCCCCCTCCGCGGATCAGGCGGCTGGCCGCCGGGCCTTGCGGAAGCTGCATCAAACGATCCGCAAAATATCGGAGGATTTCACCAACCGCTGGCACTTCAACACCTCCATCGCGGCCTTGATGGAGCTGATGAACACGCTTCACGACGAGGAGGCCGCGCTTCCGCGCTCGGCCTTAGATCAAATCCTGCCTTCGCTCACGCTCATGCTAGCACCGTTCGCTCCTTATCTCGCCGAAGAGCTGTGGGAGGCGCTGGGCCGGACCGGCCCCGTCTTCCGGCAGCCGTGGCCCTCCTACGATGAACAATTGGCCCAAGAAGACGCGGCCGAAGTCGTTTTGCAAGTGAACGGCAGGCTGCGCGGCCGCATCTTTGTGCGCTTTGGAGCGGGCGACGAGGAACTGAGGCAAGCCGCGCTAGCCGATCCCAAAGTGCAGCCGTTCCTTTCCGGCAAACAAGTGGTCAAGGTGATCGTCGTGCCGGATAAGCTCGTGAATATCGTCGTAAAGTAAAGCCTGAGCGAGTGGTTCGCCTAGTGGATTCCGACCAATTCTTTATGAGCCGCGCGCTGGAGCTGGCGCGCGAAGCGGAAGCCGCCGGCGAAACCCCCGTCGGGGCGGTGCTGGTGCGGGGAGGCCAAATCGCCGGCCGCGGCCGCAATGCGCCCATCGGGCGCAACGATCCCACCGCGCACGCCGAAATCCTGGCGCTGCGCCAAGCCTGCTCCGCCGCCCAAAACTATCGCCTGCCAGGCTCGACCCTCTACGTCACCATCGAGCCTTGCGTCATGTGCGCCGGCGCCCTGGTCGCCGCCCGCGTCGAGCGGCTGGTGTTTGGCGCAAGAGACCTGCGCTTCGGCGGCGTCCGCAGCAAGTTCCGGCTCGCCGACGCGGAAATTCTCAATCACCGGCTGGCGATCGAGGAAGGCGTGTTGGCCGCCGAATGCTCCGATCTTATCTCGAAGTTTTTCGAGGCCCGGAGGCGCGAGCGCACTCCTTCGCCGCCGCCTCGGTCGCCGCATTCCGGCTGAACTCCGCAAATGGATTGCGATTGAGCGCGAACATCTGGCAAAGAATGCCTTCCGCGTCAAGGGCGCTTTTTTGACAATCCACGGGCCGCCTTTTGCGGCTCCCAATCGGCCGAGAAAGCCTCGGCCCGCGGCCGCCCCGGAAATCCCAGGCGGCGCGTCGATACGTGCCTCACGTTAGCAGCGCCACCTCTTCCTCCAGCCGGTCCAAGGCCCCCGCGAAGAAGTGATCGGCGGCTTCCACCAGCACCAGGCGCTTTGGCTCCGGCAGGCTTCGAATGAGCGGCTCCCATGTTTCCAGCGGCCCAAACTCGTCGCGCGTGCTCTGAATGAAAATTCGCGGAATGGCGCAGCCCTCCAGATAGGAGCGATCCCGAGTCGAAGCAGGAAAGCCTGCGGCAATGATGCGCCGCGCGCCTCTGCCCTCCCCCCCGGCTTCGCAGCCCAGGCGCAGCGCAATTCGGGATCCGAAGGAAAAACCCGCCAGTGTGAAGGGAACCGCGGGATACCGCCCGCGCAGATATTCCAGCGCGGCCCGGGCGTCCTCCAGCTCGCCTTCGCCGTGCGCATATTCGCCCTGGCTCAAATGGACGCCGCGATAGTTGAACCGCAGCACCGCGGCGCCGCCCCGGCGGAGTCCGCGCGCCAGGCGATGCACGACTTTGTTATGCATCGTGCCCCCGTAGCGGGGATGCGGATGACACACCAGCGCCGCCTCTCGCAATTCGCCCTCCGGCTCTTCGCACATCGCTTCGAGACGGCCCGCGGGTCCTTTCAAAAACAGCGACTCGATCCGCCGCATTACATGTATTCGGGCGCCTGGATGCCGAGCACGTCCAGAGTGCGCTCGAGCTGGCGGCGGAAATAGTCCGTCATCCACAGCAGAAACATCTTCTTTTCCGCATGGGTCTCCGTCAAAACTGGATATTCGTGGTAGAAATTGCTGAACGCCTGCGCGAGCTGAAAGGCGTAGCGGGCTACGTGCGAGGGCTCGCCGCTGGCCACCGCCCGCTCGATGGCCGAACCCGCCTTGGATGCCGCCAGCATGAGCTGCCAGCAATCTTCCGAGGCGAGCTGCCGGGCCAGCGCCTCGCGCGTCAGAACGGCGCGAAAATCGGGCAGCTTTTCGCCCCGCTCTTCCAGCTTTCGAAGAATGTTCCGCGCGCGCACCGCCGCGTATTGAACGTACGGCCCGGTTTCGCCTTCGAAGCTCAATGCCTCCGACAGATCGAAAGCGATCACGGAATGGCGGGTGTATTTCAGCATGAAGTATCGCAGAGCGCCCACGGCGATCGCCTCAGCCGCGCGCCGATTGGCTTCCTTCGATTCTTCGCCATGGCGCGATTCCACTTCTTCAAGCGCCTTCTCAATCAGCTTGTCGATCAAATCGTCGGCTTTAACGCCCAAACCCTTGCGCCCGGAGACCTCCACGTACGGCCTCTTCTTGTCCTCTTCCGAGAGCTCGATGCCTAGCTCTTGGCACGTCCCGGGAGTCAATGCGACCATCTCATAGGAAAAGTGGATGCTTGCGTCCGCCTGCTTTTGAAAGCCCAGAGCGCGCAGCCCCGCCACGACCACATCCTGCAAATACGATTGGCGCGAATCGATCACGTTGTAAACGCGCGCTCCGCGGCCGAACTCCGGCGCCGCGCCCCCCGGTTGATCCGTCGACGCCCAAACCACGCGCCCGTCGGGATACGTTCGCCAGGGACGATAGTAAAAGTCCTTGCCCAGAAGGCCGAATTTCCAAAGTTGATAGGCGATGTCCTTTCCGACGTAAGTGACCGTGCCGTTGGAGCGCACGATCACCTTGCTGTCTTCTTCGCTGTGATCCCCGGAAGAGGCCCGGAACGCCGAGCTCGGCATCACCCAGCAACCCTTGTTTTTCCCCTCCGTTTCCAGATACACCGCTTTGCGCTCCTTCAAAAGCTCGAAAGCGGCGGCCCAGAATTTCAAATGCAAAATCTCGCTCTCGCGGGGAAGAACGTCGTAGACGATGTTGAGCCGCCACATCGTGGACAGGTGCGCGTGAACGATCCTATCGGCCACTTCATGCGCTTTTTCCGCCGCCGCGTTGCCGCCCGTCTCAATGCTTTGCAGCGTCTCTTTGCGCCATTCGAGAGCTTCTGGATGCTCTTCGTAATACGCCGAAACCGCCGCATATAAGTCCCAGCACAAATAGTCGAACGGCTGGCCACAATAGGAATCCAGCGGAAAAATCTCGGGATGCAAAAATCCCACCACCACGTCCGCCACCTGCACGCCCGTATTGTCGATGTAATTCTGCACTTCGACGTGATGCCCCGAGGCGCGCAGCATGCGGACGAACGTGTCGCCCAAAATCGCGTTGCGCAAGTGCCCGATATGAGCAGCCTTGTTGGGATTGATGTTGGTGTGCTCGACAATAATCTTCTCCGCCGAAGCCCGGGTCTGCTCCGCCGCCCCGGAAAGCACACCCTCGGCATAAAAGCCTCGATCGAGCCGCACGTTGAGATAGCCATTGCCGGCAATTTCAATCTCCGCAACGCCTTCGATGGTTCCCGCCGCGGCCCGCAGCTCCTGCGCGATGGCTTGGGGCGCTTTTCTCAGCCGCCGCGCAAGCTGAAAGGCGGCCGGAAGCGCGATTTCGCCGAACGAGCTTTGCTTGGGCTGCTCGGTCTGCACCGCCGTCTCCACGCTGTAGAGCTCGCCGATGCGCGAAGCGAAGGTTTCGGCGATCCGCTTTTCCAGGACGTGAAACATGAACCATCCAGTATGCCATTCAAGCGCCGGAGCCCGGCGATCGTCCCGCCTGCCCTCTCCCATAAAAGAGACGCCAAGAACGGACCGCTAGCAAAACCCGAGGATAACGTCTCTTGCTTGTTCCAGTCGTCACCGCGCCGAACCGCCCGCAAGAGCGCCGTTCGGCCGAATCCATTCAAAAAATTAAAGGAAATCTCGTTTCTTCCGATATTTACCAACGAAGCAGGCTGCGCGGGGGAGTGTCGTAGAATAGAAAATTGTGAACGTCGCCATAATTGGAACCGGTTATGTTGGATTGACTACAGGCGCTTGCCTTGCGCTTTTGGACCACAAAGTGGTCTGCGTGGACGCGGATCCCGAAAAAATTCAGGCGCTCCAGCGCGGAGAAATGCCGTTTTTTGAGCCCCATCTTGCGGATGTGGTGCAAGACGCCCGGCGCAATCTTCACTTTACCACCCAATACTCCGAAGCGATTCCCCAAGCGCACGTGATTTTTATCGCGGTTGGAACGCCGCCTGGCGCCAACGGAAATCCCGATCTGCGATTCCTTGAGGCCGCGGCGCGCAGCATTGGCGAAAATCTGGGCGCCCACTTTACCGTCATTGTCAACAAATCCACCGTCCCCATCGGCAGCGGTGTGTGGGTAGATTCGCTTTTGCGGGAAGCCTTCGAGCGTAAAGGAAAAAAGGACGGCGGCAGCTTCGCCGTCGCTTCCAATCCGGAGTTCTTGCGCGAAGGGTCGGCGCTGCATGATAGCCTCTACCCCGACCGCGTCGTGATCGGCGCCGCCGACACGGCCACCGCCGAGGTCTTGTATACCCTCTACCGGCCTATTTTGGAGCAGTCTTTCATCGCCCCTACTTATCTGCCCCGGCCGGAAGGGGTTCAGGCGGCCCCGCTCATTTCCACCGATCTCGCCTCGGCCGAGTTGATCAAATACGCCGCCAACGCATTCCTCGCCCTCAAGATCAGCTATATCAATGAAATCGGCCAGTTGGCGGAGAAAGTCGGCGCGGATATCGCGCAAGTCGCCAAGGGCATCGGCTTGGATGCCCGCATCGGGTCCCGCTTCCTTCAGGCCGGCGTCGGCTGGGGCGGCTCCTGCTTTGGCAAAGACACCGCCGCCTTAGTCGCCACCGCGGGCGAATATGGCCTTGATATGCCCATCGTTAAGGCCGCCCGCGAGGTCAACCAGCGCCAGCGCGAAAGGGTCCTCAATAAGTTGCTGGCCGAACTGCAAACTCTCAAAGGCCGCACCATCGGCCTTCTCGGTTTGGCCTTCAAGCCCAATACCGACGACTTGCGCGACGCGCCCGCCGTGGAAGTCGCCAAGCGTTTGCTGGAGCGCGGCGCGCGGGTCCGCGCTCACGATCCCGTTGCCATGGAGCGCTTCCGCAAAGAGAATCCCGATTCGGAAGTACACTGCTGCCGCTCCGCCGAGGAAATCGCCGTCGGCGCCGACGCCCTGGTGTTGTTGACCGAATGGCCCCAGTACCAGGACCTCAACTGGGAAAAGCTCGCTCGATCCATGCGCTCGGCGATTCTGCTCGATGCCCGCAACTTGCTGGACCGCGCGCGCCTGACCCGGGCTGGTTTCCGTTATGCCGCTCTCTCCCAGCGCACGGGCCAAGCCGTGGCCGCCGTGTAGCGCCCCCCTTTTTCCCAGCTTTGCGCCCGCGCCGCGAAATACCCGTGTAAATATTTAGGGATGGCCTCTGTTCAGCCCGCCCCCGCGCGAGAAAGGCTCACCGCCAATCAAATCCGCGGCTTCTGGGCCGCCTGGGGCGGCTGGGCGCTGGACGGCATGGATTCCTTCATCTACGCCCTGGTCATGCAGCCCGCCCTGCGCGAGCTTCTGCCCCGTTCCGGAATCCCCGCCAACGCCGAAGCCATCGGCTATTACGGCGGCCTGCTTTTCGCTCTCTTCCTGTTTGGCTGGGGGCTCTCTATGCTTTGGGGTCCCATTGGCGACCGCTTCGGCCGAGTGAAGACCCTGATGCTCACCATCCTCTGTTACTCGCTGTTCACCTTCGCAGGCGCGATCGCCGCCAGTGTCTGGCAGTTGGCGCTATTCCGGCTGATCGCCGGGATCGGGATCGGCGGCGAGTGGACCATCGGCGGCACGTTTGTCGCCGAGGAGTGGCCCGAGTCCCGCCGCAAAATGGGCGCCGGCCTCATGCAGACCGGCTATTACTTCGGCATCCTTCTGGCCGCCCTGTTGAACGCCACCGTCGGGGCGGCCTTCGGCTGGCGGGCGATGTTCGCCATCGGCGGATTGCCCGCCTTTTTGGTGCTGCTCATGAATCGTGGCGTCCGCGAACCGGCCCGCTGGAAGCCGCCGGAATCGGCCCGCCGCGCTATGACGATGCTGTTTTCTCCCGAATACCGCCGCCGCACCGCGCTCAACGCGATCTATCTGCTGGTCTCCATCGCGGGCCTTTGGGCCGGCACGGTCTATGTCCCTTCGGCGGCCGCATTCCTGGCGGCCAAACAAGGAGCAACCGTCGCTGGCGCCACGCGCATGGGATCGTACGCCACCATCCTGGTTTCCGTCGCCACCATTCTGGGCTGCGTCGCCCTGCCGCCGCTCGCGGAGCGATTCGGCCGCCGCGCGACTCTCGCCTTCTATTTCTTGCTGATGTTCGCCTCCATCGCCTTCGGTTTCGGATACGCCTACTATTTGCCAAACCACTCCCTGGCCTGGTTCCTGGCGTGCCTCGCCGTGTTAGGCTTCGGCGGAGCCAACTTCGCCATGTACTCGCTCTGGCTTCCCGAGCAGTACCGCACCGAATGCCGCGCCAGCGCCTTCGGCTTCGCCACTTCCGCGGGCCGCTTTCTCGGCGCGGGCGTCACCCTGCTGGTCGGCTGGGCGGTCGGACGCATGGCCACCATCGGCACGCCCGTCGCCTTCACTTCCCTGGCGTTTCTAGCCGGCATCTTCTTGCTACCTTGGGGTGTGGAAACCAAAGGGAAAAAGCTGCCCGAGTGAACCTGCGCCAACTCTTCGATCTCTCGCTGGTCAGCCGCCGGAATCGCCCCGCGCTGGAATGGAAGGGTTCCGAATACACCTTCGGCGAGCTGGACGCCCGCAGCAACCGCCTCGCTCGCGCGCTCGCCGCCCGGGGTTTGTCCCAAGGCGACCGCTTGTGCGTCTACCTCGCCAACCGCATTGAATTCATCGACCTGTTTCTCGCCTCCGTTAAGCTGGGCGTCATCTTCGTCCCGGTCAATATCCTTTATCGCGAGCGGGAGCTCACGCACATTCTGCGCGACGCCGAACCGAAGCTTTTCGTTACCGAAGCCGAACTGCCGGCTCTCGCCGCCGAAGCCGCTCTCCAGCCCGAAACCCTCCCGGCCCTGCCCCTGGAAGGCGATGCGCCGGCCGCGCTGGTCTACACTTCCGGAACCACCGGAGCCAGTAAAGGCGCTATCCTTACCCACAACAACTTCGCCGCCAATGCGATGAATCTCACCGCTTGCTGGCAGATCGTCGAGCGGGACCGCTTTTTGTTGGCTCTTCCCTTGTTCCACGTCCACGCCCTCGCCAACGGCCTTCATTGCTGGCTGGTTTCGGGCTGCCGCATGCGGCTGATCGAGCGCTTCGATCATCAGACCGCCGTCGCGACGTTCCTCGATTTCAAGCCCACATTATTCTTCGGCGTGCCAACCATTTACGTGCGGCTCCTCGACGCCCCGCCGGACGCCGCGCGCGAAATTGGAAAGCGCATGCGGCTGTTCGTATCCGGCTCGGCCCCCCTTTCGGCGCAGGTCTTCGAGGAGTTCCGCGAGAAATTCGGCCACGCCATTCTCGAGCGCTACGGAATGACCGAAACCATGATGAATATCTCGAATCCTTATGCCGGCGAGCGCCGGCCCGGCAGCGTCGGCGTCCCTCTGCCAGGAGTCTCGGTGAAGATCGATGAGACCGGCGAGCTGCTGCTCAAAGGCCCCAACGTCTTCGCGGGCTATTGGAGGCGCGAGCAGGCGACGGCGGCCGCCTTTGTCGATGGGTGGTTCAAAACGGGCGACCTGGCCACCCGCTCCCATGACGGCTACTACACCTTGCGCGGCCGCCGCAGCGATCTCATTATCTCCGGAGGCTTCAACGTCTACCCGCGCGAAATCGAGGAGTTTCTGGCCGAGCAGCCGGAAATCGCCGAAGCGGCCGTGGTGGCCGAGGCCGATCGCGTTCGCGGCGAGGTTCCCGTGGCCTATCTGGTCGCGCGCAACAACCCCTGCGATTGCGCCCTCATCGAGGCGCGCTGCCGCGAAAAACTGGCGTCCTTCAAAATCCCGCGCCGCTTCGAGTGGGTGGAAAAACTCCCTCGCAACGCGCTGGGCAAAGTCCAAAAACACCTTCTGCAGAAGGCTTCGTCTAGCCTCTAAATCCATGCCCCGAATCCTGATGGTCGCCTCCGAAGCGGCGCCGTTCGTGAAAACCGGAGGTCTGGGCGACGTGCTCGGCGCTCTCCCGCCCGCCCTTGCCAAACTCGGCAACGACGTCGCCGTCGTGCTGCCGCGTTATCGCGGCGTCGCGCTTCCCCGCGCCCGCATTTGGGACGGCCTTTTAGTCAACGCCGGTCCAAACGAATTTTTCGCCGGCGTCGACGAAGTCGTCCGGCAAGGCGTGCGCTATCTGTTCATCGATATTCCGGCGCTCTATGACCGCGCCGGAATCTACTACGATTCCAAGGCCGATTATCCCGATAACCACGTCCGTTTTGCCGCCCTTTCGCAGGCGGCGCTGGGTGTGGCGCGCTACATCTTCCGCCCCGATATTTTTCACGCCCACGACTGGCACGCCGCCTTGCTGCCCATGTATCTGCGCGAAACGTTCGGCGGCGATCCAACTTTTTTCGGAGTCCGCACCGTTTTCACCATCCACAATTTGGGCTATCAGGGCAATTTCCCGCCCAGCGCCCTGGCGGATCTGGCCCTGGATCGGGCCCTTTTCCGGCCTGGCCTGCTGGAATTTCACGGCGGCTTGAGCTTTCTGCAAGCCGGCATCGCTTGGGCCGACGCCCTCACCACCGTCAGCCCCAGTTACGCCCGCGAGATCCAAACTCCCGAATTCGGCTTTGGCATGGAAGGTTTATTGAAATCCTCGGCGCCCAAGCTTACCGGCATTCTCAACGGCGCCGATTACAGCGAATGGAATCCGGAAACGGATTGGCGCCTGGCGGCTCGTTATTCTGCGGCGGATCTGTCCAACAAGCGGGAATGCAAGATGGCTTTGCTGCGGGAAATGGGTCTGCGGCTCGATCCGGACCCGCCGCTGGCCGGCGTCATCTCGCGGATGGCGTATGGTCAGAAGGGAATGGAGCTGGTCACAAAAGCCATGGCGCGTCTGGTGCGGCACGGCCTGCGCCTGGTCGCGCTGGGCTCGGGCGATGTGGCCCTCGAGACCGAGTTCCGCGGCTTGGCCTCCGCATATCCCGATCAGATCGCCGTTCGCATCGGCTACGACGAGACTCTCGCCCATCGGGTGGAAGCCGGCGCCGATATGTTCCTCATGCCCAGCCGCTATGAGCCGTGCGGGCTCAATCAGATCTACAGTCTTCGCTATGGCGCGGTTCCGGTGGTGCGCGCCGTCGGCGGACTTGTGGATACCGTTGACCCGGACACCGGATTCCTGTTTCACGATTATTCGGCCGATGCGCTCGCTTCGGCCATCGGCGCCGCCATAGAAGCCTACCAGGACCGCGGCGCCTGGATGAATCGGATGCGGTTAGGAATGTCGAAGGATTTTTCCTGGGACGCCTCCGCCCTCCAATATCACCGCCTTTATCAAAATCTTTTGGAGCGCCGGCCCTCCCCTTGACCTAAGCCCGTTCAATGAATTAAAGAGTCTGCCTTGAATTCGTCCTCCTCCCGGCGAAAGCCGAACGCCGCGCCCGCTACGCTTTGCGGAAAGGCCGCCAGCGTGGCGTTGTATTGCTGGACCGCTTCGTTGTATTTGCGCTGGGCGGCGGCCATGCGCGCTTCCGCCCTTGCCAGCGCCGTTTGAAGCGCCGCAACGGCCGCGTTCGATTTCGACTCCGGGTGGACCTCCTGAATCAGCAGCATCTTGGCGAGCGCGATCTCCAGCGGCTCAGCCGCGGCGATTTTTTCCGCCCGCGTGTGAGCGGCCGTGGCCGCGGCCAAAGCCGACGCCATTTCATCCAATGCCGGTTCCTCCTCGCCCGCATACGGCCGCGTCGCCGTCAGGATCCCCGGAACCATCTCCTCCTCGGCGCGCAAGGCCGCGTCGAATTCGGAAAACGCGCTGTCGATGGCCCGGCGTCCTTTTGTCAGTTCATGCCGCCCGCTCAACAACAATGCGCCCGCCAGCACAACCCCGGCCCCCAATGCGGCTGGCAGCGGCGATCCGGCCTTCATCGGCGATACTATAACCGATTGAACCAGGATTTGGCGGCGAGAATCGGCGCTTGCCGGCCAATTTCCCGCCGAAAGCGCGGCGTCGAGCCCCCTCGCCCCTTCGTTTACGTTGTTTCAGCGTGAAAGTTCTTTTCACCACCTTCGGCTCCTTTGGCGACCTGCATCCTTATCTCGCCATCGGCGCCGAGCTTTGCCGCCTGGGTCATAGCGCCTCCATCGGCGCCAGCGCCGCTTATCGCGAAAAGATCCAGGCGCAAGGGTTGGGCTTTGAACCGATCCGTCCCGACGTATCGCTCGGTGACAGCGAAATCATACCCTATTTCTTTGACCAGGCCCGCGGAACCGAGCGGGTAATCCGCGCCATGGCCTCGGTAATCCGAGAAACCTATGAAGATACCGCCGCCGCCGCGCGGCGCTACGACGCCCTCGTAACGCATCCTCTTTCTTTCGCCGCCGTGATGGTTGCGGAAAAGCGGAAGATGCCGTGGATTTCTTCGGTCCTCGCGCCGGGGTCCTTCCTTTCCGCCTACGATCCGCCCGTTCCCGCCCCCTATCCGTGGCTCGTCAAGGTCCGCGCGCTGGGGCCGCGCGCGATGCGCGCGCTCTGGCGCCTTCTTTCCCCCATATCTCTGCGTTGGATGCAGCCAATATTGGAGTTGCGGCGGGAGTTGGGCCTGCCGTGGCGAGGCAATCCTCTTTTTGAGGGCGCTCATTCCCCCGAATTGGTGCTCGCGCTGTTCTCGCGCGCCTTCGCCCAACCTCAGCCGGACTGGCCAAAGCAAACGGTAGTCGCCGGATTTCCCTTTCACGACGCTCCCTCCGGCTTCGAATCCGAGCTTGCGCCGGAATTGGCTTCCTTCCTTGACTCAGGCCCGCCGCCGGTGGTGTTTACCTTGGGTTCGTCGGCCGTCGCCGCCGCCGGCGATTTTTACACCGTCAGTCTGCGCGCCGTCGAACGTGTGGGCGCGCGCGCCCTCTTTCTCACCGGTCCCCATCCGCAAGCTCTGCCGGACCAACTGCCTCCGGGCGTGCTGGCCTGGCCCTACGCCCCGCATGAGCGGGTATTTCCCCGCTCTGCGGCGATCGTTCACCATGGAGGCATCGGAACCACCGCGCAAGCCCTCCGCTCTGGCCGGCCCATGCTGGTCGTGCCGTTTGCCCATGATCAGTTTGATAATGCGGACCGCGCCCGGCGCCTTGGCGCCGCTAAAGTCGTCGCGCGCCGGAAATATAGCGAGCACATTGCCGCCGATTCGCTCCTCAGGTTGCTCTCGGAATCCCAATGCCGCGCATCCGCCGAAAAGATCGGCCACGCCATCCGAAGGGAAAACGGCGCGCAAACCGCCGCCGCCGAAATCCGCCGTCTGTTAATCCACCACGGCGCCAAGGAGCGGTGACGCCATCAACGCGCAAACCGGAAGATTTCAAACACCGGCCGCCCGTTGGAATCCGGCGCCACCTCAAGCATCTGCTTGCGGTACCCGGCCGCTTCCGCAAACCGGATCAGCCTTTCATCGACGCCCTGGAACACCTCCCGCTCCGGCACGTGGCCCACAAACACTGAATCTGGACTCGCCAGCATCGCAGACAGTTGGTTTTGCCCGGCCGAATCGGGCGTATCCGTCCTGAGTGCGTCGCCGGCATACCTCATACGCAAATGCCCTTTTGAAACCAGATCCATGGTGAAGTAAATTCCCCAGTCGATCACCCAGATTTGGCCGTTGGAACGCGCGCCGAGCGAATCGGCCAGGGGAAACAACGCATCCGTGAAATTGCCGGCTGCGCCATTTCGCTCGAACTGAAATAGGTATTGGTTTGTAACCAAAAGGTTCATCGCCAGCAGGGCCCCGCCTGCCAATCCAACGATCCAGCGCCACGGGATCGCGGCGATCGCGATTGCTGCGAACAGTTGCGGAAAGGGCCAAAGCAAAATGACATGATGGATGCTGCCGCCTGCGCCTCGGATGGCCGCCATCAGGGATCCGGAGACCGCCAAAAAGACCAAGGAGAATCGGGCGGCGCGCGATTTCCACCACAACGGAACCAAAGCCACCAGCGCCAGAAAAACATAGGCGAATCCGCTGCTGCGATGCCGGCCAAAATGATCGTGGATCCATGCAAAAATCCGGCCGGCGGTAGAGCGGGGGGGTTTCGGCGAACCGGCGAAATCCTCCTCGGCAATGAATCCGAACAGACCATTGCCATTGGCCGCGTTTTCAAATTGAATCCATTTGTTCGCCAGGAAGGTGGAATCCAGATGGACGTTTTCTCGAGCGGTTTCTCCTAAATGCCGCAAATTGAACAGAATGAAAGGGAAAGCGCCGATGGCGAACGTTGCGGCCGCAATCTGCAGATTTCGCCACCTTAACGCCCCCCGCACCTCCGGCCAAAACACCGCCAGCGCCCCCGCCGTAACTCCAGACAGCGCCCACAGAAACAATGCTTTGTTCCACAGGGCCAAGCCAAACAGGAAAGAGCCGCCGGCAAGGTAGCGCGGATGGCGCCTCTCGTGGAACCGTACCAGCAGATAGCACCCTGCGGTTAGAAGCAGGTGTTCCAAAGCCACCGGTCCCCAGTCAAAGGTATTCGTCAGCAGGAAGGACGGGTCCGTCGCCAGAACAAAGGCGCCGAAAAGCGCCGCCGCCAGCGGTCGCCGGATGGCGGATCGTATTAGTAACTCATAGAAAAAGTAAATAGTTATCGCTCCGGCAAGCACCATAGGAAGGCGTATCGTCCAGACGCTTGCCCCCCACAGCCTCAGCAGAGGCCAGTAGATCGCAGTTTTTAGAGTCCCCAAGTAGGACATCAGCATCAGAGGGAGATGACGATGGAAGATGCGGAGTTCAAAGTGGCGTCCCAGCGGTTCCCATAATGGAAGCGCGAATAGGGCTTCGTCGTCCTGGATTCCGGCGTAAGGAATCATCAGCAAACTCAACAAGATGAACGTGCAACCGGCGGCCGCTGGGGCGAGACGGGGTGCAAAATCCGCTCCGGTAGGAGTGACAGCATGAGATTTTTTACCCGTCAAGCGAACAGTATACCGTGAAGGTGGCGCTTCCCTCGTCTAAGTGAATGCGCCTATTGAAGGAAAATCCGAGTTGGGTTCGTTTTTTCGCCCCGATAAGGGTAGAGAAAGCGGCTGTATGGCGCCGATGATGCCGTTTATTTTCAGTAGTTTTTTAAGTGGCGCCTAGATTGCTTGCAAGTGGGAACGACTTATGATATGGTGAAAAGAGTACTAACTCGGCAGTGGCCGGGATACGCAGCAAAATCCTCCGGGGCGAGGAGAACCTGCTCGCGCTTGTGGCCCGCATTCCGTTTGGGGAAATCGCCAGCGTCCTCGGAAGAGCGGCAAATCTTTCACTGGGATCGGTGGCCCGAATGCGCAGCGCGCTCCGGCAGAGCGCGATTCGTTGAAAACAGGACTGGGGCAGTCCCTGGAATTGGCCTCGCGGCATATCGTCCGCGGGACTTTTTCATGGTCCGCGAAGTGCTGAACCTTTTTGGTTTTTTCAGCGTCTAAATTTTTAGACCGTTGAGACTTGAACGTAACGGAAAAGAGACGAGAGACGTTTAGAACTCAGAAAGAATAACGAGAGAGACGAAGGACAGAAGCGAGGCAGAGATGACCAAGAGTGAGTTGAACAAGTACAAAAGCATTTTGGAGGCGAAGCAGGCAGAGTTGGAGCAATTCGTTCGCAATCGCGAAGGAATCGCGATTGAGAAGAGCCCCGACGCGCTGGACGAAGTGCAGCACGCCGCCGAGCGCGAACTGGCGATCCGCAACCTCGACCGCGAATCGAACTTACTAAGAAACGTTCGGGCCGCGTTGCGCCGCATCGAGGAAGGCAGTTTCGGCGTGTGCCTGCACTGCGAAGAGGATATCAATCCAAAACGCCTGAACGCGGTTCCCTGGACCGCGTTCTGCATACAATGCCAGGAGATCGCCGACCGCCAGGCCTCCGAAGGCTCCGAGAGCCTGGATGAGCTGTTGGTGAACGCGGCCTAACCGGGCGCTCGAATCCCCACATACGAAATCATCCGGCCGGCGCGTGGACCTTCGCGCCGCCAGGAGTGGAAGCGTTCGGCCCCGCAAAAGGTGCAACCGCCAAGCGTCTCGATTTGTGAATGGGGCACTCCGGCTTCGGCGAGCTGGCGCAAGTTGTGCGCAGCCAGATCCAGATGGCCCGCGGTTTCCATTCCAAAACGTCGCGCTACCTCCTCGCCGACTTCGTAGCAGCAGGCCCCGATTCCCGGCCCTATCGCGGCCACCACGTCTTGCGGATCGGTGCCGAAGAATTTCCGCATCTCGCGCAGTGTTGCAATGGCGATGCCCGCCGCCGACCCGCGCCACCCTGCGTGAACGGCGGCAACCGCCCGATGGGCGGCATCGGCAAGCAGGACCGGGAAACAGTCCGCCGTGCGGACCGAAACCAGAAGTCCCGGCGTCCGGCTCAGAAGGGCGTCGCCCTCTCCTAGGCAGCCCCCGTGATCCGCGATTCGGCAAATGGCGGAATGGATCTGCTTGAGGCTCGCCATGCCCTCTTGCAACAGCGGGCCTTGCCGCGTTCCAAATCCGTGCTCTAGCCAGCCGAGCGCTTGAAGCAGCCGCGATGTAAGTACGCTCATCCCTGCGAAACGCCGCGTTGGATGACCACATGGCCCGCTTCGGCCAGCGTTTTTTCCTGGCGCGCCAGTTCGAAATCGTGTTCCACCATCATTCCGATCAGCTCGCGGAAGCTGGTGCGGGGCCGCCAGCCGAGCTTGGCGCGGGCTTTGGAGGAATCGCCCTGAAGAAAATCGACTTCCGTGGGCCGCAAATAGCGCGGATCGGGTTCCACGTAGCGCTTCCAATCCAGCCCGCACAACTCGCCGGCCAAGTCCAGCAGATCTCGTACCGACCACGACTCGCCCGTGGCGATCACGTAATCGTCCGGCTCGGATTGTTGCAGCATGAGCCACATGGCCTCAACGAAATCTCCGGCATAACCCCAGTCGCGCCGGGCGTCAAGGTTGCCTAAAAACAGCTTCTTCTGAAGTCCGAGCTTAATGCGCGTCAGCGCGCGCGTAATCTTGCGCGAAACGAACGTCTCGCCCCGCCGCGGCGATTCGTGATTGAAGAGAATTCCGTTGCAGATGAACAGGCCGTACGCTTCGCGATAGTTGACGGCGTACCAGTGGGCGGCTACTTTGCTGACCGCATAGGGGCTGCGGGGGTAAAACGGCGTGGATTCGTTCTGCGGCGGCCGCGCCGCGCCGAACATCTCCGAGGAGCCGGCTTGGTAGAAACGGATTTCCCTTCCGTCGGCGGCGTAGTCGCGCACCGCCTCCAAAAGCCGCAGCGCTCCGGTGGCGACTACGTCGGCCGTATACTGGGCCTGATCGAAGCTCACCCGCACGTGCGACTGCGCGGCCAGATTGTACACTTCCGCGGGTTGAACGCGATCCAGAATGTGCCGCAGGCTGGCCCCGTCGGTGGCGTCGCCATAATGCAGGAACAGCGCCGCGCCGCGTTCGTGAGGATCCGCGTAGATGGCGTCGAGCCGCTCCGTGTTGAAAGTGGAGGCCCTCCGCACAATGCCGTGCACTTCATAGCCTTTTGCCAATAAAAGCTCGGCCAGAAACGATCCGTCTTGCCCGGTAATGCCGGAAATGAGCGCCTTTTTCATGCCGCCGCCATGCAATTATCTTAACGCGCAAACGGCGTCACTCCTCCCGCTTGCGCAACGCCGCCAGCGCGGTCTTCAGCGCGAACAGCCCCAAAAACAGCCAGGTGGCTAGCCGAATTTTGCCATCCAGCGTGACTCCGGCCAGAACCGCCAAGATAGCGTACACGCCCATTGCTACAGAAAATCGAGGGCCCATGAATCAGCGTCGCGGCCCGATGTTATAGGAAAACGCCATTTGCAGGCGGACTTGGTCGCCTTTGTATTCCGCCGGCAGGGGCGGCAGCGGATTGGACATGCTCAAGCCCGCGACGGCGGCGCGATCGAAGGCTTCCACTCCGGAAGGGGATGCGATGACCACTTTGGGCACCAAGCCGCGCCGGTCGATGGAGAACTGGAGCAGCACCTGGCCGCGCCGGCCCAGCTTGGCGCTCTCAGGGATGACAGAGAGCCAGTTCCGCTTCACCATGGCGAGCACCTGCTGAAGGTATGGTTTGAAATCGACGTTTTGAGGATCGCTTAGCAACTGGAGGGTGCTGCATTCCTGGCAGGGCGTTTGAATCGGCGCGCCGCTGATCGCGGGCGCGAGCTCGCCGATATCGCCCACCGTTGTGCCGCCGCCCGGCGGGCGCGGCAAAGCAAAGGCCGGCTTTGGCAATTCAAGCTTTGCCGTGGCATTGGCCGGATTGGGATTCGGCTTGGGCGAAGAACCGCCCGTGATGCCTTCCAGCGCTAGTTTAGGGCGCGACGCGGGCGGCGGCCCCAGGGCTGGCGCGCCGGCCCCGCTCAACGGCGGCAAGGGAGCGCCGCTGGCAACGTCAATCTTGGGCGCATCGAGCGAGGAGATGCTCGGTTGCGAAGGCGCAGGGGGCCCCGGCGCAGGAGTCGGCGGACGGAAGCGGCGCGCCGGCTGGCCTTCCACCGCGCTCCGAAGGTCGAGACCTCGCACCACTTTGCCCTTGTTCGGATCTCGCTGCGTGGGTTCGTAAATTCGCGGCGCCGTCAGATGGACGGCCGTTTTGAGATTGGCTTGGATTTCAGGCGTTTCCTGAATGGGAAGCGGAACATCCGGCGTCAGCGCGACGAAAGCCGCTAAAAGCAAGTGCAAGGCGAGCGAACCGAGTCCGGCTCGGAGAACGCGCCTGAAGCCAATGGGCTCGCGCCAGGGAGGCGACAGATTGAGTTCAGGGGCTTCGGAGGCCATCCCAGTACAGGCGTGGATTAAGCTCCGCCTTCCACGGCTTTCGCGACACGGCGGGAGTGCGATTCAATTTTATCAAGGATGGCGAACGCGGTTTCGAGCGCTCTCACGCCCTGCTCGCCGGTTACGCCCCGCGGCTGGCGCGTAATCATGCTCTCGAAGAATCGCTCCAGTTCGAGCCGCAGAGGCTCGTCTCTCGATACCGCCAGGGGCGCGAACTGGATGGCCAGGTTCGGTCCCACCCGGAAGCGCACAACGTCCTTGCGCGTGTAATCGAGCGAGATATATTCATGAGGCTGGAAAAGGCGCAATTTACGCACGCGCTCGGTGGAGACGCGGCTGGCGGTGAGATTGGCCACGCATCCGCCGGGAAACTGGAGCCGGACATTTGCTATATCGACCTTGGGCGTGAGAATGGAGATGCCGGCGGCGCGGATCTCTTCCGGCCCTTCGCCGGTGAGCGCCAGCACAATGTCGAGGTCGTGGATCATCAGATCGAGAACCACGTCAACGTCGAGGCTGCGCGGGCTGAATTCGCTGAGACGGTGGATTTCGAAAAACAGCGGCTTGCTGACTACGGCGCTGAGAGCGGTCACGGCAGGATTGAAGCGCTCCAGATGCCCCACTTCCAAAATTCTGCCCGTGCGCCCCGCCGTTTCCACCAAAGAACGCGCGGCTTCCAGGGAATGAGCCATGGGCTTTTCTATTAGCACGTCCAGACCGAGATCCATCAATCGGCAGCCGATTTCCGCATGCGTCACGGTGGGCGTGGCGACGACGGCGCCATCGGCGTGCTGACTCAATTCCTCAAGCGATTTGAAGCTCGGGCAGCCGTAAGCCGCCTCCGCCTCCGCCGTTCGAACGGGGTCGATGTCGAGGACTCCGGCAAGCGAAGCGGTTTTTGACTGATGGATCACCCGCAGATGATTGCGGCCAAACGAACCGGCGCCGACGACTGCGATGCGGAGAAAAGACATAAATCGCTGCATCCTCCGGACGGCTGTGACGCGAGATGCTCAGCGCCGGATGGATAAGGGAACACAGACCAGGATAACCTCAGCCACCCTAAGTCTATCCGTTTCGCGCCTTCTCTATCCTTGCAGTGAGAGCGCCGGCATCCCCGGTTTTTACAAATTGCCCGAAATGGCGCGGTCTTTCAATGCTTTCGGGCGTTGGAGCACGGCGTGCAACGTTGGAAGCGCACTCGCAATCGGAGGAGATAAAGTGAGCGACCAAAACAATGCCCGTCCCGCGTCGAATGAAGATTTACAGTTCGCACTCGACGCCCTATTGAAGTCTTATAAGCCGATTCTCGAAGCCGAGCTGAAACTGGCCGAATCCCCAAGCAAATTGATCCAGGAAGTGGAGAAGCGTCCACCAACTTGCGATGAGGAGATCGAGCTCGCCAGAAGCATTTTCGAGAAATTCTTCACGGGAGAAGTAGCCACGCGGCTTCTTCCCGAAGAGGGCCGCGAGGTTTTTGGGAATGCGGATCAGTGGTCCTGGTGCTATCGCCACATCCTCTGCTGCCTGATCTTCGGCTGGCTGGTGTGCCGGGGGCCGCGAACGTATCGAGGCTTCGCCTACTACCTCAACCGGTATTGGAGGTGCGTGCGGGAGGCGCTCGGCCAGCCCGTTTCGAATCCGCCAACCGCGGCCGAGAAGAAGGATTTCAGCACGCTGATTCGAATCCTGGCAAAGGCCTATGCGCCTTTCGTGCAAGACCAGATCAAAGATTTGGAATATCCGGTCGATATTCCGGCGGAAATCGAATCCGGCCAGATCGACTGCCACGCCGACGATGACGCGGCCGCGACAGTATTTGAGCGTCTGCTGACGCCGGAAGCGGCGGCAGCCCTGTTCGGAAGCGCGGCGCTCGGACAGCATGGCAGAGAGCCGATCTTTCGAGCCTGCCGCTGCTATTGCATTTGCGCGCTCGAATTCGGGTGCTGCCTCGCCCGAACCCGCACTCTAAGAGAGGCGCTGAATTGTCTGATAGATTTCTTCGTTTGCCTCCGCAAGTGTTTCCAATCCCTGATTGCCGTCATCGACCCGCCTCCTTCGTGCTCGTCGCTGACATACGCACCGAGTTGCAGCCTGGCGGGAATCGAAATCACGGGAACCGCCTCCGGTGCGGCCTTTACGAGTTACGCCTTGAGTTACAGCTTGGGCGGTCCCACGATCAACGACGCCGTGGTTTACCCGGATTGCTCCAGGCCGCCAGCCAACCCGTCTTCTGGGACCGCGGTCAACGGAGGTGTTTTGGGATACCTCGACATCAGCCTTCTGCCGCCCGCCACCACCCAGGCCACGGTGTTTTTAGACGTCTACGGAAGCGGGGGCTTGCATGTTCAGGTGAGCGCGGTGTTCCAATTCGCGATCAACGCAATCGAAATTACGGCGGTAGCGACCGTGCCGACCTTCACGGGTCAGGACCCCTTCAACGCGCTCCCCTCGAACATCAAGATGGTCCAGAACGTCTTAAATCCGGGCTTCGAGCGATCCATCGGCGGCCTTATAAGCGTGACCGGCAGCGCTTACGCATTTGGATGCGGAAACCAGATGACTCAGTATCAGCTCGCGCAGTTCGGTCCGGCGCCGGGAGGCGTTCCGTTGCCGGCGCCAACGCCCAGTCCGACAGCGCTAGGCGGGACGCCGCTCATCACGCCGGTGGTCTATGATGGAACCCTCGCACACCCCTGGTCCTCCGGATGCACGTTCGGTCCTCTGACGCCCAATGTTGTTCTGAACGGCGATCTGGTCGCCTTCTGGTCGACGGAGTCCTGCGTTCTGCCGCCGCATTCCGTTCCAAAGATCAGCTCCAATTCCAAGTGGAACAGTAATCCTAACGGGCGGTTTGTCCTCTTTCTGGAGGTGGATGAAGGCCCGATTGTCGCGCCTCACACTCCCGTGGTTCCGGCAGGCGACGACCAGGTTGTGGTGTGGATCGATAACTATCCGGTCGTTGGCCTGCTGACCCAGATCGGCAAGGTGGTCGGCTGCGGCGATTTGCATCTGAAGGATTACGTGGGAACCACGGCCCAAGTGATGGGGATCGCCTGGGACTACCCGATCGATATCACCGCCCCGCAGAAGACGCCGAACGATAATTTCGGTTCTTACTCGCTGAGCTATCAAAAAAACGGGGGAACTCCGCAACCGTTCCTGCCCTCGGATTACACTCCGAACGGCGCGCCCGCGGGGACCCCTCCCACGGTACGGGTGCCCAATTTATGGCAAGCGGCGCCGCCGCTACCGGGCCAGGCAGCGCTGCTGGCGTCATGGGATATTGTGACCGCGCTCGACGGCGGACCGCCGACGGACGCCAATTGCACGCCGCCGCCGGGAAAACCCTGGCAACTGCCACGCGGGTGCCGCTGCGCATACGTGATCGAATTGGTTGTCGGCGATACAACGTGGGTAGGAGACGGAGGAAACAATCACAGCACCGGTCCGATCCTGTTCGCGATAAACGTCATCAACGACATACCGTGACCCTGAGCGACGCCTGGTTCCGCTTCGTGATTTCCGCGCTCGCGGTATGGCGGGTAGGCCATCTTTTGGCCGCGGAAGATGGCCCCTGGGACCTGATCGTGCGGATCCGGCGCAAGCTGGGCGCGGGTTTGTGGGGCCGCTTGATGGACTGCTTCTACTGCCTCAGTCTCTGGATCAGCATCCCGTTTGCGTTTTTCGTCGTGGACGGGATCCCGGGCAGGTTTGTGGCATGGCTGGCGCTATCGGGCGCGGCGTGCTTGGCGGAACGGCTAGGCCTCGAACGGCTGAGCGCATCGCCAGCCGTCTTTGAGGAAACACTGGATCATTAGAGGAGGAGAAAGTTATGGGATGTTGCGGTCAGCAACGCGCCGCGCTGGCTTACGGCGGCGCCGCGGGAGTTCAAAGGCCGGGCGAGGCCGGAGCGGCCGGCGGCGTTAAGGTGGAGTTCACCAAGCGAAAGGCCATTGTCTTCCGGGGACCGGTGACGAACCGGCGTTACCAGTTTCACGAAGGGGCGTACGTCCAGACCGTAGATGGGCGCGACGCCGCGAGTTTGATCAAGACCGGAGCGTTCCGGCTGGCTTAGGCCGTTTACCAGCCCACGGGCTTGCCCTGGTTCTGCTGATTCAGCCACGCATCCAGCGGCTTGAAGTAATCGCGGATGGCGCTAGCGTCCATCTCGCGCTGGCCGCTAATGGCGTAAAGAGCGTCTTGCCAAGGCTTGCTCGCGCCCATTTGCAACATTGCGTTCAGCTTGTCTCCCGCCGCCTTGCTTTGATAAATGGAGCAGCGGTGAAGCGGCGTATCGCCGCCACCGGGGCAGCCGGCTTCTCTTGCGAGCGCGCGATGGAATTGAAATTCCAAAATGTCCGCAAGGAAATAGCGCATATAAGGAATATCCGCGGCAACGTGGTATTTCGCTCCCGGATCGAAATCGGTCTCGGCGCGCGACACGGGGGGCGCGATGCCTTGGTATTTAAATCGCAAATCCCACCAGGCCTGATTGTATTTATCGGGCGGTATTTCTCCCGAAAATACTTTCCATCGCCACTGGTCGATCATTAAGCCGAACGGCAAAAATGCGATCTTATCGAGGGCCTTTTCGAGCAAAAGCCCCAGATCTTTGGATGCGTCGGGCGCGCGCGGAAGAAAGCCCAGCTTCACCAGGTATTCCGGAGTGACCGACAGCGCGATCGTGTCGCCGATGGCCTCATGGAATCCGTCGTTGGCGCTATCGCGGAACAGAAACGGCTGATTCATGTATGCGCGCTGATAGAAATTGTGGCCCAGCTCGTGATGGACGGTGGTGAAATATTCGGCCGTGGGATCGATGCACATCTTTACCCGCAGGTCCTCGGCGAAGTCGATGTCCCAGGCGCTGGCGTGGCATACCACCTCGCGATCTCGGGGCTTTTCAAATAGGCTGCGCTCCCAGAAGGTGGCGGGAAGCGGGGCGAAACCCAGCGACTTGAAGAAGTTTTCCCCGTAGCGGACCATATCGCGCGCCGAGGTGTTGCGGGATTTGAGAATTTGCGTTAAATCGTAGCCGGGATCGGCGCCTTTCGGCGCAACCAGCGGATAGACATTGGTCCAATCCTGCGCCCAAATATTTCCCAACAGATGCGCCGGCAGCGGGCCGGCCGCGGGAACCGCGTCGCCATACCGTTCGCGGAGCTTCCAGCGAACGTAGGCGTGCAATTGGACATAGAGCGGACGGACCTGATCCCAGAGGCGGTCGAGCTCTTTGGCGAAATCGTCCGGCGGCATGTCGTATTTGGACCGCCACAATGCGCCCGTGTCTTGGAAGCCGAGCTCGCGCGCGCCTTTGTTGGAGAGCTCCACAAAACGCGTGAAGTCTTTTCGCATGGGAGGCGAAATAGCGTGCCAGCCCTTCCAGACGTCCAGCAGCTCTTTTGGGTCGCGGCTGTTGGCCATGATCTTGGTGATGTCTTCCACTTCGAGACATTTATTCGGAGCGTTTTTCAACCGGTCGGGACAGTATTTGCCTTTACCATAAGCGCTGTCGAGCGAGGAAGAAAGCTGGGTGACTTCTTCGCTTTCCTTGGGATCGGAGGGCGTGGCGAGCACAAGGCCGACTTTAAGCAGTTTCATTTTGCGCGCTTCCTCTTCCGGAAGCGCCAATTTCGCAAAACGCGTGGATTCCTTGGCGCGCTTCACGGTTTCGTCAATGGCGCGCCGATCCGCCTTGGCGGAGAGAATTTCGGTGTCACCGGTGATGAAATTCTCGTGAAGCCAATCCGCGCGCTGGCCCTCGATGTTCAAGGCCAGCAGCCGGTCTTCGGTTTCGGCGAGAAACTGCTTGGCGTCGCCGGCGCTTCCGCGCGATTTGGAACAAGAGGCGAGAGACAGCCACGCCACGGCCGCCATGAAAGGAAGGAACTTCTTCATGTGGATATCTTAGCGGGCAATTGGGCGGAGTGGATCCATTCTCTCAACAATCGCGAAACTTTCCGTTCCAATTTGCAAAACAGCGGGATTCGGCCGCATGATGAAAGCGGCCGGATTTTTCGGCCCCTTAGTACAATCGACGTTTATGCGCATCGGCGTTGACGCAGGCGGGACATTCACCGACTTCGTCGTGTGGGACGACAGGGGACGCATCACGAGTTTCAAGCTGCGGTCCGATCCTCAATCTCCGGCCAGAGTGATTCTGGAGGGGCTCGCGCGGGCCGCGGGACGGAGGAGCGCCGAGGTGGTGCATGGATCGACGGTGGCCACCAACGCCCTGCTGGAGCGCAAGGGAGTCCGAACGGCGTTCGTCACAACCGCGGGATTTGAGGATTTACTAGAAATCGGCCGGCAAAATCGCGCCGAATTATACAATTTGACTCCCCCTCCCCGTCGTCCCTTGGTGGAGCGAGGCCTCTGCGCCGGGATCCGCGAACGGACCTATGAAGACGGCAGCGTGGCGCGCAAGCCATCGGCGGCGGAGCTGCGGAAACTTGCCGCGCGACTGAAGCAGGCAGGCGCGCGCTCGATCGCCATCTGTTTTCTGCATTCCTACCGGAACCCGGCCAATGAGCGCGCGGCCGCGAAAGCTTTAGGGCAGAAAGGCATTTATCTCAGCGCCTCACACGAAATCAGCCCTGAGTTTCGTGAATATGAGCGCGGCTCCACCACGGCGATAAACGCTTACGTGGGGCCGCTGATGGAGAACTACTTGAAGGAGCTGGCCCGAGCCCGGCGGTTCCATATCGCTGTGATGCAATCCAACGGAGGGTTCTTATCGGCGCGCGACGCCCGCCGGCACGCCGTGCGTACGGTCCTTTCAGGGCCCGCGGGAGGAGTCGTCGGGGCGCTGGAGACCGCGCGCCGCGGCCGGTTCCATCGCGTTTTAGGCTTCGATATGGGCGGCACCTCCACCGACGTGAGCCTGGCGGACGGCGCTCCGCGCGAAACGACGGAAGCCTATGTCGATGGCTTGCCGATTCGGGTGCCCATGCTGGATATTCATACGGTCGGAGCGGGCGGCGGGTCGATTGCGCGCGTAGACGCAGGCGGCCTGCTGAGAGTAGGTCCCGAGAGCGCCGGGGCAGACCCGGGGCCGGCCTGCTACGGAAAGGGCCTGAACGCGACCGTGACGGTCGCGCATGTGGTGCTGGGCCGTCTGGAGGCTCTGCTGGGCGGCTCGCTGCCGATCGACGCAGGGCGGGCGGCCGCGGCCGTGGATCGAATCGCGCAACGGATTGGATTGTCGCGTGAGGCCGCCGCCGCGGGCATTCTGCGAGTGGCCAACGCCAGCATGGAACGCGCCATCCGCGTCGTGTCGGTGGAGCGCGGCCACGATCCGCGCGATTTTGCGCTCGTGGCCTTCGGCGGATGCGGAGGTTTGCACGCGTGCGAAATCGCTCGCGAGCTGGGCATTCGAACGGTCGTTGTGCCGGGGCAGGCAGGAGCTCTTTCGGCGCTGGGGATGCTATTGGCCGACGCGACGCGCGATTATTCTGCGGGAGTGCTCGGCCGGGCGGACGTGGCGGCTGCGTTCGCCTCTCTCGAGCGCCAGGCCCGGCGCGAATCGCCGGGCGCAACAATCGAGCGCAGCGCCGATCTTCGCTACCGCGGTCAAAGCTACGAACTCAACGTGCCCTGGGCGGATCGGGCTTCCGCCGTGGCGCGATTCCATCGAGAGCACGCCAAGCTTTACGGGTATTCGAATCCGGCGATGGAGGTGGAAGTGGTGACCATTCGCGCGCGGGCGCGAAAGCCGACGGCGAAGCCGAAACTCGCGCGAAGCCGGCCCCAAGCGGGCCGGCCGCAGGTGCGCCGTATTTGGGTCGATGGAGCATGGCGGAGCATCTGCGTTTGGAAGCGCGAAA
Source organism: Bryobacteraceae bacterium (assembly GCA_035293905.1). Classification (GTDB taxonomy): domain Bacteria; phylum Acidobacteriota; class Terriglobia; order Bryobacterales; family Bryobacteraceae; genus Palsa-187. Next base: position 50,466 of record DATGLY010000003.1, read on the forward strand.
ACATAGGAAGACCTCAGCTCGGGCCGGCGTTGATCCTCGACTACGGTGCGACCACGCTCGTGCCGCCCGGATGGCGCTTCCGCCTGGATGGCGCGGGCAATCTAGTGGCGACGGCGTGAACTACACTGGTGTGGTGCGCATGTTGGGCTTACTACTGGCGGCGTTTCCAGCATTTGTCTGGGCGGCCTCTTGCGACGGATTGAAAACTCTTTCCCTTCCCGATTCAGAAATTACGGTTGCGCAAGCGGTCGAGGCCGGGGCCTTCGCCCCGCCTACCGGAAGCGCGTCTGCCTTTCAAAATTTGCCGGCGTTTTGCCGGGTCGCGGCGATCCTCAAACCGTCGATCGATTCCGAGATCAAGATCGAAGTGTGGATGCCGGTTTCGGGCTGGAATCGCAAGTTCCTGGGGAACGGCAACGGCGGCTGGACCGGATCCATCAACTACAATTCACTCGCGAATGGCTTGCGGCTGGGCTTCGTAACGGCCATGACCGATACGGGGCACCAGGGCGGAAGCGCGAGCTTCGCGCTGGGGCATCCGGAAAAGCTCATCGATTTCGCCTATCGCGCCGTACATGAAATGACTGTCGCCGCGAAGATTTTCATAAAGGCATACTACGGCGAGGACGCGGCGCTTTCCTACTGGACCGGCTGCTCGCAGGGCGGCCGCCAGGGATTGACCGAAGCTCAGCTTTTTCCCCGCGATTACGACGGCATTATCGCGGGTGCGCCCGCCAATAGCTGGGTCCACATGATGGCGCAGATCGTTTGGGTGGCGCAGTCGGTTCACAACGACGAATCGAGCTATATTCCGCCGGCCAAATACCCGGCGATTCATCAAGCGGTGCTTCAGGCCTGCGATGCGCTGGATGGGGTGCGCGACGGAGTTCTGGAAGATCCGACCCGATGCAAATTCGACCCGGGCGCGCTCCAATGCAAGGGCGCGGATGGTCCCAACTGCCTGACCGCTCCGCAAGTGGATGCGGCGCGAAGAATCTATTCCGGGGCGGTGAATCCGCGGACCCGGGAGCTTATCTTTCCGGGTTTGGAGCCGGGCAGCGAACTCGGCTGGGACCAGTTTCTGGCAGGTCCTCAGCCCACGCCGTTTGCGCTCGACGAGTTCAAATACGTGGTGTTTCAGAATCCGGACTGGGACTATAGGACGCTCAATTTCGACAGCGACGTTTCGAAAGCGGACGAGATGGACCACGGGCTGATGAACGCCACCGATCCAAACCTCAAGACTTTCTTCGAGCTTGGCGGCAAGCTCTTGCAATACCACGGCTGGAACGATCAGCTCATCGCGCCTTTGGGCAGCGTGAATTACTACAAAAGCGTGCTGAAATCGGTGGGAGCTAAAGCACAGGATTCCTACCGGTTGTACATGGTTCCCGGCATGAAGCATTGCCAGGGCGGCGATGGAACGAGCAATTTTGATATGCTCAGCGTGATCCAGCAATGGGTCGAAGACCGGAAGGCCCCCGGAGCGTTGGCAGCTTCGCGCGTGGCGGATGGCAAGGTGGTTCGAACGCGTCCGCTGTGCCCGTATCCGCAGGTGGCGGTTTACAAAGGGAAGGGGAATACAGATGACGCTCAAAATTTCACGTGCAAAAACCGTTAGCTTGTTATGGCCGCTCGGGCTTGCTCTGACGATGGCGGCTTCGTTGTCCGCGGCGACATGCGAAAGCCTGGCTTCGCTGAATCTCCCTTATACGACCATCATTGCGGCGCAATCGGTGGCGGCGGGGGCTTTTGCGCCTGAAAGCGGCGGGGCGAAAGGAAAAGGCAAGGCGGCTTCCTTCACGGATTTGCCCGCATTTTGCCGCGTCGCGCTTACGGTAAAGCCGACTAGCGACTCCGATATCAAGATCGAACTTTGGATGCCCGCTTCCGGATGGAACCATAAATACGAAGCCAACGGAAACGGCGGCTGGACCGGATCGATCAGTCCGGCGACGCTGGCCGCGGGGTTGAGGCTCGGCTATGCGACTTCGATGACCGATACGGGCCATGAGGGCGGCAGCGCCAGCTTCGCGCTCGGCCATCCCGAGAAGCTTGTGGACTTTGGCTACCGTTCGGTGCATGAGATGGCGGTCAAGAGTAAGACCATCCTTACGGCTTTCTACGGCGAGGCTCCCAAATATTCCTATTGGAATGGCTGTTCGGCCGGCGGACGGCAGGGGTTGCAAGAAGCGCAGCGCTACCCGGACGATTTCGACGGCATTATTGCGGGATCGCCCGGATTGAACTGGACCGGCCGCTCGTTACAGGCCATTTGGATCGCGCAACAGGTGCACAAAGACGCCGAAAGCGAGCTTCCCACGGCGAAATTTCAGACCGTTCATAATGCGGTTCTGGCGGCCTGCGATGCGTTGGATGGAGTGAGAGACGGAGTGCTGGAGGATCCTACGCGTTGCAAGTTCGATCCCAAGTCCATCGAATGCAAGGGCGCGGATGGTCCGGATTGCTTGACCGCCGCGCAAGTGGAATCCGTACGGCGCATCTATGCCCCGGTAACCAATTCCCGTACAAAACACGTGGAATTTCCCGGTTTCGAGCCGGGCAGTGAAATGGGCTGGAGCACGATGGCGGGGCCGCAACCGTTCGGCGTCGGAACGGATTTGTTCAAGTACGTGGTGTTCAAAGATCCCAACTGGGACTACAAGACGATGAATTGGGATAGCGACGTCGATCTGGCGAGGAAGGAAGACGCGGCGGCGGACGCGATGAATCCCGATCTCAGGGGCTTTTTCGCGCACGGCGCGAAAATGATCCAGTATCACGGCTGGGCGGACCCGCAGATCTCTCCGGGCTCGAGCGTCGACTATTACAAGAGCGTGTTGGAGAAGATGGGCGGCTCGAGCAAAGTGATGGGCAACTACCGTCTGTTTATGGTTCCCGGCATGGCGCATTGCGGGGGCGGCGACGGCACGAGCACATTCGACATGCTCGGCGCGCTGGAGCAATGGGTGGAAACCAAGAAAGCGCCGGATCAGATTCTTGCGTCGCGCGTGAGAAACGGCCAGACGGACCGGACCCGTCCGCTCTGCCCGTATCCGCAGGCGGCTGTATATAACGGGAGTGGAAGCACGGACGATGCGGCGAATTTCTCATGTAAAGCGCGCTAGGATTTTTGGGCGAAGGCGCAAAGCACGTAAAGATTTCGTTCTGGGGCTGCTCGGCCTGCTTTTGTGCGTCATGCCTGTTTTTGCGGCCCCCTGCGAAAGCCTGATCTCGCTGGCGGCGCCGCATGCAAAGATCGACTTTGCGCAGACGGTCGCGGCGGGCGATTTTCGGCCGCCGGGCAATGGCAAAGCAGCGGGGGCGGCGGCATTTCGCAATCTTCCCGCGTTCTGCCGGATCGCCGCGACGCTGAAGCCTTCCAGCGACTCCGACATCAAAATCGAAGTGTGGATGCCGGCGTCAGGCTGGAATCATTCGCTTGAATCTGTCGGCAACGGCGCCTGGGCCGGATCGATCAGCTTGGCGGCCATGGCGACGGCCTTGGCGGCGGGATACGCTACGGCCAGCACCGACACCGGCCACGCCGGCAACAACGCCGATTTCATTCTCGGGCATCCCGAAAAAGTGACCGATTTCGCCTACCGCGCCGTGCACGAGATGACGGTTGCGGCGAAGGCGATTGTCGCCGCGTATTACGGGAGACCCGCCGCGCATTCTTACTGGAACGGCTGCTCCACGGGCGGCCGCCAGGCTTTGGCCGAGGCGCAACGCTATCCCGGCGACTATGACGGCATCGTCGCCGGAGCGCCCGCTAACTACGTGACCCATCTGCAAGGGCAACAGGTTTGGATGAATCAGATCGTGCATAAGGACGAGGGGAGCTTCCTTCCGGCTGAAAAGTTGAAGCTGCTGCACGAAGCCGCGCTCAAGTCTTGCGACGCATTGGACGGCGTGAAAGACGGCGTGCTGGAAGATCCGACGCGCTGCCATTTCGATCCGAAGGAACTGGCGTGCGCCAACGGAGATTCCTCGAGCTGCCTCACGCCGCCCCAAACCGATGCGGCGCGCCAGATTTACGCCGGTCCGTTGAGTGCGAAGACCGGCCAGCCGTTGTTTCCCGGATTGGAGCGCGGCAGCGAGATGGGATGGGCCACTCTGTCGGGCGCCAAGCCGATGTCGCTCGCCGAAGAGACGTACAAATATCTCGTCTTCCGAGATCCCAACTGGAACTACATGACGTTCGATGCGGATCGCGACATGGCGCACGCGGACGCGATTCTCTCCGCGACCATGAACTCCACCGATCCGAATCTGAAGCCTTTGTTCAGCCGCGGCGGGAAGCTGTTGATGTATCACGGCTGGGCCGATCCAGGGATTGCGCCGCGCAATAGCGTGAACTATTACGAAAGCGTCGTGGAGAAGGTTGGCGGGGCGAAAAAGGCGGCGGAGTCGATCCGCTTGTTCATGGTTCCGGGCATGGGCCACTGCCGGGGCGGCGACGGGACCGACAATTTCGACGCCATGGCCGCTTTGGCCGATTGGGTGGAAAAACGAAAAGCTCCGGCTCGTATCGAGGCGTCGCACCAGACGCGCGGCGTGGTGGACCGGACCCGCCCTCTCTGCCCTTATCCGCAGACCGCGCAATACAAGGGAATCGGAAGCACGGACGAATCGGCGAGCTTTACATGTAAGTAAGCTTACTTGTCCTGGACGATGCCGCCCGTTTGCTTGTTGGCTTTCGCGGCCTTATCTTTGCGCGTCGCCATGGCTTTGTCGAGCCAATTGTCGGCCACTTGCTCTTGCTTGGCGAACTCATCCTTGTTGTCGAGAAGCGCGGCCTTGTCCCGAATCAAAAGCTCCAGGTAGACCATCGCGTCGTCGTATTCTTTGTCGATGTCGAGGGCCTTGGTGGCCATGGCGACGCCGTCATCGATGGTGGAGGAGTATTTGGCGCTTAAAGCATCGCGGATTTTCTTATCCTTGAGCATGCCGGTCTCCTCGGGCCTCATATGCGCATCCACTTTCGCGAGCATCAAGGCCGGGTGGAAGCGATAGTAATCGATCACAGCGAGATAATAATAGGCTTCTTTATCCTGAGGATCTATGGCGATCAGCTTTTTGTACCACTGCTCGGCTTCATCGAACTTGGCGAGCTTCTGGTCCTGAGGAAGCGAGCTGGCCTGGCTATAGGCCATGGCGCCGAGGTACTTGAGCACGGTTTTGTCGCTGGGATCGCTCTCAAGCGCTTTGAGAAAACCCTCCTTGGCCCGGTCGGCATATTCCTTATTTTCGGGAGATTCGGCGCCGGGAATCCATTGGGCGAAATAAGCGGTGGCCATATAAACTACCGCGTTATTATTGGAGGGATCCAGCGCCGCCGCCTGCTTGAAATGCTCCACGGCGTCGCTATATTTCGCGCTTTTGAAAGCGGCGATGCCCTGGTTGATTTGATCTCTGGATTTGAGCTTGTCGCAGCCCGCGCCGAATAGGATCATGAGGCCGGCCAGCGTGGCCAAGCCGGTCGTATAACCTTTCCTCATCGTTATTGCCCCGCCTCGATCTTGGGAGTCATTAATCCAATTTTGTCAATGGAAGCGCCTTTGGCGATGTCGATCGCCTTGGCGACCGCCTCAAACTCCAAATCTTTGTCGCCCTTGACGAACACCACGCGCTCGGCGCGCGTCTTGAAGATATCCACGAGCCGCTGCTGGAGCTGGTCTTCGGGAATTGCGGGATCCTGGTTGAGATGGATGCTGTGGTCCTTATCGATGACGATGACCACGGTCCGGTCCTGATCCGGCGGCGGCGGCGGCGAGTTGGGCGGCGGCGGCTGAGGCGCGAGCGCATCCAATCCATGCGGCGTCAAAGGCGTAATCACCATGAAGATGATCAGCAGCACCAGCAATACGTCAATCAACGGCGTAACGTTAATATCACATTTGGAGCTCCCGCCCCCTCCCACTGCCATTGCCATAAGAAAATCTCTCCTTAACTAACTTTCCGCTTCCTCGCGGTCGCGGCTCTGTTCCTGTAAACGCTCTCTCACAATCGCGGCTGTGAGACGGCTCTAGTTGGCCGCGGCGGCTCCGCCCAACTGATTCTGACTTGCCTGCTCCGTCAACAAACCAAGCTGATCCACGCCAGCCGCGCGGAGGTTATCGACGACGTCTTCCACCGCCTCGTATTTGGCCCGGCGGTCGGCCTTGATGTACACCGTCTTATCGATTTTATTCGTGAGCAGATCCCGAACTTTGCTCGGCAGCTCGTCCACCGCGAGTTGCTTGTTGCCGGGGCTCAAAAAGACCTGGCCATTGCGAGTCACCGCGACCAGGACGGCGTCTTCCTTATCGGCGTTTTTCATGGCGATGGCGTTTTTGGAGCGATATTTTTCCACGTCCACGCCTTTCGTCAGCAAGGGCGTAATGACCATGAAGATGATGAGCAGCACCAGCATCACGTCCACCATGGGCGTGACGTTAATGTCGGCGACCACCGGAGGCGCTTTCTTCTTCTGCATAAAAAGAATCCTTTACATACGGGCGGCGCGGACAACGGCTTTTTGCCGGCCGCGCCGCCGCGTTTCAACTCGCAAACCGCTTTCGCGCTTTACTTCCCGGCGGCGACTCTCTGGGAGCGCTTTAGGAAATAATCCACAAGCTCTGAGCTGGAGTTGCCCATTTCCACGTCAAACGCTTCCACCCGATTCGTGAAGTAGTTGTACATCCACACGGCCGGGATGGCGACAAAAAGACCGACGGCGGTGGTGACCAGGGCTTCCGAAATGCCGCCCGCCACCGCGCCCAGTCCAACCGACTTCTCCGAGGAAATGCCCTTGAACGCGTTAATGATGCCGATGACCGTTCCAAACAACCCCACGAAGGGCGAGGTCGAGCCGATGGTGGCCAGCGTCGAGATGCCGCGCTTGAGTTCGGCATGCACGATGGCTTCGGCGCGTTCCAGAGCGCGCTTGGAGGCGTCGATCTCTTCGCCAGAAATTTCCGAGCTCATCTGGTGAGCCTTGAATTCCTGGAGACCGGCGACAACGACTTTCGCCAGGTGGCTTTTGCCAAAACGGTCGGCGATCTTGATGGCCTCATCCAGCTTTCCTTCCCGCAGCGCGCCGGCCACAGCCGGGGCGAACTGCCGCGACTGGTTGCGTGCGCCGTTGAAGGCGATGATGCGGTCAATCATCACGCCGATGGACCACGCCGACATAATGAACAGCGCGATCACGACACAAATCGCCAGCCAGCTCATGTTGTGCAGCATGGTGCGCACATCAAAGCTGATGACGGGGCTGGCTTCTTGAAGAAGCGCGAAGGCCCATACCTGAAAAGTTAACAACATGTTTGTCTCCTGCGAGTTGAAATTAGCAAAGCCGCCGGGGTCCGGCGGCCCGCGTTCTTTTAGTTACTTAAAGTAAAGTTCACATCGATCTCGGTGACCACTTCCACCGGTTCATTATTCAAAAGGGTCGGCTGATAGACCCACTGTTTCACCGCGTCCTGGGCGGCCTGAACCAGCAGCGGATGTCCGCTCACCAGCGTCAGATTCTGGATTGTGCCATCCTTGCCGATGATGGCGGTGAACCTCACGGTTCCTTGAATGCGCGCCTGCTTGGCGAGCGGGGGATAGTTGGGAACGGGTTTCTTAATCAGCCTGGCGCTTTGCACCTGACCTCCCACCCGAATACGCTGCGGAGCGGCCGGCTTGACTTCTTGCACCTTGGGAGGAGGCGGTGGCGGAGGCGGAGGAGCCGCTCCAATGCCTCCCAAGAAGCCGGTGGGAACTCCGCCTGGAATCCCTCCGGGAACCCCTGTCACGGCCACGCCCGAAGTCGCCGGAGGCAACTGGTCTTCCACAATCACGGCCACCTGCTTTGGAATCTCTTTGGGCGCGGTGAGGACATTGGCGTTGAATTGGCGCGGCGCCTGCTTGACAACGACCTTTTGAACCGGCGGCGGAGGCGGAGGCGGGGGAGGAGGCGGCGGCGGGGCCGTCAACATGCTCACCAACTGCGCCTTGGGCAGAACGTCGGTAAAGATCAGCGGAATCAAAATTAAAATCCCGACCGCCAGCGCCTGGAAGCAAAACGACACCAGCACCGTCCAACTCTTGTGGGTTTTCCCGACCCCATCGACGAAGGTCTGTCCAAACATTTCCGCCATAATTTGCTCCTCCCACCGCTCCCTTCCGGTCGCGGCTCCATCTAATCGCTCCCTTGCGCGGCCGGGGCTCTATCGCCGCGCTTATCCTCTCCCGGCCTTCCTCCCGCCCGATACGGCGGGCTGTCTTGGCCCATTGGCCTTAGGACCCGCTGGCTTGGTCTCCGCTCCCGCCGGTTTGGCCGCTACTGGCTTAGACACCGGCGCCGGCGCTTTTTTCTTTCTCGAATCCACAAAATCCTGCCAGAAGACGAGCAGCGGGCTGGCAATGAACACCGAGGAGTACGTCCCGAAAATGATGCCCCAGACCAGCGCAAAGGCGAATCCATTGAGGACCTGCCCGCCGAAAAGCCACAAGGAAAGGGCGGTCAGCAAAGTCAGGCCGCTGGTCATCACGGTCCGGCTCAACGTCTGGTTCACGCTGAGGTTGATGATGGACTCCAGCTTCTCGCGCCGCATCAGCTTTAGATTTTCCCGTATTCTGTCGAAGACCACAATAGTGTCGTTCATGGAGTAGCCCACAAGAGTCAGAAGGGCGGCGACGACAGTCAGCGAGATCTGCTTATTGAACAACGAAAACAAGCCGATGGTGATAATGGTGTCGTGAAAGACGGCCAACACGGCGGCGGCGCCGTAAATCCATTCGAAGCGAAAGGCGATGTATACCAACATTCCACCTAACGCATAGAGCGTCGCCAAAATCGCCTGATGGCGCAGCTCCGATCCCACCTTGGGCCCAACGACATCGGCCGAAAGAATGGTGTAATGGCCCGGAACGGCAACTTTATTTAACGCCTCGATCACCTGCGGCGTTACGCCGGCAACGCCGCGCAGCTCATTGAAGTCGCGAATGATGCCGCCGCGGGAGCTGCGGAAGGAATGGATGGCGGCGGCCAGATCCTGGAGCTGTTGCTCCGAAAGGGGCACGCCGGCCTGGAGCAGCGGGTCGCGGAGCCGCTCCACCAACTGCGCGACCGAGGAACTGTTCAACGCGAGCTTGCCGCCCTGATCGCCGAACATCGCCGCCAGCGTGTCGTCGATGGCCTGCCGGTTGGCGTTGAGCTCCCTTTCCTGCTTCACTTCCGTGGTGATCATCAACTCCGGCGTGCCGGTGAGCTGCTGTACGGTGATTTCGCCGCTGATCTTTTTGCTGAGCTCGGAGCGAATGCGGGCTATGAGCGGATCCGGATTCTGATCGAAGCGCACTCGCACCTCCGCGCCGCTGCGGAAGTCGATGCCATAACTGGGACCGCCCTTTAAAATCAAGCTACCCACGCCGGCCGCCGTCACGATCAACGAAAGAGCGATGAAGATCCACTTCTTCCCGAGAAAGTCGAAATTCGTGTTTTTAAATAATTGCATTGAGCCTATACTACCGGCTTCGATTTACTGACACCAGCCGGAGGTGCAAAGTTCCCTGGGAGGGGTTTCCTGGCGCTCGCTCCCGGAGCCAGGCAAAAGTATCCAGCAAGCCACGCGAACGGGGCCATGGCCGCGAAACCCTTGGACCGGACAAGCGAACTACCATACCACAAACTAGATGCTTAACGTAACTGCCTGCCGCTGCCGGCCCAGCTCCCAGTAGAAGATGGTCTTGGATACGAAAATCGCGGTGAAGACATTGGCGAGCAAGCCGATCACGAGCGTTACCGCGAAGCCCTTGACCTGAGTTGTGCCGAACAGAAACAGGAACGCGCAGGAAACCACGGTGGTGACGTGCGTGTCGATGATGGTCAGCAAAGCCTTGCTGAAGCCGGCCTCCATCGCGGCGACAGCCGCCTTGCCGGCCCGCAGCTCCTCGCGGATGCGCTCGAAGATCAGCACGTTGGAATCCACCGCCATGCCAACGGTCAGGATCACGCCGGCGATACCGGGCAGCGTTAGAACCGCGCCGAAATAACTGAGGGCGGCGATCAGAATGATTGCGTTCAGAATCAGCGCGAGCGTTGCGTTGACCCCGGCTCCTTTGTAATAGATCAGCATGATGGTCACCACGGCGATCACGCCGGCGACGCCGCTGATGATGCCCTCGCGGATCGAATCGCTCCCTAAGGACGCGCCCACAGAGCGATCCTCCAGATATTCGACGCCCGCCGGAAGCGATCCGGATTTCAGATTCAACGCCAAATCGGCGGCTTCGTCGTGCCCGGAGAGCCCTTCGATGACTCCGTTATCGCTGATTTTGTTCTTTATGACGGGAGCGCTGAGCACCTGCTTATCGAGCACGATCGCCAGCCGGTCGCCGGTATGGGAGCCCGTGAAGGATTCAAACCGCCGGGCGGCGTCCTGAGAGAGGACGAAATTCGTTTCCCATCCCAGGCTCTGGCTGCTTTGCTGCGCGCGGGCGTCGCGAAGATCGCGGCCCGTAACCACGGCGCTGCGCGAAAGAATGTAATACTGCCTGGGTTCGCCCGGCCGGGCCAAGGTCGGTTGAACTTCCGCATTCAGGGGCAGCACGCCGTTCTTGCTGGCCATGGCCTCTTCCTGCGACTGGAACGGTCCGCCCAGCACTTCCTTCAGCTCGAGCACGGCTTGGGTTCCGAGGATCTGCTTCACGCGGGCCGGATCGTCGATGCCGGGTAACTGGACCAGCAACTCGGCCGCATCGGAGCTGCCGCCGCGCGGCTGCACCGTCGCTTCCGCGAGGCCAAGACCATTGATCTTTTTTTCGATGGTGTTGGTGCTCTGGGTGAGAGTATCTTGCTTAAGCCGCAACGCCTCGCTGGGCTTCATGGTCAGGCGGAAATCGCTCTGATTCACCGGCGTCAGGATCCAAACATCGGCGAAGTTGTCGTTGATCAGTTTGCGGAAGTCGCCGGCCTTGGTGGGCGGAATGCCAGAAACGTTGATCTGAATCTGATCGGCCTGCTGGATCGACTGAGGATCGTTGCGGTTGATGTCGGCATATTCGATGTCGGCTTTCCGCAAAGCGTCCTTCATCCGGTTGATCACGTCGTCGGCCTCGGCCTTGAAGGCGTCTTGAAGCTGCACCTGGATGACGAGCTGGCTGCCGCCGCGGAGATCGAGCCCCAAGCGGAGGTTGTGTTTTAAATTCTCGGCAATCTGCGCTCTTGACGTGGGCAGGCCGATGATGCCGTAAACGCAAATCAGGATCACCCCCAGAATGATCAGAGCTCGGACTTTTAAGTTGCTGGCCATGAAAATTACTTCTTCTCCGTTACCCCTTCTTGCTTAACCAGACCCGAAACGGCGCTCCGGGCCACTTGTAACTTGATGTTATCCGGCTTCACGCGCAGGATCAACGTGTCCCCGGACAGGCTGACGATGGTTCCCACAATGCCGCCTGTGGTCAGGACCTCGGCTCCGGCTTCCAGGTTCGCGAGCATTTGCGCCTGTTGTTTCTTCTGTCGCTGCATCGGCATAAACACCAGGAAATAGAAGATCGCGACGATGACGATCAGCGGCAGAAAGCTCAGAGCCGGATTGGCCGGCGCCGATTGCAACAAGAAAGCGTGGATGTGCATGAGGGGTCGCATGACGCCGGGCGGGGCGCCGGCTCAGGAAACTTTCAAACCTAAGTATACCGTGGCCTGCTCCATTATACGCGCCTGAAAAAGGACGCCCCGCCTCAATCCCTGGAAAGCCCGTTTCCGCTTCATTGGCTGGGTGGCTTGCGCTCGCCGCTTCCGCCGTATATCTTATAGCAAGTCGGAGAGGAGGCTACGGGATGCAACCGGGGAGACAAGCCAGTGCAAAATCCGGGCGGCCGGAGTGGAGGCGGCTGCCGCTCATGCTGGGGTTGGTTTTGGGGCCCTTTGCCGTTTTTCTGCAAGGCGCCTCCAGCGCCACGGCGGTGGTCGAGGCGGCGAAGGCCGACGATCTGGCCGCGGTTCGCAACCTGATCAAAGAGCGCGCGGACGTAAATAGGACGGCCAATGACGGCTCCTCGGCGCTGCTCTGGGCGGCCTACCATTCCGACGTGGAGATGACCAAGGCGCTGCTTGCGGCGGGCGCGGTGGTTGACGCGGCGAATCATTACGGCGTGACTCCTCTTCTTCAGGCAAGCCGCAACGGAGACGCCGCCGTCATTCAGGCATTGCTCGACGCGGGAGCCGATCCCACGCGCTGGCGCCCGGAGGGCGAGACGCCGCTGATGGCCGCGGCGCGAACCGGCCGCCTGGACGCGGTCCAATTGCTGATCTCTCATGGGTCGTTCGTCAACGCCGCGGATCCGTTTCAGGAAGAAACGGCCCTTATGTGGGCTTCCGCGGAAGGCCACCTGGAAGTTGTTAAGGCCCTGCTGAAGGCGGGCGCGGATCCCAATCTCAAGGCGCACGTCTCCACCATCACCGAGCGCAAAAATGCGGACCATCCGTCGGGCGGCTTTACGGCGCTGATGTTCGCCGTCCGCAACGGGCACGAGGATGTGGTTAGGGCGCTGATCGAGGGCGGAGCCGATCTGAAGCTGACCAACGCCGATGGCGCCACGGCGACCATCGTCGCCATTGTCAACGACCGGTTCGATCTCGCCAAGGAGCTGCTCGATCTCGGCGCCGACCCCAACGACGGGTCGCTGTTCTTCGCCGTGGATATGCACGACGCCACTATCGACATGCGCGCCCACGACGGCTCGCGGCTCCAACCCAGCCATCCCAACAAGCTGACGGCTTTGGCTTTGGTTAAGTCGCTGCTCGATCTGGGCGCGGACGTCAACAAGCCGTTCATCGGGGCGTTACATTCGACCACGTTGTGCTGCGGCGCCGCCATCAACAGCACCCCCTTTTACCGCGCCGCGGTTGCCGCCGACGTGGAGGTTCTGAAGTTGATGCTGGCTCCCCGCACGCCCGCAAACGCGGCGCAGCTCGAGTGGAGTCCGAGCGATCCCAAGCCTAAGGACGGCAAAGGCGGCGGCCGCGGCAATCCCAACGCCGGCCGGACGCCCCTCATGGCCGCCATAAAGGGCGGCCAGGGAGCGCCCATCGCGGGAGGCCCCGGCTTCACGCGGATCGGACCGCCACAGTTCCGCGAGCCCGGCAGCCGCGACCCGCTGGAGGCTGTCAACCTGCTTCTTGCGGCGGGGGCAAATCCGAACGCCAAGGCGCCGGATGGCTCGACGCCGCTTCACCAGGCCGTGCAAGAGAAGCATGTGGGGATCATTCGGGCGCTGGCCGCTGCGGGCGGGAGGCTGGACGCCGTCAACAAGGATAATCTCACGCCTTTGCTGCTGGCGGAGGCGCCTGAAAAGCCAAACCCCCTGGACATGGGGGATTTGGACGTCTATAAACCGAAACGCAATTCGAAGGAAGAGGTTATCGCGGCCCTGCGCGAGCTCATGCATCTTGGTCCCAACGATCCGGCGCCTCAGCCGCCTCCGGCGCCCCCCGCGGAGAAGAAAGACGGCGGCGACAAAGAGAAAAAGGCCGTTAACTCAACGGCGGCAACCAGCGAAAAATGAGAATCGTAATCACGGCGGCGTTCTTCGTCACAGTCGCGCTGCTGACGGCGCAGACCAGACAAACGGCTCCTCCCCAAAGGTCCCTTGCGCCGGTTCGCCCGGCGGCGGCCGCTTCCTCAAGACCCAGCCCTGCGGCTGCCGGCACGGCCGCGGAACAAGCCAAATATCGGACATTTGTGGATCAGTACTGCGTTACATGCCACAATTCGCGCGCGGCGATTCCGGCAGACGATCCGGTGATTCTCGACATGGGCTTCGACAATTTATTGGCTCATGCGGGAACGTGGGAGCGAGTCCTTCGGAAGCTGCGTGTGCGCGCGATGCCGCCGCAGGGCATGCCCCGTCCGAGCGAGGCCGAGTATGCGGATTTTACGCGGTGGCTGGCGGCGTCGCTGGATCGCGCCTGGGAAGGGCAGAGCCGATCTAACTCCAACGTCGGCCGCTACGTCGTCCATCGTCTGAATCGGGCCGAATATGCCAACGCGGTCCGCGACCTGCTGGCCGTGGAGATTGACGTGTCCAGCCTGCTGCCGACCGACGGCGCGGAGTTCGGCTTCGATAACATCGCGACGGCGCTGAAAACGTCGCCCCTGCTGCTAGAGGGATACGTGAACGCGGCGCAGCGCGTGGCGGCGATGGCCGTGGGCGATCCGCAGGTGAAGCCCGGGACCACCGAACATTCGATCAGCCGCGAATTCAGCCAGAACGGATATATCGACGGCTTGCCGTTAGGCACCGTGGGCGGAACCGTCGTCCGCCACTTCTTTCCGGCGGACGCAGAGTATAAGCTGTCGGGCCGTCTCGTGCGCGGCGTGCAGGAAGGCTATGCCGGCGTGGAAGGAAACGACTTTCCCTACACATTCGTAATTACGGTGGATGGGACGGAGGTGTATTCGGCTCCAATTGGCGGTCCGAAAGATGACGAGATGCAAGCCGCGGATTTGGCCGCGGCCCAGCCCATCATCGATAAGAGGATGACGGGGCGGGCCCGCATTACGGCCGGACCCCACGACGTCGGCTTTACCTGGAAGGAGCGGCCATTCCAGTTGCAGGACGTCTGGGAGCCGTCTCAGCGCGACAGCCAGGAAATCCACTTTGTCGGGGGCATGCCCAAGCTGAGGTCCGTGTTTATTGACGGTCCGTACAACGTGAAGGGCGTTAGCGAGGGGCTGAGCCGCCAGCGGCTGTTTGTGTGCCACCCCGCCTCCCCTTCCGAGGAAACTTCTTGCGCGAACAAGATTCTCACAAATCTCGCGCACCGCGCCTACCGGCGTCCCGTGACTCCCGCGGACATCGAAGCGCCGATGTCCTTTTACCGGCGGGCGCGGCAGAGCGGCAATTTCGACGACGGGATTCGCGCCGGAGTCGCGCGCATTCTTTCGAGTCCGTACTTCTTGTACCGTATCGAGAAGGACCCGCCGGGGGCCCCCGCGGGAGTTGCGCATGCGGTAAGCGACGTTGAGCTGGCCTCGCGCTTATCTTTCTTCTTGTGGAGCAGCATCCCCGATGAAAAGCTTCTGGATTTGGCCGAAGCGGGACGGCTGCGGGAACCGGGCGTGCTTGCCGCGCAGCTTCACCGCATGCTCGGCGACGAACGCTCCGACGCCCTGGTGGAGAATTTCACGGGGCAATGGCTGCAACTGCGAAATCTCGAGGCCAAGGTCGTTCCAGACTTGTTGATGTTCCCCGATTTCGACGACAACATCCGCAAAGGATTCCGTAAAGAGACGGAGCTATTGTTTGGCTACATTTTGCGCAACGACCGCAGCGTCCTGGAGTTGATGAGCGCCGACTACACGTTCGTGGACGAGCGGCTGGCGAAGCATTACGGCTTTCCGGGCGTCTACGGTCCGCAATTCCGCCGGGTGAAAATTCCCGATCCTAACCGCCGCGGTCTGCTCGGCCAAGGCAGCATTCTGGCGATGACTTCGGTTGCAACCAGGACCTCGCCGGTTTTCCGGGGAAAGTACGTGTTGAGCAACTTCCTCGACACGCCTCCGATCCCCCCGCCTCCGAATGTGCCTACGCTCGAGGAAAGCAACAAGGGGGCGGCGCCGAAAACGGTGCGGGAGCAGTTGGAATTGCACCGCAAGAACCCCGTCTGCGCGTCGTGCCATAACGTCATCGATCCAGTAGGATTTGCGCTTGAGAACTTCGATTCCGTGGGGAAATGGCGCAACAATGGTCCCGACGGCTCGGCTCTCGACGTGGCCGGCACGCTTGCGGACGGCGCCAAGGTGAACGGTCCGGCGGCGCTGCGGGAGGCGATCCTAAGCCGGCCGGACGCTTTCGCGACCGTCGTCGCCGAGAGGATGTTGACCTACGCGCTGGGCCGCGGCCTGGAGCCTAGCGACATGCCGGTGGTTCGCCGAATCGTAAGCAAGGCCGCACAGAACGATTACAAGCTTTCCTCCATCGTCCTGGGGATTGTCGAAAGCGCGCCATTTCAGATGCGCACGAAATTGGAAGCGCCCGCGGAAGCGTCCGCCTCCGTCTCATCCGGCCGTAGGCCGGTTGACACCGCCAAAATCGCAGGCTCAAATAATGTTGTTGGTTCGAGAAAGGACTAGCATGTTCATCACGAAAAAGCACCTTTCACGCCGCACGTTCGTCCGCTCCAGCCTGGGCGCGGCGATCGCGTTGCCGTTTCTGGACGCTATGGTTCCGGCGCTGTCGGCCGAGCCCGCCTCGCCCTTCCGGTTCGGGGCGATTTACTTTCCGTGCGGAGTTTGGCCCGACACGTGGCACCCGGACAAAGAAGGAAGCAACTTCGAATTCAAGCCCGTGATGCAGCCTCTGGAGCCGTTCCGCAATCAGCTCGTCACGATCAGCAAGATGAAGGCTCCCTGGGGCTCGTCGGTCCACCTCGGCGCGAGTTCGGCGTTTCTGAACGGCCTTGGGCCGGCCAATAGCCGCAACGATGGAAAATCGGACGCTTTCGGAAAGATCGAATCGAAGAAGACCATCGACCAGTTCATTGCGGATAAGGTGGCGGGCGATACTCCTCTGCGGTCGATTGAAGTGGGCACCGAGGACATGGGCACCGCCGTCGGGGCCTGCGATGGGTTTGCCTGCACGTTCTTTAATACTTTGGCGTGGCGGGACGACGTGAGCCCTCTGCCGGTGGGAATCAATCCGCGTGTTACGTTTGAGCGGATGTTCGGCGAGACGGATTCAAGGGAGCGGCGCTTTGCGCGGCTAAAGGAAAAGCAGAGCCTGCTGGATTCCGTAACCGAAGAGACCGCGAAGCTGGAGCGCTCGCTGGGAGCGCCCGACCGCGCGATTCTGGACGAGTATCTCGGGAACATTCGCGACGTGGAAAAGCAGCTCGAGCGCATGGAAAGCCGGCTGGAAACCATCACCGGCAATCCCGAGGCCCCCGTGGGCTTGCCGGAGGCGTTCGACGATCACATGAACATCACCTATAACCTCATGCATCTGGCGTATCAAGGCGACATCAGCCGCGTGTTCACTTTCATGACCGGTCATGAGGCTAGCGACCGCGCCTATACGCATATCGGCATTCCCGAGCAGCACCACACCATCTCCCATCACGGCAACGACCCGGAGAAGCTGGCGAAATACGCCAAGATCGCGACCTACCAGATTCAGAAGTTTGCGGACTTCTGCGAAAAGCTGAAGGCCACCAAAGAGGGCGACGGAACGCTGTTGGATCATGCCGTTCTGTATTGGGGCAGCGGCATGAGCAATGGCAACGCCCACGACCGCAACAATCCGCCGGCGGTGATCGTGGGCGGCGGCTGCGGGCGGCTCAAAGGGAACCGGCATATCGTGGCGAAGGATACCCCAACGGCGAATCTGCTCCTGGCTCTGGCGCATTTGGGCGGGGCGGAGATCGAGAGCCTTCCGGCCAGTACCGGGAGAGTGGATCTCTAAGGCGGACTTTCTTCGCTAGGCATAGGGGCGCGCTCGAAATGCGCGCCCTTTTCACCTTTAGGCGCCGAGCCCTTAGGGACACTTTTGGGCGACGGGGCTTACTGCCGTTACATTGATGCCGTCCGCGCCGCCGGCGCCAATCAGAAGCCCCGTCACCACTACCCTCGAACCTGCCAAGGCCTCCAAGCGGGTCACGACAAACTTCAGCGCCATGGTGCGGCTGCCGAGGGTTCGCGCCGCGTCTTCCCCCGCCAAAACGGCGCGTTCTGCTCGCTCCGGCGCGGTCGCATGGGTGATCGCCCAATCCGCTCCGTTATGGTTGAGGCAGCCGACCACGCGAACCAGCGCATTGGCGGGCAGTTCCGTGCTTCCATCCTTTGGAATAATGAGCGCGGCGTCGGTGGCGCCAGAGTCGAGTTCGGCGCTTGCTGCGGGAAAGCCATTCGATTTCAGCAGGAACGCGACGATATCCCGGTAGGTCGGCTGGCTGAGAGAACCAGGGGCGCCGTTCGGCATGTACTTGCTTACAAATTCAATCAGTTCGCCGGCCGTCTTTTGCGCGAAACTTTTCCAAAATGGTTCGCCGACCAGCGGCGCTTTGCCCTCCGCCGCAAGCGCATGACAGCCCGCACAGCTTTGGCCGAAGGCCGTCCTGCCTCGGGCGGCCTGCGCTTCCGTATACGCGCCATCCCACACCGTCCGCCGCTGGGCATCCGTCTGCGCGGCCACAAGACTCGAACCCGCCGACGCAAAAAGCAAAAAACTAGCCAGTGCCCCCCGCATCTCGTGATCGTGGCAATTTCGAAGAGCGATGTCAAGCCGCAGACGAGTTCGGCGCCGCCGGCCGCGCT
This sequence comes from Bryobacteraceae bacterium, assembly GCA_035293905.1. Taxonomy (GTDB): domain Bacteria; phylum Acidobacteriota; class Terriglobia; order Bryobacterales; family Bryobacteraceae; genus Palsa-187. The sequence continues at coordinate 68,759 of DATGLY010000003.1, forward strand.
TTTCAGCCTCCGCTGACCATCTGTTGAATCGACAGCGCCACCAGCGCCAGCACGATGCCGATCATGAGCGCCACGGAGGTCCAGGCGACGGCGTTATACAACCGCGAGTTGGTCCATTCGTGCATCAGCTTGGGCTTGTTGATCAGCAGCGTCATGAAGATCAGAACAAAGGGCAGCACCACGCCGTTCAAAACCTGCGACAGCAGGATCATCCGGACGAGAGGAAAGCCGGGCAGCAGCACGGCGCCGGCGCCGATAACGATCAGCAGCGTGAACAGCCAGTAGAAAATGGGCGCTTCTTTGAACCGCCGGTTTACCCCGGATTCGAATCCCAAGCCTTCGCAGACCGAATAGGCGGTAGATAACGGCAGGATGCAAGCGGCAAAGAGAGAGGCATTCAACAGCCCCGCCGCGAACAAGATATATGTGTACGGGCCGAAAGGCTTCAAGCCGAGCGCGGCATCGGCGGCGTCCCGAATATCGCGGGGCTTTACGTTGTAGATTGCTCCAGCGCAAGCCACGACAATGAAAAACGCGATTACCGAGGTCACGATGCAGCTCAGGATCACCTCCAGTCGGGCCGCTCGGACTTCTTTCGCCGTGATTCCCTTCTCGACCACCGCCGCTTGCTGGTAGAACTGCATCCACGGCGCGATGGAAGTTCCCACCATGCCAATCACCATGCTGATGTACGCGCCTTGCAGCATCAGCACGGGCCGGACGCTATCGATGGCGGCTTGCTTCCAGTTGGGCCGCACCAAAACGCCCGAAATAATGTAGGCGACGTAGACGGTGCAGGCGATCAGAAAGATTTTTTCCACCGACCGATAAGTGCCGCGAACCGCCAGTATCCAAACCGCGGCGGCGCCGAATGGAACCGTAATGTAGCGCGTGACATGGAACAACTCCAGGGAGCTGGCGATGCCGGCGAAATCGGCCATCAGGTTGGTGAGATTCAGCAGAATCAACGCCGCCATCACCAAAAACGTGGTGCGGAGCCCAAATTCCTCCCGGATCAGGTCGGAAAGGCCCTTCCCCGTGACCGCCCCCATGCGTGAGCACATCTCCTGGGTGACAATGAGCAGGATGGTGATGGGCAGAAGGGTCCACAGCGGCAGATATCCCCAACGGGCGCCGGCTTGGGAATAGGTATAAATGCCGCCGGCGTCGTTGTCGACCATCGCGGTGATGAAGCCCGGCCCCAGCACAGCCAGGAATGAGAACATCGCAATCCGTATGCTTTTCCACATTCCTGTCGGGGTCTCCTTTCGCCATCATCGGATCTCCTTATCTCGCCCTTAGCACGGTAATGATGTCGTCCGCCGTGATGACGCCGCTCAGCTTGCGGTCTTCGTCTACCACAGGAAGCGCGAGTAAATTGTATTTGTCGAACAGCTCCGTGACGCGGTCCTGGCGTTCGGTCACCGGAACTTCAATCAAGGTTTCAGCCGCCAAGCTCCGCAGCGGGGTTTCGAGGGAGTGAAGGAATAGCCGCGCGACGGGGACCGTTCCGATCAATCGTTCCTGGGAATCGACCAGAAAAATAGTGTTCAAGCTCTCCGCCAGTTCTTCGTTTCCTTTAAGCGCCTCGATCGCCGAGGCGACGGTGGCCTCCTCCCGCAACGCGATGTACTCGGTATTCATCATGCCGCCGGCGGTGTCCTGCTCAAATTCCAAAAGCTCGCTGACCTCGGCCTTGGGCTCGTGCTCCATCTCTTGCAGGATTTCGTGCGAAGTCTCTTCTTCAAGTCCGCCGAGCACGTCCGCCGCCTGATCCGGCGACATTTCTTCGACAATCTCGGCGGCTTTTTCCGTCTCAAGCGACTCGAGAATGCTGGCTTGAATATCCGGGTCGACCTCGGAAAGGGCCTCCGCGGCGACCTCGCTGTCGATGTTCTCGAAAATGGCCTCGCGGTCGTCGGGGCTCAAGTCTTCTACGATATCCGCCAAGTCGGCGGGATGCATGCCTTCCAGCAGGCGGTTGGAAATGTTCAGGCGCAGGCGGCGAAGCGGATCGGGCTCGAGGATGTTGCAGAACTCCCAGCGGATAGAATGCGGCGGAATATGGACCTGAATGCGCCGCACCCAGCGCGGCGGAATCCAGCCCTGCGCCAGCCGCCGGAAGATGCTTCGCAATCCGACATCGATATCCAGCACCCACAGCACCTCGCCCCCGTTTTCCCGCCGGATTTCGAAGGTGATATCGGTCACCCGGACCACTTTGCGGCCCTGGGCGTCGATGATTTGCTGATCCAGCAAATCGCGAACCACGCGGAGCATGTATTCGTCGGAGTGGTAGGGTGTCAGGTTTTCGTCGCGCAGCCAGATTCCATCCAGCGAGATGGCGCGGATCTGATCGTAGCGGACTGTCAGCCAGGCGGAGCCGCCGCCGATGAGAAAGCGGTCCACACGGACCGGATCGACCACAGGGACCAGGGCGGCATCCCGGACCACACCAATCCTGCGGGCTTTGAGGTCGAAGACCTTGAGGCCGAGCAGTTCGGTAAGGAACAGGATCTCTTCCGCCATCTTCCCCTTGACAGCCCACAAGAGAACGCGCGCGCGCAACGGGCTCTGCTTGAAAAACGATGCTCGCGCGCCCTTTGCGGGCCAAGCGCCGGTGACATGGATTTAAAAAGCACACGGGAAGCCGGAATGTGCGGCTTCTAATTTCTACTATGACGGAACGAAGGATGCGGCGCAAGATTTTTTTGACCGCCGTTGGTCTGGCAAGCCGGCCGCCGCAGCAATTGGCAGGCGTCGAAGACGAAGGCTCCAGGCCCGGCGCCGGTGCGCTCCCGGAACCGCTCGGAGCATTGCGTGAAATAGGCGCGTTGCAACCAGCGTTCTCCATGAAAGGCGTCGCGGCCGTGGAGCACGCGGTCGTTGCGGAACAATAGCGCGACCCCCGGACCTAGAATCACCCGCTCCGGTTGAAGCTGGGCGAGCACAGCGCGCAGTTCCGCGATGGCCTGGCGCCCCTCGGCGTTCGCGGCCTGAACGGCGTGGGTTTGAACCGCCACTCTTGCGGTCCCGCTTTCGTCCCGCCATAACACCGGCCCCGTCGCCGAAAAGGCCAGCTCAAAGCTGGCCGGAGCGGGGTGGTGAAAAATCGGCTTGGAGAGCGATTCCACTAAAGATTTTGGAGCGGCTTCCAGAACCCGGTCCAGAAACAACACCGACGTAGCCGCCGCGGTAGGGTTGCGGAGTCCCAGCAGGATCAAACCGCTGGGCGAAAAATCCGGCGCGAGAAAGGCGACGTCGGTATGGCAGGGAAATGCCACGCGGCCGGCGTTGGAGCGCGCCTCTTCCTTGCCTGGCACCGGCACGATTTCGTGGATGGGGGCGCCCGCTTTCTCGTTGCTATAAGCGAAAATCTCCGCGTGTGGCTCGACTAGGCCGGCGATCACCGCTTCCGAAACGGCGCTCTTCGCGGCGGGCCGGCTTCCGTCGACCGGTGGCGGCGGAAGCGCCAGATCGTCCGGCAGATTTTCGATCAGCAGAGCATCCGGACCGGCGGGCGAAAAAAACTCGCGTATTTGCCGAAACGCCGCAGCAGGCAGATGCCTTTGCGCCAAGGCCGAAGATGCGGCCGCGAAGGCGCGCCATGCTTCCACATCCCTCGTGTCGGGATAGCGCAGATCCAGAGCTTCCCGAAGCCAGGCTTGCCGCGGCTCCGGCGGAATGACCAGACGTTGAAGCGCGGCGAACGACGCGGTTGGTTGCGGCATGGCGAAAGCGGAGCGTGATTTTTCCCAACGCGCACAACGCCAGGGTGCAGGCTGTGCGCTTGAGACCTCAGTGTAACATCGAAAGCGGAAAAATCCTTTCGCCATGCGCCCAATCGCCTCCCCTTAACCGCTCGGAAAGGATTCCCCACAACCGCTTTTGCGGACCAGCGCCCGCCTCCAGCTAAACCCTGACCCACGCGTCGGCGCGTTTGGCCAGCGCCTCGATGTCGCGCGAGGCCGCCACGGCGTAGTCGCGCGTGTAGATCTCATGGTTTCGCTCCAGATCGGAGGGGCGGTAGAGATAGTTTACAGTCAGGCCGGCGGAGCGCTCCAATCCGGCCGGCGAGGCGTCTCCCATCCAGTTGATTCGCTCCAAACGGGCGCCATTGCGCAGATGGAAGCGCGCCACGGCGTCGAGAGGCTCTTTGCCCCGTTTTGCGCGGAGAAGATAAAAGGCGCACAGCGAAAGCAGCCGTGGCTCCAGCTCTTCGCGAGATTTGGGATCGCCGAGCCAGCCGTTGTCGTCGAGCTTGGCCGACAGATCCGGTTCGGCGTGGGAAGCCAGCCACGCTCGGAATCCTGGAATCGGCGAGAGCGTTGCGAAGCGGCGGATGCGTGGAAACTCCTTTCCCAGATCCTCCACCACCTGCTTAATCAGAAAACTGCCCATGGGAATGCCGTGGAGGCCCGCCTGGCAGTTGGTGATGGAATAAAACACGGCGCAATCGGCGGCCTCGGGCGCGGCTACGGGTGAGTCGGGATCCAGCAGCGGCTGAACGCTGTCGCTCATCCCCTGCGTAAGGGCGGCTTCGACAAAGATAATCGGCTCCTCAGGCAGCGCCGGGTGGAAAAAGGCATAGCACCGGCGGTCGGCTTCCAGTCTGCGGCGAAGGTCGCGCCATCCCTGAATCTGATGCACGGCTTCATAGCGGATTAGCTTTTCTAGCACGGTGGCCGAGGTGCGCCAGTCGATTTTCGCAAGCACAAGGAAACCGCGGTTGAACCAGGAAGCCAGCAAGTGGGCAAGATCCCCCGCGATGCTCGCTCCCGGCGAGCCAGCTCCATGCGCCAGCATATGGCCGCGCATCTGGACCAATCCGAGCGTGCCCCCAGCGGCGACATTGAGCCTCCGGAACAATTCCTGCCGGGGCGGCTCCGCGGCGCGCTGCAAGCGAACCAGGTTTTGCGGCGACGGATCGTTGCGATAAGCATCGCCGGCTTTTCCAACCTCCTCCGGATCGGGAGAAAATTCGCTCGCCAAACTTTCGAAAAACAGTGTCCGGCCTTTTTCATCGAGCGCCTGGTAAGAACTCAGAATCTCGCCTGCCAGGCGCACGCCGGAAACTTCGCCCCGCTCCGACAGCAGGTCGTGGCAAGCCGACGTAAGAGCCGAAACGGCTCGGATGCGCTGGCGAGCCGCCGCAGTTTCGCGCGGGTTGAACCGGAAGATCTCCGCCAGCTTCATTCGGGTTCCCTCCGCCAGGCCGGCTTTCAGCACGGCCGATCCTATGGTAGCGGAACGTCGTCGCAAACCGCTGCCTGTCGGCCGGGCGCGCGAGCCAGGTCTGCGGCGCTGTCCAGCTGCGCCGGTTGCGGACGCCGCCGCACCAGCAGCGCGAAGGCTCCAGAACCGGCCAGCGCCGCGGCCACGCTCCACAGCCCCCCGGCGTATTCTCCCGTCCGCGAGCTGAACCATCCGATGATATACGGCCCGGCGAAACCGCCCATATTGCCGAATGCGTTAATGAGGCCGATGCTGGCGGCGGCGGCGCTAGAGCCGAGAATGCCGGTCGGAATCGCCCAAAGCGGGCCGTAAGCCGCGACGATGCCCGCGGTCGCAACCGAGAAAGCCCCCAACGCCGCGGGCACTCCCAACGATTGGGCGGCGAGGGCAACGAGCGCCGCTCCGGCCGCCATGCGCGGAAGGGCGGCATGCCATCGCCGCTCCCCCGTCCGGTCGGAATGCGCGCCGCACAACACCATGGCGGGGATCGCGGCGAGAGAGGGAATGGCCGTCAGCAGGGCGGTGCGCGCCGCACTCTGATGGCCCAGCCGCTGCAGAATCTTGGGCAGCCACAAGCTCAAACCATATTCGCCGGCGGTCCCGCCGAAATAGGCCAAGCAAAGCAGCCATACGTCTCGCCCCCGCAAAGCCTCGCGGAAGCAAGCGCGGCCGCTTCGGCGCTTTTCGTAGTTCTCGCGCTCCATTTCCCCGGCCAGCCAATCCCTCTGAGCAGCGCTCAGCCAGCGTGCCTGCTCCGGCCAGTCGGTGAGGTAGAAAAGACAAGCGATTCCCAACGCGATCGCGGGCGCGCCCTCCAGAATCAGCAGCCAGCGCCAGCCCGCCAGGCCGAGCCAGTTGACTGTGAGTAAAACCGCCGAAACCGGCGAGGCCACCACCCGCGATACGGGAATCGCCGTCATGAACACCGCCACCGCTTTGGCGCGATCTTCGGCGCGGTGCCAATGGCTCAGGTAAGTGATCATGCCTGGGAAGAATCCGGCCTCGGCCACGCCCAGCAACAGCCGCATGGAATAGAACCCGGCCTTCGCGTGAATGAACCCGCTGGCGGACGCAATCAAACCCCACGCCACCATAGTCGCGGCGATCGCCTTACGCGCGCTCCATCGCTCCACCAGCATCGCTCCCGGGATCGCCAGTAGAGTGTAGCCGAAAAAGAAAATGCCCGAACCGAACCCGAAAACCGAGTCGCTGAAGCCCAGTTCGCCATTCATTTGAAGAGCCGCGAAGCTTATATTGATGCGATCGACATAGGCGATTACGTAAAGAAGAAACAGAAACGGCATGAGCCGGGCCGTGACGCGCCGCCGGGTTTGCGTGGCGAGGCTCGCATAGCCCGGCGTCTTTTCGGCCCCGCCGGCCGGTTGTGACACCCTATGGCCCCCAATCCACCGCTCGGCTGACCGTGCTGCCGTCGTGGATTTCCACCACGAACGCCTGCTTATCCGCGCCTTTGGTCACTTCCACGCGGTGCGGGCCGGGCGCAAGCGCGAAGCTGGCCGGCGTCTTGCGCAGCTCTAGCTGGCCGTCGATGGATACCGGCAATCCCGGAGGATTGCTGGTGACGCTGAGAACGCCTTCCATCTTTTCCAGATTGACGATGAGGCCGGTATCTCGCGGAATGTCGATAATCCTCTGCGCATCGCGGTATCCGGCGCGGCGGACCACAAAGGTGTGACGCCCGGCCGGGAGCGTGATAGAGCAAGGCGAAGTGCAGGAAAGAGCGGAGTTGTGATCGAACAGCGCGACGCTTCCCTCGGGAGTGGTGGTGAGATGGAATGAACCCTGCGAAGGAAGATCCGCCTCGCCAGGCGCGGGCGTCCGATTGGCGGCCCGGGCCTCCGCGCTGGCGAGAGGCCTTTCCACAGGCTCGGCCGCGGGCGGCGGCTCGGCTTTGGTCTCGTCTTGCGCCTGGCTCTTCTGCTCCGCTTGCGGCTCAGGCATGGCAGGCTTCGGCAGAGGCGTCGAAGCCGCCGGCGGCGGCGCAACCGACTGTGCCGCGGCAACCGGCGGCGCGGAGGCCTTCGCAATCTCGTGCGGCAGGGGCGTATAGAGTGATCGAAACGCAAAGAAACCGCCGGCGCCAAGCACGGCCGCCGCCGCGGCCGTCAAAACCCCATTGCGCACCCGATGAGTCGATTCGAACCGCTTCCGGGGATCGCGCGGCGGCGGTAGAAACGGAGCTGCAGCCGGCGCCGGCTCAGCCGGCGCGGCCCTCCCGGTTTCCACAACCGTTTCGGCGAAATCCTCCGCGGCGCCGCCAATCTCAGCCGCGATGCTCGCCGCCGAGCCGCCGGTGGGGATGGTTTGACTCGCTCCGTGGGGCAACGGAGTCCAGCCGGCAACGCGATTGCATGCCGTCGATAAGGCCGCCACGAAGTCCGAACAGTTGTCGTAGCGCTCCGCCGGATTCTTGGCCAGAACGCGGCGAAACACCGCTTCGATCGGAGCTCCTAACGTCGGGTTCAGCCGTTGCGGCGCCAAGAAATCCTCCCGTATGATCTTATAGAGCAGACTGGGCAAAGATTCCGCCGTGAACGGCTTTTCTCCCGTGAACGTCTCGTAGGCGATCACGCCGAGCGCGAATTGATCCGCCCGGCCGCTTACCTCGGCTTCGCCCCGGATTTGTTCCGGAGACATGTAGCTGGGCGTGCCCATCATGGTCCCCGCCACGGTCATCTTCTGCGAAATGATCTTGGCTACGCCGAAATCGGTGACCTTCGCCGCGCCGTCTTCGTGGATCAGGATGTTGGCCGGTTTGATGTCGCGGTGAACGATGCCCTTTTTGTGGGCGTAGTCTAAAGCCGCGGCGGTCTGGCGCAGAATGCTGAGAAGCGTTTCTTTATCGGGGGGCTGGGCGGAGCGCAACATTTTTTCCAGGGGCGGTCCATTGACATGCTCCATGAAGATATAGGCCATCCCGTCTTCTTCCCCGATATCGTAAATAGTCACGATATTGGGGTGTGAAAGGATGCCCGCCGATTGAGCCTCGCGAAAAAGCCGCTCGCGCAGGCGGTCGCGCTCGGCGGCGTCCGTCAGATCTTCCAGGCGGATGCTCTTGATGGCGATAGTGCGTCCGATCGCCGGATCGCGCGCCTTGTAGACGACCCCCATCGCGCCCCGGCCGATTTCGCCGAGAATCTGATAGCGCCCAATCCGGTCCACGGTTGTTTCTTCGATTTTATCAAGCGCCGGCGCCGCCAAACGTGGGCGCAATCTGGACCGTGTACAATCGAGTCCTGGAGGATACAACATGAGCATCGCGCAATCTCTCTTGCCGGAGTTCGATCACGAGATGGCCAACACGCGGCGAACCCTGGAAAGGATTCCCGAGAACAAGCTCGACTTTGCGCCCGATCCCAAATCCATGCCGTTGGGCCGCCTGGCGGGCCACATCGCCGAAATGGTCGGTTGGGGCGCCACCACCATGCAAACCGATTCCTTGAACCTGACGCCAGAAGAGTTTAAGCCGCTGGTCGCGGCCAGCCGGCAGCAGTTGCTGAGCGAATTCGATAAAAACGTCGCCGCGGCCCGCCAGGCGATCGAATCGGGCAGCGACGCCGACTACATGAAGCCGTGGACGCTTTCCTTTCAGGGCAATGTCATCTTTACCATGCCCAGGGTCGCCGTGCTTCGGTCGATGATGATGAACCATGTAATTCATCACCGCGCCCAATTAACTGTCTACTATCGAATGACCGGCGTTCCCGTGCCCTCGCTCTACGGCCCTTCAGCCGACGAGCAAGCCGCTCCGGCCGCGGCCTAGCAAGTCCGCGATTTGAACAAAAATCGGCGCGCTTTCGGCCCCCGTGAATGTCGCCGAAGAACGCCGGCCGCGTCCTTGCGGCGTCGCGCAGGATGTCCGCGACGCGCGGGACGCCAGAAGGATTACATTCCTGCAACCTCGCCAATTGGCAGTAGGGGCCGGCGGCGGCAAAACATACCATAGGGTCTAAAGATTCCCTCCTAGAAACTTCCTTTCTGGCGGGCTCGTCTTCAAGACAATGGCAGTCGCGTCTGCTTCCCCCATCTTCGCGCTCGCGGCGGCGTTCTTTGTAGCGTCGATTCCCGCGTTCGCCCAAAATTCGCCCGGCGAAGCCTCCTCCGGCTCCGATTCGGCGCCCAATGCAAACTCCGCGGCTCCGGCGGACCTGATTCAACCGGCTCAAGCACAACCCGATCCTCTGGCGAGTCCGGGCGGACCCGACAAGCGCGTCTTTGGAGTTCTGCCCAATTACCGGACCGTGGAGGAAACCGGAAATTACCAGCCGATCACCGCGAAACAGAAGCTGGCCATCGCCACCAAGGACACCATAGATTATCCGCTCATTCTGGTGGGCGGCGGGTTTGCTGCGCTGGGCCAGCTTACCGATCAGCATCCCAATCTGGGGGAAGGCCTAAAGGGGTTCTCGCTTCGCTGGGCGACGTCGTACTCGGACCAGGCCATGGGAAATTTCATGACGGAGGGCTTCCTCCCGGTGCTGTTGCATGAAGATCCTCGCTACTTTCGCGTCGGCCCGTCGTACGGCGTCGTATGGAAACGAACCGCCTATGCCGCCTCTCGAATATTTTGGAATAAAACAGATAAGGGGAAAAACAGCTTCAATTTCGCTGAAGTGGTGGGCAACAGCCTGTCGGCGGGCTTAGGAAATGCGTATTATTCCCAGGAGCGCGCGCTTGGGGATAATCTGCAAAGGCTCGGTGTGGCGCTGGCCACCGACGCTTTTTCGCAGGTCCTAAAAGAGTTCTGGCCGGACGTCAAACAGAAATTCTTCCATCGGCAGCCGCCTCAGTAACCGCCGGCTTCCAGAACCACAGCGCCAGCAATACCGTCAGTCCTTGCACGGCGGCCAAAAAGGCCGCGCAGTCTAGCCAGCCTCCCCGCGCATAGAAGATTCCCGGCAGCGAAGCCCCCGCGCTTCCTCCCAGATAGTAGAACATCGCATACAGCCCGATGGCGAGAGCGCGATCGTGCCGGGCCGCGGTTCCCACAAAGGAGCTGGCCGAAGCCTGCGCGATGAACACGCCCGTGCAGCACAGCGCCAGGCCGAGCGCAACCATCCACAGGTGCGCGAATAAGGTCGAGGCGATTCCCACGCCGCTCAGAAAGATGGACGCCGCCAGCGCGAGCCGGTGGCCGTGGCGGTCGATGGTCCGGCCGGCGGCCGGCGTCACCACCACGCCCGCCAGATAAACGAAGAAAATCGATCCCAGCGCCGCGGGCCGCAGCCCGAACGGCGGCGCCGCTAGGTAGAACGTCACGTAGGTGAATGTCCCTACCAGCGAGAACAGCACGCAAAAGCCGACCAGGAACGCCGCCAGCAACTGCCGGTTTCGCGCATGGGAGGCGAGAGCTTCCCGCCAGGGACGGTCGGAACGGTCGCGGGCCAAGCGAGACTCCGCCGGCAGCCAGGCCCAGACGCCAAACGCGACTACAAGATTCAGCCCGCCCAGCACGAGGAAAACGTTTTGCCAAGGTCCATGCGAGGCCACCAGCCCAGAAATGGCGCGGCACGAAAACCCTCCTGAGACCGTCCCGGAGACATAGGCCGCCATGGTCCTCCCAGCGCCTGAGTCCCTCCATTCGTCGTTGATGTAAGCGACCGTGATGGCGAAGACTCCCGGAGTAAATACGCCTTGCAGAAATCGCCAAAACAGCAGTTGGGCCAGCGTTGTCGAGGTGGAGGTTGCCAGCGCGGAAAAAGCCAGCAGAAAAGCCGACCAGACGATCAAGCGCCGGCGGCCGAACCGGTCCGATAACAAGCCTGCGAAAGGCGCGGCGAACGCGACGCCCAGCGTGGGCAGCGTGATCGTGGAGCTGACCATCATTTCGCTGGAGTGAAAAAGCCTGCGGAACAGAGGCAACAGCGGCTGCGTCGCCCAAAGCTGGAGAAAGGCTCCGTAGCCGGCAAGGATCACGGCGGCGGTGCGATGCTTCGAAGAGACCACGGCTTGCGGGACCGCCATCATCAGGTCTGCGCCGGCAGATAAACGCGGAAAACGCTGCCTTCGCCCGGCGTGCTCTCCACTGCGATTTTGCCCCCGTGGTCATCGACAATTTTTGAGACGATCGCCAGCCCGAGCCCCACGCCATCCGGCTTGGTGGTGAAAAATGGGTTGAAGATGCTCTCCAGGTTCTTCGGATCGATTCCGCAGCCGCGATCAATCACCGAGATCTCCACCCCCGGGCCGGGATTGCCTTCCACGCGCCGGGTCTTTATCGTGACGACGCCGTCCGGCGGACTTGCCTGGGCCGCGTTAATCACCAGGTTCAGCAGCGCCCCCTCCAACAGTTGCGCATCGAAAGCCATGGGAGGAATGTCCGGCGAATAATTTCTAAAAACCGACACCGAGCGCGCCCCTCCGGATTTTTCACGATTGAACCTTTCAATGACGCGGTCGAGCAAGGCGGCGAGATCGTGCTTTTCCCGGTTGAGGCGCAGCGGCCGCGCGAAATCCAGAAAGCGGGTGATCAACGAGTTGGTGCGGTCCACTTCCGCGGCGATATATCCAGCCATTTCGGCCGCGATGGCGTTATCGCCGCCCACCTGGCGCTGGAGCAGTTCGGCCGAAGTTTTCATTGTCCCCAGCGGATTTCGCAGCTCATGCGCCAGGCCCGCCGTCAACTGGCCGAGCGCGGCCAGACGCTCGGAGCGCCGGATCTCGGCTTGCGCTTGCTGAAGGTGCGTGTTGGCCTCCGCCAGCTCGAAGGCCGTGGCTTCAAGCGTTCGCGTTTTCATGCGATTGGCCTCGGCGAGCTGAAACGTCAGAAAACCGACCACCGGATAGAGCAGGGCCCGGAGAGCCAATTCAAACCAATCCTCGGGAAGCAAATAGTTGGTCTTCCAATCCACCCGGAGGAGAAACGATAAATACACCGCGCAAGCCGCCAGCGTCGAAAGAGCCATGCCGCGCAGGCCGAAATTGGTAGCTGCCGAAATGACCGGAAGTAAGGGAAAAACAAAGAAGCCGCTGTCCAGGCCGCGCGGGTAAATAAGCGCATAGCACAGAGCCAGTTCAATGACAATGGCCGTGACGGCGCCAATGCGCGATTCCAGCGCCGCGGCAACGCCCAATCCGATCAGCAGCACGCGCACGGCCACGCCCGATTCCGGCCGAAGGAACGCGTCCAGCGCGGCGAGAGTCGAAAACAGCAGCAGCCAGACGAAGTCCTGAGGCCGGAAATAACGGAGCCAGGAGGGGGACAAATCCTCATTTTAACGCGCGAAGTTTCGCACCGTTCCGAGATATGCCGATGGACAATCGGCCCATAGAGTGCTTTATAGGTACAATTGATCTCGTCCCCGGCTATGCGGCGCATCAGGAGGGCTTTGTTTTGCTTGGTTTTCCCCATCGCCGTCGGCGTGTGGGCGCAAGTCCCTCAGATCTCGTTGGGAACGCAGACGTCGCAGCCCGACGGGACAACCGCGATTCCGGTTCAGATCTCGTCTTCGTGCAATCCGCCGGCGGCGATCCAGTTTGACCTAACTTACGACAACACCGCGGCATCGCTCGCCGCGGCCGCCGGCTCCAGCGCTACGTCGGCTTCCAAGACGCTCTTCACGCACGCGTTGCAGCCGAATACGATCCGCATGATGCTGGTGGACATGAACCAGAACAACATCCCCGATGGAACGCTGGTGAATCTGTCGGCGACGCCGGTGCAGGGCGGCGCCGGTCCCTACGCAATTGCGTTCTCAAACGTGGTCGCGGTGACGGCAAATGGAATCGACATGGCGAGTTCCAGCGCTGGCGCGCCCGGATGCCCTCCGCCGTTCGGCATCGCGAACGCGGCCAGCCAGGCGGCGGGACCCGTCGCGCCGGGAGAGATGGTAAGCTTGTATGTCGCCGGTCTGGTGCCTTCCAACGCGGCCCCCACGGATCTTTCGGTCACCATCAACGGGATCGCGGCGCCGATTCTTTCCGCCAGCCCGACTCAGATCAATGCCGTAACCCCGTTTGAATTGGCCGGCCAGTCCAGCGCGCAAGTTGCGCTCAATTATCGGGGGACCACGGTTGCGCAAGGCGCGATTCCGGTGACCGCAGCGGCGCCAGGCGTCTTCTCGATGGACCAAACGGGCACGGGACAGGCAGTGGTCATTAATCAGGACGGAAGTTACAATTCCCCTTCCAATCCGGCGAGTCAGGGTTCGATTGTCGCGCTGTTTGCAACCGGGGCCGGACTCATGAAGAATCCTGCTCTTACCGATGGGGAGGTTATTCCGCTCGTCACGACTCCGACTTCCCAGCCCGTAGCCTCGGTCGCTCTCAGCATGTGCGGAGTCGACATTAACCCAAACAGTCCCGCAATCCAATACAGCGGTCCGGTTCCCGGAACCCTCGCCGGGATTATTCAGGTCAACTTCGTGGTTCCCAATTGTAAGAATGCCGGATCTGCCGTTCCTCTGTACCTGTTTATAGGCGGCGTCCGGAGCCAAGCGGGCCTGACCATCGCGATCCAATAGCCAGCGCAAAAACCTCGTACACAATCCGAACGATTCGTCCTTAACGGTCCATTTTCAAGCGAATAAGCAGAATTCGCTGGCATCAAAAATGCCTACTTCGATCTTCCCGTCGCAGGCGAAGCTGGCCCATCCCCTTGGTTATGTCCGGCCAAGGCCGAATGCGCGCGGATCAGCGTTGCGGTCACCCTGCGCGGCTGGCTCCTGTTGGCGGAAGAATCGCCGTTGGATGAAATTGCCATGAACGGACCTGTAAGAGCGAAGTTCGCCGTCATCGAAGGCGCGGCATTTGGATGCTCGGCGTGGATCGTCTATGGCGCGCTGGAAACTGTTTTATCGGTTGGCGCCAAACTCTACCACCATCCCGATATGCATATGATGCCATGGCAATGGCGGCTGATCGCGATGCTCATGGGCGTGTACGCGGCCAGCGGCTTGATCTGGGGCGCGGCCGCGGATTGGATCCTGGGATGGATAGGACAGCACGGGGTTCACGCGCGGCAGTTCGCCGCCAGTTTTAGTGTGGCGCTGGCCTTTGGAGCCAATTTGATTTTGGCCCGGCCTTCGGCCTGGCCCCAATATGTCGGCTTGGCGCTGGCGGCGGCGATCTGCCTGGCGTTCTCAGCGGCGTCTGTTTACGGCGAGTTGGGAAAACAAATCCTCTTTCTCGCGAACCCTTGGGTTACCGCTTTTCTGTTGCTCGCCGCCCCCTGGGTGAATTGGGACGCCCTGGTCGGGCAGTCGCGGCTCGCCAGAGCCGGCGGCGTGGCGCTGTTGTTCGCCGCCATCGCCGTCTTCGCCGCCTTTGTCCACCGGCTGCGGAGAAATTGGATTCCCAGCGCCCTGCGCCATGCGGGGGCCGCGGGCCTGGCGCTGGCGGCTATCTTCCTCCTCGATCTTATTCGAGCCACGCCTGCCTCGATTCGCACGCAGCCTGTGGCGCCGGCGCCTCAGGCCGGAAAACCCAACATTGTGCTGATCACGATGGACACGGTCCGCGCCGATCATCTTCCCCTGTACGGGTATGGACGTGACACGGCGCCAAACCTGCGGGAACTTGCCAGGTCGGCGACGCTTTATACCCGAGCGATGGCGACCTCGGATTTTACGCTGCCGACCCACGCCTCGATTTTCACCGGCCTGTATGCTCCATGGCACGGCGCGCGGATCGGGCCGGCTTCCGATCCCCGTCCCCGGCCTCTGTCCCCTCAGTTGCCGAGCTTACCCGAGCTCCTCGCTTCCAGCGGTTACTGGACCGCCGAATCGGTCGCCAATTGGGCTTTTTTGGCTCCTTGGACCGGCCTCAGCCGCGGCTTTCTGGTTTCCGAGTGGGAAAGACCGGTCGACCTCTCTTCGGGCCTTTATCCGTTTTATTTGCGCACTTTGGCTCGCCGGGCGCTTGGCCCGCGCGGCGAGCTGTTCGACGAGCCGTATCGCCGGGCCGGCGACATTACCGCGCGCGCCGAAGCTTTGCTTGAGCAGGCCAAGAGGAACGCGCGCCCCTTCTTCCTGTTTTTGAACTATATGGATGCCCACTGGCCCTATGCCCTGGACGGCCCTTCGTGGGAGACCATGCGCCGCCTCCGCTCGGTGCACAATTTCACCAATCAAGTGAACTTCGGAGCGGTCTCTTTGTCGCCGATAGAAAGCGGCCTTCTGCAATCGGCATACGATGGCGGAATCGCTTCCGTCGATTCCGCCATTGGCGCCGTCGTGCAGCAGCTCCGCGCGCTCGGCTTGTACGAAAACACCTTGATCGCGGTCGTGGCGGATCATGGGGAAGGCTTCATGAGCCATGGCCTGCTGGGGCATGGAGCGGGCGTGGTCTATCAAGAGAACCTGCACATACCGTTGGTAGTGAAATATCCCGGGCAGAACCGGCCCTTGACCTCCGATCTGCTGGCGAGCCAGGTGGATTTGATGCCCACAATTCTGGCCGCTGCGGGCATTCCGGCGCCGCTGGGCTTGCAGGGCAGAAACCTGAAAGAAGCGCAAGCCGCCGATTCAGACGCTATTTTCGCAAGCGCACGAGCGCTTTTCCCGTCCAAAAAGAGCCGGAAAATTCAAGGCACGCGCCGGGCGGTGCTCTCTGGGACGCTCAAGTTCATTCAGTGGACCGCGGGCGCGAGTGAAATGTATGATCTCGCAGCGGATCCCGAGGAGAAGACAAATCTCTACGCCGCCAATGACCCGCGGGCCATCGAGCTCCAGCGCCGGCTGGAGCGCTGGACGGCCGCCGCCCCTGCTCTCAGAGACGGCTCCCAAAAATTAGACGATTCCGTAATCGAGCGCTTAAAATCGCTTGGATACGTGCAGTGACCCAAGCGAGCCAGGCGGGCAAAGCCCCAAGAACCTGATCTTCGCCTTCCCATAAGGCGGCCAGCGCAAAAAGCTCGGATACAATCCGAACGATTCGGCCTTACAGCTCGCTTTTCAATCAATTAGACCGCCTTACGTGGCATCCGAAGTGCAAGGCGGGAAGTGACCTGGCGAACGCTCGTGTGTCGAATTCGCTAGACCGGGCTGCTCGCCCGGTTGTGCCCACACGATGGCGGAATGCTCGCTGGAAGGCGGTCTCGCCCGCTTCGCGCGCCGTTCTGCCTGCCGCCGGAGTCATCACGCGGCGACCGCAAAATCGCAAGGGAAGGGTGTCGAACGGTGAAGCTGAGCGCTATCGAAGCAGTGGCGTTGGAATGCTCGGAGTCCGTCGTCTGCCTCCAACTGAAAGAGGCGCGGCGAGTCCAGTGAGGCTGGGGGTCATTCGATGGTCGATGTGGGGCGCGGCCGCCTGGAGCGTCTACGGATGCGTCGAGATCGTGCTCGCCACAGGCGTTCAACTCTGGCGGGATCCCGAAAAGGAAATTCTGGCGTGGCAATGGCGCTGGATGGGATTGCTGCTGGGCGGCTATGGGTTCATGGGCCTTGTGCTCGGGGCGGCGGGAGCCTTCGCGTGGCGATCCCTCCGGCGCGACCTAAATCCAGAGGCGGCAAGAATCTTCGCCACCTGGACGGTGGCGCTCGCATTTGCGGCCAATGTGGCGTTCGGCTTTGCCGGTCGCTGGTATGAGATTCTTGCGCTGGCGGTCGCGCTGGCGGCGGCCGCCGCGCTTGCCTCGGCGCTGATTTCTCAACGGCGGCGCAAGACATTCCGATTCCTGGCGGAGCCATGGAGCGCGACGCTGCTGCTGCTCGGTCCGCCCTGGATCAGCATGGAGGCGCTGGGCCGCGCGGCGCCGGCCTCGAAAGCGGCCGTGTTTGTGGCGTTCCTTGCGGCCGTGGCGGTTCTCGCGGTTCTGGTGGAACGCTTGAGAAAAGGCGGAGAACCGGCGATACGCCGCCCGTTGGCGGCCGCCGCGGCGTTATTCGGAATATTCGCGGCCGCCGTGCTGGCCAGCCCGAGAGGCCCCCTGGCGCAGGCGGCCGCCGAGGTTGGCGTCGCCCCTTCTGAAAGCCCCAATGTGGTGTTCATCGTGATGGACACCGTGCGGGCCGACCACACCTCTCTTTACGGTTACCAACGCGATACGACGCCTCATTTACGCGAACTCGCGCGCCAGTCGACTCTCTACAGCCACGTCGTCGCCACCTCGGATTTCACGTTGCCGACGCATGCCTCGATGTTCACCGGAGTGTACCCCGAATGGCACGGTGCGTTCCGTCAGGACGGCGAAAGCCCGCTGCCCCTCCGCCCCGGCCGCCCGACATTAGCGGAGCTTCTCCGCGGCCACGGCTACTGGACGGCGGGCGCCGTCGCCAATTTCGCGTATCTGGCGCCCTGGAGCGGATTGATCCGAGGCTTCGCGGTCACCGTGACCGGCAAGGCCGTGAACCTTGCAAGAGCGCAGCTTCCGTTCTATCTGCTTGGCCTGGTCAGGCGCTTGCTCCGCCTGGCGTTCGACGTTTCTCCGCTGGAAAAGGGAGTGATGACCGCCGCCGATGTCGAGCCGCGCGCCCGCGCTTTGTTGGAACGCGCCCAGGCGCGCGGCGGACCGTTCTTTGTGTTCGTCAATTACATGGACGCTCATTATCCTTATATTCCCGATGCTCCGTTTAATGCGCAATTTCCAGGAAAAGGCGCGGGCCTGGAGCCGGCCATCGATGCGCGCCGCCAGACCCGGCTCGATGAGCATCCGTTGAGTCCCGGCGAGCGCGCCTATCTGGTCTCGCAATACGACGGCGGCATCGCCGAGGAAGACGCCAGCATCGGACGGCTGATCGACAGGCTGCGCCAGTTGGGATGTTATGATAATACGCTCATCGTCGTTACCGCGGATCACGGCGAGGCGTTCGGGGAGCGCCAACTTCTTGAGCACGACCAGGGTTTCGTCTATCAGGACCTGGTGGGAGTCCCACTGCTGATCAAGTATCCCCACCAGCGCTCGGCGGCGCGGGTGGAGGCGCTCGTGAGCCAGGTCGATCTGATGCCCACCATCCTCAAGGCGGCGAACATTCCGGCGCCCTCCGGCCTTCAGGGAATAGACCTGCTCTCGCCAGAGGGAGCCCGCGATAGAAACGTCTACTCAGCGGCCTCCAGTCCGCAGAGCTTGGCCGGATTGAATCCCAGATTCGCCGGGACGCGGAGGGCCATTTTCGCCGGCTCTCTGAAGCTGATCGCTTCGACCACCGGCCCTCCGGAACTTTACGACCTGGCGGCCGACCCCAACGAAGAGCGCGACCTGTACTCGGCCGGCGATCCGCGCGCCGCCGATCTCCTCCACCGGCTCGACGCCTGGGCTCAAACCATGCCCCACGAAAATGCCCGGCCCGCGGCGCTCGATCCGGGTGTGCGGGAGCGGCTGAAGTCGCTGGGGTATGTGCAATGACGCCGCGCCTGACAGCAAAATTGGCGAGAGGAGCCGCCTGGGGAGCGGTGGCGTGGCTGATCTACGGCACAGTCGAGCTGATTCTCTCCTCCGGAATTCAGCTCTGGCGATTTCCCGAGATGGAGATTTTGGGCTGGCAGTGGCGGCTCATCGCCATGCTGATGGCGGCCTATGCGGCCGTTGGACTGGCGCTCGGCGCCATTGCGGGGCTGGTCGCCCCGGCCATGCCGCAGCG
>DATGLY010000004.1:0-12619 GCA_035293905.1 Bryobacteraceae bacterium
AGCGGCACGGGCAAGGAGTTGATCGCGCGAGCCATCCATATGGCCAGCGCGCGCGCGCGCGAGCCGTTTGTGGAAGTCAATTGCGCGGCGATTCCGGAAGAGGCGATCGAAAGCGAGTTGTTCGGGCGCAGGAAGGGAAGCCTGCCTGGCGTCCATGAAGATAAGCGCGGGAAATTTCAAAAGGCGGACAACGGCACGCTGTTTTTGGATGAAGTGGGAGACATGTCGCTGAAGACGCAGGCCAAGGTGCTGCGCTTTTTGGACGAGCAGCGCTTCGAGCCGGTGGGCGCTTTGGAATCGATTCAGGTGGACGTGCGAGTAGTGGCCTCGACCAATAAGAATCTGGAGGAAGAAATCGAGCGGGGCAATTTCCGGGAGGATCTTTTCTACCGCCTGAACGTGGCGCCGTTTCACGTGCCGCCTCTGCGGGAGCGCAGAGAAGATGTACGGCTGCTGGCCGAGCACTTTCTGAGAGAGTTCACCACGGCTTATGGACGCAAACCGAAACAGCTATCGGAAGAGGCGTTCCGGTTGCTGGAAGAGTATTCCTGGCCTGGCAACGTGCGCGAACTGAGAAATCTAATGGAGCGGATCGTAATCATGAATCCGCAGCCGCGGATCGATTTGCGGCACATTCCGCTGGACCGGGGGCGACGGGGTGCAGAGCGGCCCGTCGAGCGGTTCGGGAGTCTCCAGGAAGTGCGGGAGGCGGCCGAGCGCGATTATATCTTGAGAAAGTTGGAGGAGGCGAAGGGGAACGTGACGCGCGCGGCGGACATGGTCGGTTTGGAGCGGAGCCATTTCTACCGGAAAATGAAAGCCTTGGGGATTGGGGCGAAAGAATAGGATTTTTGATTTGGCCCGCTAGGGCGAGAGTTCGGCCGGCTTGACGGGTTCGCCGATCACGCCCTGCTCGTTGAGAATCACTATATCCGCGCGGCGGTTGCGGGCTCGGCCTCGTTCCGTCTCATTGGAGGCAATGGGGGCGCTATCGGCGTAGCCGGCAATGGACATGCGCTCGCGCGAGACGCCGAAACGAGTGGAAAGCAGTTCCAGGAGAGCGATGCTGCGCGCGGCGGAAAGCTCCCAATTGCTGCGAAACCGGGGCGTGCGGATCGGCACGGAATCGGTGTGGCCCTCCAGGCGAACGGGGTTGGGAATTTTGTTGATGGCGGCGGCGACCTTTTCGAGGCCGTCGTAAGCGGCGGGGGAGATGACGTCTTCGCCGGATGGGAACAGGGCTGCCTGATTGAAGCTGACGACCAAGCCGCGCGGCTGCATGCTGACCTGGATCTGGCCGGATTCGATTTCCTTCTTCAGTTCCTCGGAGAGGACTTTAAGCGAAGGGACCAGCTCGGCGAGCGGCTGCTCCTTTCTTTCCTCGGGAGCTTTGTTTGCGCCGCCAGGACCGCGGAGCATCGCGTTGCCTTTGCCCTTATCGCCAATGGTTCCACCAAGAATCGCGGCGAGCATTGCAGACATCTTGTCGCCTTCCAGCGCCTTTTTCACAGAATCGGCGACTTGCTGGGCCTTGCCCTTATCGGCCTGGGAAGCCGCGAACATCACGACGAAGAAGGCGAACAGAAGGGTGATGAAATCGGCGTAGGAGACCAGCCAGCGGTCGTGGTTTTCTTGGGATTTGCGCGCGCGGCGAGCCATAAGTTCAGGCGGCGGGGGACTCGAAGTTTGGGGCTTGTCTTGTTGCTCTCATGGGTTTGGGCTTCGCTCGGCCGCTGGTGTAGGCTTCCAGCTTGGAGCGGATCAGTTTGGGGTTAAGGCCCTCTGCGATGCCTAGAACGCCTTCGAGGATCAGTTCTTTGCGCTGAAGGCGAGCTTCGGCGCGGGCTTTGATCTTATTGGCCGCCGGCAGGAACAGGAGATTGGCGGAAGCCACGCCATACACGGTGGCGACAAAGGAGACGGCGATTCCCCGCCCCACTTCGTCGATATTGGCCAAATGCTGCATGACCTGAATTAATCCCAACACGGCTCCGATGATGCCGATGGTGGGGGCGTAACCGCCGGCGCTTTCGAAGACCTTGGCCCCGGCTTCGGCGCGGCGGTCCTCAAGGTCGATCTCGAGCTGGAGAATATCGCGAATCTCCTGAAGATCGGCGCCGTCAATCGCCAGACTCAGGGCTTTGCGCAGATAGGGATCTTCGACCCCATCGGCGATCTGTTCCAGAGACACCAAGCCATGTTTGCGAGCTTGAGTGGCGAAGGCGATGATTTCATCGATCACGCCGTTCAGGTCCGGGTTAGAATCGAGGATCACGTCCTTAAGACGGCCGGCGGCGTTCTTCAGGGCGCTAAGAGGAGTGGAAACCATCACGGCGCCCGTGGAGCCTCCCAGGACAATCAGGGCGGCTGTAAACTGGGCCACATCCTTGATCCTGCCGCCCTCGATCAGGAGGCCGCCGACAATGCCGCCCAAGGCCAGAAGAAGGCCCGCCACGGTGGCAAGATCGGGCCGAGAGCGGCCAGAGCTAGGAGAACGAACGCCTTCCGTCACTTCATCTTCCAGAGACCGGGGCCGATTCTGCCGCGTTCGCGGATTCGAGCATCGAATCGGAGGGCTGCCTGGCCAATTCCGTCAAACTACCTTGAGGGAAGGCTGTGATCTGCCGCCGGAAGGATACCACCTTCCGGATAATCTCATCGGCCGATTCGACCACTACGAATTTATGGCCGTTTATAAGGCTGATAGCGGTATCGGGCGCGATTTCGATGTGCTCGATCAGATCTGAGTTCACCACGAGCGGGACGCGATTGATGCTTGTGAGGCGAATCATAAGAGGAGAAGAATGCGAGTCAGAGGGCTTATCGGCGAGCCGCAGTTTTACTTGAGGATTTTGAGAATTTCGTGAAGCTCTTCGCGGATCCGTTCGATGCTCTCTGCCGAGTTTTCGAATAATTCGCCCTGTCTTCGCTTTTTGAGCGCCGACTTGGCCGATTTAACAACGGTGTTGGGATGCGTTTTAGAACGGGCCTCCAAGAACTTGCGAGCGCCCTCAATGGTGAAGCGCTCTTCGTAAAGAAGGCGCTTGATTTCCAGAACGATTTCGACGTCCTTGCGGCGGTAGAGCCGATGGCCCGTATCCGATTTCTTAGGGCCGAGAAAGGAAAACTCCGTCTCCCAAAACCGAAGCACATAGGGCTTGATTCCCGCAAGCTGCGCTACCTCGCCAATGCGGAAGTAGAGCTTGTCGGGAATCGCGGCGATTTCAAGCGCAGGGGCCGCGGCGGTGGCTTCGTTTTGCCGCTTCATGAGGCAGTACCCTTATTCTATGTCCTTGCCGGGCCGATCCAGCTTACTTCGGAGACACGGGCGCTAAGGATATGGCAATGAGGCCACGGGGCGGAGCGGAAGGTTCAACGAATGTAGCCGGAACGGCTCTGGCGGGAATACATCCGGTTCGGGAAGCGCTGCGGGCGGGCCGAGCGCTGGAACGGGTCGTGTTCGCGCGGGGAATGCGGGGGAGAAGGCTCCAGGAATTAATCGAGCTGTGTCGCGAACGTAACATTCCAATGCGCTTCGAAAGCAGAGAGCAACTCGAGCGAGCGGCGGGCGGAGCGGCTCACCAGGGAGTGATCGCCTTTGGCGCGGCGGCGGCGTACGCCAACCTGGAGGACACGCTGGCGGCGGGCGGACTGCTGGTTGTGCTGGATGGAGTAGAAGATCCCCACAATTTGGGCGCGGTGATCCGGACCGCGCATGCGGCAGGGGCGGCAGGAATTGTCATTCCCGAGCGCCGGGCGGCGGGACTGACCGAAACCGTTGAGCGGGCCGCCGCAGGCGCACTGGCGTACCTGCCGGTGGTTCGCGTAACGAACATCAACCGGGCGCTCGAAGAGCTCAAGCGGCGGGGCTACTGGATTTATGGATTCGACGAAAGCGGCCGGGAGCGCTACGACGTCGTGGAGTATTCCTCGCCGGCGGCTTTCGTGCTGGGCGCCGAAGGCCGCGGGCTGCACGAGCAGACGGCCAGGCATTGCGATTTTTTGGTTCGGATTCCGATGCGCGAGGGCGGAGTGGCGTCGCTCAATGTGAGCGTGGCGGCTGGAGTGGCGCTGTTTGAGTGGCGGCGGCGCGCGGTGTGATAATGCGAAATGCTTCGCTTCCTTTGTGTTCTGGCTTTTTCTTTCATGGTTTTCGCCCAAACTCAGGAATTGAGAATGAGGGCGGGAGAGGCCCGGTCGCTGCCCCGATCGCCCGGCGGCGGGTTCACCGCGATCATTTCCACGCGGACCGAGCCGGCGCTGGAATTCCCGCCTGTCGTGAGCCTGGACCAGACTGGCGCGATCCGAGTGACCGTTCCGCCGGCCACACCGCAGGGCCAATATCGAATGCGGATCGCGGCGCGGGCTGAAGACGGCAGCACGGCGTCGTTCGGTTTGGCTCTGACCGTGGACACGGTGACCGTCGAAGCTTCGTCTTCGGGCAAGCCCCCGGTTGTGCTGTTGAACGGATTTCAGCTCAGTTGTCCTGCGAATCCGGACAGCACGCTGGCGAGCGCGGCCAGCACATTCGGGCAGTTGCCGGCGCTGTTGCAGTCCGACGGGCTTTCGGTAGTGTTTTTCAACAATTGCGTTTATGGGGCGGGAGCGGCGATTGAAAGCTTAGCAAAGCAATTGGGAGCTTACCTGGGGTCGCTTTCCTATACGGATGGGTCGCCCGTGGCGCAAGTGGACCTGGTAGCGCACAGCATGGGCGGATTGATCGCAAGAGCCTACCTCGCCGGACTGCAAGCCGACGGTTCGCTGAATCCGCCTTCTTCGACGCGCATCCGAAAACTGATCCAGCTTGGGACGCCGAATTTCGGGTCCTATCAAACCAACTTGCTTTCCGGGACCCAGACCGCGGAGATGACCCCGGGCAGCGCGTTTTTGTGGACTCTGGCGACGTGGAATCAGCGCAGCGACGATCTTCGCGGGGTGGACGCGCTCGCCGTGATCGGCAACGCGGGCGCGGAGGCAAAGCCAAACCAGAGCGACGGATTGGTTTCTCTGACGAGCGGATCGCTGGGGTTTGCGCGGGCGGACGAGCGGACGCGGATCGTGCCATATTGCCACATTACATCGAGCGGCTTGATTGCGCAGATCATCCGGTGCAGCGGACAGGGAATCGCCGATGTGGACGGACCGGAGCATCTGTCGGCGCGGATTGTGCGTTCGTTTCTGGCGGATACTTTGGATTGGCGGACGATTGGAGCCAAGCCGTCCCTCGATCCGTATCTTTCGCAATACGGAGGCGCTTACTTTGCCGCCGACACTTCCGGCGATATCTCCATCGCGGATTTGACCCAGGGGACCTTCGGGGGCGCCACGCTGGCCAATGGCGGCGACGCGGGGGCGATTTTCTACGGCGAGTTTTTGCAAGGCGCGGGGGCGTTTCAAGCGACGAGCGCTTCGATGGGCGTCGTAAGCTGCGGATTCTTCACGGAGCCGCCCGGCTACTACACCGCATTCCGCTGCAAAAGCGGTCCCCAGATCTTCTCCGTGGGTCCCCTTCTGGGAAGGACGGAGCGGGCGGTAAATGGGCTGGCCCAGAAGATCACGATCCGCGGCACGGGGTTTGGAACGGAGTGCGGGCAATGCGGGGTGTTCCTCAACGGCCACCTCTTACCCGTGTTGTCGTGGAGCGACCAGTCGATTGCCGTGTCTCTGCCGTCTGTTTTTGGAGGCTACGCGAGCATCGACGTAAAGACCGAGGACGGCAACGACGCCATGGGCGTCAACTTTGGGCTGCCGACGCCGATGCCGGCGCCGCCGCGGCCGCCCCGGGGCGGCGAGGCATCACGCCGGTAACGCGACCGGACCGTCTTAACGTCTGTTCATTTTGCCGGTTCGTCAACTACGGTATGCTAGTGCCTCTGTGCTGATATACGCTGTCACGATCTTTCTCAGCGCGTTCCTGCTGTTCCAGGTCCAGCCCCTGATTGCGAAGTTCATTCTTCCATGGTTTGGCGGTTCGGCCGCCGTGTGGAGCGCGGCTCTGCTGTTTTTTCAACTGATCTTGCTGGCGGGATATTTCTATGCGCATTTGCTGATCCGGCACGTTTCGCCGAAGCGCCAATGGCAGGTGCATGCGCCGCTGCTGGCGGTGAGCCTTTTCACTTTGCCGATTATTCCTTCGGCGTACTTCAAGCCTAGCGCGAGCGGCGATCCGACCTTTCAAATCCTGCTTTTATTGGCGGCGACCGTGGGGCTGCCGTACCTGCTGCTTTCTTCCACCAGCCCTTTGCTGCAAGCGTGGTATTTGCGGTCAAGAAAGGGCGTCATTCCTTACCGGTTGTTTGCGCTGTCGAATTTCGGGTCGATGCTGGCGCTGCTGAGCTATCCATTATTGATCGAGCCGCGGTTGAGGCTCGGAGTACAGGCGAAAGCGTGGTCCTGGTTTTACGCCCTTTTCGCCGCGGTCTGCGCATTTACGGGGTGGCGGAGCGGCGGCGCGGCGGCGCCGGAAGCCGACGAAGCTTGGGCGGCCGAAGAGAGGCCTCCGAGCGCGGCCTCGATGATCTTTTGGATTGCGCTGGCGGCGTGCGCCTCAATTCTGCTGCTTTCCACCACGACCCTGCTTACGCAGAACGTGGCGCCGATCCCGCTACTGTGGGTGGCGCCGCTCAGCATTTATCTTCTGAGCTTTATCTTCTGTTTCGAAGGCCATATTTATCACCGGTTTATCTTTCTGCCGCTGCTGGTGGCGGCCTTGGCCCTGTATCCGTATGCGATGTACAAGTCGGATAACAATGAAGACATAGGGAAAATGATCGCAGCGCTGTGCGGCGCGCTGTTTGTATGCTGCATGGTTTGCCACGGCGAATTGGCGCGAAGGAAGCCGCATCCCCGATATTTGACGCAGTTCTATCTGATGGTTTCGATCGGCGGCGCAGCGGGCGGGCTGTTTGTGGCGCTGATCGCGCCCCACGTTTTTCCGACATACCTGGAGCTGCCGATCGCAGTCGCCGGATGCGCACTGCTGGCGAGTTTGGCTTTGTGGAACGACGACGCCGGGATGGCGCGCCCGCTGTGGGTGCGCTATTCCCTGTTGATTCTGAGTGTGGGCTTCACCGTCTATTTGGGCCGTAACGAACGCGAGAACCAGCGTTATTACAGCCTGAACATCCGCAATTTTTATGGGGTGCTGCACGTGCGCGACGACGAAGCGGCGGACAATACGCCCGCCACGCGCGTTCTCGTACACGGGACGATCAATCATGGAACCGAACTTCTGACGCCGGGGGGCGGGCGCATTGCAACGTCTTATTTCGGGCGCGGGACGGGAATCGCGCGGGCCATCGCGGCCAAGCAGTCCCGAGGTCCGGTTCGGATAGGGATTTTGGGAATGGGCGCAGGCGTCACGGCTTCGCTGGCGCGGGCGGGCGACACGCTGCACTATTACGAAATTAATCCGCTCGTGCGCCAGATCTCCGGAGATAACGCCGGTCCGGACTTGAAATTCGACTTCTTCCGCTCCTGCCCCGCCGATAAGCAGATCTTTATGGGCGATGGCCGCCTGGTTTTGGAACGTCTGCCCAATGAGCAACTGGATTTGCTGGCGATGGACGCCTTCACCAGCGACGCTGTGCCGCTGCATCTGCTGACCCGCGAGGCGTACCGAATTTATTTGCGGCATCTGAAGCCGGATGGCGTTCTGGTGTTTAATATCTCCAACCGGTACCTGGACCTAGAGCCGGTGGTGGCGCAGAGCGCCCAGGAACTGGGCTGGTCCGGCGTGACGGTGTATGACGATGGAACGCTCGAACCATATTATGTGTCGTCAACCTGGATGGTTTTGTCCCCCCAGCGCGAATTTTTTCTGCATTCGGCATTTCAGGACGAATCGGTGCAGCCTATGAAATCGCGGCCGGGATTCCGCGCATGGACGGACGATTATTCCGATATCGTCGCCATTAGCATCAGCCTGCCGGACTGGGTCCGTCGATTTGTCCCGTGAAAGGATTGGTCTCCGCGCAAAGACTTTGCGGCTTTGCGTGAGCGAGTTGGTTTTTGCCCATGTTCCTCTATGCCCTCACAATTTTTCTCGGCGCGTTTTTGCTATTCCAAGTTCAGCCCCTCATCGCGAAGATCATTTTGCCTTGGTTCGGAGGCTCGGCCGCGGTGTGGAGCGCGGCCATGCTGTTTTTCCAAGTTTCGCTTTTGGCCGGTTACGCATACGCGCATTATCTGATTCGTAATTTCAAGGCGAAGACGCAGGCGCAGGTTCACGGAGCCCTTTTGCTGTTGAGCGCGGCGCTGCTTCCGATTCTTCCCAATCCTCACTGGAAGCCGTCGGCGGCCGGCGACCCCACGCTTCGGATTTTGCTGCTGCTGGCGGCCACCATCGGCTTGCCTTACTTCCTGCTGTCTTCCACGAGCCCGCTTCTGCAAGCCTGGTACGTTCGCCGCTCCGGCACACTTATGCCGTACCGGCTATTCGCACTGTCGAACTTCGGCTCGATGTTGGGATTAATCAGCTTTCCGTTTCTGGTGGAACCCGCGCTTTCTTCACGGCAACAGGCCTACATCTGGAGCGGAGTTTACGCGGGTTTTGTTTTGTTATGCGGAGCGTCGGCCTGGTCCTCGCGAGTAAAACCGGCCCAGGTAGAGGCAGCGGAGTTTCCGCGCGAAGCGATTTCGACGCCGAGGCCGGCGGCGGTCGAGTTGGCGCTTTGGGTCAGTCTGGCGGCCTGCGCTTCGGTGCTGCTGGTTTCGATCACCAATCACTTGAGCCAGAACGTAGCTCCGATTCCATTGTTGTGGGTCATTCCGCTGGCCCTATATCTGTTGAGTTTCATTTTGTGCTTTGAGAGCGACGGCGGGGCAGGGTCGTGGATTTTGGGCGGCGCGCTGGCCATTGGTCTGGCGTATTTGGGCTGGTACTTCCATCTGTGGGAGCTGCTGAGCTTGCCGTGGCGCTCGGCCGCCGTGGCCGCGTTGCTGATGCTGGCTCTGTTCGTGCGCGAGCGCTGGTTTTACGTGGCTGTGCTGGCGCCTCTTTTGGGATTGATGGCGTATTTCATTTACGCCGATTCGGGAAACACGCACATTCGGGAGATCATACCTTTGTATGCGGGCGGTCTTTTCTTTTGCTGCATGTTGTGCCACGGCGAACTGGCGCGGCGCCGTCCGGGAGCGGATCATCTGACTTTGTTCTATTTGATGGTCTCGCTGGGCGGCGCGCTGGGCGGTATTATCGTCGCGCTGGCGGCCCCGCACGTGTTTCATTCCTATCTCGAGCTGCCGATCGGACTGGCGGCATGCGCGTTGCTTGCGGTGATCTGCCTATGGGAGGTGAAAGTCTGGAAGTTGGGTCCTTGGCCGCTGCGAGTGGCGGCGTGCGTGGGCTTAGGCGCTTTGGCCGGATATCTGGTGCGCCACGAATATGAGGAGCACAAAGGGCAACGGCTCTCCGTCCGCAATTTCTACGGAGTTCTGAAAATTCACGACGACGATCTCTCGGATAACAATGCGGAGCGCAGTCTGACGCATGGGACCATCAATCACGGATCGCAGTTGCTGGCGCCGGAGCTGCGCTATGTGACGACGTCTTACTACGGAGAGAACTCAGGAGTGGGTCGGGCGATCCGGGCGGTACAGGCCAAGGGACCGGCGCGCATCGGCAGCATCGGGCTGGGCGCGGCCGTGATCGCCAATTACGGACGGGCGGGCGATTACTTGCGCATCTACGAAATTAATCCGCTGGTGGAGTCCATCTCAGGGCGCGCGGACGGCTGGTTCACCTTCTATTCGCACTCCCAAGCCGATAAAGCGATCCTGATGGGAGACGCCCGGCTGACTCTGGAATCGCAGCTTGCCCGCGGGGAGGCTCAAAATTTCGACGTGCTCTCGGTGGACGCCTTTTCGAGCGACGCGATCCCGATTCACCTGTTGACGCGGGAAGCGATCGGTCTCTATTTCCATCATCTGAAACCGAATGGGATTCTGGCTTTGCACATTTCCAACCGGTATCTGGACCTGGCTCCGGTGTGCGCGGCGGGAGCGGAGTATTTCCATAAGGCCGCCTACACGGTGAACGACGACGGCGGGCTGGCCAGTTATTTCTCGTCCTCGACCTGGGTGCTGGTCACTTCCGACACCAGCTGGTTTCAGACGCCGCAGTTCGCCGACGCGGACATCGCCAAAACCAAAACGCAGGATCGTTTACGCCCCTGGACCGACGATTACAGCAACATCGTGCAGATCCTCCGGTTGAACTGACCCCGCGGTTGAACCGGCGGCTCCAGTCCTGTATACTTTGGACCAGTTGGGAGGCGGCATGAGAATAACCTTTCTTTCCACCGTGGCGGGCGTGTGGGTTGCCCTGGGCGCGGCCGCGCCGGCGTGGGCGCATCATTCCTTCGCGGCGGCGTACGATACGACGCAGTCGATAGAAGTTCACGGGACGATCGCGCAAGTGCGGCTGGAAAACCCGCATTCGTGGTTCCTGATCGACGTGAAGGACGCCAATGGCAACGTGGAGCACTGGGCCTTTGAAGCGGGCACGCCGAGCGGAATGATCCGGAACGGCTACAGGCCGAACGTCCTTAAGCAGGGAACGGAGGTCACCATCAAGGGCTTCCGGGCGCGAGACGCATCACAGAAAAGAGGCATGCTGCGGGAGTTGATTACCGCCGATGGGAAGACCTATGGCCTGTTCGGTCCGCAGGAAGGGCCAGGGAAGTGAGGGCCTTATGAAAACCGTTGGCCTGATCGCGATCTCCCTGGCTTGGCCCCTGGCCGCCCAGACGGCGGCAAACGCGTCTTCGGCGGGTCCGGTTCCCCGCGCCGAGGACGGTCACCCGGATTTATCGGGCGTGTGGTGGCGTGGGGCCGACGTAGGCGGCAAGGGCTTTAACGCGGGGGGCAGAGGCGGCGGAGCCGCCCCGACGTTCGCCAGCTTGTATACGCCTTCGGCCGCCGCAAAAGCGAAGACGCTTAGCGATAAGGACGATCCGACGCTTGGCTGCGTGCCGACTGCTTTTGGCACATTGAACGTCAGCATGTTCGACGTCGGCGCGGTGGCTCAAATCGTACAGACGCCCAAGTTTGTGGTGGTGCTGACGGAGACCTTCCACGGCTTTCAAATCATTCCTACCGATGGACGGCCGCATCGCGACGACGTGCCGCCCTCCTACCGCGGCGACGCAGTCGGGCGTTGGGAGGGGGACA
Source organism: Bryobacteraceae bacterium (assembly GCA_035293905.1). Lineage (GTDB taxonomy): Bacteria > Acidobacteriota > Terriglobia > Bryobacterales > Bryobacteraceae > Palsa-187. The sequence continues at coordinate 11,173 of DATGLY010000004.1, forward strand.
CGTTTGTCGTCGATAAGACGAACTTTACCGACAACACATGGATCTCCGCGGAAGGACGGGTGTCTTTCCATTCCGACGCGCTGCACATAGTGGAGCGCTACCGCCGGGTGGACGCGAAGACTCTGGAGGTGGAGGCGACGCTCGAAGATCCCAAAGTGCTCAGCAAGCCGTGGGTGGTTCCAAAGCAGACGCTGGTGCTGGCCCCATTCGATCAGATCATGCCGCTCAATTGCACGCCGGGGGATACCAAGGATCTGATTGAGGCGGCGCAAAGCGGAAAGAAGTAACACCGAACCCGGCGGAGCACGAGGTTCGAAATGCCGCGCGAGAAGCTTAGTTTTGTTGAGGACCGCGGCCGCGGTGGGGAATGCCGCCGAGCGGAATGACGGTTTGGCCATCGGCTCGGGTGAGGCCGCCGGCCCAGGCGTGCTTGGAGCCGTCCTTGGCGGCGTAGGCTGTGACGGTGACCTGTTCTCCCGAATTCATGAGCGTTTCGTAGATGCTCCGGTCAAAGCCGTTGCGGCGAAGCACATTTGGCGCGGGCAATTCCAAAGCCCAGTTGACGATTTTGCCTTGCGCGTTCGGAGCGTCCAGGTAGATCCAGCCGTGCGGATTGTCCGCCATGACTTTGGTGATTTTTCCGGTGAGTGTAAGCGGCTTGGATTCGTCGTATTCGGCTTGAAACGAGTGATGGGCGAAGGCGGAAACCGAAGCCCCAATCATCGCCAATGCTAAAGCTGGCGCGGTGAAGTGCTGCATGTTCAAATGGCTCCTTGAGATGCGGCAGGCTCGCGGACGACGCGGAAGCCGATGTCGCCGACTCGCAACGTTGGACCGTAGTAGTGGTAGCGGACGCTCAGGCGGACGAAATTGGCGGGATTATCCCAGGCGCCGCCGCGCACCACCGGAAGCTGACGTCCGCCACCCGGGCCAAATCCGCCCCTGGCAAAGCCGCCTCTCTGTTGCGGCGCGGGCTGCTGTTGGAAGGCTCCGCGGCCGCGCCTGCCAAGGCCGCGGCCGCCGCCCTGTCCTAGCGCCGGGCCGGTGGGATCGGCAACCGGGCTGCTGGCGTAGTAAGTAGCGGAGTATTGGTCCTCGACCCACTCCCGTACATTGCCGAGCATGTCGTAGAGGCCCCAGGCGTTCGGCTTCTTCTGGCCGACCGGATGGGTCTCATCGCCCGAGTTGGCGGCATACCAGGCGACTTCATCCAGGGCGGCGCCGGTGGGCTCGGGAGATCCAGCGCGCGCGGCGTACTCCCATTCCGCTTCGGTGGGCAAGCGATATTTATAGCCATCGTTTCGAGCGTTCAACCGGCTAAGAAACTCGTGCGCGTCGTTTTTGGATACGTTCTCCACGGGGAGATCGTCGCCTTTATTCGCGCTGGGATTGGAGCCCATGATGGCCTGCCATTGGGCCTGGGTAACTTCGTATTTTCCCATCTCGA
>DATGLY010000005.1:0-12017 GCA_035293905.1 Bryobacteraceae bacterium
GCGTCCCCAGGGGCCGGCGAGCTGGCGGTCAATGAAGATGACCACTCCCGCTTCCTTAGCGCCCGGGCCTGCATCGTCGCTTGGGAAAATGCGCGAGGCCGCGGCCGCCACGATAGCGGCTTCGGATTCGGTGAAAAAGCGCAGCGGGATGCGCAGCGTCTTTTCGCCGCTCGCGCCGGCGCCTTTGCCGGATTTGCCGTTTTTGGCGGTTAGGGATTTATCCTGCGCGGAGAGGCGAGAGACTTTGCGGTCGAGCGAATAGACGATCACTCCGCCCACGCTGGTCGCGGAAAGAACCAGAAATTGCCGCCGCCGCATGCGCCGGAGTCTATCATAACTCCGCACCGGGCGTCGCAACTCCGGCGGAGTAACTACACTCGTCGCCCCCTAAGGCGCGGCTTTCTCCACTGATTTTTTCGTTTTGCCTCCGCCACAAGGCTAGAATGTCAAAAATTTCCTCGGAGGCGGAGAATGATCAAAAGCATTATCGGCTTGCTCATAGGGCTGGCGATTGGCATGGCCTGCCGTTTGTTTGATGTTCCCGTTCCGAGCCCGCCCAAACTGATTGGGGCCCTGCTCGTGGTGGCCATGACCGTCGGCTATATCGCCACCGACAAGGCGTTGGCTGTAAAGTCCAATGCAACGAGAATGACGGCGGCCGGAGAATCGATCTATCGTCAAAAATAGGGCGTCAAAAATAAGGCGTCAAAAATAGGGGCGATCGCCGAAATTAGTCAGCGAATGCCCGCGCCAAAGCAGGAATCCCTGTGGGCACTCAGAATCTTGTGTTCGTATCCGCTTGCGCTTTTAAATCCGAGGCTATTTTGCAACAGGAGGCCGAGATTGCCGGTCCGTAGGTGAGCGCCGTGGCATGCGAGCGCGTCTTTTCAGAACGGCTGCGATACACTCCACAAGCTCGGTGGGTTCCTGCTTGGGCAGAGCAATCCATGCGTCCGCTGATTTGAGCGTTTTGCCCAACTCGACTGGGTACACTTCGACAATCTTTGCCAGCGGAAAGTACCGCCGCACCAAGGCACAAAATTGCCTCTTTGTGTCTGGGTTGTGTTCGTGGCCAATGACAGCCACATTGACGCGGCGCTGCTTACACGCTTGAATCAGTTCCGATTGCGTGATCGCCACCAGGACGGTGTATCCCGCCTGTTCCAGCATTACCTTTCGCGTGAAAAGGAGGCCTGGTTCCACACCCGTACACAAGACCACTGGCATGTCAGACAAGATACGGGGATCGGTAAAAAAGTCAACACACGCGCGGGCGGGACTCATGGTGAACTTGGACATTTCCTGCTCCAGATTTGTCCCTGCCCAATGAGATGCGCCGGAGGGGCGCGGCTGTTGCGTCAGCCCGGCGCCGGCGCTCCTCGGACGACACTAATAGGTTAGCGCGCCTGCCCGCCGCTTGCGCGGTCACTTTATCCGCCATTGCGTTTATTCCTGTTCGTAAAACTTAAGCGCCATGGCGCCGTGCGTGGCGGCTCCCCCGGCGCGCAGAGCGGCGGCAAGGAGCGTGCTTTCGGTGACCTCTTCGCGGCTGGCGCCCGCTTTTTTAGCGGCTTTGGTATGGACTTCGATGCAGTAAGGGCATTGCGTGGTACAGGCGACGGCCAGCGCAATCAGTTCGCGGTATTTGCGCGGAATCGCGCCATCTTCGCGGCCGACGATTTTGTCGAGCGCAAGCCACGCGTTGAAATCGCTGGGCGCCAGGCTGGCCATCTGCTTCAGCAAGCGCAAATCAGCGGGATCGTGATAGTGTTCGCTCATTGTCTCTCCTGAATTGTTTTCGGCTGCTTTTGTTCGCTTCAAGCTGAGCCGGAGTCCTGCAATCCACCTAGTGGACGCGATAGGGTAGCCCGGTTTCGGTTTTAGGCCAACTGCCGCGCGGCAGGCCCGAGTCGACGCAAAATATGACAGCGCAGGATTCAGCTCGTAACGAGCCGATAAATCTGACGCGCTAATTGGCGAGCCTCACAGGAGAAACGGGGCGTTCCGGGGAAACATAGGCGCTGATCAGGCTTTCGTGGCCGTCGGCGCCGATGGCGGCGACTCCAAAGACGAAATCATCGATCGAGACGCCCGGCAAAACGAAATGCGTGACGTTGCCGACGATCTGGTTGCGCTGCCAATCGTTCGACCACGTGTCGCGCCAATACACGCGATAGGCCACCGCGCCCGGCGATGCGGCCCAGCGCAGGCTGGCATCGTAACCCGAAGGATCGCGCGCGATGAGCGGCTGGCCGCGCTCATCGGTCACCTTTGGCGCGGGCGGAGCGAGCGCCAGCGAGGCTGCCGCGGCCGCATTGATGCGCGCGTTCTGCGCGAGATACGCGGCGTTGACGCCATCGGGCGTGTCATTGGCGCTGTGTTGCCTTGCGAGATTTTCCTTCGACTCGCGAAAGACGACGGCGGGATAGCCCTGCGTGGTGAACGAGGAATGATCGCTGCCCCGGCCGAAGCGGTCTTCGCGCGCCATCAGGCGCACGCGATGCGAGGGCACGTACACTTCGCCCGCCCACCGAATATAGCGAGCCAGCGAGCGCGACATCGAGTCGCTCGGACCCACCGAATAGACGCGGACGCTCGCCGCATCCTCGATGCCATCTCCGCCGCGAATTCCGCCGACGATGTCGTTGCTGAGCATGGCTTCGACCGCGGTTTTGTCCTCCGCGAGCTTTTGCGCGTGCGCGGCAGAGCCGACCAGACCCTGCTCTTCGCCGGCCCAGCAGGCGAAGACCAGCGTCGCGTCGAACTTGATTCCGCTATCGGCAAAAACGCGCGCCAGTTCCATGGTCAAGGCCACGCCGCTCGCGTCATCGTCGGCGCCGGGAGCATTCGCGTTCGCATCGAATTGCGGCGAACGTTGCGAATCCGCGCCGCGCGCGCCGGGAGCCGCCGCGGCCAGCGTTGCTGAGACGCCGGCGCCGAGATTCACGGAATCGTAGTGGCCGGTGATGTAGATGCGGCGAGCGGTCCTGCCGGGAAGAATGGCGATGACGTTTCGCAGTTCGATGGCGCGGGGAATGCGGCCCTGCGGCGCGATCTGGTAAGTGTCAAAGAAAACATTGAGGCGCGGACTCGAGCGCTTGAGCTCGTCGAAAATCCATTGGCGCGCGGCCCCGATCCCGCCCGTGCTCGAGGTCGTGTCTGAAAGCGTCTCGCGCGTGCCGAATCCCGCGAGCTTCACCACGATCGATTGCAGCCGCTCTTCGGAAATTGCGCCAATCAGGCGCTGAATGCGCTCGTCCGCTGTCGGCTTCGGGGCTGCCGCCGTCGAAGCAGCTTGCGACACATTCTGTGCCGCGGCGGTCGACGCATATTGCGCGAAAATCGACCGCGCTGCCGGCGCGACTGGCGCGGGCGCTGAAATCACGATTACGAGTGCGAGGATGCGGGCCAGATCCTTCACGGCATACTCCAGGGCCGCAGTGCGAGTGGCGTTGCGTCCAAAGATGATAACAGCACAAAAAAGTTAGCGGAACTCGGACCGTCCGGACCACCGCGAAAACAAACCGGCACACATATCCGGCTTTTTGCCCAAAGAGCAGAGCCGATTCCGCTTCATCACCTCAATCAGGGCGCGTGCAAACAGCTATGCGCGATTGGCCGGCAACCGCCCTTGCGAGAGCGCCGTTGCGAGAAGAAAGCTAACCTCGTGCGGCGGAGCCGCTTGGTCTCACCGCCACTTTCGGGCAACAAGATAGGTGATGATTGAAGTCACAAGCACCGGAAACAACAAACCGCCGGACCAGTTGCGGTAATACAAGGCGACGGGCGCGCAGTAGAGCGCGGAAATTATGAAGACAACCAGGCCAATGGCGAGAAAGTCCAGGCGCGAGTTTGGACCGATGGCAGCCTTTGAGGAAGAGCGCGCGGCAGCCCGCCGGTGGCCGCTTTGCTCCCACACTTTTTTTCCGAGGTCAAACGACTGACGCAGCGGTCTCTCGTAAACGTCGAATGCCCCCTGCCCGGACTCTGTCATCAGAAAGCTCAGCGTCATGGCGCATCCCAGGAAGCAGCCAAAAAATGGGAAGGCGCTCGGCGCGACGGCAAAGGAATTCACTGGCGGCAGAAAAAAATAAGAAATCGCCGCTGCCGACAGCACAACGGCCAGTATGGTGCTTCGCTTCGAGGCCCAACGAGCAGTGACAAGAATGGCCGCGAGAAAAGGAAAGGCAAACAGTCCGGGAATGAAACCGTTGATTTGACGCGCTATTACCGCCGCCGCGGCGACTGAGAAAACTGAAAGCATGTAATGCCGCAGAGCGAGGGGTATGTTGCGAGACAATTCGTATTTCATTTACTTCGAGTGGCCACCCCAAAAATTGAGCCGCTGTTTCCCCGGTTGGCCCGAGCCTCGCTGTATATGACGAGCGGCCGGGTCGAACCCATCAGCAGCCCGTCATGATTTAAATGCGTTTAGAGCGCGGGAGGTTACACCGATTAGGTCGATCTCCCGACAGGTGCTGGTTGTCAGCCAACACAGTGGCGCTTTTGGCGCCGGGTGAAGGCGGTGAGTCCAGAGACGCTTCGCGCTGAGCTACCGCCGGCCGAATGTGTAACCGACGGCAACGGTGTACTGCGGGACCCAGTCGCGGCCGAACTGATCGGTGAGATGCGGAACGTAGTGAAAGTCAAATTGCGGCTTGATGAAAATATCCGATGTGATGTAAAGCTTCACGCCGAGAGCCGCATGCTCCTGAAAGTGATTGGCGCCGCCCGCGCCGACGTTGGTGGTGTTGGTGATGCCTGCGACGGTGGTGGTCTGAGTGGCGTACAGCGAAACTCTGGCAACGCCGAAGCCGCCTTCAACGACGGGAACGATGCGCAACAGCGAGAATGGCTGCCAGACGACGTTGAAATCGTAGAACGCAGGACGAAAATTCAATCCTCCCAGCGGCAGAAACGGCGCCTGGCCGAAGCGAAAGGCGTATTCGCCATTGATACCCAGGTGAGGCAGGAGCATCAAATCGGCGCCGAAAATACCGAAAAGGCCGCCGATCTTGGGTGCCGGCTCACACGCGTCGTTGAGGCTGTCGAAGAGCCGCTGCGGCGGGCATCCCGTGCTCGTTCCCGCGGAAGCAGTGCCCGTTCCCATGCCGAAATACGGGCTCAGGCTCTGCGCCCGCGCAAAACTCGCGCTGGCCAACACCAGCAATGCAAACAGCAGAATCGCTCGAATCTCCCGTTTGACCAAGAAACGCTCCTTTAATACTACGCAGGAATTAGAACCGGCCCGCTTTCCGCTGGTTGGAAACGATGCCAGGGCGATACAGCGTATCAGTAAACACCGGCAGTTTTGCGCTGTTTGATACGCGGTTCGCAACACCTGGCCGAAGGGCCTGCACGGGGACGCCTGTGTTCTACAGCGTGCGGAACAGGGCGAACCACAGCGCGTCAACACTGGCATGCACCAGCGCTCCCGGAAATAACGACCGGCTCCGGCGCCAGGCGTAGCCATAAAAAAATCCCGCGATCGTCGCCAGCAGCACATATTTCCAGTTGGGAAACCGTCCGTTGGCGATATGCGAAAATCCAAAAATGATGGAAGCCGCAATCCATCCCGCCGTTTCGTTCGCCAGCGTTTTGCCGAGGGCGTTTTGCAGCAGGCCGCGGAAGAGCAACTCCTCCGGAACGGCGGTGAAGAGAAAAATAGCCGGCGCGTTTGCGGCAATCGCCTGCCAGCCGGCGTGCCGCGGGCCAAAGCTGATGAACCGCAGACTGATCCCCAGCGGAATATCGATTGCGGCGATCAGCGCGAGCGCAACGACGTAGTTCACACCCCAGCCCGGGGCCCATCCCGCCGCGTAACCAATTCCGTCCGCGCGCCGCACGAAAACAAACGCGGCGAGCGCCGCGTTCACGCCCATCAGCACGGTCAGCAGGTAGACCAGCCGGAAATCCGGAACTGGAAAGAGCACGCGGAGCCATCCGAGCTTGATGGGCAGCGCGATGATGAGCATGGCCGCGTAGTCTTGCCATGCGCCAAGTTTTCCGGCCCGAGCCGATTTGCCTCCGCCCGCTGATGCCGCCAGCAGCGAAGGACCAACGGCATACGCCGCGGCAATCCCGCCGCGCCACCACGTGAATGTTCCCGTGCCCAGCGCATACGCGAAGTACGCCGCCAGAGGCACAAACGCGACAATGATGCCGGCCCGCGGCCCGAGCGCAGCTTGCAGCGATTTCAGAATTGCCGGCGATGCCAGCCAGATCTCACCCGCGAGCAGCACCAGAAATGCGACCAGCAGCCCGAAATACCCCGGGGTGGCTAAACCCTCCCGGATTGCATACAACGCCGCCCCCAGGCTGAGCACAGCCCAGAGAAGCACCGCCATCGACGGCCGCAACATGCGTTCGGAAGCCATAGCCGCGGTAGTTTAGCGTGGAACGTGAGGGTGTACACCCGAGGGAATCCCGCCCACTCGGCGGCCAATACCACAGGTGTGTGCTTCCGTGCTCTGAGCGACAAGGGAATTGCTGCTAGAATCCGGGTACCCAGGTCCGCAGAGGAGCCACACCATCGGAGGCTTACCATGACTTATGCGTCACGTATGAAGCGCGCCCTCGAATCGCTCGATGCTTTTTTCGCCGCGCCGCGGTCTATTCTTCTAACGGCAGCGATTGGCGCTGCCCTTTTGAGTTCGTGCGGGAATAACGGAAGTTCGAATCAGCCGCATGCGACACTGCTATTGCGTGATGGCACTCGGCTCAGCGGCACGGTTACGTCGAATTCCGCCTCGGGAGTGACGCTCGCCGGCGACGACAATGCGACGCATACGGTCGCGTTGAATCAGGTGAAATCGATCGAGTACGGCGACACCGCCGCGCCACAAAACGAGCCCACGCCGTCGCCCAAACAGGCGGCCGAGGTCCACGAAAATCACTATCATCCCAGCCGCGCGGAAATTCACACCAAGAGTTACGAACTGCCCGCCGGCACCGATGTTTCGGTGCGCACCGAAGATACCATCGATTCCGGCGAAGCCGCCGAAGGACAGACGTTTGCGGCGGAGATCGCCGACGATGTGCGCGACGGCGCGGGAGACGTGGCCATTCCTCACGGGGCGAATGCGCAGATCGTCATCCGGTCCGCTTCCAAAGGCGGCCGCTTCCGTGGAGCCTCCGATCTTGTTCTCGATTTGAATTCCGTCACGGTGGAAGGCAAGGAATACCTGCTCAGCACCGCGGATTTGCGGAAGAGCGGTAAATCGGGCATTGGCGCCAACACGCGCACGGCGGAATACACCGGCGGCGGCGCCGCTCTGGGCGCGATCATCGGCGCGATTGCCGGCGGCGGGAAAGGGGCCGCGATTGGAGCGGGTGCGGGCGCGGGCGGCGGAGCGCTGACACAAATTCTGACGAAGGGATCCGCGATCCGCGTGCCGGCGGAAACCGTGCTGACCTTCAAGCTCGATAAACCGGTGCAAATCGTCGCGGCCAAATAGCACGCGCAAGGCCCAGTGAAAATACTGGGGCCAAATTACTGAAAAGCATTTTGGGCCATGGCGCGACGGGGAAAAACGCGAGTGGGAAAAAAGGAGGGAGGCGCTCGGCTAGTCTCACAAGCGCCTCCTCTACTGCGTCAAGGTAAAGCTAACCTCACTGGATCACCTCCTTCTCGGCAAATGCGCCGATGTCGACACGCGTGTGTCGCATAACCTGATTATAAAACGCGCGTGCCGCGGATCAAGTCTTCAGGCGCGTGCAGTTTGTCCGAACGATCAGGCGGCTTCGATGCGTTTAAGAAAAGCCCAAGTTCACTCGGCCGCCGGTTTAGAACGTCAACCTCAGACCGAACTGGTAGCGGCGCGCGTCGCCTGACCCGGCCACCACGTTTCCGTTGCTCACATTCGGTGTGGCGATCGAGCGGCCAAAGCCGGACGGCTGGGTCAAGCTGTTGGTGCTGCCGTTGCCGTTTCCGCCTGGAATTGCGAATTCAGGATGATTGGTGACGTTGTACACATCGAATTGGAATTCGGTGTCAAGCCGTTCAGTGATCCTCGTGTGCTTCCGGAGCGCAACGTCGCCGATCTGAAAGGGTGCGCCGCGGAAGAGAGCCTTGCCCATGGTGCCGAAAGTTCCCTGGGCGGGCGGAACGATCACTGAATTGCCGGACATATAGCAGCCAAATGCCGCAAGCTGCTGTAATCCGGTGGTGCCGACGGCAGGATTAATCGGCAAAGCCGTGGCGGCACTGACGCAAGCAGCCGGCATCAGGCTCATGGTCGCCTCACTGGTGCAGGCGGTGTCCTTGCCGAACGTGCTCCCCGCGACGCCAAAGCATGGAATGTGGGCGGTCCTTCCGTATCCGTTGAAATCGTTTGCATCTCCAATCAAGTCCCAGCGATCGGTATTCTCGCCGGTGCCGCTGATGTTGTTGGAGGTATCCCTCGTATCGTACGGAATGCCGCCCTGGATATTGATCACACTATTGACTTGCCATCCCTCGAGCAGTTGCGCTGGGCTCTTTTTGTTGGGGAAGTTATACGTGATTCGGCCGGTAACCTTGTGACGGATATCGAACGCCGTCGGCCCGTAATTGCAACGCGTCCCGACCGTCGGGTCTGGGCAAATGGAAAGACCAACGTCGGTACCTGCGGTATCCAGAGTGTGGCCGTAGGTGTAGCCTACGGTTGTGAATAACCCATGCCAGGTACGCTGCGTCAAGGTCGCCTGAAAAGCGTTGTAATTGCTGAAACCCATGTTGCCGACATCGGTGATCTGCCCCATCCACGGGAATTGGCTATAGAACGGCCGGGACGTCTGAATTCTGGTCGAACTGGTGGTTCCCGCCGGCGGTTCGTTGAGGTCTATTTGGCCAAAAAGGTCTGTGCCATGGCTGCCCACGTACGCCAGGTCGAGGGACATGTTCGAAGTGATGGCGCGCTGGATGCCGACATTCCATTCCTGCACGTACGGCATACGCCAGTTCTGGTCGACGGCCGAAATTGCACAGGTGCCGGGGTTTCTTGCGGGCGCGCCTGCGGCTATGTTTGCAGGCGTATTGGCCAGGCCATTTCCGCAAGCAATCTGTCCGGTCGGGAACATGGGTCCAGCCGATGTCCAGTTGATCAGCGGCAAGCCGCCGGTCGCCGGAGTGGGGAACGTTACCGTGCCGGTCCCGATCGTTCCGGTCCCTTGAATTTTTGTGCCGCTAGCGGTGTAGAAAGCGGCTGAGGTCGGGTTGGCGGTGCCTCCATTAATTACGTTGTATACGGGCCAACTGCTGTACAGGCCGTAAGCTGCGCGCACTACCGTGGTGCCTTTTCCGGTCACGTCCCATGCCAAGCCCAGGCGCGGCTGGAAATTTTTGCGGAACTTATTGGGGTTCCAGGGGCTACTGGCTCCATTTCCCAGTTGAGTGAGCCCGATGGGCGACGTGGGATCAAATATGGCCAGCTTGTCGTTGTCTTCGCTCAAAGCGGTCTCGTACTCCCAGCGCAATCCGAGGTTGAGGGTTATGCGGGGAGTTATGCGCCAGTCGTCTTGCCCGAATAGTCCGTAGTTCCAGTTCCTTTGAGTTGAAGTAGGATCTCCAGCCGTATACGAACCGTTGCTGGGGAAGCCCATGAGGAAATCTTCCAAGGCCGTCGCACCGGTGAAAGCGTCGATGCCTCCGGTGCCGAAAAGTACGTTACCCAGTTTGCCGGTGTAAGACGCCCCGTCGAAGTAAGGACGGCGGATTTCGAATCCGAACTTCACGTTGTGGTTGCTGTGGACGTACGAAACAATGTTATCGATCGTCCAATAACCTTCCACTCTTCTCTGGCCGCCGCCTCCACCGAGAGTAACAACGGGCGAACTGGTGGTTCCCCTGCCGGAGGTAAGAAATCCCTGAATGCCGATATCAAACAAAGCATTTTGGCTGGGATTCGGCGACCCACTGCAAGGCGTCAGACCTGTATTCAACGGCCCGTAGTCGGGTGGCGCCGCGGCTCGGCCCGGATTGCATTCCGCGGGCCACTGGTTCTCGACTTTGCGGTCGTATCCAAAGTGAAACTCGTTCACCCAGCTTGAGTTCGGCAAATAGGTCCAGGTCGCCCGCGCGACGTTGCCGGTCAGATAGTAGTCTGTCATCCAGTACGGCTGGGTGATGGTGTTCGAATTATCCAGTTCAGTGTCACGCGAATAGAAATATTCGCCGGTAATGTGGTTCTTTTCGTTTGGAGCCCAATCCACCTTGCCAAGCAGGTTCTTGTTGGGGTCTCGCTTTGAGGTGAAAGCATAATTGAATAAGCCGTTGGCATCGGGAATAGCCGTCTGGAAAATTCCGGCATTTACGAGTTGGGCGCTCAACTGCTGCTGCGGACTGAGCAGAGCGGAGTTGACGACCTTCCCGTTCGCGTCGATAGCGCCGGCGGGAATCTTTCCCTTGGTCACCAAATCCTGGTACGCGGCCGGGATGCTTTGAGCAGTCTTGCCGGCCATTAACGCCGTGGTTGGAACGCTGAAAGTGGTTGGTGTTCCTTCGGTAAACTGCATTCCCTCAAACGCCGCAAACCAGAAAATCTTGTCTTTCTTGATGGGCCCGCCAACCGTCGCGCCGTACTGCTCGTAGGTAAGTTCGGGTATCGGATTGGGCGCAGGATTGAAGACGTTTCGCGCATTCAACGCGCTCGTCTGGCCTTGAGCGAACGCAGTGCCGTGAATGGTATTGGTCCCGGATTTGACGCCCACGTTCGATGCCACGCCCGGCCTCCAGCCGAATTCGGCCTTGTTCTGAAAATTTACGCCGACTTCCTGAATCGCGTCGGTCGGCAGAAGGCTCGCGCCGTCGCCGGTGCTGCTGTTGGTATTGATAATGTTCCCGGCGGTCCTGACGCCGCCGCTAAAAATGCCCTCGAAGAGGTAGTTGTTGCCGTCCGAACGCATGCCATTGCTCGCGTGGGCATTTGATCCGCCGCCCGGCTTGGTGTTCACGCCAGGGGTGAGCTGCAGCAATTGCAACCAATTGCGCCCGATCACCGGCAGTTCTGTCACCTCCCTGTTTTCCATGACGCCGCCCAAAGTCGCGCTGGTGGCGTTGATCAGGGGAAGCGCTTCCGTGACCGTTACCGCCTGTATTTGCGAGCCGGCCCTCATCAACATATCAACGCGCGTGTCGCCGCCGACCGTGACCGGAACGTCTTTGCGCTCGGTGGTGTTAAATCCATTGGCTTCGACTTTGACCGTGTATTGCCCAGGAGTAAGAGTGGGGGCGGCATAGGCGCCGGCGTCGTCGGTCACCAGCGACCGTGTAGTGCCTCGATCCTGGTCAGTGATGGTCACTTTCGCGCCGACCAGCACGCCGCCCGTTTCATCCGTCACGTTTCCTGAAATTCGTCCGAGGTTTACTTGCGAGAGAGCCGGCATGCAAAAAAGCAGGAATCCAACCGCCAAAAGCCAACTTCGAGCTTTCATGTCGCTCATTTGTGAACCCCCCGTGAACTTGAGATCCCGCCGCCGGAGGCCGCAAGCCGCAGAAGCGAAGATGCGGCAGTTTCTCCGGCCGGCACGCAAGAATGCCGGGCATCGCGTCAGCACACGATGCATTTTGCCGGGGCCCAGGGATTTATTTGATGGACTGCAGGCTGTCGTTTCCCGGAGGACCGCCCGCAGTGCGGATTAGAAGCACACACAACCACCGCGTTCCCTGTGAACCCCGGCAAAGTGATGGCGTCTTATCACGTACGCATTCAAAGTGTCAAGCGAGGCCTGTGGCAGGTAGTGGGCGACTTTGAATTTTGACCAAGGTGTACCCTTCTCGGTTCTGCCAGAGTCTAATTATTGGTGAATTGCACAAAAGTGCTTTACTTTTACTACCGGAGGGGTTTACAACCACGGCACTATATATAGCGTCATAAACTTTGAGCGACGACCAAAACCCTCGCCGCAGAGATGTCAAAGGAGATGGTGGGGGAGTTTTTCCGTGAAATCGCAGCGCTCGTCATCGTTTTTGCTTTCCTTGATAAGTTGGTGTTCCAACAGGGAATCACCTTTTATTGGTCGCTGGCAACCGTGGTTCT
>DATGLY010000006.1:0-2983 GCA_035293905.1 Bryobacteraceae bacterium
CCTTATCCCGGCTACGTGTTCTCCGGCTGGACCGGCGCTTGCAGCGGCACGGGCGCGTGCCAGGTTACGATGACGGGGCCGCAAACGGTAGGCGCGAACTTCACCGCATCCGGCGCCGGGCCGAAGCCTGTCATCAACAACGGAGGAGTGATCACGGCGGGAGCATACGGCGCATTCGCCACGATTGCGCCGGGAACCTGGATCGAGATTTACGGGTCCAACCTGTCGCCGGTAACCCGGCCGTGGGCTGCGGCTGATTTTACCGGAAACGCCGCCCCCGCGTCGCTCAGCGGAGTCACCGTAACCATCGGAGGCGTTCCGGCATATGTGGGCTACGTCAGCCCCGACCAGATCAATGCTCAGGTTCCCAGCGGACTCGCGCCGGGAACGGCGACCGTGGTGGTCGCCAACGGCTATGGGACCAGCGATCCAGCGAACGTCACGGTCGCCGCGACGGCGCCGGGGTTGTACGCACTCGCAAATGGATACGTGGGCGCTTTTGAAGGCGCCGCTCTGGTGGGAAGCCCTGGGAACCCCTCCGTGAAGCCGGGCGACGTCATCACATTGTATGGCGTCGGCTTCGGTCCGGTGACGCCTTCCGTAGCCGCGGGGCAGATCGCGACGGCCGGCGATACTCTGGCGACTCCGCTGACGGTGAGCATCGGGGGCGCCGCAGCCGCCTTAAGCTATGAGGGTTTGGCTCCGGGCGCGGTCGGACTTTATCAGTTCAACCTGGTGACGCCCGCGGTTGCGGCCGGAAATCAGCCGGTCGCAATCAACCTGGGCGGCGTGAGCGGCCGCCAGACGCTGTTGCTCGCGGTGGGTCAATAGAGGCTCACGGCGCCTCCCGTTCGCCGCCGGTTCGAAGCTGATATCCCGCCCCGCGAATGCTCAGAATCATGTTGCGCCCCGCGCCCAGCTTCCGGCGAATGCGGCTGATATGGGTATCGATGGCGCGGTCATAGGGCGACGACAGCCGCTTATAAAGATGCAGGCTCAATGCGTCTCGTGAAACCACCCGTCCGCGGCAGCGGATCAGATGCTCGAGGATTTCACATTCCATCGCGGTCAGGCGCAGCGGTTTGCCATGGAAGGTTGCGTCCCGATTTCCAGGAAAAAGGCACAGATCGCCAGCTTCAAGAAGATCGGCGCGCGAAGGACGCAAAGCCGCCGCGCGGCGCAAAATCGCCTCAACCCGCGCCAGCAATTCTTCGGGGAAAACGGGCTTTGAAAGATAATCGTCCGCGCCCAGATTCAAGCCCCGCACGCGATCGCCGGGATCCGCGGCGCTGGAAAGAATCAGAATCGGAATTTGAGACGTCTTCCGCAGGGCGGTGAGCAGATCGAACCCGCACGCTCCCGGAAGCGTCACGTCGAGGATAACAAGGTCGTAGGCGCAACTTTCGACGCGCTTTGAAACCACGGCGGCGTCCGGCTCGAAATCCAAAGCGTAGCCGCACTGGCGGAATAAACTCTCCAAAGCGGAATACAATTCTGTGTCCGCATCGACTAGCAAGAACCTCATAAACCTGTCGTCACCATTTCGAGAAGTTACTCTTCTTCACAAATCGTGCCCACATCGCCCTGATGTGAAATGGATGCGACGAAAGATGCGCAAGGTCGCCGGCAGGTTTCATCGGAGCGGAAACTGCGTTTCCGTTTGTGGAAAACAATGAGGCGGAATATGCCGATCGGCAAGCAGGAACATTGGCGAGTATTTACGTAAACACTTCTTTACAAGGAAATCGCAATAATTTGCCCGAGGTTTACGTCCGCTTACTTATTGCGGTTGCTTCAGAGGTTGTCATTCGAGGTTGGTTAAATGAAGGGAATGTCCTGGTGGCTGGGCTGCTGGCTTTGTTTGTGTGCAGGGCCGATAGCTGGGGCCAATTCACGGCCCTGGGAAAGGCCGCTCGATCAATGGTCGGAGGCAGATGTGATCCGGATACTGTCCGATTCACCGTGGGCGAAGCCGGCGGCGGCGCGGGCGCGCGGCCTAGCTGAAAGTTCGAGGCGATTTCACCGCGGCGATTCCTCTCCCTGGCCTGGCTCGGCGCAGGTCACAGTTCGTTTGGAAAGCGCGCTGCCGGTCCGGATGGCGCTGCTGAAAGCGGGAATCGCTCCGCCGGAGGATCATGGCGCGGAGCGGACCTGCATCGCCGTCGTTGAATTTGCGAACGGCTGGAATGGGGATTCGCTTGTGGCGGGAGACTGGCGCGACGCGCGGGCTTGGCTTGGGGCAACTGGCGCGGCTCCCATTCCGGCCGCGGAAGCGCGTCTTGTGGAGCGCGGCGCGAATGGCTTTGCCCTCGTATTCGTATTTCCGGCGGACGGCGATCTCATAAGTCCCCGCCTGTTGCAGCTTCCTTTTCTCAAGCGCGATCTAAAAACCCTCGATTTTCTAGCGGAGATAGGATTCTTTGAAGTTGAGCGGCGCTTTTCGGCGGCGGCGCTAACGTTCCATGGGAGACGGGAGTTCTAAGCCGGAGTTTTGCGCCGGCCCGCGCTTCGCTACGACGCCAATGTGCGTACTGGTTCTGTTCCTGCTGCCCATCGCCGCGGCGCAAGGGGCCAAGACCCTCGATATGTATTTCATCGACGTCGAAGGCGGCCAGTCCACGTTGCTCGTATCGCCGGGCGGGCGAAGTTTACTGATCGACGCGGGCTATGCGGGCTAGGGCGGAAGCGATGCGGACCGCATCGACCAAGGCCGCCAAAGCCGCGGGGGGGAAACACATCGACTATTTAAAGACTTGGAGGTGACCGTAGTTGCCTCGGCGGGCAGAATCGTACAGAGGGCCGGCGATCCCAATCCGTTCTGCGCCGGGCTCTCGCCCCGTCCGGAAACCGAAGGGGAGGAAGCGGTGAGAATTCCGAATCGGCGGGCGTGCTGGTTTAGTTCGGCAAATTCCCGGTCTCGCGGACTTGAAGATCTCTGGCAGCTTCACTTCTCGGTGGCCGGCGGCAGCGAAGCCAATTCAGC
>DATGLY010000007.1:0-3769 GCA_035293905.1 Bryobacteraceae bacterium
GATGTCGGTAGTCACTCCCGTCGTCACGTACTGGCCGGCTTTCAAAGCCAGTCCGCGTTCGTGCAGGCTTGCCGCCAGCCAGTGCAGAGCGTTCAAAGGATGTCCCAGCACCGCCGCGCCATTGCCCTTCTGAATCACCGCCCCGTTTACCGATAGCCTGACCTCTTGCGCCGCGAGGTCAAGACCGCGCCATGACTGCACCAGAGATCCCTTGACCCATGCGGCGTGGCAGGCGTTGTCGGCGATAAGGGATTCAGCGCCGACCGCGGTCCATTCCTCGAAGCGCCTGTCGACAATTTCGATTCCGGGCAGCACGCCTTCCACGGCATCGGTCACTTCTTCCCGGCTCGGAATACGCGCGCCCGGAGCAAGATCGCGTCCCATGCGGAAGGCGAACTCCGCCTCCATCACGCGCATGAAGAATCCGGCCGCTTCGATCTCCGCTGGGCTATCGTAACAAAAGGAAGACAACAGCTTTCCATGAAACGGCCCGGCCATGTGCAACAGCTCCTGCGCCAGTTTGTTCGTGCACGCGATCTTGTAGCCGATCGTTTCGCCCCCATAATGTTCGATTAGCAACGAAACCAGCGCATTCTGGCAGGCATAAGCTTCGGCCACGTTGTTCGGGCGCGCGCCCGACGGCAGCCCGCTCAGCCTGCGATGCTGAATCCGCGCTTGCGCCAGGAGCCGCGCTCCGGAGTCGATCGCCGTGCCGGGAGTCGCCGTCATGCCGCCTCCATATCCGTTCGCGAAATTTTGCCCCACACAAACAAGCGGAAGCTCCCCCCAGCGCCGCGGAGACATGCCGGATTTTGTTGGCCGCGTCCTGCGCCCTGACAACATGCCCGCCGGAAGCGTGTATCTACGGCGCTTTGCAGCTAAAGTTCGCCGCGTCGTTGGTTGATCCCACGCCCTTGTACACCGCTACCTGCGGGTACGGGCACAGGGGCCGCGTCATGTCGATTTGACCGTTGCTCACGTGTGACGCCAGGATTTGATCCGGCGCCTGGTTCTGCTCCCGCCAGCGCTCCAGAACCGCCACCCTATTGAATTGATCCGTTCCCGAGCCGCCGCTGCAATGCATCATGCCGGGGATCATGAACAGCCGCATCCAGTCGTCCTGCTTGCTGCCCATTTTCTCAATCACACTGTGGTAGAAATTGATGGTGTTGCCTGGAGGAATGGCTTGGTCCGCCCACCCATGATAGAGCAGCAGCTTCCCGCCGTGTTTTTTAAAAGGCGTGAGATCGGTGATGTGCGTGTCGATGCCCGACTTGTCTGCCAGCGCCAGATCTGAGTCCAGGTTGAAAGAGCGCCAGTCGTAATTGGGATCCTGATGACCCAGAATGCGGATACTGTCCCAGCCGCCGCCCGGGGCCGTCGGAATCGCGCGAAGCGATGCGTATTGGAGTTCGCCGCCCGGCTCGAATCCGGTCCAAACAATTTCGCCCTTGCTGGTTTTCACATCGGAGTACACCGTCTTCACGGTCGCCACTTGCGCCGCCGTGAGGCACTTGTCATTGTCCGCTCCCTTGCACAACAGACTCTCGGGATCGAACTTGCATCTGTGCGGGTCGCCGATAAGACCGTCTTTAACCCCGTCCAGCGCATCGCACTGCGCTAGCACCGCATTGTGCAGCGTTTCGACTTTGGCTTGCGAAAGGGCTCCATCAGGATGTTTCATCAACTCGATGGACCGCTCCACGCCCGCCGCGTGCAGGTAAATGTGCGGATTTGCGGGAGCGCCCGCCAGCACGCCGTCGAAATCGTCGGGGAATTTCGTGACTTCGATCAGCGCCTGTCTCCCGCCGGTCGAGCACCCGTTCCAATACGAATATTTCGGCTCCTTGCCGTAATACGCCTTGATAAACATCTTGGATTTCACCGCCGTCTCGTGCACGGCCCTCCAGGCGAAATCGGTAATTTTCTCGGGGTGGCCCAGCGCGAACATGCCATTGCCGCCTTCGTGGCCCGTGTCAGTGGCCGAGGTTGCGTACCCCTCGCGAAGCGCCGCCTGCATCTGGCTTAGGCCCTGGATGGCTCCCGCCCACCCGCCGTTGCCCATCATCTGGAATTTGCCGTTCCAATTCTCAGCCGGCATCCAAAGCTCCATTTTGATCTCGGAATCGGACGACGGCTTCAACGTCGCCGCCACGCGGCAGTGCGCCGGAAGCATAAGCGGCGCCGGAGCTCCGCGGCCCGCCGGGGTTGCGGCCGCGCCGCCTCGTGCTTGCGTGGCGGGCGCAAGTCCCGCGGGAATCGATTCCGCCGCAGTCAGCACGATCTCCGGCGTCTGAAGCGACTTCAACTTGTCGCAAACGCCTTCGTTCAGGGCGCCGGCGGTCACCACGCCGCCCAAAGCCAACGCCAACCCCCATGTCTTAAGCATGATTCTGACTCCTGAATTCTCCCTTACGGCATCTTGCAACTGAAATTCCCGGCGTCGTTGGTCGACCCGTTCCCTTTATAAGCGGCCACCTGCGGATAAGGGCACAGCGGACGCGTCATATCGACGTTGTTGCCGGTGACGTGCGCCGCCAAGATCATATCTGGAGCGATGTTGGATTCCCTCCACCGCTCCAGGATCGCCATCTTGTTGAACTGGTCCGGTCCTGGGCCGCCCTGGCAGTGCTGCATGCCCGGCTCCATAAACAGCCGGATCCAGTTGTCCTGTTTGCCTCCCAGCTTCTTCAGCACGGCTTCATAGTAATTCACGGTATTTTCAGGCGAAATCGCCGTATCGTTCCAGCCGTGGTACAGCAGGAGCTTGCCGCCGTGATTCTTAAAGGCAACTAAATCCGGTGGCGCGTTCACATAACCGAATTTTTCATCTGCTGCGGCCGTGTCGCGGTCGAGGTCGAACGTGCGCCAATCCCAATTGGCGTCCTGATAGGTCGCGTATTGGAAAGAGCCTTGCGATAGCATTGCGGGCGCGGGCGAAGCGGCCAATTGCATGCCCCAACCCGTTTCGCTCCCCGGCTCCTTACCCGGGAAAATCAACTCCCCGTTCTTTTTCCTGGCGGAGGAATAGACTAGCCTCACGGCTTCGATTTCGGTGGGAGTCAGGCAGTCGTCCGCGTTACCCGCTTTACATGCCAGCGTTGCCGGATCGAAATGACATTTGCGGGGATCGTTCAGCAATCCGTCTTTCACTCCATCCAGGGCGTCGCAGGCCGCCAGCACAGCTTTATTTAGCGCGTTGAGTTTGGCCGCTGAAACAAAATGCTTGTCGTCCTTGCGAATAGTCGTCGCCACCATCATGTCCCAGGCGTGCAGGTGCGTTTGATAATTCGCGGGCGCGCCGGCGATAATGCCGTCGAAATCTTCCGGATATTTATAGGCCTCCATCAAACCCTGCCGCCCGCCGGTGGAGCAGCCGTTCCAATACGACAGCTTCGGAGCCTTGCCGTAAAAAGCCGTAATGAGAGCTTTCGACTTCAACGCCATTTCGTGATTGGCGCGATAAGCGAAGTCCACCAGCTTCTCGGTATGCCCCAAACTAAACGCCGGATCGGCGCCTTTGTGCCCTGTGTCGTTCCCCGCGGTCGCGTAGCCCTCGCGCAAAGCGATTTGCATTTGCGCGAAGCCTTGGATGCTGCCGGCCCATCCGCCGTTACCCACCGCTTCAAACTTGTTGTTCCAGTTTTCGGCCGGTAACCATAACTCCATTTCGATGTGCGAATCCGAAGACGGAGTGAGCGTCAGCGCCACACGGCAGAACGCTGGCAGGATCGGAGCGGGCGGCTGAGCCGCCGCACGTCCCGCTCCT
>DATGLY010000008.1:0-11415 GCA_035293905.1 Bryobacteraceae bacterium
AAGCCCACGGACAAATACCATAACAAAGATGCCTGGCAAGCCATGATCAAAAAGGGCGGCTCCCCGCAAGAAGCCAAGAAGCTGGCCGACCAATTCCAGCAGGAAGCGGTGGAGGCGATGCTGGCGAAAGCCGACATCGACGCGCAGAACAAGGTTATCGCGGATAAGGATATTGAGGGAACCAAGCCGAAAAAGCGCACCGACAAGCCCAGCAATTTTGTTTCGAACAAGGACTTCAATCCCGGCTCGTGGCTTAGATTGTTGAGCCTTCCCGAAGAGCAGAACAATTTCTACACCGAAATTTTCCAACGCGAGTTGAGGGATTCGGACGATCCCAACGCAATGATGGCCGAGGGCGGCCGGCAGGGCAATCCCGGCGTGCTGATGTTTCGCGGATGGGGATTGCAAAGCCGCGTCGGGCCCGAGGCGCAGGCCCGGCTCAAGACGATGCAAGACGATGTCGACGCCGCCCGCAAAAAACTGGATCCGCACTATCCGTTCCTGCACGGCGTGAAGGATTCCGCAACGCCCGTGAATATTCAACTGGCCATCCGCGGCAACCCCGAAAATTTGGGCGCCGAGGTGCCGCGCCACTTCCTGAGCGTCTTCGCCAAAGGCGACGAGCCTGACGCGTTCACCCAGGGCAGCGGCCGTTTGCAGCTCGCCTGCGATATTGTCGATCAGCCCATCGCCATGCGTGTGATCGTAAATCGCATCTGGAAAGGGCATTTCGACACCGGTATTGTCGATACGCCGAGCAATTTTGGGCAAATGGGCGAGCGTCCCACCAATCCCGAATTGCTCGAATACCTGGCCAGCACCTTTGTCAAGAACGGGATGTCGATTAAAAAGCTGCACCGGGAAATCATGCTGAGCTCCGTATACCAGCTTTCCACCCAGAACGACGAGGCCAATTTCGCCAGGGATTCCGGCAACCGTTTGTACTGGCGGTTCAACCGCCGCCGCATGGACGCCGAAGAGCTTCGCGACGCAGTCCTGTCAGTCGCCGGCGACCTGGACGACGCCTTGGGCGGTCCAAGCGAGGATCTGACTCCCGCCAACAAACGGCGCACCGTCTACGGCAAGGTGAGCCGTTACAAGCTGGACACCTATCTTCAAACCTTCGATTTTCCCCCGCCCAATATTAGCGCCGAGAAACGCTTCACAACCACGGTGCCTCTTCAGCGCCTGTTTCTGATGAACAGCGACTTCATGCAAATCGAAGCCGAGAATCTCGCCAAGCGCGTAGCTGCGGAAGCCGACAACCGCGCGCGGATTCGGAAAATCTATCAACTCGTGTATGCGCGCGATCCGAGCGTGGAGGAACTGAATCTCGGGTTGGACTATCTGCATACGGAGCCGTTGAAGGAATACGAAGAAAACAAAAAGAAAGCGCCCGAGGGCGGGCGGCGAGGCCCGAGAGGAGGAGTCAAGCAGGACGGCCCAGCGGCGCCTGAAACCGGAGCGAAACCGGACGCGCTTCCGGCGGGCAAGGCGGCGCCAGCCGCCAATTCGGCCCCTGGCGCCATCTCTCCCGCGGAATCCGCCGCGGAAACAGCCGGAGCCGGCGCCGCGCCTGAATCCGACGGCGCGCCGCCGGCTGCGGACAATGCCGACATGGGCATGGGCATGATGGACGGCGTCCCCGGTTTTGGCGGCCGGCGGGGAACTCGCGCTGGCGCGGCGACGGAAGTGAAATACGAGCCGACCGCCTGGGGACGCTACGCCAAAATTCTGCTCAGTTCTTCCGAATTTCTATTTATCAATTAAGGACATAAATTATGTTTGAGCATGAGTGCGGTAACCCGTTAACGCGGCGCGAGGCTCTACGCCGGGTGGGCAATGGCTTTGGGATGATGGCCTTCGCTGGAATGTTGAATCAAACGTTGCTGCGGGCCGGCGTCTCCACGGCCGACGGCGGCGTAATGACCGGCAAGCTTGATTTTCCGCAGCGCGTAAAGCGCGTCATCTTCCTTTTTATGAATGGAGGCTGCTCCACCATCGACAGCTTCGATCCCAAACCCGCGCTGGAGAAGTATGACGGCCAGCCGCTTCCTGGCGGCGACATCAAAACTGAGCGCCGCACGGGCGAGTTGATGAAATCTCCCTTCAAGTTCAAAAAGTACGGGCAATGCGGAATGGACATCAGCGAACTGTGGCCGCATTTGGGCGAGGTGGCTGATGACATTTGCTGGATTCGTTCAGTCTACACCGAGATTCCCAATCACGAGCCTTCTTGCCTGATGCTCAATACCGGCGCGAACCAGGCGGGGCGGCCTTCCATGGGAGCTTGGATCACATACGGACTCGGCACGGACAATCAAAATCTACCCGGTTTCGTCGTTCTTTGCCCGGACATCCCCACCACCGTCGGCCCGCCCTTGTGGAGCAACGGATTTTTGCCAGCGATCTATCAGGGCACGTATATATCGAACAAGGTGCAGAATGCCCAGGGCGACGCCATCGACGACGCAGCCGGCGAGTCGCCCTCGGAAGCGATGGAAAAGGACAAAGACGGCAAGGACAAACCGAAAAAAGTCGTCGTGGAGAGAGGCTTCGATCCGAAAAAATTAGTCAATTACGTCAATAATCCAAAATTCAGCCTGACGGAGCAGCGGCGCGAACTCGATCTGCTCCAAAAGATCGAAAGTTTGCGAATGGAGGAGACCGGGACCGACGCCCAAGTGGAGGCCGTAATCAAGTCTATGGAGACGGCGTACCGCATGCAAACGGAAGCTCCCGAGGTTTTTGACATCCGCAAGGAATCGCAGGCGACGCTTGACCTCTATGGGCCTGGAGCCGTCGCTCGCGGCGCTCTCACCGCCGTGCGCTTAGCGGAAAAGGGCGTCCGCATGGTGCAGGTCTATTACTCGAAGGGCGACCCTTGGGATGCGCACGCGGATATTTTCGCTCACAAGGTCAATGCCAGAAATTCCGATCAGGCCTTTGCCGCCGTGATTAAGGATTTGAAGTCGCGCGGCTTATGGAAAGATACGCTGGTCGTTTGCGGATCTGAATTCGGGCGCACTCCCGTGCGTGAAGTGGGGGGCGGCGGCCAAGGCGTCAAGCGCGGCCGCGATCACAATCCCTTTGGCTTTACGATGTGGCTCGCCGGCGGCGCGGTGAAGGGCGGGACCATCTATGGCGCAACCGACGAGTTCGGCTTTAAAGCAGTGGAGAAACCCACTCATGTTCACGATATTCACGCGACCATCCTGTATCTTTTGGGAATCGACCACAAAAAGTTGACCTATCGCTATAGTGGCCGCGATTTTCGGTTGACGGATGTCGCCGGCAATGTCCTGCACGATATTGTGGCGTAAGCATGAGCTGTTGACCCTCCTGGTGGGGAGGCTTTCCGCACGGAAGCGTATTGTCCGCTTTTTTAGCCGGCGTGTGCCCGTTTCGCTTTCGCACGGACATCAGTCTTATCGCTTCCATAGGATCTTTTGATTTGATTTGATCCGCGGCTTCCCCTACACTTAGCTGCATACACCCCCGCGATGGGCCTAATGTTAAGGCCCGTCCTCTCCTGGTTCGAGAAAAGACGACCCGTCTCTCAAGGAACTTAGCCGAGTTGGCTTTTGCGGGCGACGCCTCCCGCGGCGCTAAAGTCTCGCCTTCTTTTCTAACAGACATTGAGGAGATTGACTGAATGAACCGGCTTGTTATTTTTTTCTTCGCAACAGTTCTGCCCCTTGCCGCGCAAACCAGCTCGCTTGAGGGAGTGGTGACGGATGCGCAAGGCGCTGCGGTCCCCGCCGCGATCGTGACCGTCACCAACACCGACACTTCCGCGTCGCGAAAAGAGGTTACCGACGATACCGGAACTTACAGAATTCTTCAGGTGGCGCCGGGGCCGTACAAAATCGAAGCGCAAAAACCCGGATTCAAGACCAAAACGGCGGCGCTCCAGTTGCAAGTAGACGTGCCGGCTACGCTCAATCTGCAACTGGACGTCGGAGACACCGTCGAAACAGTGAACGTCACGGCTGAGGCGACGCAAATCAATACCACGAACGCAACCGTGGGAAATCCCTTTACCGAGGTCCAAATCCAGCAGTTGCCTTTGCAGACGCGCAATGTCGTGGCGCTGCTAAGCGTCGAGCCGGGCGTCAGCGCGACGGGACAGGTGCTGGGCGCCAGGCCCGATCAAAATAACGTCACGCTGGACGGCGTCGACGTCAATGATAACCGCGGCAGCACCGCCAACAACGGCTTCAATGCGGTGCTTCCCATTCCGCTCGATTCCGTGCAGGAGTTCCGCACCACGATCGCCGGGCAAGGCTCGGATTTGGGTCACACCGCCGGAGGGCAAGTCGCTATCGTCACCAAAGGCGGATCCAATCAATTTCACGGATCGGCGTACGAGTACAACCGCAACACGGATTTCGAAGCCAACGACTGGTTTAGCAACCGCGCGGGCGTACCTCGCCCCGCGCTCATTCGCAATCAGTACGGCGCGTCGTTGGGCGGCCCTATCAAGAAAAACAAGCTGTTTTTCTTCTTCAATTGGGAAGCGCGGAAGGATCGCAGCCAGGCCTCTAAGTCCGATACGGTTCCCAGCGATACCTTCAAGCAGGGCATCGTCAAGGTTCTTCTGAAGAGCGGGCAAACGGTCTCGCTCAGCCCTTCCGACGTGCAGGCGATCGATCCGCTGCACATCGGCGAGAATCCGTACATTTTAAACCTGATGAAGCAATATCCTTCGGGCAACAACCCGCTGGGAGCTTCCGATAAAGGCTTGAATTTTAACTCTCTGCTGTTCAACGCCTCTCAGCCCCTGAACAATCACGCCGAAGTGGCCCGCATGGACTACAACATCGACAACGCCGGCCGCCACACCATTTCGGTGCGCGGCACACTGAACGGCGCGTCTCAAGTTCCCAATGGCGGGCTCGCTCAATTTCCCGGCCAATCGCCGTCGCAAGTACTGCTTGACAATTCCCGCGGCATCGCCGCTCGATACACTTACGTGATTACGCCCAACCTCGTGAACACGGCCAATTTCGGCTATACCCGTCTGGGCGCCTCCAGCACTGGCGCCGAGGCGATTGTGCCGAACTTCGGCTTCACCACGCTGTCGCCCACCGTGCGTCCCAGCACGCGCATCGCGCCCACCCCTAACATTACCGACGATGTCACCTGGAACCATGGGCGCCATACCGTTCAGGCCGGCATGAACTTCCGCCAGGCCGTGAACATCACCACCTCGGGCGCGAACGTCCCCAGCTACAGCTTCAACCGGAACACGCTGCTGGGGCTCGGCAACGACATTACGACCCCGGTGCTTGCCTATATTCAGCAGACCATTTCCGGCGCGGCGCTGTCTTCGACCTCCAACGTGGCCAACGCCTTTGGCGCGATCTTCGGCATGCTGAACAACGCCAGCGCCACCTATAACTACGGCATCAACGGCCAAGCCATTCCATTCGGCCAGCCCATCTCGCGCAAATACGTTTCGAATTCTCCCGAAGAATACGTCCAGGACACTTGGAAGGCGCGGCCCGACCTGACGATCACCGCTGGACTGCGATATTCGATCTACGGCGTCCCGTACGAAGCCAACGGCGTGGAGGTCGTTCCGCAAACCTCCATGAATCAATATTTCGGGCAGCGGGTCGCCGCGGCAATGTACGGCATTCCCAATTCCGCGCTGCCGACGGCTTTCATTACTTACGGCGTGGGCGGACCGGTGAACCATGGCCCAGGCTATTATCCGACGGACTATAAGGATTGGGCTCCGCGTTTAGGCATCGCCTATTCGCCCAAGGACGGTTCCTGGCTCGAGAAGATCCTGTCCAAGGGCAGCGTCTTCCGCGCCGGCGCGGGCATTGTCTACGACAATTACGGCAACGGAATGGCGGCGCAATTCGCCAACAGCGGCTCGCCCGGTTTGGCGACTTCCGTGGCGCAGCCTGTGAACACTAATTACAGCACCTCCCTGCGCTACAACGGCAGCGCTTATCCTCCGCTCTCCGCAGCAAGCGGCGGCGCGTTTCCCTATACGCCTCCGCTGATCACCGGCGGCTTCACCGAATTCACAGCGGTCGCCAGCGACCTGAAGGCGCCGTATGAATACGTCCTTAACGCCAGCTATGCGCGGCCGCTTCCTAAGCATATGACCATCGAAGTCGGCTACGCGGGCCGTTTGGCTCACCGGGCGCTAGTCGAACAGGATATCGGGCAGCCGCTGGAAGGTTTCGTGGATCCCAAGTCGGGGCAATCCTGGGCGCAGGCGACCGCGGTGCTTGCGAACCTTTATAACTCGGGCCTCACTCCGGCTCAAGTCAAGGCCAACCCGAGCTTGGTTCCGCTGTTACCCTTCTTCCAAAACATGTTCCCCGGCGCGGCTGGCCTTTATATCCCCGGCAGCGCTTCCGCCAACCTTTTCTACGATGCATTCAACGTGTACGCGGGAAGCTGGACGGACACGTTAAATGATATGGACCGCATCCGCCAGTCCAATGGGACTTGCATTGTTATCACCGGCTGCAATACGTTCTTCCCCACGCAAAACTCGGGCGTGCTCACCTACACCAACGCCGGCAAGTCCGCCTATCATGCGATGATCGTTTCGCTGCGCCGAACCGTCAGCAATGGTTGGGGTTACGATTTCAACTACACCTGGTCGCATGCCATCGACAATGCTTCCGGCGCCGAGGGCGCTGCGGGGAACTCCAGCAACATCTCCGGCTTTACCAGCGGCATCAGCGATATTCAAAACGGCTTCTGCCCCAACTGCTCGCTAGGACCGGCCGACTATGACGCTCGCCATCAGATCAGCGCCGACTTCGTCGTGGAGTTGCCCTTTGGCAAGGGCAAGGCGCTGGCCAGCCATGTCTCCAACTGGCTGGATGAGATGATCGGCGGCTGGCAGGTCACCGGCCTCTATAGCTTCCGCACCGGAACCCCGCTGAATTGCACCGCCTCCGGCATGTACAACACCAACTATCTCAGCTCTTCCTACTGCAATCTCGCTCCGGGCGTCGGGGCGGTTCCCGCCAACGGGCTGACGTTTGATCAATTCGGAATTCCGAGCCTGTTCAGCAATACCAGCGCCGGCAACGACTTCGTGCCGGCTCCTTCAGGCGCTGTCGGAGTTCGCGGCATTCTTCGCGGCCTCGATTTCTGGAACGCCGACGTTTCCGTTGGCAAATTTTTCAAGCTTCCGAAAGAGAGCATGCGCCTCCAGTTCCGCGCGGAAGCTTATAACGTCTTCAACCACGAAAACTTCGCCAACCCAAGCAGCTTGAGCATTACTCAACAGCCTGGTCTCACCACCGCCGGGACCTACGCCGCGTTTGGCTCGGCAACCTTCGGCGAGATCACTTCCACTAACGCCGCCAGCGCTCCGCGCGTCTTGCAGATGGCGTTGAGGCTGACGTTCTAATCTCGTGCTAGCCGTCATCGCACTCGTTCTCGCGCTGTCGGCCGCGGCTTGGGGGGCAGACCCAGCCGCCGCGCTCGAACCCGGCACGCTTCCCGCAGCTTGGCTTACCGGAGGACCAAACTGCGTGAGCGTGCCGGACTGGGTGGTGCACGAATACAACGACGATTTCTATATTCTTCGCGAATCCGGCTGCATTCATTACGAGAAGCCCTTTCTTTATCTCGTCTTTGGGGAGCGGCGAGCGCTGCTTGAAGACACCGGAGCGGGAGAGGTTCAAACCGCTCCTTTCGTGATGGGCCTGATACAGAAATGGGCGAAGAAGAAGAACCGTCCAGCCCCTTCCCTCATCGTCATCCACTCGCATGGCCACGGGGATCATACCGCGGGCGACAAGCCGTTCCAGACCCTCGCCGGCGTCCAATTTGTCGCTGCAACGCCGGCTGACATCCAGAAAGCGGCGGGCATCGCCAACTGGCCCGCCGATCTGGGCCAGATCGAACTGGGAAGCCGCATTATCGACGTCATCCCGATTCCGGGACACCACGCCGCCAGCATTGCTTTGTATGACCGCCGCACCGGCAATCTACTAACGGGCGATAGCCTCTATCCCGGCCGCCTTTACGTGAGCCAAGCCGATGTGCCCGCATACGCCGACAGCGCGCGGCGCCTCGCGGACTTCGTCCGGCGCCATCCGGTCGCCCACGTTCTCGGCACGCATATCGAACAGTCGCGCACCGCCTACGCCGACTACCCTCGCGGAACGGCCTACCAACCCGAGGAGCATGTCCTGGAGCTTTCCCGGGCGCACGTAATCGAATTAAGCGACGCGTTTCAGCAGATGAAAGAGAAGCCCGCCTCCGTGGCTCTGCCCGAGTTCACCATCTCCGTCCGTTCCGCCAGTCAGCGATGACGGCCATGAAGATTGGACGGATAGTAAGGGCGCGCCGCCGGCGTGCTCCGATGAAACCACGCACCGATCCTGCGCCATATGCTGGCCAACCATTTGGGCATAACAACACCTCCTCCCTGCGTTTATCACAAATGCGCGGGGGAGTCATCGGGGTGGGCAAGGCCGCCCTTATGAATAGCGCAGCAGCGCCTTGAAGCCGAAATCCATGTGCTGTTGGATGTGACAGTGGAACAGCGTCAAGCCTGGCTGGTCGGCGGTGAAATCCACGCTGGCGCGACCGTATGTGGGCACCACTACGGTGTCCTTAATCACGCCGGACGTGGGTTTGCCGTAGATTTCGGAAATCTCGAGCTGGTGCCGGTGCAGATGCAACGGATGGGCGTCGTCGGTGCGGTTGTGAAAGGTGAGCCGGTAGCGGACGCCCTGTTTCAGAACGAATTCCCGGTCATGGGGGTAGGGTTTGCCGTTTACGGTGAAGCTGTTGAATTTGCCCGCTCCGCGCGGGATCTTTTCAAACACCATGTCCAGCGTTTCTTCCGGCGCCGGCTGCGACGGAGGCTGGCCGAAGATGGTATAGTCCCAATTGGATTTGGGCGGCGGCGTCCACTGGGGCGTGCGCCTTTGATTGGCGTATTCGATCACAATGCCGAGGCCTCCCTCGCGCACCGGATCTTCAGGAGCGCCCATGATCCACACTCCCGGCTGATTCATCTCCACCCACGCGTCCACGCGCTCGCCCGGACCGACCATCAGCACGTCCACCGCGGCGGGCGTAGGCACGGGATTCCCGTCCAGCGCGACGACGTTGAATCGATGGCCGGGGAGAGCCAGATGGCGAATCTCAATGGCGCTCGCGTTCAACACATGAAACATAACGCGTTCGCCCCGCTTCACGCGAATCGGCTCGCCAGAGCCGAGCGACTTATCGTTGATGGAGAAAATATCGGCCATCACCTCCAGACCCGGCGGCCTCGTGTCCAGCACGGCGGGCTTCTCCGGCTGCGGACCCGTGGAATCCAGGTCGTCGTTGTCCATCGCTTGGTTGGTGAAATAGGGCTCCCAGTCCCGCAGGGCCAAATAGTGCTCCTGATCGAAAGCGCCGGGATTGTTCGCGCCCTCGACGATCAAGAAACCGAACATCCCGGTGAAGCTTCCGCGATGCAGATCGTCCATCGCCATGGTGTGGGTGTGATACCAGCGTGTCCCCGCGGGCGTGGGCGTGAATCGGTAGCTGCGGCTTCCATGCGGAGGAACCATCGGCGTGCCCTCTTCCTCGGCTCCATCCACATCGGCGGGAATCAACAATCCGTGAAAATGAACTAGCTCCGGCACATCTGTATCGTTGATCACTTTTACGTTAACCGGCACGCCCTCCTTCATCCGCAAGCGAGGCCCGGGCGAAGTTCCGTTATATCCAACCGTGCTGACAACGCGATTGGGCGACAACTCCACCGTGATCGGGGAGATTTTCAATGTGAAATCAGTCTGGGCAACGTCTTCCGAGCCGGAAGGACCGAGGAACGATTGAGGCTGCTGGCCCGCCAGGTAACCGCTTGTAGCGGCCATCCCCGCAATTTTCAAAAAGTCGCGTCTTGGTAGAAGAGGATGCCGCATGACGAATCGCTGGCCGCTTCCGACCATCCTATCGCAGCGGCCTCAACCTCCGCCCACCTGCCGCCGCCACATTCGCCGGTATTTTTGCCGGCTCACCAGCGACGCGCGCAGGATGCGGCAACCTTCAAGCGAGGGGTCTAGCCGCAGCGCCTCCTCCGCCCGGAGCAGTTCCACCATAGATCGAAACAGGCAAAATATCGCCGATCCGCTGCCAGTCATTCTCACGCTCGCCGGGGCAAGCCTCGATCCGAGCTTTCTTAGCCGCGCAGCGATCGCGCCCAATTGAGGATGGCGCGCGAAGACGCTCGGTTCGAAATCGTTCGCGCTGAGTTCGCTCACAGCCGCCGCCGAGTGAGCTTGTTCTAGCGCCCAAACGTAATTCTGGAATTTCCTCAAAGCTTGCGGCGCATCCGCGAACTCGCCGCCTCGATTCAGCGCGCGGTAGGCCTCCGGGGTTGAAACATGAACTTCTGAAGCGATCAGCAGCAGAGGCTCGGCGGCCAGATCGGCAAGCGGATAAAGCTCCGTCCCCTGCCCCGCCCCCACCGCGGCTCCGCCGAGCAGAAAAAACGGCACGTCGCTGCCAAGTTCGGCGGCGAGCTTCATCGCCGTTTCCCGCGGCAGTTCGCGGCCCGCTAGCGCCGGAAGCGCCATCAGAACCGCGGCGGCATTGCTCGATCCACCCCCCAGCCCGCCGCCCATCGGAATCCGCTTCCTCAGACGGAAGCGCACCCGCGCCTTCACCCGCATCTGCTCCAATACCGCCCGAGCCGCGCGAACGATCAGGTTATCGGGAATCGCGGCGTCGTCCTCCAGGCTGATTTCAGCCCGGCGCTCGGCTTCATATTCAACTTCGATGGAGTCTGCAAGAGAGATGGTGTGAAACACCGTCCTCATCTCATGAAACCCGTCGCGCTGCTTATGCAGCACGCGCAGGTCGAGATTGATCTTGGCGAGCGAGCGCAGACTCGCGCGCCGGATCTTGCTAGCCATGGAAGCCCTAGGGTAGCAAGCGCCGCGCCGCATTTCATGAGGTATGATTAGGAATCCGCGCCCGCCTTACCTCAGGAAAGTCGAAGTATGTCTCTAGCTGTTCGCACTGTTTTATTCCTCGCTTTGTCCGCATCGGTCCTGTCCGCGCAAACCGCGGTCTGCGCCACCAGCGCTGTCCCGCCGATTGTCCGCGCGGAGGGTCTTGCCGAGCGGATCGGCGATATCGATATCGTCTGCAACGGCCAGCCCAACACAGGCCTCGTAGCGAATTTCACGGTCGCCATGAACGCCAACATCACCAACCGGATTTCGTCCGGCAACACCCTGGCCGGAATCATCTTTACAGTCGATAGCGGCGCCGGCCCGCAACCGGTTCTTTCGCCGCCTTTGCTTCTGACTCCGAATACGCTGTCTTTCAGCGGCGTCTCGGCGGCCTTTTCCTCCCAAGGCTTGGTGTCGCTAAAGATTGCGGATATCCGCGTGAACGCCTCGAGCATCCCTGTAA
>DATGLY010000009.1:0-28429 GCA_035293905.1 Bryobacteraceae bacterium
AATTGCGCGGGGCAGTATTTGAAGGCATCCGCTTCGCGGGATGGATTTTTTACGATATTCAATCCGCGAAACAAGTACCGCCAAGACATACACCACCCGCTAAACGCGCGTGCGCCGACCGTTGTTTCCGGGGACATACGCGGACGCGATCCCCGCGGCCGGGGCCCAGGCTGCTCTTGTCGCGGCTTGCGCGTTCAGTGTTCCTGGCGCGCCAGTTCTTCGCTTTCGAACATCTGCTCGACGGGCGCGCTGTCTTCCTGCGACGCCAGCGACAGCACCACGACGCGCTGGCCCTCGGCCAGGTGTTGCAGCAGAATTTCCTGGTTGTTCCGGAATCTGACGCCATCGCGGTGCCGGCCGGGCGTGGCGTTGGTCTGAATGAATGTCACTTGCTCGGACGGCCCGAGGCCGCGTTGCTGCTGCAAGCGCTTCGGAATATCGAACAACAGTAGCCGCGCGCCTGGAGGAATACAGACGGCGCAAGGGGCCTGCCGCGGATTGAACCACGAGCGCCAGCCGCGAAGCTCCGGTTTGCAGCGCTCTAACTCGGCGGGCGAAGTCAACCCAAGGGAACCGGACGGAAAACGATAAACGCTCAACTCTTCGCCCTCAACCGCAAGGCGCGTCTGCATGGCAGCCAAAGAATAGTCGCACATATTTGACTCCTCGCACTTTTGATGCGTTCGGTCTAAGACCTGTTTCAATGTTACACCTGAAGCCTCCCGCGCGGAACACGGCCCGCACGCCAATCATCTCTATCTATAGCCGCACAAAGGCGGGCGCGGGGCCTGGCTGCGTCAAGGCAACCGCCGCCAGCCTCGGTTGTGCCGCTGCGAGCTGTCACACGCGCCATGTTCGGACGCCGGATCACACTCTTCAAATTGCTGGGATTCGCCGTTCGCGCCGACGCGAGCTGGCTGATTATCGCGGCCTTGGTCCTCTGGACGCTGGCGGCGGGCGTCTTTCCCCGCTATTATCCGGGCCTTCCGGCTTCCGACTATTTTTGGATGGGAATCGCTGGAGCGATCCTTCTATTTGCCTCCATCGTGGCGCATGAGTTGTGTCATGCATTGGCTGCCCGGCGCTACGGCATCCCCATGAAAGGCATTACGCTATTCGTGTTCGGGGGCATCGCCGGCCTGATGATTTTCGCGGTGTTTGAGCTGTTTTTGGGAGGCGTCGCCAGCGCGCTGTGGTGGTTTCTGATCGGATTGTTTTTGAAGTCGGTGGCGCGCAGTTCCTATCGGCAACTGCGGGTCAGCTCCGCTCTCAGGGGCGAGCCTGTAAGCCGGTTTATGCATCCGCACCCCGATACCGTGACCGGTGGAATGTCGATCGCGGAACTGGTGAACGGCCACATCTACCGATATCGCCGGCGCATGTTTCCGGTTCTGGCGGACTCCGAGCGCCTGGAAGGCTGCGTCACGTCCGAGCAGGTGAAGCGGGTGCCGCGCGAGGAGTGGGAGGCGCGCACGGTGCGAGAGATCCTCCAGCCTTCCACGGCCGAGAACACCATCGCACCGGAAACAGACTCGATGGAGGCGCTCCGGCTGATGCAGCGAACGCATAATTCGGGGCTGATGGTGGCCGAGCAGGGCCGTCTGGTGGCGATGGTGTCGATGACAGACTTGCTGGATTTTCTCGCGGCCAAGCTCGAATTGGAGGGCGGAGAGCCAACCGAGCTTCGGGCGGCCTGAGGGCCGGTTTGTGGCGAGGTTTTCCGCATGCCGGCGGCGCGGCGGCA
The DNA here is from genome assembly GCA_035293905.1 of Bryobacteraceae bacterium. Taxonomy (GTDB): domain Bacteria; phylum Acidobacteriota; class Terriglobia; order Bryobacterales; family Bryobacteraceae; genus Palsa-187. The sequence continues at coordinate 1,745 of DATGLY010000009.1, forward strand.
AACAGACCGTTTTGATTAAAAATGGAGCGCGAGGGAAACCCTGCCTATTCCAACCCGGCCATTTCGGCGGCGAATAGCATCGCCATGGCTCCGCCGCGCGCGTCCTTGTCGAGGCTGGCGCCGCGGCGCAAATAAGCTTCGAGCGTCGTCTGCTTGTTGGTCGATTCGCACACGTCCATCAACACGCCTTGCGGGCCGATCCTGGCGAGAACCGATTTCCATGCCTGGTCCACCCTAGGCTGATAGGATTTGCGGTCGAGCCATCCATTTCGAATGCCGCGCAACATCGAAAAGGCGATCATGGACGTGGCGGACGTCTCGGCATACGACGCCGCCTCGTCGATGACCTCATGCCACATACCGTCCCTGTCCTGGAATCGCCCGAGCGCGGCCATCAGTTGCCGGTAGGACAGCAGAATGCGGCCATATTCGGCGTGGTTTTTCGGGAAGTCTGTGAGCGCGAGCGCGAGCCCGAGAGCGGGAAAGGCGTTGCCTCTTCCCCACGCCGCATCCGTCGCAGGCGAATGGCGATACAAGCCGTCGGGCCGCAAATCGAGCTTTTCCATGAAGGTCAGGTGCCGCGCCGCCATGTCGAAATACTTGCGCTCCCCGGTAAGCTTGCCTGCCTTCACAAGAATGGCCGCGCCCATGAACACCGAGTCGCTCATTTCGTCGTGAAATGGCATCGCCTCCTTCATCGCCCCGTTTTGGTCGAAACCGAGATCGGCGGCTTTGCGGACCAGTTCGACATAGCGGGGATTGCCAGTGCGCTCGGCCAGTTCCGCAAACGCCAGATGCCCGGCCAGCGTCAGGGAGTTGGGACGCGCGCCGAGCGGATTTTTGGCTCCGCTTACGTAAGGAGCGGCGAGCTTTTCGACCTCCGCCACTTGCCCCATGCGCATGCGCGCGATCAGGGCCATGCCGGAGATGTAGGTTACCGCATCGAAATCGCGGCCATAGTAGCTTGCCAACTCCTCGGCCAATTGCCTCGGCAAGCGGGCGCGGCGGCGGTCGATTTCCTTATGCGCCTCGGAAATTGGAATGGCGCCTCCTAGAGAACTCAGCATTCCGGGCCGGGCATCGATTCTCCGGGCGGGAATTGTTCCCGCTTGAGCGACGGAATTATGCGCTAGCGCCTCGGCTAAGCCCACGTCGGGTCCTGCAATCAGGATCAAATCGGGGGCTTGAATGGCCATCCATCGCCACAGCGAGTGCGCCTCGGGATTGTCGCGATAGGCAATGCCGGTGGGCGGGAAGGAAAGTTTACTCCGGCCGGGATTGGCAACCGGGACGGCGAGAAGACGGAAGCGAGGCTTGTGAGCTTCGAAACTGCGAACTTCTCGCGTCACGGCGCGGGAGGATTCGTCGTTTCCTTGCAAGCCGCCAATCAGCAGCACGGTGGGAGAGGAAGAAGAAGCGGCTTCCACCAAATCCGCCTCGATTCGTTGGCCGTCGCCGGAAAGGCCGACATAGAGGCGCTCCGCCGCGGTTGCGGGGAACGTCAGCACGATCGAGAAAAGTAAGGGGCTCAGTTTCACGAGGCGCCGGGGCGATTATATCGCGCCGGCTTGGCCCCCCGTTTGCATTGCTTCCGGCTTCATGCTGGACCCAATGACGGCCAGCCTCGGCCGCTACATGGACCTTTTGAGCGCGCGGCAGAAGCTGGTGGCCTCCAATATCGCCAACGCGGATACGCCCGGCTACAAGACCCAAGACATTGATTTTCAATTTGAATTCATGTCTTTAACCGGGGACCAAGCGCCTCAGGCCATTCAACCGCAAGGTCTGGCGGAAAAACCGGACGGCAATAACGTCAGCATGGACCGAGAAGCGCGGCTGCTGGCCGAGAACGCCATCCGTTTCAATTTGGCATCCACCTTGGTGAAGGGAAATTTCAAAACGATACGCGAAGCCATCGAGGAAGGGAAAAACTCATGAGCCTGTTTTCTTCGTTGCAGGTGAGCGCGTCGGGGATGGCCGCCCAGCGCACGCGCGCCGAACTTCTGGTGGAGAATATGGCCAACGCAGAAACCACGCGGACTCCGGAAGGAGGCCCGTACCGGCGCAAAGACGCGGTTTTCCTGACCGATATTCAAGCCTCGCCGTTTTCGGCCGTGTTTCAGAACGAAGTAGGCGAGGGGGTGCGCGTAGCGGAGGTGATCCAGGACGACCGTCCTCCGGAGTTGCGCTACATGCCCGGCCATCCGGATGCGGACGCCAACGGATACGTAGCATTTCCGCGAATGAATCCGGCCGAGGAGATGGTGGATCTGCTCAACGCTTCGCGATCATATGAAGGCAACGTCGCGGCTATTTCCGCCGTAAAGGATATGATTAACCGGTCCATCGACATCATGAAGTAGGCGGATCGCTAAACACCGAAAATGGCCGCACCGATTCTTCCCGTCAACCTGAATATACCAATGCCGTCCGCGGCTCCTGTCTCACCGCCCGCCGCCGGGCCCGCTCCGGCCGGCGCCGGCTCCGCGTTTCAGTCCGTCTTCAATGAGGCGATTTCCACAGTCGAGCGTTTTGGCCAGGATGCGCAAGCCAGCGTCGGACGTTTTCTTTCGGGCGAGGGGGAGGAACTGCATCAAGTGGCGATCAAGACTCAGGAGGCGGAGCTCACGTTCGATCTGTTCTTGCAGGTCCGCAACAAAGTCATCTCGGCGTACCAGGAAGTGATGAAGATGCAGGTGTGAAGAGGGCGTTCGCCATCAGCGTTGCATGAATCAACTCACTCAACTCTGGAACCGCCTCAGTTGGGCGCAAAGGATTTGGATCGCCGCGGCGGTTGCGGCGGTTATCGGCGGGATCGTTGCGCTCAACCGCTGGAACGAGGAGCGCGATTTTAAGCCTCTGTTTTCGGGCGTTGCGCCGGAAGACGGAGGGGCGATCACCGCCAAGCTGCGCGAACTTGGGGTTGACTACAGGCTGGCGCAAGAAGGCGCCGCCATCCTGGTTCCCTCGCAAAGGGTCGCCGAGACGCGCTTAGAGTTGGCTTCCGCTGGCTTGCCCAAGACCGGCCGCATCGGATTCGAGCTGTTCGACAAAGCCAATTTCGGCGCAAGCGAGTTTACCGAGCAGGTGAATTATCATCGGGCGATCGAGGGGGAGCTGGAGCGGTCGGTAATGTCGATCCGCGAAGTAGAGCAGGCCCGGGTGCACGTAACGTGGGCTAAGGATTCGCTTTACACCGAGCAGCGCCAGCCGGCCAAGGCAAGCGTGTTGGTGAAACTGCGCCACGCCGCGGCGCTATCTCCGCAGAATGTCGCGGCCATTTGCCAATTGACCGCCAGCGCGGTGCCGGGACTGACGCCAGACCAGGTTTCGGTGGTGGATGCCAACGGCAATCTGCTGAACCGGCCGCGGCCGCTTTTCGACGGCGGAACGGACCAGGACGACGCGGCTTCCCAGGAGCTTCGCAAGGAAGTGGAGCGCGATTTACAGGCAAAAATCGCCGAGACGCTAGAGCCATTGCTGGGCTCCGGACATTTTCGCGTGGGCGTCTCTGCGGATCTGGACCGGACCAGCGGCGAACAGAGCGAAGAAACCTACGATCCCCAGAAATCGGCGGTGGCGAATTCGCAAACGACCCAGGATGGGCCGGCGCTCGCCTCGGCTTCGGGAGTGCCGGGAACGGCATCCAACGTTCCCAATGCTACCGCCTCTGCGAAGGCCGAAACCTCGGGCGTTTCCGCCTCCAACTATTCGCGGCGCACGGAAAACGTCGCCTATCAGACCAGCCGGGTGGTGAAGCATATCAAAATGCCGCAAGGCGCCATCCGCCGAATCTCGGTCTCGGTTTTGGTCGATCACTCCCTGCGCTGGGAAGGCTCCAAGCGCATCGTCGAACCGCCGCCGCCGGAGAAGATGAAGGTGATTCACGACCTGGCCAGCGCCGCGGCGGGCCTTGATCCCAATCGCGGCGATCAGCTCGTGGTGGAGGCCTTCGCGTTCGAATCGACCCTCTCGGCCGAGCCGCCCGTGTTCGAAGCTCCCGGTCAGCCGCCCGCCTCAACCTATCCTGCCTGGTTGCAGAAATTCATCGGAAATAAGAATCCCGCAGCGATGGTCGGAGTGGCCGCCGGAATCGTCCTGGCCCTGGCGGCCGCTCTCATGTTGGCGCTTCGAGGCAAGAAAAACAAGAAAGCCGCCGGCCCCGCTCCCGCTCCGGAGCAGACCCAGCCGAAGGAACTGGCCGCTCCGGCGGGAGGCGAGCTGGAAAAGCAAGCGCAGGCGCAATTGGCGGCGCAAAGCGCGGAACAGGAACGCAAGAACGCGGCCGCTCTCGCGCAACTTAAGCTGCCGGCCGGCGTGACCAATAAGGCCGAGGTGTTAACCAAGCACATCGCCGCCGAAACGAAAAAGGACCCCGTCGTGATCGCGCAGGTGGTTAGGAGCTGGCTCCATGGTGACCATTAGCGACAGCCCGGCCAGGGAGCACCTTTCCGGATCTCGCAAGGCCGCCATTCTGATGGTCATTTTGGGCGACGAAGCCTCCAGCGCGATTCTGAAAGAGCTGGACGATGACGAAGTCCAGGAGATCAGCCGCGAGATCGCCCGCCTTGGGACCCTCCCCTCCGACGAGGCCGAACGGGTTCTCGAGGAGTTCCATCAGATGCTGGTCGCGCGCGATTACGTCATGAAAGGCGGAGTCGATTACGCCCGCCGGCTGATTTATAATGCGTTCGGCGTGGAAAATGGGCGAAGCATGATGGACCGCCTGGTGAAGACTTTGGGCAACGAGACCCTTAGTTTCGACGCCCTGCGTAAGACCGATCCCCAGCAGCTCGCCAAGTTCATTCATAGCGAGCACCCGCAGACGATCGCGCTGATCCTCTCGCATTTGAATCCCTCGCAGGCCGCGGGCCTGTTGCTGTCGCTTCCCGTGGAGATGCGCGCCGACGTCGCGCTGCGCATGGCGAACCTGGATCAAATCTCGCCGGAGATCATTTCCAAGATCGCCACCGTGATCGGCACCAAACTGAAGGCGCTGGGAGAGCTGAGCCGGGAAGCCTATGGCGGCATGCACGCAGTCGCGGAAATGTTCAACCGCCTGGATTCCAACACCAGCAAGGAGATCCTCGAAACCATCGAGCAAACCAATCCAACGCTGGCCGAAACGATCCGGCACATGATGTTCGTTTTCGAGGACATGCTGCTGCTGGACGCCAACGCCATCAAAGAGGTGCTGGCCAAGGTGGATCGGAAGATTTTGACGGTCGCGCTCAAAGGAACCAGCGAGCAGATGAAAAACCATCTGTTGCAGGCGATGAGCCAGCGCGGAGCGGAGATGCTGCGCGAGGACATGGAGGCTCTGGGACCGATCAAGATCAAGGAAGTGGAAGCGGCGCAGCAGCAGATCATCGCGGTGGTGCGCCAACTGGAGGCCGAAGGAGTCATAAGCATCAAAGGCACAGCTGGAGAACAGTATGTCCTCTAGGGTGTTGCGTTCCGGCGCCGGCGGCGCCCAGGTACCGGACGGCCAAGCCGCGCCAGTGGCGTTCGAAAAGATGGTCTGGAGGCGCCCCGCCGGCGCCGGCGGCCCGATGCCCGGAGGCAGGCGATTGGCCGAGGGCGCTGCGGATGCCGGGCAGGCGGCTGAAAGGGAGAAGGAGATTGAAGCCCGCGTGGCCGCTTCTTACAAACAGGGCTTTGCGGCGGGGGAAGCGGCGGGCGCTCAGCGGGCGGGCGCGAAACTGGAGCCCGCGGTGGCGGCGTTCGGCTCGATGGTGAACGAGCTTGCGGGATTGCAGCGCCGCTTTCGGGCCGAGGCGGAAGAGGCGACCGTGGCGCTGGCCGTTGCGATCGCTCGACGCGTCCTCCACCGCGAGCTCGCCACCGATCCCGAGGCGATTTTGGGCCTGGTGAAGGCGGCGTTTCAACGGTGCGATGCGCGCGAATCGCACCGGCTGCGGATTTCCCCCTTGGACGCGGAGATGGTTCGGCAGAATCGCGAGGCCCTGGCGCTGCCGCCGGCCCTGGAGATCGTCTCCGACGCCGGTTTGATGCGCGGATCGGCTATTTTTGAAACTTCGCGAGGCGAACTGGACGCATCGGTAGGCACGCAGCTCGCCGAAATCGAGCGGGGCTTCGCCGACGCGCTCGCTAAAAGGAGGGCCCCTCAATGATTCAGGCGCGCGGGGAAAAATATGCCGCTTGAGGAATACGCGCAGGCGTTGACGGGTATCGAGACGTTCCGTTGGACGGGGCGCGTAAAAGAGATGGTCGGGCTGCTGGTGGCCTCGGAGGGCCCGGCCGCGGGAATGGGCGACTTTTGCGAGATCCAGTCGAGCGGGGGCAGGCGCGTGCGGTCTCAGGTGGTTGGGTTCCGTGACGGACGCGTCCTGTTGATGCCGCTTGAAGAGACTGGAGGATTGCAGCCGGGCGATGTTGTAGCGGCCCGTCCCAACGACGCGAAGTTCGAGGCGGGGCCAGAACTCCTGGGGCGCGTTTTGGACGGGTTCGGCCAGCCCATGGATGGCGGCCCGCCCATCCGAGGCGAGGAGCGCCGCGACCTGTACGCGACGCCGCCCGGGCCTCTCGACCGTGAGCCGATTTCGGAGCCCCTGGTTACAGGCGTGCGCGCCATAGACGGGCTGCTGCCCTTCGGCAAAGGGCAGCGCATCGGCATTTTTGGCGGCTCGGGCGTCGGCAAAAGCACGCTGCTCGGCGCGATGGCCCGTCACCATTCGGCCGATGTCGGAGTGATCGCGCTGATTGGCGAGCGCAATCGCGAAGTGCGCGAATTTTTAGAAAGGGAACTGAGCCCGGAGGGCCTGAAGCGCAGCGTAGTCGTCGTGGCGACCTCCGACGCGCCCGCGCCCCTGCGGATCCGCGCGGCGTTTGTCGCGCTGGCCGCCGCCGAATACTTTCGCGACCGCGGCCAAAGCGTCCTGCTGGTGGCGGATTCGGTGACGCGGCTCGCCATGGCGCAGCGCGAGATCGGCTTGGCCGCGGGCGAGCCGCCCAGCCAGAAAGGCTACACGCCAAGCGTCTTTCAGCTCCTGCCGAAAATCTTTGAGCGCGCCGGTAATTTCCGCTCCGGCTCAATCACCGGCTTTTTCACCGTACTGGTGGAGGGCGACGATTTCAATGAGCCGATTACGGATGCGGTGCGCGCCATTCTCGACGGTCACGTGGTTCTGTCGCGCGATCTCGCCGCGATGGGACACTATCCCGCCATCGACGTTCTCAATTCCGTCAGCCGGCTGGCCAGCCGGGTGGCGTCTGCGGAACAGCGCGCGGCGGCGCGGTCCGTCAGGGAGGCTCTGGCCGATTACCATCAGTCCGAAGACTTGATCAATTTGGGCGCTTATGTCGCCGGCACGAATGCGCGGCTCGATTCCGCCATCCGCCTGAGGCCGAAGCTCCTCGATTTTCTGCGGCAGGAGCCGGAATGCAACGAACCGCTGGCCCGGACGCTGGAGCAGCTTCGCAGCCTCGCCGCGGATAGCCGATAAGGGAGCCGAGAACTTATGAAAAAATTCTCCTTCCCGCTCCAGCGCGTCTTGGATTGGCGCGGCACGCAAGCTCGGATCGAGGAACTAAAGCTGGGCCGCCTCTATGCCGAGCTGCGCGGCGTCGAGAATCGCATCGCTTACGCGCGCGCGGAGCGAACCGGCTCTCAGCGCGCGATGGCCCAAACCGGCGCGACCGGAGCCGAATTGGCCGCGCTCGATTCGTTCAAAAAGGCCGCCGCCGCGGAATGCGCGCGCCTGGAAATTGTGGCCGGCGCGACCCGGCGCAGCATCGCGCTCCAGATCCAAGCCGTCGCCGCCCGGCGCCGGGAGGCTCGCCTGCTGGAAAACCTGAAGCGGCGCAAGCTGGCCGCCTGGAAGCTCGGATTCTCAAAAGAATTAGATCAACAGGCGGAAGAGGCGCATCACTCGCGAAGGCGGGCCCGCTAGCGCAAGCGGCGCGCGCCAACTCTAAACTGAAAGTAGGCGTTGAACGCCTAGATGTCTATGCGCCAATTCTTTTGTACGATTTCTCTCGCCTGGGCGGGGCTTGCCGCCGCGCGCGCCGCCAATCCGCCGCCCAAGTTGGATTCGCTGCTGAAGGGCATCGAGGACCATTACAACAAAGTGAAAACGGTTCAGGTGGATTTCGTTCAAACCCACACGGATCGCGTCCGGAAGACCACCGAGCAAGGCACTCTGTTTCTCCAGCGGCCCGGCCGCATGCGGTGGCAATATTCCTCGCCCGCCGGAAAACTATGGGTCTGCGACGGAAAGATCGTGTTCGAGTACGATCCTGAACGCAAGCGTGTAGAGAAATCGAAGCTGAAAGACGAAGAGGATCTCCGTGCGCCATTCGCCTTCCTTCTAGGAAAGCTGCACTTTCACGATCAATTCGGCAGTTTCGACACGAACCAGGAAGGGCCGGACACAAGAATCGTAGCCAAGCCGAAATCCGATAAGCTGCTCTATACGGAGGTTTCGTTCGTGGCCGCGCCTGATTTCACGATAAAGCGCGTAACCATCAAAGGCCAGGACGGTTCCGTCATGGACTACGTTTTCCAAAACGAGAAAAGAGATTTGTTGCTGACGGATGCGCTGTTTAAATTCGCGCCTTCCGGGGACGTGGAAGTAGTGGATACAACTAAGGTCAACTAAGCCATGGCCAGCGCCGCCGCGGGGCTTCGATCGTTCGCCAACGAGCCCTTGACCGATTTCCGCAACCCGGACAACGCCCAGGCCATGCGCGCGGCCATCGCGCAGGCGCGCGCCGATTTGGGCCGCGAATACGACCTGGTGATCGGCGGCCGCCGGATCCGCACGTCCGAAAAAATTCAGTCCTTCAACCCGGCCCATCCGAGCGAAATCGTGGGCCTTCACCAGAAGGCCGGGCGCGAGCAGGTGGAACCCGCCATGCAGGCGGCGCTGCAAGCTTTCGAAAGCTGGAAGCGCGCCTCGGCGGAACGCCGCGCCGAAACGATTTTCCGCCTGGCCGCCATTCTGCGCCGCCGTAAGCTGGAATTCAACGCCTGGATCGTCCTTGAGGCCGGCAAAAATTGGGACGAGGCCGAGGCCGACACCTGCGAGGCGATCGATTTCTGCGAACTCTATGCCCGCGCGGCGCTGCATTTGACCGAAGCGGAACCCCTAGTGCAGTTGCCTGGAGAGCGCGATTCGCTTCAATACATCCCTCTCGGCGCCGGCGTCGTCATTGCGCCCTGGAATTTCCCGCTCGCGATTCTCTGTGGCATGACCGTAGCTTCCATAGTGAGCGGCAATACGGTCATCGTCAAGCCCTCTAGCGATTCCCCAACGGTCGCCGCGAAATTCTTTGAAGCCCTGGAGGAGGTGGGACTGCCGGCCGGCGTCGCCAACTTCTGCCCCGGCTCAGGAGCCGCTTTCGGCCGCGCCATTGTGGACCATCCCAAGACCCGCTTCATCGCCTTCACTGGCTCGCGCGAGATCGGATTAGAGATCCATTTGCGCGCCGCCCACACGCAGCCGGGCCAGATCTGGATCAAGCGAACGATCCTAGAGATGGGCGGAAAGGACGCGATCATCGTCGCCGGCGATTCGAATCTGGACGCGGCGGTGGAAGGCGTCGCCGTCTCGGCGTTCGGATTCCAGGGTCAGAAGTGCTCGGCCTGCTCGCGGGCGATTGTCGACGAAACAGTCTATGGCCCGTTTGTGGAGAAGCTGAAGGAGCGGGTTTCGCGAATCCAGCTCGGCGATCCCGCCGAGAACCTGCCAATGGGACCGGTAATCAATGAACGGGCGATGCGTTCCATCTTGCAATACATCGGCGTGGGCCAACGCGAGGGCCGACTGGTTTGCGGCGGCAAGCGAGCCGCCGGCGAAGGTTACTTCATCGAACCCACGCTTTTTGCGGACGTGGCGCCCGGCGCGCGCCTGGCCCAGGAAGAGATCTTCGGGCCGGTTTTGGCGGTAATCCCCGCGCGGGATTTCGACTACGCTCTTCAAATCGCCAACAATACCGAGTACGGCCTCACGGGCGCCGTGTATACACGCTCCCTTGAAAATATCGACCGGGCCAAGCAGGATTTTCACGTCGGAAACTTATATATAAATCGCAAATGTACGGGCGCCGTGGTGGGAGCTCATCCTTTTGGCGGATTTAACATGTCGGGCACGGATTCCAAGGCTGGCGGTCCCGATTATTTGTGCTTGTTCACGCAAGCCAAATCCATCGGCGAAAGGATCCACGGCTGAGCGGTCAAATTAAAAATGCGGCGGCGCAGCCTGCGCCGCATCGCCGTATATATCGTGTTACCCGTCACCAATAGGGATGCCAAATACCGAATGGATCGTAGTAGCCGCCTCCGTACGGCCCGTAATACGGACCACTCACCGGGCCGGGTCCAAAATAAATGCCGAACGATGGCCCCCTGTAGAAGGGGTGGCGCTCGAAGTGGCCGGCGCGATGCTCGACGCGCCCGTGTTGGGCCCATGCTGTGGTGGGTAGAGCCAGAGCCGCCAACAAAGCGGCCAAAAGCCCAAGCTTCTTAAACATAATGGTCTCTTTCTCCTCCACACTCATTTGGATGATTTTCGCGCCGCAAGGTTGCGTGGCCAGGCCAACTCCTCTTACTCTAAGAACTTATGCCGTTGATTGAAGTCATAGTGTTGGGCATTCTCCAGGGACTTACCGAGTTCCTGCCGGTGAGCAGCACGGCGCATCTGGTGATTGCGCCTAAACTGTTCGGCTGGCCCGATCCCGGCTTATCCTACGACATCGCCCTGCACGTAGGCACGCTGGCGGCCGTTCTAATCTATTTCTTTCGGGACTGGATTCAGCTCATCGGCCAGGGGCTGGGCTTTAAAGCGGGCGGCGATCCGGAGCTCCAGCGCAATCGGATGCTGCTTTGGCTTCTGATTATCGGCACGATTCCCGGCGGTCTGGCTGGCCTGTTGTTTCAGAAGCGCGCGGAGACCGATCTCCGCGGGCCCTATTTGATCGCCATATTCATGATCGGGATGGGCCTGTTGATGTGGGCGGCGGATTATCTGGGCCGTAAGAAACGGGATCTGTCGCATGTGACGGCGCTGGATTCGGTCGGCGTGGGAGCGGCCCAGGCGCTTGCGGTTATCCCGGGCGTGTCGCGCAGCGGCATCACGATTTCGGCAGGCCTGCTGCGCGATCTTGACCGGCCCTCCGCGGCCCGCTTTTCTTTTCTCTTGTCAACTCCGATCATCCTGGGCGCCGCCGCCAAAGACGCTTGGGACCTGTTACGGCACGACGGCGGCGTTCCCCCCGAGTTGCGCACGGCTTTTCTGCTGGGGATTCTTATCAGCGCGATCACCGGTTGTGTGACCATCGCTTTCTTCCTCGATTTTCTGAAGCGCCGGAGTCTGGCTTTCTTCGTTGGCTATCGAATTGTGTTCGGCCTGGCCGTGATCGCCGCGGCCCGGTTTTGGCGCTAGCCTTTCCGACGCGGGAGCCACGAGCCGATGGGAGTGGGTTCCACCGGCAAAAGCCGCGGCGGCTTACACCAAAACGGTCGCCACTTCCACTTGAGAGCGCCGGCCTTCCACGACCACGATGCCGCTTTCGGTTACGGTGCAACGCTCGCGGCGCCGGTCGCGTTCAAGATCGTAGCCGATCTCCTCGCCTTCGGCCACGCGGACGTTTTTTTCGAGAATCGCCCGCCGCACCTTCGCTCGCGCGCCGATATCGCAGTTATCGAAAATCACGGAATCCTCCACCACCGCGCCGGTATGCACTCTGACGTTGCGGCCCAATACTGAGCCGCGCACAAAGCCTCCCGCCAAAATGGTGCCGCCGGCCACGATTGAGTCGATGGCCTGACCGCGGCGCCCTTGTTCGTCGAAGACGAACTTCGCGGGGGCATCCTGGTAGCCGGCGGTGCGCAAGGGCCACTGGCGGTTATAAAGATTCAAAGCGGGGGAAACCGCGCGCAGATCCATGTTGGCTTCATAGTAGGCGTCGAGCGTTCCCACGTCGCGCCAATAGGCCTCCTGCGTAACCGGGTCGCCGGGAATCCGGTTGCTCTGAAAATCGTAGGCGAACAAGGGCGCGCGTCCCACTAATGACGGAAGAATGTCGCGGCCGAAGTCGTGACTGCTGGCGGGATTTTGCGCGTCTGCAATCAATTCCCGCACCAGCAGATTGGTTGAGAAAATATAGTTGCCCATCGAGGCGAACACCCGCTTGGGGTCGCCAGGCATGGAAGGGGCATCGGGGCGTTTTTCATGAAATCCGATGATCGAGTTATCCGAAGCCGTCTCAATTACGCCGAGCTCGGCGGCATGAACGCGATCGGTGGGAATGGCGGCGACGGTGGCCTGGGCGCGCTTGTGCATGTGGTATTCCAGCATCTCCCGAATGTTCATTCGGTAGATGTGGTCCGCTCCAAAAATCGCTACGTAATGAGGGTCCGCCTGCTCAATGAGGTTAATGTTCTGATAAATCGCGTCCGCCGTGCCGCGGTACCAATTCTCATCGGCGGTGCGCATCTGCGCTGGCACGGGGATGATGAAATATTCCTTCAATAAGCTATTGACCTCCCAGCCATCCCGCAAATGCTGGAGCAAGCTCTGGCTCTTGAATTGAATCAAGACGTAAATGGAGTAGATTCCCGAATTCACCAAATTGCTCAGAACGAAGTCCACGATGCGGTAACGCCCGCCAAACGGCACAGCCGGCTTGGCGCGCTCTTTGGTAAGGGGAGAGAGCCGGGTTCCCTTCCCCCCGGCCAGGACAAAAGCCACTACCCGAACTTGCATATGCACCACATTTTTGCAGAGCGCCATGCGATTTGCCAAGCGCTTCTTGCCGTTTTCTTCGGAACGGGCGCGCCGCGCCTCCAGCCGCGCCCTCGCCTGCCGAATGGCCATAACGAAGACAATGAATTCGCTTCCTTCGGCCTTTCAGAGAGATTTTTCCTCGCGCCGCAGTGACTTGCTTGCGCATATCGAGCCGTATGCCGGTTGGCGTGCAACGCTCTCGTCGCGGAAGGGATCTGAATAGTGGGCGCAGACTCGGGAGAGCGTCGCCGGCAGACGCGCGGGGTGAGTTGCGCCAACAGATGTTCGTCTCCTGGGAAAAGTGCGCCAAAAAGGACGACCATCTCGGTCCCGAGTGAAGAGGCCAGAGCCTCCCGAGCCACTCGCGCCCCAACCGAACGCCGGGGCAAGTGCGTTCGTTCCGGCCGGTGAAGGGGGGGCCTCCGGCGGCGCTCCTGCAGCGCCTGCCCGGGCGAATAGGAGCTCGCGCTGGCGGAAGGGAGCCTGTTTTTCCGCCTTTCTTGCGCTCGTCGTTTCCGGCGCCTACGTATTTCGCGCCAAAGATCCTCGTCCGCCCGGGGCTCCGAAAACGGGAAAATACGCGGCGCGGGAAAGCGGGCCAGCCGCCGTTCCGGTGGTTGCGGTTCGGGCTCGTCGCGGCGATATCGGCGTGTATTTCACGGGACTCGGCGCGGTGACTCCGCTCAATACGGTGATGGTGCACTCGCGGGTGGACGGAGAGCTTACCGCCGTCCATTACCAAGAGGGCGACATGGTGAAACGCCACGATCTGCTGGTGGAGCTCGACCCGCGGCCATTTGCGGCGGCTTTGTTGCAAGCCCAGGGTGCGCTGGCGCGCGACCAGGCCACGCTCGCCAACGCCCGCATCGACCTCGCCCGCTACCAGGTTCTCGTTCCCCAGAAAGCCGTGCCGGAGCAAACTCTCGCCACCCAAGAGGCGCTCGTCAAGCAGCTTGAGGGCACTGTAGAACTCGACCAAGGAGCGGTCGATGCGGCGCAAACCAACCTGGACTATACCAAGATCTCCGCGCCCATCGACGGGCGCGTAGGACTGCGGCTGGTGGATCCCGGAAACATTGTGCACGCCTCCGACACAAATCCGATGCTGGTGATCACGCAAATCCAGCCGATCAGCGTCATCTTCACTCTTTCCGAGGATCAACTCCCGCAAGTGCTCGACAAGTTGCGCGGCGGGCAGACTTTGCCAGTGGAGGCTTGGGAGCGCGATATGAGCAAAAAGATCGCGCAGGGAACGCTGAGTACGATCGACAATCTGATCGATCAGACTACTGGGACCGTGCGCATCCGCGCCACCTTCGACAACGCCGGCAAAGAGCTGTTTCCCAATCAATTCGTGAATGCGCGGGTCCTGGTGGAAACCAAGCGCGGCGTGGTTCTGCTCCCGTCGGCCGCGGTCCAGCGCGGCGCCACATCCACCTTCGTCTATCTCATCAATGCGGACGGCACGGTGACCGTTCGCAACGTCTCGGCGGGAGTGACCGAAGGCGATCAGTCGGAGATTTCGTCCGGCCTCAAACCAGGCGACCTAGTGGTGATGACGGGCGCAGACAACGTGCAGGAAGGCTCGACGGTGAACCCACAGATCTCTGGCGAGGAGACAGGCAAGTCCGGCGCCGGCAAACAGAAGGGGCGAGCGAAGAAGTGAATCCGTCCCGCCTCTTCATTCTCCGCCCGGTGGCCACTTCGCTGTTGATGCTGGGCATACTGCTTGCGGGGCTGGTGGCGTTCCGGCAACTTCCGGTGTCGGCGCTTCCCGAGGTGGATTACCCCACTATTCAGGTCGTCACTTTTTTTCCTGGGGCCAGCCCCGACGTGATGGCCTCCTCGGTGACGGCTCCCTTGGAACGCCAATTTGGCCAGGTGCCGGGACTCCAGCAAATGACCTCAACCAGCTCCGCCGGCAGCTCCATCATCACCCTCCAGTTCAATCTCGATCTGAATATCGACGTGGCGGAGCAGGAAGTGCAACAATCGATCAATGCCTCCGGCACCTATTTGCCGCCGGATCTGCCCACGCCGCCCGTTTATAACAAGATCAACCCGGCCGACGCGCCCATTCTCACGATGGCGCTCAGTTCTTCCACGATCCCGCTCAGAACCGTGGAGGATTTGGCCGATACGAGGCTGTCTCCGAAAATTTCCCAACTGCCGGGAGTCGGTCTGGTAAGCATCAGCGGAGGACAAAAGCCCGCGGTTCGGATTCGCGTGAATCCCACGCAACTCTCCTACTACGGCCTAAACCTTGAAGATGTCCGCAGCGCCATCGCCGCGGCCAACACCAACCAGGCGAAGGGAAGTTTCGACGGCTTGCACAGGGCCTATCAGATCGACGCGAACAGCCAGTTGTTGTCCAGCCGGGATTATGCGGGTTTGGTCGTCGCCTACCGGGGCGGCGCTCCCGTCAAGCTGACGGATATCGCCGAGGTTTTTGACGATGTCGAGAACGTCCGCCTGGCTGCCTGGAGCGGATTTGCCGGCTCGCCGGACCAGATCCCCTCGGTGATCGTCAATATTCAGCGCCAGCCCGGAGCCAACATCATCGAGGTTGCGGATCGGATCAAACGCCTGCTTCCGCAGCTCACGGCCACGCTGCCTGCCGGAATCAAGGTGGATATTTTGACCGATCGCACCAACACCATACGCGCTTCGGTGAGAGACGTGGAGTTTGAATTGATGCTAACCGTCGCGCTGGTGGTAATAGTCATCTTTCTCTTCCTGCGGACTTTTTCGGCCACCATCATACCCACCGTCGCGGCGCCGCTCTCCATCGTCGGTACGTTCGGAGCGATGTACCTGCTCGGCTACAGCTTGAATAATCTCACGTTGATGGCGCTGACCATCGCCACAGGCTTCGTGGTCGACGACGCGATCGTGATGATCGAAAACATCAGCCGTTACGTCGAGCGGGGCGATCCCCCCGTGGAGGCGGCGCTCGAAGGCTCGCGGCAGATTGCCTTCACCATCGTCTCTCTGACCATCTCTCTGATCGCCGTATTGATCCCCCTGTTATTCATGGGCGAAGTCGTGGGCCGCCTCTTCCGCGAGTTCGCGGTCACTTTAAGCGTCACGATCCTGATTTCCGCCGTGGTGTCGCTGACGCTCAGCCCGATGATGTGCGCCAAACTGCTGAAGCATGTGCCGGAACAGCGCCGCGGGCGCTTCTATCGAGTCTTGGAGGGAGCCTTCGACCGAACCATACGCGCTTACGGCCGGACCTTGCAAGTGGTCCTTCGCCATCGAGTCGTCACGCTTGTTGTAGCGCTTGCGACTCTGGTTCTGACGGTCTATCTCTACATCGTCATTCCGAAGGGGTTTTTCCCGATTCAGGACACCGGAGTCATTCAGGGAATTTCCCAAGCGGCCCAAACCGTTTCGTTTCCCAGGATGTCGGAGTTGCAGCAGGCCCTCGGCAGGGCGATCTTGCAGGACCCGGCGGTGGAGAGCTTTTCCTCCTTTATCGGCATCGATGGAACCAATGTCACGCTGAACAGCGGCCGTATCCAGATCAATCTCAAGCCGCTCGATCAGCGCAAAATCAGCGCGTCGGAGGTCATCCGCCGTTTGCAGGCGAAATTGGCCCAGATCGCGGGAATCACCCTCTATATGCAGCCCGTGCAGGATCTCACGGTGGAAGATCGGGTCAGCCGCACCCAGTTCCAATACACGTTGGAAGATCCCAAAAGCGATGAGTTAGCGGACGCCGCCCGGCGCATGCTGGCGAAGCTCCAGACGCTGCCCGAGATACGGGATGCCGCCACGGACCAACAGGACCGGGGTTTGCAGGCGACTCTGCTCTACGATCGCGAAACCGCGGCGCGCGTGGGCATCACCGCATCCATGATCGACCAGACCTTGTATGACGCCTTTGGCCAGCGTCAGATCTCGACGATGTTCACGCAGTTGAATCAGTATCACGTGGTGTTGGAAGTGACGCCCACATTCTCCACCCATCCAAAGGACCTGAATCGACTTTTTATCCAAACGGCGGCGGAGGCCACCCCGGCGACGGCTGCGCCCTTACTTGGAAGCGTGGGGGTGGTGTCCGGCGGAATTTCCGGCACGGCTTTATCCAGGGGGCCCATCAACAGCGCCACGAACGCGGCCACAACCATCGCCACCGGTTCTGGAACTACGCCCGCCAGCGCCACTTTCAACGCTCCTATCGGCTCGCCCTCCACCTTCACGGGGGGCAAGCAGGTCCCCTTTCAGATTTTCTCGGGCGTGCAGCTATCCTCCGCTCCGCTGACCATCAGCCACCAGGGCCAGTTTCCCGCAGTGACCCTTTCGTTCAATCTGGCTCCTGGGGCGTCGCTCGGGGCGGCCATTGACGCTGTAAACAGGGCTACGCGGGACCTGCGCTTTCCGGAAAGCGTGCAGGGCGCGTTCCAGGGGACGGCGGCGGCTTTTCAGGCGTCCCTGACGAACGAGCCCGTTTTGATCCTGGCTGCGATCGTCACCGTCTACATCGTTCTTGGAGTCCTGTATGAGAGCTACATCCATCCGATCACGATTCTTTCGACGTTGCCTTCGGCCGGAGTCGGAGCGCTGTTGGCCCTTATGCTTTTCCACAGCGAATTCAGCGTAATCGCGCTGATCGGAATCGTCCTGCTGATCGGGATCGTGAAAAAAAACGCCATCATGATGATCGACTTCGCTCTCGACGCCGAGCGGCGCGAGGGCCGGCCGCCTGAAGAGGCCATTTACCAGGCTTGCTTGCTGCGCTTCCGGCCGATAATGATGACCACTCTGGCGGCGCTTGGCGCGGGCGTTCCTTTGGCGTTCGGCGGAGGCACGGGCTCGGAGCTTCGGCGTCCCTTGGGAATCGCCATCATCGGCGGCCTGATTTTCAGCCAGATTTTGACTCTCTACACCACCCCCGTGATCTATCTCCGGTTCTCGGAGCTCGCCAACCGGCTCCGCCGGCGGAGGGAGAGGCGAAGGTCGTGAAAATGTCTCTCGCTAGGCCGCCAAGCGCGCAGGGTTGGTTTCTCCAGGACCTTTGCAATTTGCCAGAAGATTCGTTTTTCCGGAGGGCGGAATGAATATCTCCGAACCCTTTATCCGCCGCCCGGTCGCAACCACGCTGCTGACCGCCGCAATCGCCCTCTCCGGCGCCGTGGCCTTCCTGCTGCTACCCGTGTCTCCCTTGCCGGCGGTGGATTTCCCGACGATTTCGGTGGCCGCCCAGTTGCCGGGCGCGAGCCCGGAGACGATGGCGTCCTCGGTCGCGACGCCGCTCGAAAAGCAGTTCGGCAGAATCGCCGGCGTGACGGAGATGACTTCCTCCAGCGGTCTGGGATCCACCACAATCACTTTGCAGTTCGATTTAAACCGTAACATCGACGCCGCGTCCCGCGATGTGCTGGCCGCCATCAACGCCGCCCGCAGCTACCTACCCACGAACCTCCCGAGCAATCCGACCTACCGGAAGGTGAATCCGGCGGACGCTCCGATCTTCATCCTTGCCCTGACTTCCGACACGGTGCCGAAACGCGAAGTGTACGACGCCGCCTCCTCCATTCTGGCCCAGAAACTGGCGCAGGTTTCCGGCGTCGGACAAGTGTTTGTAGGAGGCAGCGCGTTGCCCTCCGTCCGCATCGAGCTCAATCCGTACTCCGTTCATAAGTACGGCCTCAGCTTGGAGCAAGTCCGCACGGCCATCGCCAGCGCCAACGTCAATTCGCCCAAGGGCCAGTTCGCGGGAGGCGACCGCATGTGGCAGATGAACGCCAATTCGCAGATCTTTAAAGCCTCCGATTACCGGCCTCTGATTGTGGCCTACCGCAATGGAGCCCCCATTCGGGTGAGCGATATCGGCGACGCCGTGGACAGCGTAGAGGACCTGCGCAACGCCGGTTATTCCGGCGACAAGCCCGCCGTGCTGGTAGTCATCTTCCGCCAGCCCGGAGCCAACATCATTGATACCGTGGACCGGCTTCGCGCCACCCTGCCGCAGCTTGGAGCGTCCATTCCGGTTGGCATCCATATGCGGATCGTCATGGACCAGACGGTGACCATCCGCGCCTCCATCCACGAAGTGGAGCTCACGCTGCTGATCGCCATCTTCCTGGTGCTGTTGGTGGTTTTCGTATTTCTGCGCGAGGCCCGCACCACGTTCATTCCCGGCGTGGCGGTGCCCGTGTCGTTAATCGGATCGCTCGGCGTCATGTATCTGGCGGGATTCAGCCTCGACAATCTGTCGCTCATGGCTCTCACCATCTCCACCGGCTTCGTTGTGGACGACGCCATTGTCGTCGTCGAAAACATCACGCGCTACGTGGAGCAGGGTATGACGCCGCTGGAAGCGGCGCTCAGAGGCGCCCAGGAAATCGGATTCACCGTGCTCACCATCAGCATTTCGCTGGTGGCTGTGTTCATTCCGCTCCTGCTTATGGGGGGAATCGTCGGACGGCTGTTTCGCGAATTCGCGGTGACGTTGTCATTGGCCATCGCGATCTCCATGGCGGTATCTCTGACCACGACTCCCATGATGTGCGCTCACCTGCTGAAGCATGAGCCTCATCGCGGAAGGTTCTATCGCCTCACCGAGCGCGGATTCAATTGGATCATCCGCCGCTATGGCCGCAGCTTGAATGTCGCTCTGCGGCATTCCTTCCTCACGCTGCTGGTTCTGCTGGCGGCCGTCGCTTTGAATATGTACCTGTTCGTTCGAGTTCCGAAGGGATTTTTCCCGATTCAGGACACCGGGAGAGTGAACGGCAACATTCAGGCCGACCAGGATATTTCCTTCCAACAGATGGATCGCATATTAAGAAAATACGTCGCCATTGTGAGCGCCGATCCGGCCGTCGACAGCGTGATTGGCTTCACGGGAGGAGGGAGCGGACGTCCCAGCAATACGGCCCGCCTATTCATCTCGCTCAAGCCGCTGGAGGAGCGCAAAGCCTCCGCGATGCAGGTTATCGCGCGGCTGCGGCCGAAACTGGCGGAGGCGCCGGGAGCTAGCATTTTCCTGAGCCCCACTCAAGATTTGCGCGTCGGCGGGCGTCTCACCAACGCCGAGTATCAGTTCACCCTGCGCAGCGACAATACGCAAGATCTGAACGCCTACGGCCCCCGCATGCTGGAGGCCCTGCGAGCGATTCCCATCATCACCGACGTGAACACCGATCTCCAGGATCGCGGGCTCGAAATGTTTGTGGATTACGATCGTCCCACCGCGGCGCGGTTTGGCGTCTCGTCGCAGCTCATCGACAACACCCTGTATGACGCTTTCGGGCAACGGCCGGTCTCGACCATGTACACGCCGCTGAACCAATATCACGTAGTCATGGAGGCGGCGCCCCAATTCTGGCAGCGCCCTGAAATCCTGAGTCAGTTCTACGTCGATTCGCCCGCCGCCGGCGCCGTTTTTGGCCCCGGCTTCGCCCAGGTTCCGCTGAACGGCATAGCGCATTTCGCTCCCCAGACCACCGCGCTCGCCGTGAATCATCAAGGCTTATTCCCGGCTGTCACGATCTCATTCAATCTGCAACCGGGCACGGCGCTGGGCGATGCGGTGAATGCGATTCAAGCGGCGTCCAGCAAAGTGCAGCTTCCCAGCAGCGTCCAAACCTTGTTCGTTGGAACAGCCGAGGCTTACCGCGAATCGCTGGCCAATGAGCCGGCATTAATCGCCGCCGCGCTTGCGGCCGTGTATCTGGCGTTGGGCATTCTCTATGAAAGCTACGTCCATCCGGTGACGATCCTATCCACGCTTCCATCGGCGGGCGTCGGAGCCTTGCTGGCTTTGCTGGTTACGCGGACGGATCTCACAATCATGGCCATGATTGGCATCATCCTGCTGATTGGCATCGTAAAAAAAAACGCGATCCTGATGATCGATTTCGCTTTGGCCTCCGAGCGCAACGAGGGCAGGAATTCTCGCGACTCAATCTATGAAGCCTGCCTGCTGCGGTTCCGGCCGATCGTCATGACCACCATGGCCGCGATTTTGGGCGCCCTCCCTCTGGCCTTGGGAACCGGAACCGGATCGGAGTTGCGAAGGCCCTTGGGAATTTCCATCATTGGCGGACTTCTTGTAAGCCAATTGCTGACCTTATACACCACGCCAGTGGCGTACCTGTATTTCGACCGCTTGCAGCGGTGGGTGAGAAGACGATCATGAAAATTTTCCGCGGTCCTGGCGGCGTTGTAAGAGCGATATGTTTTTGCGCTCCGGTCTTTCTTGTCTGTTCTTGCCGCGTCGGTCCCGACTACAAACGGCCGCCCGCGCCCGTTACGCCGAAGTTCAAAGAGACCCCTCCCGCGGGATGGAAAGAATCGAAACCCAGCGATGGACTACGGAAAGGCAAATGGTGGGAGATTTACAACGACCGGCAGCTCAACGCGCTGGAAGAGCAAGTGGCCGTTTCGAATCAAAATGTCAAACAGGCTGAGGCCCTCTTTCAGGAGGCTCGAGCAACGGTAAGGGCGGCGCGCTCGGCGCTGTTTCCCACCCTTGCGGCGGACCTTTCGGCGGCGGCTGCGGGGTCGGGTTCAAGCGGCGGAACGCCGGTTTCATCGAGCACAGGCGCGGTGGTTCATGGAGCTTCCGGCACCACCACCGCCTTCACTCTGCCATTTAGCGCCTCCTGGGAGCCGGATTTGTGGGGCGCCATTCGGCGCACCGTCTCAGGCGACATCGACTCGGCCCAGTCTGCCGCCGCCAATGTGGAAAATTCCAAACTTTTATTTCAATCCGAACTGGCGCAAGATTACTTTGGCATTCGCGGCATCGATGCGCAGGCCGAGCTGCTCACTCGCACCGTGGCGTCCTACGAGGAATTTCTGCGGCTCACCGAAAACCGTTTCAACGGCGGCATCGCTTCCGGCCTGGACATTTCATTAGCGCAAACTCAGTTGTACGCCGCCCAATCGCAGTTGATCGATCTGGGCGTTCAACGCGCCGCCTTTGAGCACGGCATCGCCGTTTTAATCGGGAAGCCGCCGGCGGAGGTGACGATTCCGAAAGAGGGTTCCCTCACGCTCCCGCCGCCCGTGCCGGTCGGCGTACCCTCGGAGCTGTTGGAGCGCCGGCCCGACATCGCCAGCGCGGAGCGCCAAGTCGCCGCCGCCAATGAGCAAATTGGCGTTGCAAGAGCCGCTTACTATCCCACGTTAACGCTGACGGGCGCGGTAGGCTTTGCGAGCTCCGCGCTTACGACTTTGATCCAATGGCCCAGCCGCTTCTGGTCGGTGGGCGCTTCGCTGGCGGAGACGTTGTTCGACGCCGGCCAGCGCCGCGCTGTCGTGGACCAACGGCGCGCCGCCTATGACGCCACAGTGGCGGCCTACCGGCAAACTGTGCTTACGGCCTTTCAGCAAGTGGAGGACAATCTGGCGGCTCTGCGGGTTTTGCAGCAGGAATCCGCCAAGGTCGACCAGACCATCCAGGCCGCGCGGGACGCCCTGGCGATCTCTACGGTTCAGTACGAACAAGGGACCGCGAACTATTTGACCGTCATCACCTCTCAGATCGCGCTGCTGAATTCTCAGCTGACGGCCGTGACTACCGTGATGCGCCGGCTTACGGCGAGCGTCGGTCTGGTGGAAGCGCTGGGCGGCGGCTGGGACGTATCGAAGCTGCCGCTGCCGCGGGAGGTGAGCTCCAGGAGATAGCCCCGCGCCCCGTTTATAATGGCGATAGCTGGCGCTATCGTCTAACGGTTAGGACGGAGCCCTCTCAAGGCTCAAATACGGGTTCGATTCCCGTTAGCGCTACCATATCTCTTCTATTTTCATCGCTTTACTAGCGCATAGATCACGCCTCGCTCACACCAGAGTGGTTGTTTTTCAAGGATTTGGCGATCCTTCAAATACGGGTTTTTAACCCGTTATGCAGTTGAAGTTGCATTTGTTGTAAGCATCGTCAAGAGAAGAGCGATTCTGTCGCTAACGCCCTAAAATCCCTTCAAGCGTGCGCGCAGAGTATAATTGAGAGACAACTCGGATCACCCGCGATGGATGCTGAACGTTGGCGGCGGATTGAGGCGCTTTACCACTCGGCACTTGAACGGGAGCCGATGAAGCGATCCTCATACCTCGCCGGGCTGTGCGGAGCCGATGGAGACCTGCGCGACGAGGTAGCCTCCCTGCTGGCACAGAGCGATTCCAGCGTTCCGTTGGTTGAGTCAGCACCGTCCTCGTCGATCGAGAAGCAAGAGGGAACGCGCTCTCTACCGGCTCTGGCGCCGGGTGAGATACTAGGGCACTACTGCATCGCGGGCCTGCTAGGTGAGGGCGGGATGGGCAGGGTATACCGGGCGATGGACACTCGCTTGGGCCGCGCCGTCGCCATCAAGGTCTCCGCCGAAGAGTTCAACAACCGGTTCGAGCGCGAGGCCCGCGCGATCTCGGCGCTGAATCATCCTCATATCTGCACGTTGCACGACATCGGAATGCTTTCCTCCGGCGGCGCCTATATGGTGACGGAACTGGTGGAAGGCCAAACCCTGCGCGACTGGCTCAAGGGTTCCCCGAGCATGGCCCGTAGAATCGAGGCCGCGCGGCAGATTCTCGAGGCGCTCGACGCAGCACACGGAGCGGGCATCATCCACCGCGATCTCAAACCCGCCAACATCATGGTCCGTTTCGACGGCTATGTGAAGGTATTGGACTTTGGGCTCGCGAAGCGGATTTGCGGCTTGGGCGGACCTAGGAAGTCGGATGACACGGTTACGGCGGGAAGCACGATTCCCGGACGGATTGTCGGAACCGTTGCCTACATGTCGCCGGAACAGATTCTTGGCCAGGAATTGGATTCGCGCAGCGACCTTTTCGCATTCGGAATTGTTCTTTACGAAATGATCGCCGGCCAGCATCCATGGCCGCATGAGGTGACGGCCGAGACGCTGCATGCGATCCTGAAAGACCCGCTACCGCCGCTCGAGTCGCCTTGGGGAGGCGTTCTGGATAAGCTTCTCCGCAAGAATCGCGAGGAGCGCTACGCATCGGCTAAGGAAGTGTTGGATGTGCTCGCGAATCCGGCATCCGTGCCCGCTCCACCCAAGGCGAAACTCACACGGCTTATCGTGCTGCCGTTTCGTATCCTGCGCCCTCACGAGCCGTCTGACTTTCTGGCTCTCGCTCTGCCGGACGCAATTACGACTTCGCTCGCGGCGATCGATTCCTTGCTGGTGCGTTCCAGCATGGTGGCCGCCCAACTTGCTTCCATAGCATTTGACGTAAAGACGATTTCCGAAAGCGCTCAGGTGGACGCCATTCTTACCGGCAGTATTCTTTCGGACGGTGAGAATCTGCGGGTAAATACGCAGTTGGTTCAGGTACCCGATGGCGAGCTAATTTGGTCCAACACAGCAGAGGTTTCCTTGCGGGACATCTTCCGGCTGCAGGACAATCTGGTCGACCGGATTGTGGAAGGGCTCGCGGTTCCCCTGACGTCTCGCGAACGACGCGCCCTGAGGCACGATGTGCCGATGAGCCCGATTGCGTATGAGTTTTATCTGAGGGGCAACCAAATCGCGGCCGGCAGCAGTTTCGATCCGCGAAAGATGAGCATGGCGCGCGATCTTTATATCCGTTCGGTGGAGGAGGACCCGAAATATGCGCCGGCATGGGCGTGTTTGGGACGAGCGTATCGGCTCATAGGGAAATATGGCGGCGGAGATCCGGCCGAGAACATCCGTTTAGCAGAGGGAGCTTTCCGGCAGGCGTTTACGCTGCATCCGGATCTCGCCATAGCACACAATTACTATGCTGCTTTGGAGACGGAGACAGGCCGGACAGTCGACGCGATGGGGCGCCTGCTCAAACGCGCACAGAACCGTCGCAACGATCCGAATCTGCTCACCGGCTTGGTCCAGGCTTGCCGTTACTGCGACCTGCTGGAGGCCTCGCTTACTGCGCACCGTTTGGCCAAGCAGCTTGACCCGAATGTGCGGACCAGTGTCTCGTATACCTACCTTCGTCTAGGTGAATTTCAGGAGGCCCTGGATCACAGCTCCGGCCCAGCGGATTGCGTGGTGTTGCCGGCACTGATGGGCCTAGGCAGAAGAGAAGACGCTCTCGCGAACACCCACCAGGTGGAAAATCTGGTAACGAAGGAATACGTTCCGTGGATTCTCGCCTGCAGGGCATCCGTCGAAGGTGATATTCGAAAGGGTCGCGAGGCCATCCAACGCGCAATGGTGCTGCTTCCCATCCAGGATTCAGACCCAGAAGCGGCTTTCGATACAGCGACGTTGCTGGCAGCGCTGGAAGAACCGGAGCGAGCGTTTCAAGTTCTTTCATCTGCGCTCGATAAGGGCTATCACTGCCATCACGCGCTGTTGCATGACCCAGGGATCGAACCGCTGCGGTCCGACGCCCGGTTCAAGAATCTGCTAAACCGGGCATCGGAAATGAGCCGTCGGGCAAGAACTGTTTTCCTCGATAACGGAGGGGACCGGTTACTAGGCTTGTCTTAAGCGCGAGAGATCGCGCGGCAGCACTTAATCATGAGCGTGAAATGACAGCGTTCCCTCGAATACGTAGAACGCCATTCCCTGCGCCGGCGCGGACGTTCCGGCTAGAATCGTGAGTTCAGGATAGAAGGTCGCAAAAGTGGCGGTGAATTTTGCGCTCCCGGTCGCGCCCTTGAATCGGCCGGTCCCTCCCGTGAACACAAGCATTCCGGCAGCCGGAGTAAAGTTGTTTGAATTTGTGCCACCTTCCGTCCCTGTGTACACCGCTGTTAAGGTGTCTCCATTCGGGGCCGTCAAGGTGAGGCAACCATGCAGTGTCCCATCGAAGCCGATCCCTTTTTGTAGAGAGAACGATAATCCACCCAAGGACGTAAAACCGTCGCCGTGAGCCTCCACTGCGATCGGCAAGATTGTCCCGCTTGGGTCACAGTAGCTGGCGCCAGCTTTGTTCGCTGTACCCGTGTACGCCACGGCGAAGGCGCCCTGGACGGGCATTCCTTCCGCCATTGCCACTACCGACCCCGCAAGGGTCATCAGCGCTATTGAAGCAAGAAGTTTCATATTGGATTTCCTCCTGCCCGTATTCCGGGAACGCGTCTGAAAAAGGCTCATGCCGGTGAAAATTTTATGGTAGGATTCGGACGAACGATGGCGGCAGAAGGTCGGGTGCAAATCAGCGTGCTGCTCGAAGCCTGGGGGAACGGGGACGAAGACGCGCTCAATGGCTTGATGACTTTGACTTATCCGGAGGTACGACGGATCGCCCGGTCGCACTTGAGCCGCCGGCCTGCTGGTCACAGTCTCGAGTCGGCCGCCCTTGCGAACGAGGTTTATCTGAAGCTCCTTCGGGCGGACGGGTTGCGCTGCGACAACCGAAGCCATTTCCTGGCCCTCTGTTCGCAAATGATCCGGCGAATTCTGGTGGATCATGCTCGGAGTCGGGGCTATGCAAAGCGGGGAGGCGAATTTGTACGGGTGCCCCTGGACGATGAAGTGGCAGAGAACAAGCCAGTCCAATTCGGCGTGCTGGCACTCGACAGCGCACTGGAGTCCCTGGCCAAATTTGATCCCCGCAAAAGCCGCGTGGTGGAGCTGCGTTATTTTGGCGGGTTGAATATCGAAGAAGTCGCCGAGATCCTCAAGATCTCGCGCGAGACCGCCAAGCGTGATTGGAACGTCGCCAAAGCGTGGCTACGGCGCGAGCTGGAACATAGCTAAGCGAGCCACTTTGATCACACATTGATCACACCGTTGGCCTCCGTAGGCTGCATCAGGGGGAGCTGGCCGATCTGCATCCACGCAGAATCAGCCAGTTACGGCTAGATCGGACCACCTCGGACAACATGATTCGGGTTCGATTCCCGTTAGCGCTACCATCCATCCTTTTGATTCCTTTGAGCTTCTGAAGTTTTGTCAGGAACCCCAAGACATCCCATGACATCTGCGGTAATTGCCACGGCAGCGTTTATAAGCGCCGGATGCAAAATAGA
>DATGLY010000010.1:0-25943 GCA_035293905.1 Bryobacteraceae bacterium
AATTTCTGTATCGAACCAGCCGCCGGCGTCGAACCCCTTGGCTTTGCCGGCTAGCGCCAAGCCCCATTGCCCGAACCGCTCTTCCAGAAAACCCTCTTCCAGCGCCGCCAGATCGCCCACCTTGCGGATGCCGAAGGCGTGAAGGTAGCGCTCGGTAACCTTACCCACCCCAGGAATCTTGCGCACATCGAGGGGCGCGAGGAATCGCCCTTCCTGTCCTGGCACGATCCACAAAACTCCGTTCGGCTTGGCTTGATCCGAGGCGATCTTAGCCACTATTCGCGATTGCGCAGCTCCGATGGAGCAATTCAGGTTTGTCGCGCGTTTCACCGCGTCGTGCAGCTTGTGCGCGGCGGCAAGAGGAGGCCCGTGAAGCCGCTCCGTGCCGGCCAAATCCAGATAGGCTTCATCAATGGACGCCATCTCGACGCGCGGAGAAAACCTCTGAAGGACCTCGTAGACCTTGCGTGAATATTCAATGTAGCGTTCGCGATGACCGTTGACAAAGATCGCCTGTGGGCATAGACGGTAGGCCGTGCGGAGCGGCATGGCCGAATGCACTCCGAACTTTCGCGCCTCGTACGACGCGGCCGAGACCACTCCCCGCTCGCTCGGCCTTCCCCCCACTACGACGGGTTTGCCTTTGAGCGACGGATCGAACAACTCTTCCACGGAAACAAAAAAAGCGTCCATGTCGACGTGAAGGTACAGACGAAACCTTTTCACAAGGGCGGATGCTGCGCAACAATCACGCGCGGAATTCCCGCCAAATCGGCTCTGCTCTCCACGTGCGCCCACGAATTCAGCATGGCGCAAATCGGCTCCGCTTCGCTCCATCCGATTTCCATAATCAGAAATCCGCCCGGCCGCAGCAAGCGTCTGGCGTCGGGGATAAGGCGGCGGTAAACATCAAGTCCATCGAAGCCGCCGAACAAGGCGACTTTCGGCTCAAAATCACGAACCTCCCTTTGGATATCCGCAAAATTCGCCTCGGGAACATACGGCGGATTCGACACGATGAGATCGAACGTATTCGAGCGCAGCGCCGATCCGAGATCGCAAACGACGAATCGAACCGCGGCGCCAAGCTTGTGGGCGTTCTGAGCGGCTATCGCCAAAGCCTTTTCCGAAATATCCGTGGCGACCACGCCCGCATTCCGTTCAAGAGCAAGCGTTACTGCGATCGCGCCGGAGCCGGTTCCGATATCCAGAATAGTTCGCGCGTCTTCGGCGCGTTCCAGGGCGGCTTCAACAACCTGTTCGGTCTCGGGCCTGGGAATCAGAACGTCCGGCGTCACCCGAAACTCGCGTCCATAAAATTCCTGGCGTCCGGTGATGTACTGCGTCGGCTTACCCCTGAGCCTTTCGTGCAAATAACGGCCGTAGTGGATCCACCAGAGCTGGCGCAGGTCTTCGTCGTAGTGCGTGTAGAGCCACGAGCGGTCGCGTCCGATCGCATGCGCGAGAAGGACTTCGGCGGTGAGCCGCGGCGCATCGACCTTGGCTTGTTCCAGCAACTGCTGGCCCTGAACCACAGCGGTGCGAAGGTTCACGCTTCTGATCGCTCCTCGCGACGCCAGGCCGAGCTAGCCAGCTTCGCCGCGGCCTTTAGGCCGCCTCGCTTTGTTCCTTGAGCTTTTCGGTTTGGTAATACGTGGTCAGCGCATCCACGATGGGGTCGAGCTTGCCGTCCATCACTAAATTGAGTTGGTGCAGCGTCAGGCCGATACGGTGATCGGTGACGCGATTTTGAGGGAAGTTATAGGTACGAATTTTTTCGCTGCGGTCGCCCGAGCCGACCATATTCCGCCGTTCCGCTCCAATCCTTTCCTGCTGCCTTTCGAGCTCCAACTCATAAAGCCTCGATCGCAGCACGCGCAAACCCTTGGCCCGATTCTTAATCTGCGATTTCTCGTCCTGGCACGATACCACCAAGCCCGTCGGCAAGTGGGTAATCCGGACGGCGGAATACGTAGTGTTGACGCTTTGACCACCCGGCCCGGACGAGCAAAACGTATCAATACGGATGTCCTTGGGGTCGATGTTAATTTCCACTTCGTCCGCTTCCGGCAGCACCGCGACCGTGACCGCGGAGGTATGGACACGGCCTTGCTGTTCGGTTTCTGGCACGCGTTGCACGCGATGAACGCCGCTTTCATATTTGAGTTGGCTGTAAACCTTATCGCCGCTCACCAGCGCAATCACTTCCTTTAACCCGCCCACGGCGGATTCGCTCGCTGAAGTTACCTCCACGCTCCAGCGGCGCGATTCGGCAAATCGCGCATACATCCGAAATATTTCCGCCGCGAACAACGTGGCTTCGTCGCCGCCCGTGCCGGCTCGAATCTCAAGGACAACGTTCTTTTCATCATTCGGATCCTTTGGCAAAAGCAGTACTTTCAGTTCTTGCTCGATTTCCGTAAGTTGCGGCTCCAGCCGCAGAATTTCTTCGCCCGCCATCGCGCGGAGATCCGCATCGGAGTCGTTGAGCATCGCGCGCGCGTCTGCAAGATTCCGATAAGCCGTTTTCCACTCCCTGTACTTCGCCACCACTTCCGTCAACTCGCTCTGTGCTTTGCTGACTTTGCGATACTGCGCGGCATCCGCGATGATCGCGGGATCCGCCATCTGTGCTGTTAGTTCTTCAAAACGGCGTTCAAGATCGTCGAGTTTTTGACGGTATTGCATGAGGGAAACAAGCCTTAGCCGGTGATCTTAAGCAACGACCAACTCGCCGCCCTGCTGGGCTTCCAACGTCATGGCGCAATTCAGCGCATGAATCGCGACAGCGGCTTGCGAATCGTCCGGAGGCTTGGTGGTGATGCGCTGGAGCCACAGACCTGGCGCGGTCAGCATGCCGAGCAGCCTTCCTTGCCGGCGCGCGGCGAGGCGAATCAATTCGTAGCTTAGTCCGACAATCAACGGCAGGCAAGCGATGCGCAGAAAAAATTTCGCCAAAAAGCCATCTACGGGAAACAGCGCATAAATCACCGCCGCGATGACCAGCATTACCAGCAGAAAACAAGTTCCGCAGCGCGGATGGAACGTGGTGAACTTCTGTGCATTTTCCACGCTGAGCGGCTTGCCGGATTCGAAGTTGAACACGGCCTTGTGCTCGGCGCCGTGATATTGAAACACACGCTGGATGTCCTTGGGACGCGAAAGCAGCAGCAGGTAAGCCAAAAAAATAACGATGCGAATCGCGCCATCCATCATATTAACCGCGAAGCGGCCGGAAAGGGCCGGAACGGCATGGCCCAGGCTCGTGGCTAAAAACAATGGGACGAATTTGTACAGGAACAAAAACGCCAGCACCGAAAAAATCAGGCTGCCGGTCATCATCCAGGAACTGACTTTGGATGGCGGCTTGGCCTCGGTCTTGGCGGCCTCTTCGGCAAGCGCCTGGTTGAACGAAAACTTGAGAGCATGGCTGCCGAGCGCCATGGTCTGGCCGATCCGGCCCAGCCCCCGCAACACGGGCCATCGCAAGATCGGATAGCGCTCGGAAACTTTTTGCACCGGCTTTTCTTCCGTAATAATCCGGCCGTCCGGCTTTCGCACGGCGATACAGCAGCTATGCGGAGCCAGCATCATCACGCCCTCCATCACGGCTTGGCCGCCGATGAGCGTCTCCTCGCCGCCCTCCAGGATAGGAAGCATCTGCAAATGCGCGGAGAGGCGCAGAAATCTTTCAATAGACACGTTAGCTCCTCTCTTGATTATAAGCCGCGCGACTATAGCCGGAGAGGATTCCCGAGGATCCTCCGGTTGGCGTTGATCTTCAGCGTTTGAATGCGGCCTTTACGCTGGAAACCGCAAAACAGCTCATGGACAGCGCGCGCCTTCGGCTAATTCTCGGCGCAGATCGTATCGTCCCAAAAGCGCGGCGTTGTTATCATGAAACATGATCCCCGAAACGATCCCCGAAGGCCTCACTTTCGACGACGTTTTGTTGCTTCCTTCGCGCAGCGAGGTTGTTCCGTCCCAGACCGACACCCGGACCTGGCTCACACGAAAGATCAGCCTGAACATTCCTATCGTCAGTGCGGCCATGGACACAGTGACCGAATCGCACCTGGCCATTGCTTTAGCGCAACAGGGCGGCATCGGAATGATTCACCGTAACATGCCCATCGACCGCCAGGCTGAGGAAGTGGACCGCGTGAAGCGCTCCGAAAGCGGCATGATTGTGGATCCGGTTACAGTCGAGCCCGAGCAGCAGATCGCCGACGCGCTAGAGGTCATGAAGCGTTTTCGCATTTCCGGCGTGCCTGTGACCAAGAATGGCAAATTGGTGGGCATCCTCACGAATCGAGATTTGCGTTTCGAAACGCGCTTTGACCTGCCCATTTCAACCGTAATGACCAAGGAGAATTTGGTCACGGTGGGAGTAGGCACTACGTTGGAGCAAGCCGAGGCGATTCTCCATCAGCACCGCGTCGAGAAGCTGTTGGTTGTGGACGATCAGTATAATCTCAAGGGTCTCATCACCGTCAAGGACATTCAGAAGAAGCTGAAGTACCCAAATGCCGCCAAAGATGAGCAGGGAAGGCTGCGGGTGGGCGCTGCGGTCGGATCTTCGGGAGATTTTCTGGAACGCGCGCAGGAATTGGTGGCCAGGAAAGTGGATGTGTTGGCGATTGACTCCGCCCACGGCCACAGCCGCGGCGTGATGGAGGCTGTCAAGTCGATCAAACGCAAGCTCCCCGATGTGCAGCTTCTAGCCGGCAACGTGGCCACCAAAGAGGGCGCTTGCGATCTTATCGCCCTCGGCGTGGACGGCGTCAAGGTAGGCATTGGCCCAGGTTCGATTTGCACTACTCGTGTTGTGAGCGGGGCGGGCGTTCCGCAGATCACGGCCATCGCCGAATGCGCCCGCGCCACGGCTGGAGCGGGCGTTCCACTCATCGCCGATGGGGGCGTCAAGTTTTCCGGCGACATCACCAAGGCGATCGCGGCGGGCGCGGATTGCGTTATGATTGGAAGCCTCCTGGCGGGAACCGAGGAAAGTCCTGGCGAAACCATTCTTTACCAGGGCCGCACGTTTAAGAGTTATCGCGGCATGGGCTCGCTGGGCGCCATGCCGCAAGGATCCGCCGACCGCTACGCGCAGGACTCTAGCGGAAAGCTCGTTCCGGAGGGGATTGAAGGCCGCGTGCCGTACAAAGGCATGCTGGCCGAATTGGTTTACCAGCTTGTAGGCGGCTTGCGCGCGGGCATGGGCTATTGCGGCTGCGCCACCATTCCGGAACTGCGCCAACAGGCGAGATTCCTTCGCGTGACCTCGGCCGGATTGCGCGAAAGCCACGTGCACGACGTTATCATCACCAAGGAAGCTCCAAACTACCGGCTCGAGTGAGCCGCTCAATTCACCGCCGCGGGAGCGCCCGCATTCGCTGTGTACCGCTCCACAGTGGAGACGAGGTTGGCCGGCTGAACTGGCTTCGAAATATAGGCGCTCATCCCCGCCTCCAGGCAGCGTTCGCGATCGCCGCTCATGGCGTGGGCGGTCATGGCGATGATAGGCAATCCTACCCACCTGGGATTGCGGCGCAGCATGCGAGTCGTTTCTAATCCATCGAGCACCGGCATCTGGACATCCATAAGCACGACGTCATAACATCCATTGGCTTCTTCGAGTTTCTTGATCGCCTCGCGCCCGTGGTTCGCGATGTCGATTCGATACCCTTTCTTGCCAAGGATCGCGACCACCACCTTCTGATTGACGGGATTATCTTCCACCAGAAGCAGCCGCGCCGCCGAGCCTTCGGCGACGGCTTTAGTTCGTGCTGGCATATGCGCGGCGCAGTTTTTTTCACGCGTGGGCCGAGGCCCCGCGATAGGCGGATCAGACGTAACCTCGAAGGGTAACGTAACCGTGAACGCGCTGCCCTTCCCCGGCTCGCTTACCACATCAATTTGCCCCGCGTGCATCTCCACCAACCTGCGAGTGATGGCAAGGCCAAGGCCCGTGCCCCCGTATTTCCGAGTAATGCTGGAATCCGCTTGGGTGAATTTATCGAAAATGTTGGGTAATTTATCAACCGGGATGCCAATGCCCGTATCGCGCACTTCTAACCGCGCCTGAATCCGCTCGTTGCCCGGTCCCGCGCCGCTCAACGGAGCCGCGCTCAGGCGCACCTCGATGCTTCCCCTATGCGTAAACTTCAATGCGTTCGATAGCAGGT
The DNA here is from genome assembly GCA_035293905.1 of Bryobacteraceae bacterium. Taxonomy (GTDB): domain Bacteria; phylum Acidobacteriota; class Terriglobia; order Bryobacterales; family Bryobacteraceae; genus Palsa-187. Next base: position 6,189 of record DATGLY010000010.1, read on the forward strand.
TGTTTGTGATTTGACGCAGACGGACAGGATCTCCCAGCACGGTTTGACCGGCTCCTTCCAACTCCACGAATCGAAGCGCGATGTCTTTCTCCGCCGCCTTCGCCGCCTGAGCCTTTACGCAGTCCTCTACGATCGTCCGTAATTGCACCGGAACTCGCTCTAGCGGCATCTTCCCTGCCTCAATCTTCGAAAGGTCCAGAATGTCGTTGAGCAACGCCAGCAACGAATGCGCGCACCGGCGCGCGAGCTCGAGCTGCTCGCGATGTTCCGGCTCCAGCCCCGCCTCGAGAGTCAGCTCCAGCATCCCCAGCAGCCCATTCATCGGCGTGCGCAGCTCATGCGACATATTGGCCAGAAATTCGCTCTTGGCCTGGCTGGCCGCTAAGGCGGCATCCTTGGCCAACTCCAACTCCGCCGTCCGCTGCCGGATGCGCTCCTCCAGTAGTTCCTGGTGCCGGCGGATCTCCAACTTCGACTCCGCCAGCGCTTGGATCATGAGGTTGAAGCTTTCGCCCAAAGATTCGATTTCATCGCCCGTGCGGCTCACCTGAATGGGCTCCGGCCGCCCTTGCCTCACGGAAACCATCCCCGCCTCCAGCAACTTCAAAGGACGCCCCAGCACGCGAATTGTAAAGCGCGAAATCGCTCCCGCGATTCCCCCCACTAGCCCGAACAGCGCCAATCCCTTGGCCAAGCTGAAGGTATGTTGGGCAACATCCCACCATATCGTGGTCAGCACTACCCACGACAGCAGCACTCCCGTGAAAATGGAAAACTTCGACGCCAGCGCGCGCGGTTTCTTTGAACGAGGCTGGCGCGGACGATGCTTTTCCACAATTTCATGGTGCGCCGATTTCCCTTTCCACGCCATCGGGCAAACGCCTTAGCGATCGCCGTTTTCCCAAGGGGCGCAAATGGTCCCTCGGTTCTACAAAGACGCTGTTATGCTTGTGTGAAAGTGTCCTCCCGCCTGGCGACCTCCCTCTTCGGCATCTACCTTAGGACCCCGGTGCTCGCTGCCTCGGGAACTTTTGGGTATGGCGCAGAATTTAAGAGCTTACTCGACTTGGAGTCCATCGGCGGCCTGGTGTTAAAAGGGCTTTCCCGCGAGCCCATCGCCGGAAATCCTCCGCCGCGCCTGTTCGAAACCCGCGCCGGCATGATCAACTCCGTCGGTCTCCAGAACATGGGTGTGCGGGCATTCTTGCGAGACCGCCTGCCAGAATTGCGCAAAATTGATGTCCCCATTTTCGCCAATATCTTTGGACATACCATCGACGACTACGTCGAGGTGGCGCGCGTTCTTGAAGACGCCGAAGGCTTGGCCGCCTACGAGCTCAATGTTTCCTGTCCCAATACCAAGCGCGGAGGCCTGTATTTTTCAAGCCACCCAGGGCTGCTCTCGGAAGTCGTCTGGGCCGTGCGAGCCATTGCACGCAGGCCTTTGATCGTAAAACTGTCCCCCCAGGTGGACCGGATCGAGCCCTTGGCAAAGGCCGCCGCCGAATCCGGCGCCGACGGCCTTTCCTTGATCAACACCATCGTCGCTCTTGCAATTGACGCGCGCACGCGCCGTCCCCGCTTGGGCGCGGGTTTCGGGGGCCTTTCCGGACCTGCCATCAAGCCCATCGCCCTGCGCCTGGTCTATGAGGCGGCCCAAGCCGTCAAGATCCCCATCCTTGGCATCGGCGGAGTCGCTACAGGTCTCGATGCGGCTGAATTTCTCATCGCCGGCGCCAGCGCGGTACAAGTAGGCACAGCCAATTTCTTCGATCCCCGCGCCACTGTCCGCATTGCGCAAGAGTTGGAATCCTTCTTAGAGCAAGAAAACATTCCCGAGGTTCGCCAACTGGTAGGAACGCTAAAATTCTCACCTCAACGGGAAATAGACGCCGAACGTCGTTTTAACCAATCGCGCCCCTAAAGCGGCCGGGACGGAGCGGCTATAGGGTGACGCCGCAGGCCGGAAAATGCGGCGTTCGGTTCAGATCCTCAATCCGGGCATCAGCCGAACGGCGTTGTTGCGCTCGATGGCGCGCAGTTCCTGGGGAGCAAACCGATGCGCCCTTAAGCCGTCGATAACCTCGGCGCCAGCGCGGAACGGGTAGTCCGTCCCGAACATAACCTGCGACACGGGAACTAGCCGCAACAATGCATCCAGCGCGCCTGGATGGTTCGCCTGCGCGACATCGTAATAGAACTTCTTCAATTCGTACAGCAGCCCATGAGGCATCTGTTCTCGGGCCTGCTTCATCGTCTTTTCTTCGTATAGAAAACGGCTCAGCAAAAACGGAGTCGTCCCGCCGCCGTGCGAAAAAATCCATCGTAGATCGGGGTAGCGAGCCGCTGTTCCGCTAAACAGAAGGCTGGCGATGGTTCGCGTGGTGTCGGTGGCCCATTCGATATCTTGCGGGGGAAGTCCGACGTTAAGATTGCCGCAGCAATCGGGCGAATGCGGATGCGTGTAAATCAGCGCCTTGCGCCGGTTCAGCTCCGCCCACACGGGCGCAAATGAGCCGTCACCCAGCCATTTGGCGCCATAACTGGTCATCAGCCCAATGCCTTCCGCTTTCAAAGTGTCCAGCGCATATTCGAGCTCGGCTAAACTGGCCTCAACGTCGGCCAGCGGAAGCACCGCGAAAAGTCCGAAGCGGCCCGGATAGTCGCGCGCCATCTGGGCGCCATATTCGTTGACTTCTCGCGCCAACCGCCGGTTCAGTTGCGCGTCCGGGAAGGTCACGTTGGGCGCGGAAAGCGAGACCACGGCAAGCGCGATCCCGCTCTTGTCCATTTCTTCAATAGAACGCGCCGGCGTCCAGGCGGGCGGGGAAGATTGTCCTTGCGCCACAATCGCGGAGGAGTAAGAAGGCGGAAACAGATGGTGATGAATGTCGATGCGGTAAGGCTTGGACGCCGGCTTCTCCTCCCGCGCGATTGCGCCGGCTCCGAGACCCACAACTCCCTCCAGAAAACCGCGACGGCTAAAAGCACATGCGGAGACAGACATGGCCGAGAGCTAGTCTATCTCACGCGATTCAAAACCGCGAGGCGGCAACTCGCGCGAGCCAGGCAATTCCGCGCAAGCCGCACATGGGGTTCAGACCGTTCGACTCGGCCGCCGCGTAAAAGCGATCCGCGCGAATCGTAAACCGTCTTACGCCGCTGCTGAAGCCAGAAAAACAAGCTCTTGGTCAAGCGTTTTGCGATATACTCGAATGCCATTGGAGGTTCTTTGTGAAGCTAAAGTTCTCGCTCCTGCCGATTCCCTTTCTCCTGGCCGGGCTGGCCCAAGCGCAAGTGCCGCCCGAGATCGCCAAACAGCTCGTCGAGATCGGGCGCGGGGTTTGTGTCCCCGAGACAGCCAAAATTTACCGGCCTTTGCATCCCAATCCCCCTTATAAGGGCGTTTCGTTCACCCGCGATATTTCCTTCGGCCCGGATCCGAAAGACGTGCTCGACGTTGCGGTTGGAGAAAAAGGCGGCAACTCGCGGCCCGTTCTAATTTACATTTCCGGCGGAGCCGGCAACAAAATTCAAGGCGGGGAAAACGGCGATGTTTTCTATGACAACGTCATGCTGTGGGCGGTCAAGAATGGCATGACCGGAGTGAATATGCAGCGCCACCCCGGGCAGGCCTGGGACGATCCGGCGAAAGCCGTGGGCATGCTTGTCCAATGGGTTCAGTCCAACATCTCCAAATACAAAGGCAATCCAAACCGGGTGTTCGCCTGGTCACAGTCGGCCGGCAACGTGCCCCTGAGCACTTACGTGAGTCATTCGGAGCTGTGGGGGCCGAAAGGCGTGGGACTGAAAGGCGTGGTGTTCATGTCGCCGCCAGCATTCAATATTCTTCCCGCCACTCCCAAACCTACGCAGGGCGGATTCGGTCCTTGCGGCGGAGGCGCCCCGGCCGCCCCGGCCAGAGCCGGCGCGGCAAAGGGCGGCGATGGCAAAGGCTTTGCCGGCAAGGGCGGCGCCAAGGGCAGGGGTGAGCCGGTGGATCAGGCCACCCAACTGGCCCGCTCGAATCTTGCGGGGTTGGTGAATTCGAAACTGCCGATCTTCCTTTCCGTCGCCGAACTCGACCCTCCGAACATCATCGCCTTTGCCGAGACGCTCCGCGATGAACTCTGTAAAGCGAACCGTTGCCCAACCTACGCCGTATTCAAGGACCACAGTCACATCTCCGAGGTCATGTCTCCCGATACGCCGGACACCAGCGTCACCGGCCCAATTCTGAAGTGGATAAAGAGCGTCAAGTGAGCTAACGCTTTTCCCGTACGAATTTTCCTGTGGCGCTGTTCACCGAGGCGATCGCAGCCGAGCCGATGAACGCCAGCGGAGCTCCGGGCGCAATGCAACCCCGTTGCCGGCCGCCGTCCAGGAATGTGACGATCGCCTCGGGCGCGGCCCCGCACGCCGATGAGTATGGCGGCTTTCGCGGCGTCATCACGATTCTTTCGATTTTGGAGATGTCGATGGAAGAGCTGGTTCCGTCGAACTGGTCGATAAACGGGATGGAGCCGCCGGGCGAAAATTTTCCCTGAGTGATCTTGTTGCCGTGAATGGGAGTAAAGCTGAAGGTGGGATCGGAAGTTCTCGTTTGCGAGACCGCAAAACTCGCAAGCAGCAACGCGGAAATAGTGGATCGGGTCGTCACGGCGAACTCCTGGGGCCGGCCGCGGCGGCAGCCCCTTGCCCCGTCCCCGCCGGTCCGGCGGCAACGGCGGCGCGGTAGAAATCCGTCAGCGACCGCTTCAATCCGTCCAGGCACGGTTTAACCGTATACAGCATGTGGCCGGCGTCGCAGTAGGCAAAGCTCACGTTCTGCTGCAACGACGGGCTTAAACCCAAGTGATTGAACGTGTACTCGGCGGAGAAGAACGGGGTCGCCAAATCATAGTAGCCGGCCGCCACCATAACCCGAAGAGTCGGCGTTTGCGCCATCGCCTGGCGCAGCATTTCCGCCGTGTCGACGTAGCGATTCTGATATCGTTCGTAATTCCACGGCAGCACCTTGCCGGTAAGCGCTTCGTAGGTAAGCTCGCTGTCCCATCTGAGATCGTCGCGGACGTAGTGGTTAAACGTGGCCGTAAAGGCTCCCTGGACGCTCGCGTAACTAGGATCGTATTCTGGGCGTTCACCCGCGGAATCGGCGTCGGAGCCTTCCAAGCGGCTGTCGTAGCGGCCGAGAGTCTTGCCCTCAGTGCGCAGAAGCTCCTTCCGGAAACGAGTCGGGGAGATTCGCAAGTTGCTCTCCTCGACGTATTCCTTGGAAAGCCCCGTGAATCGCGCCGTCTCCGCGGCCACCTTGGCCCGCTCCGCCCCCGCAAGCTTTGCGCCCTTCATCAGGGCCAGCGTGTAGTCGCCGGAGGCGAACTCGCGCGCCGCTTGAACTGCCTGCTCCAGCGATTTGGCCTGAAGATCGGCGGGAAGTTTTTTGTGATACCAGGCCGTGGCGGTATATGTAGGCAGAAACAGAATATAGGGCAGCTCGTTGCCGGGATTGAAGCTGATGGTCTCGAAATTGAGCACGGCGGAGATGAACACGATGCCGTTGAGGTTGATCCCTTGTTCCTGAAGAGTCTCGGATAAACCCGCGGCGCGAGCCGTCCCGTAGCTTTCGCCGATGAGAAATTTGGGTGAGCTCCAGCGGTTGAATTTGCTCGTGTATTGATAAATAAAGTTGGCGACGGAATTCAGATCGCCTTCCAGTCCATGAAACTGTTTGGGATCCTCGCCGGGCGCATTACGGCTATAGCCCGTAGAGACAGGATCGATAAAGACAAGGTCGGTAATATCGATCAGAGAATCGTCGTTGTCGATTAAGTGGTACGGGGGAGGCGGTTGCTCGCCACTCGGTCCCAGCACGACGCGTTTTGGTCCCAGCGCGCCCATATGCAGCCAAATGGATGCCGAGCCGGGGCCGCCGTTGAAGGCAAAGCTCAGCGGCCGTTGAGATTTGTCCTGAATGTCGTCGCGGGTGTAGGCGACAAAGAACATACTGGCGATAGGTCTAGAATCTTCCTTTTTCAGCACCAACGTGCCGGCGGTGGCGGTGTAGTTGATGGTGCGGCCGTCAATTTGGATCGAGTGCTGGGTCTTTTGAAGCTTTTCGACGGCGGGTGGCGCGGGAAACGCCGCGGGAGCGGGCGGCGGAGTTTGCCCCAATGCGTTAAGAGCGAATACGACTGATAAAAACACCCACACCAAGGCGGGCGGCCGCATCCTGGGACCTATGTAGCTATCGCCTGCCTTGGTTGTGCGGCTGTCGCGTTGAGGCGCGGAGAACAAGCAACAATACATCGGTCCCCTCCTCGAGTGGTTCATTTCGATGGTAACAGTAGAGCGGATGTGCAATTATATTCACCGCTCAATACATTTTTCGGCCCCGTCCAGTCGACCCGCCTCTCACTGGACTCATTCCCCGCTTTGCTGAAGAAGCTTGGCGACCAAAGCCGTCCAGCCGGTCTGATGACTGGCGCCGATGCCTGCGCCGGTGTCGCCGTGGAAATATTCGTAAAACAACACGTAATCTTTAAAATTCGGATCCGTTTGAAGGCGCTCGATATTTCCATACACCGGCCGCCAGCTGTCTTTGCCGCGAAGAAAAATTCGCGAAAGACGCCGGGACAGCTCCGCCGCAACCTCGCCGAGATTCATTTGGCGCCCGGAGCCGGTCGGAAATTCCACCGTGAAATCGTCGCCATAGTACCAATTGAATTTCTGCAACGATTCGATCAACAGGAAATTTACCGGAAACCAGACCGGACCGCGCCAGTTGGAATTGCCTCCGAATAGGTAAGTTGTCGATTCGCCGGGCTCGTAATCGACGCGGTGCTCTTTGTGATCGTAGCTTAGAACAAACGGATGCTCTTGGTGGTATTTCGAAAGAGCGCGGATGCCGTATGGCGATAGAAACTCCCTTTCATCCAGCATCCGCTTTAGGACTTGGACCAGGCGCCCCCGCGGCAGCAGGCTGAGCAGCCGTCTCGACTCCACCCCCTCGCGCGCAAGCGAAGCGATATTTGCGCACAAGTCGTGCCGATGCGCCAGAAACCACTCCATCCTCTTACGAAATCCGGGAAGCGCATTGATGACAGAAGGCTCGACGGTATCGACGGCGAAAACCGGAATTAGGCCGACGATCGAGCGGATCGCCATTATAATTGAGCTCCCATCGGGAATCCGGAGGCGGTCGTAGAAAAAGCCATCTCTTTCATCCCACAGTCCGCTCCGGCTTAAGCCGTTCATGGCGCTGGCGATATAGAGAAAATGCTCGAAGAATTTGCTCGCGATGTCTTCGTAGATGAGATCGACCTTGCTCGCCAACTCCAAAGCGATCTTGAGCATGTTCAGGCAGTACATGGCCATCCAGCTTGTGCCATCGGACTGCTCGATGAAGCCGCCCATCGGAGCGGGCTTTGACCGGTCGAAAACGCCGATATTGTCCAGGCCCAGGAAACCTCCCTCGAAGATGTTGCTGCCCGACGAATCTTTGCGGTTCACCCACCACGTGAAATTGAGCAACAGCTTGTGAAAAACGCTCTCCAGGAATCCATAATCCGCATGGCCGGTGAGCTTGCGGTCGATCTGATACACGCGCCAGCAGGCCCAGGCGTGCACGGGTGGATTCACGTCGCTGAAGGACCACTCGTAAGCGGGAATCTGGCCGTTTGGATGCAAATACCATTCCCGCAGAAATAGACGGAGCTGGCTTTTGGCGAAGTCCGGATCCACCAGCGCGAGCGGAATCGCGTGAAACGCCAGGTCCCAGGCGGCGTACCATGGGTACTCCCACTTGTCGGGCATCGAAATGACGTCTTCGTTATACAGGTGGACCCAGTTGGAATTTCGTCCCTCAAGGCGGCTGGCGGGAGGAGGCGGCAACCCTGGATCGCCTTTGAGCCACGTCTCCACGACGAAGTGATAAAACTGCTTGGACCAGAGCAAACCCGCGAAAGCCTGCCGTTGCACGCGCCGGCCGTCTGCGGAAAGCGTGCTCGGGCAGAAGGAGTAGAATTCGTCGGCCTCTTGAATCCGCTCAGCAAACAGGCCATCGAAGTCGCGCACCATGCCGGATGCTTCGCCCGCTTTTGTCAGCCGCAGACGAATCGAGCGGCTTTGGCCTGCGCCAAGATCGAAGCGATACCAGGCGCAAGCTTTTGTTCCGCATTGATTTGGATTTACTGCCGACCGGTCGCCATCGATAATGTAGCGATGAAAGGCGTCCTTGACATAAGGGCTAGGGTTGGGCGAGCCCCATAGAACCTGCGCATTCGATTCGTTCTCCGTAAACAACATGGGAGGGCGCCCGTCCAACGTCAGCCGGTAGGCTCCCAGTGTCGCTTCCCGAATATCGATGGCGGCCGCTTCGCCTTCCCCGCAGCGCGCTAGAGCCGGCTTCTCCGCTCCGGGTTTCCAGGTCCATGTGTTTCGAAACCACAGCGTCGGCGCCAAGTGCAGCGTCGCGGGCGACTGGGCGCGATTCACCGCCGTGATGCGGATCAAAATATCGTCCGGATCGGCCTTGGCGTATTCGGCGAAAATGTCAAAGTAGCGGTCCTCGTCGAAAACGCCGGTGTCAAGGAGCTCGAATTCCGGCTCCAAGCGGCTGCGGGCGCCGTTCACTTCGATGAGGCGGCGATACGGAAACTCGTCCTGCGGATATTTGTACAGGCACTTCATGTAGGAATGCGTGGGCGTCGAATCGAGGTAGTAATAGCATTCCTTGACATCTTCGCCATGATTGCCCTGCTCGCCGTTTAGTCCAAACAGCCGCTCCTTAAGAATGGGATCGCGTCCGTTCCAGAAGGCGAGCGCGAAGCAGAGGCGTTGATGGTTGTCCGAAATGCCGGCGATGCCGTCCTCGCCCCACCGGTAGGCTCGGAGATGAGACTGCTCGAAAGGAAAATACTCCCAGGCGCGGCCGTCGGCCGAATAGTCTTCGCGTACCGCGCCCCAGGCGCGCTCCGCCAAATAAGGCCCCCACCGGCGCCAGTGCTGGTCGCGGCGCTGCGCCTCAATGATGCGAAGCTTCTCGGCGTCCATCGAAGCACGGAATCATGAAGTCAGAATTCAGAATAACGTAGCGCCGACTTGCGGACATTTCGTATATGCTCGATTCTGGGAGGGTCGGTGAGCAAGACCGCGATGACGTCGAAGCGGATGCGGTCCCAGGGCGTATCGGTCTTGCGCGAATAAGCGCGGGCGACGCGCGCCATATGATCGAGCTTCTGGGGCCCGATGGCGCGGTCCGGCGGACCATATTCGGCGCTTTCGCGCGACTTCACCTCAACCAGGACTAGCGTATCGCCGTCCCAGGCGATGAGGTCCGCCTCTCCATCTCCGGAAGGCAGACGATAGTTGCGGGCCACAATCACAAATCCCTCGCGTTGCAAATAGCGATGGGCCAGATCCTCCCCGCGGCGTCCTGAGGCCTGCGCGCCCGCGGCCTCTCGCCGCCGCCGCGCGTAGCGCAGCGAATCCAGAAGCGCGCCGATCATTTAATCACTTTCAGCCGCCATTCGACGGTTTTTCCCCGAATCAGATAACAGAGATAGTACTCCCACCATAATCTCAGGCGCGGCGAAGCGTTGATCAGCCATTCCCATCCCAGCCATCTCCACAAAGCTAGTAGCTTTACGCGCACGGAACTCTCCGCAAATCTCGCAAGGGAGTAGTAGCCGAATCCTCCGTGATTCGGACCGAAGTAACGCAGAGAGAAACTGTTCAAATGCCAGCGATGGGTAGGATCGCAGAAGGAGCTGAAATCGGTGTAATGCGGCGTCACGATCAGGATTTCGCCGCCCGGCTTTACCAGGCGGTGGAATTCCTCCATCGAGCGAATGACGTCGGAGACATGCTCGATGACATGAACGGCCTGAAGGGCGTCGAAGGAGGAATCGCGGAAGGGATAAGGGAAGCGGTCGAGATCGGCGAGCACGTCGGCTCGAGAACTGGGATTACGATCGACGCCGACCGCGCCCAATCTTTTGTTGATGCCGCAGCCGACATCGAGAACGCGCATGCCCAGAGGCTATTGACCCGCCTGAATGTCGGTAAGATTGAATTCAAAACCGGCCACCGGGCCTTCGCCCTTCACTTTTCTGATCCCGCTCCGCTCCTCCGCGCCTTTTTCGCCAACCTCATAGAGGGCGACCCGCATATTCACAGCATACTGGATTTTGGGCTTGGCTCAGGGCAGGTCGCGCGTTCGGCGGCCTCAGGGTAGCCATCCTTCTTCGGTCTTAAAGAGATTCGGATCCTGCGCCAGCGCTCGGTTCAAAAGTTGCTGGCCTCGATCACGGTCTCGTGCTTTGAAATAAGCCATCGCAAGGTGGAACTGCCGTACCGGGCTCGGCTGTTTCGACACCGAGGGCGCCAAAAACTCCACGGCCTTTTGGTAATCTCCCTTTCGGTAATATATCCATCCGAGCGTATCCTGGACCGTCGGATCGTTGGGGGCGAGCTCCATGGCGCGCAGGGCGTACCTGAGCGAACCGTCCAAATCGTGCGCGGCGTTCAGGTACGCCAAATTATTGAGCGCCGCCACGTTGTTCGGATTGGCTTCCACCACCGCCGTGAACTGGACCAAAGCAGCCGAAAAATTTTTCTGCGAGTACTCGATGTTGGCCAAAAGTAGATGCGCCGTTTCGTTGTTGGGCTGGGAGACGAGAATGCCGGTAAGACCCGTTCGTGCACGATCTGAATTCCCCTCCTCCATGTCGAGCATCGCTAGCGCAAGGTCCGCCGCAATGAGACGGGGGTTCAGGGCCTTAGCGGCGCTAAAAGCCGCACGGGCTTCCCCGAGTTTTCCCAGGCGCTCCAGCCACTGCCCTACATGCAGTTGCACGGCCGCCGACGCCCGGTTTCTGGCGGCCGTTTCCTTCAGAATCTGAAGCGCCAAGTTGCTCTGTTTGTCCGCCAAGCAGGCCTGCATCGCCAGGTTGAGCGCTCCTTCATCGGCTGGCCTCAGGCGCAAAACTTCCTGAGCGTCCGCTCTGGAGCCCTCACTATCCGCCTTCAGCAGCTTCAAAATGCCGTCTTGAAGCACCAGCTCGGGCGCTCGCTCTACATGCAGACCGCGATCAATCTCCGAGCGCGCCTCCTCTAGGCGATTGAGAGCCAGCAGCGCCCAGTTGCGGGTTATCAAAAATACAATCGACGATTGCTGCGCCTTTGGCGCGGCGTCCATGGTCTCCAGAGCCGTTTGCGCGCGGACCGCCTTGACCTGGATGCTGGCCAATTCAGTGCGTGCCTGCAATAGGTTCGGGTTTAGACGCAGCACCTCGCCCAATTCGCGCTCCCGCTCTTTCTCGGAACCCAACAGCGCCTGGACCCTCGAAAGGCCATAATGCGCATCGGCCGAGTTCGGCCGCAACCGGAGCACCGCCTCCATGTCCTTTTGGGCTTCGGCCGCTTGCCGCGTATTTAAATAGATGCGGCCCCGGAGCAACAGAGCGTCCGCGTCTTTCGGATCGGCAGCCAGAAGACGGCCGAGATACCGCAGCGCCTCGTCCCCGTTTCCCGTCGCCACGTAGGCGCCCGCCAACCGAAGGCGAGCGTCGTCATCGGCCCCGGGTGCTTCGGCCAGCTTCTTCAGCTCCCGGAGCGCCTCTTCGTTCCGGCCCTGTTGAAGCAGGAAAGCGGCGTGGATGTAGGGCGCCTTCGCGGCCTTTATCGAGGCAAGCTTTCGATAGGTTTCTTCCGCCTCTGCGGCGCGGTTGCCCGCCATCTGGAGCGAGCCGAGCGCCATAAGCGCTGATGCGTTGACCGGATCGATCCGCAGCGCGCGCTGCAGCTCGGCCTCCGCAGCCGCCTTCTTGTCCTCGATGAAGTATAGATTGGCCAGCGCCAAGGCTGCTTCCGTGGACTGAGGCGCCTGTGCAGCTGCTTTTCTAAGCGTCTCCTCCGCCGCGTTGAAATCATGCCGACTTGCCTGAATGGCCGCCAGCGTCGCCGCCGGCTTGATATTGCCGGGAAACTCGTTCAGCGCCTTTTCCAGGAGTCCGATCGCTTCTTCTGGCTTCTTCAACTTCAAGTCGGCCATGGCCAGGGCGCCCAGCGTCTCGGGATCGTCGCCGGAAGTCATCACCTGCCTCAAGCGCTTTACGGCTTCTTCCAGAACCTCAGGGTCCCGGCTCGCCACCATCATCTCTGAAGCCCTCACCTGCGCCGCTGCGTGGTTGGGATTCAACTCCGTCGCCTTCATAAAGGCAACGTATGCATTGTCAGGCTGCTTCGCCCCGAGGTAGGCGATGCCGAGCTGATACCATGGCTCTGCGTCGCGGGGGTTCGCTTGATTGGCGCTTCGAAACTCCAGCGCCGCTCGAGCATAGTCCTTTTGATCCAGAAACTTCCTCCCTCTCGCGAGGAATCTAGCTTCCTTCTTTGCCGGGTCCCGCGTGCAATCGCTAGATAACAACGCGAGGAATGAAAGGCACAAAACGCTAGTGCGAGCCAGATGAGTCACCGTGGTCAACGTTGCCGAATCTCATCGCAAAACAAGGGCTAAAAGGCGCCAATAGCGCGGGTGGCTTCCCAACCCGCGCTAACGGTGAAATACCAGCGACGTAATAGCCGGTCAGATTCCTTTGCTCGTCAGCCGGCGGCGGAATTTCAGCCCGACAACCAGAACAGCGACAGTTCCGAATAGAACGACGCTGCTTGGTTCCGGCGTGCTGCCCGTGATCGTGGGGCCGGTCGATAGCAAACTGGAAAAGGGCCCTGTCACGCCCGGATTGTCGGCAGCGAAGGCTGGATCGGCGTCATAGAAGCTCTCCGTGAAGCCCAACGGAGCGAAAAACGCCTCATTGTAGGCTTGGTGCGTCCAGCAGCCGAGCGCCGGCGGCTGCGTAAAGCCGTTGGCCATGCCGAGAGCCGTCACTGTCTCGCCGTCCGAACAAATCGGGCCGCCCAAAGCGCCGCCAACGCCGGCGACGTTTGCGTTACCCATGCCACCCGCGCCCACGGCAAAATCCCAGGCCGATCCTCCCGTGTAGTTCTCGATCATCACCGTCCGGCCTGTCGCCAGAAAGGCGGCTACGGCCGCTTGCGCGCCCGGCGCCGTGATCAGGGAGTCATCCTCGGTACAGCAGCCATTGACGGCCAAAAAATACAGCGCTATGTAATTGTTAAGGTTGCCCGCGGCAGCGACGCTTGAGAAGTCGGCAACCGGATGGGTGCCTGAAGTAACTGGAGTACCGTTCACCGTGTTTCCAAACACTGCGATGGGAAGCGGCGAAGCACCGCCAATCGCGGTCCAGACCTGATCGCGATAGGTGCAGGCTCCAAGATCGCCAAGGGCGCAATGGAAACCGATCGCATCGCTCCCTTCCAGAATGATCGTATCCGCCTTTAACGTAGCCGGGACGGTTAACAGCATACACACCAATGCGAAAGCAAAAGTGCACACCGACGCCCTTTTAGACATTCTTCTCCTCCAACAGATTTTGATTGGCCGCCGAGATTCTCCGAACTCTCCGACTTGATAGCGGCTGCCCTTCCGGAGCAATCCGAACGCCGAATAACGTTTAACGTCCTATGTCAACTTATCCCCAAGTAAACTAGGGGGGGATGTGGGCATAGTACGGAGCGTCCATCTGCCCATCGGGAAAATACTTAGGCTGAAAAGCGAAACCCTGTGCCAAATTACCAATGATTATCACCCCCAAAAGTTAACCCTGGATAGGAACCCGTCACTCCGCGCCGCCGCTCGATGGCTATGCGGGCCTCAGTCTTTTGGCCCGCACCGCGCCTCCCTGTTATTCTGAAGTGAGCAAGCAGCTATCCCCCCATGCATATCAAGAAGCAACGTTTGTTAACCCCGGGGCCGACGCCGCTGTATCCGAAGGCTCTGCACGCCATGATGGAAGCCGACATCCACCATCGGACCCAGGATTTCCGTAATCTTTACGGCGCAGTGTTGTCGGATTTGAAAGAAGTTCTGGGCACGCAGAACGACGTTCTCCTGCTGGTCGCATCGGGCACGGGAGCGATGGAGGCCTCGGTATCGAACTGCTTTTCGGCGGGCGACCGCGTGATCGCTTGCAGCGCGGGAAAATTCGGCGAGCGCTGGGTGGAGATTGCCAAGGCTTTCGGACTGAACACTCTCGTGCTGGAGGCGCCATACGGAAAAGCAGTGCCGGCCGAAGCTGTGGCCAAAGCCCTAGCCGCCAATCCGGATACGAAGGGCGTGTTCGTGCAGGCGTCGGAGACTTCCACGGGGGCGGCGCACGACATCCGCGCCATGGCCGAGGCGGTGAAGAAAACAGAAGCCATCTTCGTGGCCGACGCCATCACCGGCTTGGGCACGATGCCCATTGACATCGACGGCTGGGGCATCGATATCTGCATCGGCGGATCGCAGAAGGCGTTCATGATCCCGCCTGGGCTCGCGTTTCTGTCAATCAGCCCCAAGGCGTGGGCGTTGATGGAAACGGCCAAGCTTCCCCGCTACTACTTCAATCTTAAAAAGGAGAGAAAGAGCGCGGCGGCTGGCGAGTCGGCTTGGACGCCAAACACCGCCCACATGCTGGGCCTTGCCGAGGCGTTGAAGTACATCAAGCAGCTCGGCATGGACAACCTCGTCGAGAACGCGCAGCAACTTGCGCTGGCGACCCGCCGGGCCTGCCAGGCTCTGGGCCTGGAGCTGTTTGCGCCGGAGAGCCCGGCGGCATCGGTCACCGCAGTGCGTGCGCCGCGGGGCATGGACTCCGGCGTCATTGTCAAAGAGTTCCGCAACCGCTTCGGCTCGATTATCGCCAACGGCCAGGGCACGATGAAGGGGCAGATTTTCCGCATCGCGCACCTAGGCTATTTCGACTTTCCCGACCTTTTCGCCGTGGTGGCTGAGTTGGAGATCATCCTTTATGCCAATGGCGTTCCTGTGAAACTCGGCTCGGGCGTTGCCGCCGTGCAGCAGGTTTACGCCGAACGCGCGGCGATTGCGAAGCCGCCGTCCCAACCAGCCGAGCGTGAGCCGGTCGGCGCGTGATATGAAAATCCTGGTCGCCGAGCCGCTCGCCGCCGCGGGAATCGATCTGTTGAAAGCGCAGCCGGGCTGGGAGGTAATTGTTTCCGATCCCAAAGCCTACGCCCAGCATCTGGGCGATTGCGACGCTTTGTTGGTGCGCAGCGCCGTTAAAGTGACCCAAGAAGTGCTGGCCAAGGCGCCCAAGCTCAAAGTGATTGGCCGCGCCGGAGTGGGCGTGGATAACGTGGATCTGAAAGCCGCTACCGCGGCGGGTGTTTTGGTGATGAACACGCCCGGCGGAAACGCGGTCTCCGTGGCGGAGCACACGCTGGGCCTGATGCTGGCCATGGCGCGTTCCATTCCCCAGGCGAGCGCCTCCACCAAGAGCGGCAAATGGGAGAAGAAGAAGTTTTTGGGGACGGAACTGCGCGGCAAGACGCTGGGCGTGATGGGATTGGGAAGCATCGGCCGCGAGGTGGTGAAGCGGGCGCGCGCTTTCGAGATGAGCATCCTCGCCGCCGACCCCTACGTGAACTCCCTGACGGCGTCCGAATTGGGAGTGAAGCTCATTGGCCGGGATGAGCTATTTGCCCAATGCGACTACATCACGCTGCACGTGGCCTTGACCACAGAGACGCAGGGCATGTTAAACGACGCCGCCTTCGCCAAGATGAAGAGAGGCGTGCGGATCGTGAATTGCGCGCGCGGAGAGCTGATCGACGGCGAAGCTTTGTGCCGCGCCATGCAGTCCGGTCAGGTGGCGGGGGCCGCTCTGGACGTCTTCCAGACCGAACCTCCCGCGGCCGGCGAGCCGCTGCTGGCCTTTGAGACGCTCGTAGCCACGCCGCATATTGGCGGGTCGACGGAAGAGGCGCAGGAAATCGTCGGAGTGCGGATTGTGGAGCAATTGGTGGAATATCTCCAGAATGGCGTCGCCTTGAATGCGGTAAACGTTCCGGCCATGACGGCCGAGCAGTACCGCGCCGTGGCGCCCTATGTGGAGCTGGCCGAGCGCCTGGGCGAATTCGCGGCGCATATCGCCACCGGGAATCCGAGTTCCGTGCGGCTCCTGTATCGCGGCAAAATCGCCGATCAGAACACGCTGCTGGTGCGCAATGCGGGTTTGGCGGGCGTGTTGAGCCGGTCGTTGGCCCGCAAGGCGAACGTGGTGAACGCTCTTCAAATCGCCGCGGACCGCGGGCTGAATTTCGCGGAGGCGCACGAAAGGCGCGCGGCGCACATCGACTCGATCCGGCTGGAGCTGGCCACCGACACGGGCGTTACCGCCGTCGAGGGAGCCGTGGTGCTAGGCGCGCCGCGCTTGCTTCAGGTGGACGGCATCCATTGCGAAGCTCCCTTGGCTGGACACATGCTGTACTCGCGCAACGAGGACGTTCCGGGGGTAATCGGCTACGTCGGAACGCAGTTGGGCAAAAGCGGCATCAACATCGCCAACTTCTCGCTCGGCCGCCAGGACAGCGCGCCGCCCTCCGGCCCGCGCCAGGCGGTGGCTATGATTGAGACGGACACCGCCGTACCGCCGCCGGTCCTCCAACAGCTTTTGGAAAACAAGGCCATTAAGGTCGCGCGAGCGGTGGAGTTCCGAAACCATCAAATTCCGTAGATTTGAATCGCTCAGGCCCGAACCGCCCTGGCCAATGGCGCCAATCGCTACTGCGCCAACTTACTGACGATCTGATAGATGGTCTGCAAAGTGGCGCGGTCGTCGGATGTGAACTGGCCGTTTTGCGCCTGTTGGGACTGCTCCAGGTCGGTGCGGATAATGCCGACTCCCATCAGCCCGGTTTGAAATTGTTCGTTCGGCAATAGGTTGCGAACTGGCATGGGACGCGGCGGACGGGTGTCGCCCACGCCGGTGGGCGGCGGAGGATCGGCCACCCAGACCGGATCGGAGCCGGAAGTATCCCAATGGCCGGGCGCGCCGACGCCGTTGGCGTATTTCATTGACAGAAGCATGCCCACATTGAGCGGCTGGCCTTTGAAAACTACATCCCAGACCCGGCGCGGCTCATTGGCCGGATAAATCACGGGGAAGACCGGCGAACTGCCTTCGTCCAACAAAGTTGTCCCGCCGATTTCAGTCATGATTTCCTGCGCGTCGGATTCCAGACTCATGTAAAGCGGATTGATTCCAGATCCCCCGCGCGTGGCCTGGGTTGGGGCGGCGACGTAGGGCGGATAGGTAACGGCGCCCGTAAGGTTCACGGTGGCCGCTTCCTGGGCCGGCATCACCAATTGCTGAAGGCCCCAGTTGCCGCTATTGTCCTGCCCTACGACGTTATAAAGGGCCACATTGGACGGGTTCGAGGTATCCACTGTGGAATCGAACCAGGTTTTAATGACGCGCGAGGGATCGTAGGGCGGCGCTTGGATTCCGAACGTGCTCAGATACGTATCGCGAGTAAACGTTTGGAACAGCGCCAACGCGCTGACGCCGTAATATAGCTGGTCCGGTTGCGATGGAATCACCGGCTGGCTTACCGGGTTGCTCATGATTGTCTCCTTTAATTTTTTTGAACGAACAAAATCGATTTTTCGCTGCCCGAATGGGCGGCGAAAGGAAAAAGGGTGCGGGTCACCTTCGCGCTCATAGTAGGAGGACAACACGAAGCCAGCAGGCGCCCTGGTTGCGGAAATAGTTGAAAAAGGACGGAATAAAATTGAGCTCGGGCGGAACGGCGCAAATGATAAGATGCCTGAAGTATGCGGCCGTCGGTTTCCTTCTTGGGCGGCGCTTTTGCGGCGGTCGTTGCGATGGCCATGGGCGGCTGGATTTTCGTGGCTCGAGGGCGCGGCTTTAGCGCGGCCGAGGAGCCGGGCGCCCTAGAGAAGCGGCTGGCGCCGCGGCTCCGAACGTGGTTCATTCCAGCCGGCGCCCGCGAAAAAACGAACCCAGCGCCCGATACCGCCCAGGTGCGACGCGAAGCGATGGCCCATTGGGCGGATCACTGCGCCATTTGCCACGCGAATAATGGAAGCGGCGATACGGCAATGGGCAGACACATGTATCCGCCCGCCCCGGATATGCGCGAGGCGGAAACTCAACGGTTGTCCGACGGCGAACTGTTTTGGATTATCCAGAACGGCGTGCGGTTTACAGGCATGCCCGCTTGGGGAGCGGCCGGAGGCGGGCATAATGAAGAAGATTCCTGGAAGTTGGTGCGTTTTATCCGCCATTTGCCGCAGCTTAGCGCGGAAGAAGAACAGACGATGCGCGAATTGAATCCTAAGTCTCCGGATGAATGGAAGGAAGAAGAGGAAGAGAAACAGTTCCTGAATGGAGGGGGGGTAAATGAAAACGCGCATCACAAGCATCATTAGCGGATCGGCGTTGGCGGCCGCGATGGTCCTGGCGCACGGCGGGTTGCAGCATGTCATGGGCACGGTCACGCTGGTGGGCGGCGCGTCGGTCACTGTCAGGACTACGGCGGGGAAGACGGTCCAGGTAGCCGTAGACGCGAAAACCACTTACAGCCGCGCGTCCAAGGCGGTCCAAAAGAGCGACGTCAAAGTGGGCGACCGCGTGGTGATTCACGCCGAACAGCACGATAAAGCGCTGCTGGGCAAGACAGTGGAGCTCGGACCTGCGCCTGCGGCGAAGGCTTCGCCAACGAAAGCCGGTTCGGGGCAGCAACGGTGACCTAACCCTTCCGCGCGGTGTGCGCCTGAATGACAAATGCGTGTGTATCGGTGATCTTTACAAACAACACATCGCCGGAACCGCCACGCCGAAAATGAAGGTGCTGAATTCCCCATCTGTTGAGCAGCGGATCGTTCTTGTCTGAGTCCTCGTTTCTGATATCGAGACTCAAATACGGCTTCAGGTCCCCGCCTTCACGAATGAGTTTTGCCAATGCGGCAACGAGTCCGGCGGACCGCTGGCGATCGGTCCCGAAATCGGATTGAAGTAATTGCCGTTTGACTCATTGCGAGCCTTTGCCATGCCCATGGCCGCCGCTGCTGCATAGGGGTTGCTCGAATGGACCACAAACGTGCGCGATCTCTTCTTCACAGTTCCATTAGAACTCCGCCGAGGGAAATCCGCCACCCCACTTAACCCCCGCCCAACTGGGCAGCACTGCCTGCCCGTGTTGCGAGGGTGTCCCGTCCGTAGTTGAAGGCAGGACGGCTAAGAACATTTTAGGCTACCTTGTCCTTTTTGGAAGGATCATTTTTCAGCTTTGTTGGGCGACCGAGGATCGTGGCCAGAGCCCAAAGATTCTGGTATCCGAGGATGCGTGGGCTAGTTGTTCCAAACGTTTCTCGCCCTCTTCGGCGGTCTTCATCCCGCGACCAGACTACACGCTAAGGTTTAACATTCTGTAAATACACAACCCCAAGCTTTGTAGAATTGCTTTCCAGAATTCGGGTCGATTTTGGGCGCAAAAAGTGACTCGTGGAGGGCCTCAGACTTCGGGACCACATTCGCGCGCCTGAAGAACGGATCGCACAGGCGCAAGCCTGCGCGCCGAAGGACGGCCGAAGAACGCGACTTCTTTGCGGCTTATTCCTCAGGCTTTCGCAATCGTTAGATTGGTGCTGAGTTCGAACGCCAATTCCGATCCATCGCTGTACTGCTCACGGACGCGCTCGCTGTCGCTCACAATGGAGTCCACAACGCGACGTTTTTCCTCCTGGTCCATGGCCTTTCCCGCAAGACTCATGCCCACGAGCGCCATGGCATTGCCCCGCAGGAGCCAGGTATCGGGCTCGAAACGCATGATTCGCGAAATAATCCTCGATCGGACTTCGCGGAA
>DATGLY010000011.1:0-3447 GCA_035293905.1 Bryobacteraceae bacterium
CCCCACTGGAGCATGCCGTACTTCTGTACGCTGAACGCGCGCCCCGCCCCTGAGCCACCGCCGGCAGGCGTTGGCTCATCCGGCGCCGGGCACAGCCCCTTGCGCCCGCCGCGCTCCCACTCGTCGAGGATCTTCTTCAGCCGCCGCTGCGCCTTCCACACCGCCTGGTAGTCGGCCTCAGTTGGCAGCCGATAGTGCCGCCCCTGCTCGCCCGGCTTCAGCGTCACCACCGCCAGCAGCCGCGCGCCCCCTGTCCGCCGGCCTCGCTCGTCGAACACCGTATCGGCGCCGCCGCATTGCGCCGCAAGCTGCGCCCGCACGCGCTCCGGCGGAAGCACGATGTTGCATGCGGGACATGCCGCCTTGGCCCGCGTCACCGTTCCCGCCGGGACTTCCTTTTCGGACTTCGGCTCGAAAACCTCGAATTGAATCTCAGGCGGCGCTCCCTTGTGCCGCACCACCGTGTACCGTAGCGCCCGTTTGCGGTTCGCCTTCTTGCACAGCCAGAAGGACCGCACCAGCGGGATCTCCGCGCCGCAGTGGGGCGATTCGCACCGCACCGTCCGCGCCCACAGATAGGCGATAGGCGCAGCGCCGTCTGGATCGCCGGGATAAAACTCGGCCAGCTCCTTTTCCGCTTCCCGTTTGATCTCGGCGCCCACGCGCCGCAGCTCTTCGGCCAGCTTCGGGCCGTGCCGCGGGATGTCCTCGAGCATCACCTTGAGGATCAGGCAGGCCACCGGGTTCAGGTCGCTGGCAAAGGCGTCACAGCCGACGCGCAGCGCCTCGAGCGGAATCGACCCGCCGCCGGCGAAGGGATCGACCACCAGCGGCGGCTCCTCCGGATACGCCGCCCGCACCAGCGCGCGGCTGGCCTCCAGATATTTGGGATGCGCCGCGAGATCCCAGTTGGCGAAGTCCGCGATGAATTTCAGGAGCGCCTTCCGCAGGTCTCCATCGGACGGACCCGGCGCGCCCTGTACCGAGGGCAGCAACTCCCGCGCCTTCTGCTTGAAGTCAGCCGGGCAACACGGATCGCAGGGGTCGGGCCAGAGCAGGGCGAGCAGCATCGCCCGGCAAGAGGCCAGCGGCCGCCGCGCCCACCACAAGTGCAGCGTGGAGGGATGCCCATGCCGGATCGACTTCTCCCGCGCCGCATGCCGCGAGACTTCGGCGATGGGAAAATCGACTTCCGCCAGCCGCTTGCACTCCTTGGGGATCATTGACCGCCTCCTGCGAACGTCCAGATTCCGTTTTCCCCGATCTCCCAGTCAGCAACGCGGCCGTCGCGCGCTCGTGAACCCGGTATCCACAACGGCGATTCCGAGACCTTACGAAACGGATCGGCTTTCGTTCGATCCCACCCTGCAAGCAGTTCCTGACTGCCGACAATCTCCGGAACATGATCGGCAGGCCGGGCATGTGCGAGAAGATGGCCGCTCTGAACCACTGGCGCGTCCTGATTCAACGACACTTCGGCCCCGAAAACCTCGGGAGCCGACGTCATATCCAGGCGACACAGCCGGCCGAGTCCGTAGCGCGTGTCGCCGCCCAGAAAGAGATCAGTGAGGTCGCGCAGTTCCGGCAAGTCCCCCTTAAGGAATACGTAGCCCGCAAAGGCGACGGGAGATTTGATGTCTCGCCACTGGGGCAACACGCATTCGGTTTCGCGCAAACTACCTTCTTCGGCGCTGTCGGAATCGGGATCAATGGCGGTCCCCGGGCGGGCATCCAATAGCCGGAGGCGCATCTGACGGTTGGTAAGGTCGTGCTTGCCGTCCGGCTCGTCCTCGCGCCGCCAGACCAAACCATCGCGATCTTCATACCGCGGCAGCCAGGCCGGCCAATGATTCCGGTCGCATTCCGCCGGAAACAGATAGGTGAAGCGGGTGTTCTCATGGAGCGCGGTGCCCTCCGTTTCGTAACTCGGAAAAGCATTCGCACGGCGTCGCGCCAGTTCAGCCGTGAGGGCGCCCCACAGAGCACGCGAGGGCACGTAGAGCCGGCAACGATTCAGGCTCCCTGCGGGTGGCGCGCCCACAAACAGGGGAGATTCCAGCCGCCACGTCCAGCGATAGAGCGTCCAGCTCACTGCGCTTTCGCCTCCCTGGCCTTGGCGTGATAGCGGCCATAGACGAGCGCCTGGCGGAGCAGGTCCCGCGCGAACAGCAACTTGTCGAGATCCCCGGCAAGCGCTTGAAGGGCAGTGAACAAGTCGCCGTTCCCAAGCAGGGGCGACTCTGCGGGAACCTTTTGAAGAAAGTTAGCAAGCTTGGCACTGACATTCCGGCCAGCCGGTCCGCCTTGGGCGTTCAGAGAGAGGAAGCAGGCATAGACGCCTTGCTCTTCCAGCACGCTCAACGCGCTGGTCAGCGTCTTGTCATCGACTTTATCGAGTTGAGCCAGCTTTCTGCCTAGTTCCGCACATTCGACGTCCAGGTTCTGCATCAGGCGCCTCCCGTCTTGCCACCATCGGCCGCAGATGGCTCAGATGGTCCTTTTGGCGAAAGCACGCGAAGCCGTCCCATCCCGCGCGTGCCCATTCCGCCGATCCCTAGGCATTCCAGATAAGGATGCGCCTCCTTTACCACCTCGAAAACTTTCGTCATCTCGTTCACTGCTTCAACCGCACCATTGCCCACCTTGAAGTGCGCCGGGTTCTTCGAGATCACCTCCCACAAGAGCACCGTGGAGCGTGGTAGCGCTTCGTAGGTAAACAGGGCTCGTTCTTCGGCTGCTCCGGTCTCCGGATTGATGGAAACGGAAGTCCGCACTTCCAGATTGCTGTTGACGATGTGGGAGAAAAGCTTATCGGAGACGGCCGCCAGACGTTGGCGGATATACTCCGGAATCTCCAACTTATTCAGGAGTGGACCCGGATCCTGGCCATTGGCGTACTGCTTCACCTGGAGCAACACCCAGCCAAAGTTGAGTGCAGATCCCGCTTGGGACCGAAGAATGACGTCATCCTCCAGATCCGGGTAATTTCCAGCGACCAGCCGCACCGCCCCTGGACACGTGATCCACACGGGCCCTTCGCGCGTCGCCACTGGGAAAAGCAACACCTGGGCATCACTAAAAGCAGCCAGTCCGGCGAATCCGCCGCCAGTGCTTCGAGCGAAACCGAACACGGTGCAGATGGGACAGTCAGGCTTGCCGCAATGGCCTCCCTTACCTTGCTTGTCCGGCTGTCCCTGGCCCGCGCAGTCAGGATACTTATCTTTGGCCATGGCTGCATAGGCGCGGTAGACACCGGCCAGGCTCGAGCCGGGAATCTTCGGCACGCGCGTTACCGGGTCCCGGACAATGGACTGATCCACCCGGCCGAGCCGCCCGCCGCCGGTGCCGACGTGAATCGGATCGACTGCCATCCCTGTGATGCGATGCGTTTTGAAGCTTTCTCCCATGCTCAATCCTCCATTCCTCGTTTCAGCCAGCCCAGATGCC
>DATGLY010000012.1:0-47787 GCA_035293905.1 Bryobacteraceae bacterium
TTTTCCGGACGGACCAGACACCGGACCCGATCTTTACCGACACGCTCGAACTCGATCTCAGCAAAGTGGAACCGACACTCGCCGGGCCGAAGCGCCCGCAAGACCGCGTTCCTTTGCGTCAGGCGAAGAATTCGTTCGCTAAAGCTATGGAAGGAGCCGCGGCGAAGCGCGTCGAGGTAAAGAACAATGGCGATCATTTCGAGCTTTCGAACGGCTCCGTGGTAATCGCCGCGATTACCAGCTGCACGAACACCTCGAATCCTTCGTTGATGCTGGGCGCTGGTCTGGTGGCGAAGAAAGCCGTGGAGCGCGGGCTGGAATCCAAGCCCTGGGTGAAAACGAGCCTGGCGCCGGGATCCAAGGTCGTAACCGACTATCTGCAGGCCGCCGGGCTTACTCCGTATCTCGAAAAACTGAAGTTCAACCTGGTGGGCTTCGGCTGCACGACATGCATCGGGAATAGCGGTCCGCTGCCAGAAGCGATCGGCTCGGCAATCAAGGAAAACAGCCTGGTCGCAGTTTCCGTTCTCAGCGGCAATCGTAATTTCGAGGGCCGCATTCATCCGCTGGTGCGCGCGAACTATCTGGCTTCCCCGCCGCTGGTGGTGGCGTACGCGCTGGCCGGGCGGATGGACTTCGATATGGCCACCGAGCCGCTCGGCAATGATCGCACCGGCAAACCCGTGTACCTGCGCGACATCTGGCCCACGCCAAAAGAAGTGGAAGAGACGGTACGCAAAGCCGTGAACACGGACATGTTCCGCAAGGAATACGGAGCGATATTCGACGGAGATGACCGGTGGCGCGGGCTGCACGTGCCGGAGGGTGATCTCTACGCCTGGCAGGAGAAATCCACTTACATCAAATGCCCGCCATTTTTCGACGAGATGCCGCGGATGCCGGCCGAGCTTTCCGACATTCGAAATGCGCGGGTTCTGGCCAAGCTGGGACACAGCGTCACCACCGACCACATTTCGCCGGCGGGTTCGATTCAGCCCGACGGCCCCGCGGGAAAGTATCTGATCGCGAACGGCGTAAAAGTTTCGGAATTTAATTCTTACGGCGCGCGCCGCGGCAATCACGAAGTGATGATGCGCGGCACGTTTGCCAATATCCGGCTGCGGAACCAACTCGCTCCGGGAACCGAAGGCGGATGGACCCTGCATCAGCCGAGCGGGGAAAAAATGACGATTTACGATGCGGCTGAACGCTACAAGCAAGAGGGAGTGCCGCTCGTCGTGCTCGCCGGCAAGGAGTACGGCGCGGGCTCGTCACGCGATTGGGCCGCAAAAGGGACGCTGCTGCTCGGCGTGCGCGCGGTTATCGCGGAAAGCTATGAGCGCATTCACCGCAGCAATCTCGTGGGCATGGGCGTGCTCCCGCTGGAATACAAGGCAGGTGAGACGGCCGAATCGCTTGGCCTTACCGGCCAAGAAAGCTTCACCATCGAAGGCGTGACCAAGCTTACGCCGCGGGCCACGCTGCGCGTACAGGCCCGCGACGAACACGGCAAGACCAAATCGTTCGAAGCGGTCGCGCGCGTCGATACGCCGGAAGAGGTCGCCTACTACCGCAATGGCGGGATTCTGCCGTACGTGCTGCGCCAGATGCTCTAGCGCACCTCGCACCGGCAAACGCGACGGTGCGCTTGGCGCGGCGCATTTGGCACATGTAGCCGACGTCCTTTAGGCGGCGCTGCCGCAGATTCCATCCCGCCGGGCTGAAGCCCGGCGGTTAGCCATGATTCGAGCCGCCGGAGTCTGCCGGCAGCCGCGCCTAGATCACCTTTTTCGATTTGATCCTTTTCTGCAGCGCAATCAACACCAGTGAGCCCGCCAAAATCGAAGCGAGGCTGGCCGCCTGCGCATTGCTCATGCCGAAGAACGAACGCGGGTTGATGCGGATAAATTCCACCAGAAATCGCGCGATGCCCGTCAAGATCAGATAAAACCCAAAAACCTCGCCGGCGGGACGCAACTGGCCAACCGCTCGTGCCCCGATGCGCCACAAGATATAGCCAATGACCATGGCCGCGAGGAATTCGTAAATCGGGGTGGGATGAACTCGCTGGGTCGTGGGAACCAATCCATTCGGGAAACTCATGCCCCAGGGCAGCGACGTGGGGATCCCGTAATCGCCGTCACCTGAAATCAAGCAGCCGATGCGCCCCACACCGTAACCGATCGCGGCCGCAGGGGAAGCAATGTCAAGCATCAATAAAACGCGCATGCGGTAATGGCGCGCCAGGAAAACGAGAGCGATGAACCCGCCGATTACCGCTCCAAACCAGGCGAAACCCATGGTGCTGAAAAGAAGCGGCAGGGGATGTGCAAAAAATTCGGAAGGCGATTCCAGCAAGTGATAGAGACGCGCGCCAACGAGACCAGCGAGGCCGGTCGTGCCAATGATGTTTTCGGCTTCGGCGCCGTAGCCCCTGCGGCCCAGGTCGGCGCGAATCATGAAGAAAGCGCAGATCAGGCCCGTGGCGACCAGGATGCCGTACGTTCCCAGCGTGACAGGACCGATGTGGATGAAAGGGTACACGATTCGAGTTCAGGCATCACGCAGTATAGCGGAGTAGAGGTCATTCATTCGCAAAACCCCGAGCTAAGACAGAGGGCATTGAGGCACAGAGAGCCCAGAGAAAAGAAGCAGAATTTTCAGGGCTAACGCGCAGGATAATTAGAAGCGCTGCACGCTACCTAACCGCGCGAATAAAACCGAGGAAGAAAAAGACGCGGCCTTCCGGAGCCGGAAGGCCGCGTCCACCCTGCTCTGCCCTGCTTTAACGGCCGCGGCCGCCACCTCCGCCGCGGGAACCTCCACTGCCCCCACCTCCGCGGGAGCCACCACCGCTATATCCACCGCCGCCACCACCTCGCGAAGCGCCTCCCGAGTACCCTCCGCCTCGGTACCCACCAGACCCGCCCGAGCTATAGGAGCGCGGAGCCGGAGCACTGCGGTAAGCCGGCTGATTCGAAGGATAGCTGCGATAGCTGGGTGCTGAATAACCGCGCGACGAGTTCGGCGCGGAATAGCTGGGAGCCGGGTTGCGATAGCTCGGCTCGGAGTAACTCGGAGCCGGGCGGTACGCCGGCGACGAACTGCCGCGACTGGGCCTCGCATAGGCATCGGCAGTGTTGCCGCGATAGGAGCGCTCGTTCACGATGGGTTTATTCATGTCCAGCGTGGGGCGCGCGTTGCCGGAACGCGGCGCATAGCCGCCGCTGCCTCTGGGAGCATTGGCGGCGCCGGAACCGGAGAATCGCTGCCAACCGCCCTGCGCGGGAGACTCATGGCCACGGCTGAACCCGCCGTTTGATCCGGCTGCCGGATTGCCGCCCGGACGAGACTCCTGCTGCGGCGATTGCCGGACCATGGGAGCGGCACCGCCGCTTCCAAAACGCGACCAGCCGTTCGCATTCTGGCTGGGCGCCTGTCCGCGAAAACCGCCCTGCGCGGGAGACTCATGGCCACGGCTGAACCCGCCGTTTGATCCCGTAACGGGATTGCCTCTGGCCTGTCCCTGCATGGCTGACCGCGAATTCGTCGGCCTGACCGAGTCGTTGTTAAAGCGCGCCCCGGCCGAGCTATTGATCGGCTGGATTCCGTTGCGCTGCATGGATGCACTCAGGCGCGCGGTTTGAGCCGAGAAGGACTCGGGGCGAGCGGCCGGCGTGTTCCTCGAGAAAAACGGACGCTGCGCCGTCATTCGCGAGGCCACCGCCGAGTTGACTGGCCGATTCGATACCTGCAGGCTCTCGCGCGTGGGCACGACAGGCACGTTGCCCGTCATCATGCGCCCCCCGCGAATTTCCGATGCCGACACCACCCCAGGCCGCACGCCGCCACGGCCGAAGCTCTGGGCCGGGACCCCCGAGACGCCGGCGCGGATGCGATCGTTGGCGAGCACGCCACGCACGTTGGAGAACTGCACGCCTCCGTGAAGCGGCGCAATACCTCCGCGATAACCGCCGATGCGATCAAATCCCACAACTCCGAAACGCTCGCGATACCCACCCCACCACGGGTGGAAGTAGTCGCAGGGTCCGATCGGCAGCCACCCGATCGAACCGAAACCGAATCCGACGCTGAAGCCTACGCCGCCGCCGAATCCGAAAAACGATACATATGCAGGAGCCCAAATCGGACGGTATACCGGGTAGATCGGGCCGGGCCACCACGCCCACGAACCTCCCCAGAGGAACCATCGTCCGTAGTGATAAGGCGCCCAGCCCCAAGGCTCGTAGGAGACCCACGTCCAGCCCCAATACGGTTCCCAAACCCAGCGGCCAGCCCGATATGGCGCCCAGCCGGGGTCCACAGCGGGGATCCACACTGGGCCGTAATCGGGCACCTCGCTCCAGGCGCCGTAGGCATCGAGGTCGTGCGCGCCCGTGTAGTAGCGATTCGTTTTGTGATAGGCATTGGCGTCGTAGATCGTGTAGTCCCGATCGCGATTCCATTTGTCAAAGTCGTCGCCGTTGGGCGCATCCGAAATCTTATATTGAGCGTCGTTGCCCATGCCTCGGATCGTGATGAGCTGGCCTTTTTTGATGGTCGTGCTGCCCTCTGCCGTGGAGACCTGAGCTTCGCCTTCGTTTACGATGACGAGCGTGTCACCGTCAGGTTGGACCTGAACGCGATAGTTCCCCGCCCGGGAGGGATGGACGGAAACGTTGGGCGTGTCGATCTCAACGTCTGCCTGAGAGCCCTTCAACATCGAGTAGCCGGCCAGTCCCTGGCTGACCTGTACCTGAATCCGGTTATTGTCCAGGGTGGCGATGTTGGCCTCGGAGTCGTTATCCAGACGCAAAATGTTGGCGTAATCAAGTTGCAGTTCGGTGCGAGAACCCTCACCGGTGGCAACCTTGTCGCCGGCCATCACGGGCATATTCAGCGTGACGGAGGAGAAGTCGCCGGAGTCGCCACGCTGCATAGTGACGTCGCCGTGAATGAAGCTGACGCGGGCTACGCCGGGATCATTACCGGTGCTTTGCTCGGAATCGGGGCCTTGCGCGGGATCGGGTCCGGGATCTTGTGCCGCAGCCGGAATCGCGGCCAAAGCGACCAGAAGAGCTAGTCCGAGCCAAGCCGCTCTATTTGTCATTTTGTGTGTCATGGATGGCCACCTCATGCAACATCCCGACCGGATAAAGGGCAAATCCATTGCCAAATCCGGCCAAGCGGCTCCACGTATCATATTGCAAATGGAATGTTTAGCTGATATTACGAAAACAAGGAAATGGCCCAGCCTGGCTGGAATTCAGCATGTGGTGCTTTTCAACCACCGGGAATCGTCTTGCTGGTCGTTGGCGCGATTTAGCCCGCCGGCTATGAATCGTGAGGGACGGTCGAGGATTCGTCTGCTATGCCGATTTTCTCCAGGCGATAACGCAGGGCGTTGCGGGAAAGGCCCAGCATGCGGGCGGCTTCGCTCTTGTTGCCATTAGCGCGGCGGTAGGCTTCACGGATGATTTCGTCTTCCAACTGGTCGAGCGTCTTGCCTTCGGGCAAAAGAGGCGCCGTCCCGGAATGGGCGCGATCGGGTGCGTGATCCATTTGGATATCGGCGGCTTCGATGAAAGGCCCGGGGGCGAGGGCGCAGGCGCGCTCGATGATGTTCTCGAGCTGCCGGACGTTGCCGGGCCAGTGATAATCGATCAATTTTTTCAACGCTTCCGGCTTTATGCCCTGCAGCTTTTTCTGCGATTTTTCCGCGAGACGGGAAAGAAATAGATTGGCGAGATCCGGAATATCCTCCTTGTGTTCGCGAAGCGGCGGGATGTCGATGGGAACGACATTCAGCCGGTAGTACAGATCTTCGCGAAACGTGCCCTGCTCGAGCGCGGCGCGCAGATCGCGATTGGTAGCGGCGACGAGCCGGACGTCCACTTTGATGGTTCTCGTGCCGCCCAGGCGTTCGAACTCGCGTTCCTGCAAGACGCGCAGCAGCTTGACTTGAGTCGCGGGGGGAATGTCCCCAATTTCGTCGAGAAAAAGCGTGCCTTTGTCGGCCAGCTCGAATTTCCCCGGCTTGCTGGTCGTGGCGCCGGTAAATGCGCCTTTCTCGTATCCGAACAGTTCGCTCTCGAGCAAATTTTCGGGTATAGCAGTGCTGTTGATCTTTATGAACGGACCCGAGGCCCGGCTGGAGCGCTGGTGGACCAGGCGGGCGATCAGGTCTTTTCCCACGCCGCTTTCGCCGCCGATCAGTACGGTCGAGGGCGTGGCCGCGACGCGCTCGGCCAGCGCCAGCACCTCCTGCATCTTCGCGCTGCGCGCAACGATGTTGGGGTAGTTGTACTGCCGTCCGAGCGCTTCGCGCAGATTGCGGTTCTCTTCGCGCAGGCGGCGAACGTCGAGCTCTTTCTGCACGACCAGGCGCATTTCGGCGAGGGCAAAGGGCTTCAGGACGTAATCGCTGGCGCCCGCCTTCATCGCCTCTACGGCGGTTTCCACCGACCCGTACGCCGTCATGACCACAACGGGGAGAGAGCCGTTGAGCCGCTTCGCGGATTGCAGAAATTCCAGGCCGCTCATTCCCGGAAGCTTCAAATCGGTCAGCACCAGATCGATCTGTTCGCGCCGGAGCAGATCGAGGCCCTTCTCCGCATCATCCACGGAAAACGTGCGATAGCCGGCCTCGCCGAGATTCAACTCGAGCAGCCGGCGCATGCGGGCCTCGTCTTCGACGATGAGAATGGCGCTCACGTGATCATGCCCTGGAGGCCGCCTCCGCTTCGGGCACAACAGTGTGTTCCGCCAGAGGCAGGAAAACTACAAAGCAGGCGCCGGATTCGCCGGGAATCGAGCGGCGCTCACTGAGTTCAATGAACCCGCGATGCTCATCGACAATTTTCGAGACGATCGAGAGCCCCAGGCCCACGCCGGTTTTCTTTGTAGTGAAGAACGGATTGAAAATCTGTTCGCGAAGATCGCTCGGAACTCCCGGGCCCGAATCTTCGATGCGCACCTCGATCCCGCGCTGTTCACCCCTTTCGGCAGCGGCGATTGAGACTCGGAGCTTGCCCCCGGTTTCGCTCATGGCGTCATAAGCATTCTGGATGAGATTGATGAAGACCTGTTCGCACAGGTTTTCGTCAACGGCTCCCGGCGGAAGCTCTCTGTCGTACTGCCGCTCGATCTTCATCTCCGCGCCTTTCCAATTGGCGGCTACGGCGCGGAGCGCGTGTTCAACGATCTCGGTAATGCTACAGGCGCGGGTTTCGACCCGCAGTGGCCGCGCAAAATCGAGAAAGCGGCTGACCAGCGCGCTGAGCCGGTTTACCTCAGTGAAGATATATCCGGCCAGCTCCGCGCCCAGCGGTTCGGACGTTTGCAGGCGCGAATTCAGCATCTCCGCCGAACCCTTGATGATCCCCAGCGGATTACGAATCTCGTGCGCCAGGCCGGCGGAAAGCTGGCCGAGAGCGGCCAGGCGTTCGGAGCGGCGAGCGTCGGCCTGCGCTTGCGCCAGTTGCCGGTTCGTCATCGCAAGCTGCTCGGCGAGCACCTGATAGCGCCGCGTCTGGCGTTTGTTTTCCACGGCAAATCGATTCACAACCATGGCCGCGAGGAAAAAAAACAGGATGCGCAGAACGAGTTCTTCAGCCGCGCCAGGCGCCAACTCATACTCCTGCAGCGCGGGCCAGAGATACGAACAATACGCCGCCGAAGCGAGCAGGGTCCATGCCAGCGTTCCCCAAGCCTCGAAATAGATAGCGGCGGTCACAATCGGCAGATAAAAAATGGGGTAATAGCTGCTGTTGATGCTGACGTCTCCGGTGTGGCCGATAAGCAGCATCGCCAGAAGAATCTTCAGCAAGACGGAATAGTTGCGGCCGCGCTGCGGCAGTTTCTCCACAAGCTCGCCTTCGAGAAGCTGGAGAATGCCGAAAGCCAGGAGAATGATTTGTTTGTGGATCTCGCGCACCGGCGGCAGGACCGCGAGGCCCAGCAGAAACAACAGCCAGGCGAGGTCCATCCAGTCGAGCTTGCGCTGCCGCTCCGCGCTCACACGCACTCCATAAACCCGCACTCCATAAAAGAAAACGGGCCGCCCGCCACATCGAACGTGGCGCGCGACCCATTATTCTATCCCGCGAGCGGCGCTAAGTGAGCAAAGGCCTAAATGAATGCGGCCTTGGATCTTGGTTGGCGACGGCCCGCGCCTCCCCAGAAAAGTTCGCGCATCTTCTCGTTGAATTTCGGAATGTCGCTCGGTTTGCGGCTCGATACCCAGTTCCGGTCCATCACCGCTTCTGAATCGACCCATTCGGCCCCGGCGTTGACCAGATCGTCGCGAATCGTGTGATAGCTGGTGAGCGTTCTTCCCTTGACCAATCCCGCCGAAGCCAGCAGCCAAGGCCCGTGGCAAATCACCGCGATGGGCTTGCCTTCCCGGTCGAAATTCCGGACAAAATCCTGGGCTTTGGGTTCGACGCGGAGCGCGTCCGCGTTCAGCGCCCCTCCAGGAAGCAGGAGAGCGTCGTAATGGTCGGGATTTGCCTGGTCGAGAGTCTCGTCCACTTTATAATCCCCAACCTTTTCGTCGTGACGAACCGCGTGGATCTTGCCTCCATGCGGCGCGATCAGAGTGGTTTTGGCACCTTGCTCTTCCAGGAATTTGCGCGGCTCGGTCATTTCCGCTTCTTCGAAATCGTCAGTGGCGATTATGGCCACTCTCAGAGTGTCTTTGTTTTCCTGCGCCATGTTTTCCTCCCCTACAGAACTAAAAAACGGCGGCTCATCCGAAATATGACCGGTGTCTTGCTCCCTCCCAATCGACTCTTCCATGTAACCGCGAGCAGAAATCGCCTGCGGCCCGTCAGGCAGCGGCAGCGCGCACGCGAAAATACAATCTTTCACGGATGGAGTCGCCTGTTTCAGCCGGTAAGCTCTTTAGGGACAATTGTCGATGGCGACCACGGTATGGAAAGGCAGCATCACCTTTGGGCTTGTTTCGATTCCGATCCGTTTATATGCAGCCGCGCGCTCCAGAGGGATCGCCCTGCACCAACTACATGACAAATGTCATACCCGGCTGAAGCAGCCGCTGTTTTGTCCCACCTGCAACCGCTTTGTGGAACGCGGTGAAGTCGTAAAAGGATACGAATACGAAAAAGGCCAATACGTGTTGATCGATCCCGAAGAGGTGAAGAAGATCACTCCCGCCTCGGGGCAAACCATGGATATTCTGGCCTTCGTCGACGAAGCCCAAGTCGATCCCCTCTATTTCGATTCTTCGTACCTCGCTGTTCCCGAAGCGCAGGGCGCGAAAGCCTACCGGCTGCTCATAAAAGCTCTGGAAGAAACCAACCGCATGGGTGTGGCAAAGGTAACCATGCATCAGCGTGAGTACACCGTCTTTCTGCGTCCGCGGAAACACGGCCTCACGCTTCACACCATGTACTATACGAACGAGATCGCCACGGTCCCCGAGTACGGCAAGCAGGACGACAGCAAGCTCAATCCACAAGAGCTCAAACTAGCCGAGCAGTTAGTACAGAGCCTCGACGCCGATTTCAATCCGCGTCAATATCGCGACGAATTCCAGGAGCGGCTCAATCAGTTGATTGAGGCCAAGATGAAGGGCCGATCCATCGCGGCAGCGCCGGAGGCGCCGCGCGCTCCGGTGATCGACATTATGGAAGCTCTAAAGAAAAGTCTGGCGGCAACAAGCAAGAAGCAGGAAGAGCCCCGACCGGAAGCACAACCCGCGCGTGCTGTGGCACGCAGGCAACGCCGCAAGGCAGGATAAGCGCGCCTTCGTCTGGCCGTATTCGGGCAAACCGCCGGGTGACGTAACTGAACCAGCATCGCAATCAAATCATCGCCGGGATCAGCCAAGTGGAATCTGAGCCTCTCGAACGTGGAGCCCAAGGAACGCAGGCGCCGGTCATCGAGCCGGGCTACACGATCTCGACCGTTACCGACAAGATCAGCTCGATTGTTCTGGCGCAGCGCCGCCGTCCCGGCTGGTTCCTGGGCTTTGCCGCTTCGTTTTTCCTGCTGCTCGTGCTCCTTTACGCGGTCACTGTGCTTTTCGCGATTGGCGTAGGCATCTGGGGCGTGGGCATCCCGGTTGGGTGGGGTTTCGCCATCGTAAGTTTCGTGTGGTGGATTGGAATCGGCCACGCGGGCACGCTCATTTCCGCGATTCTCTTGCTCCTGCATCAGAAATGGCGTACATCCATCAACCGCACCGCCGAAGCGATGACCATTTTTGCGGTCCTCTGCGCGGGAATGTTTCCGCTGCTGCACCTCGGCCGGCCCTGGCTGTTTTACTGGCTGTTTCCCTACCCCAACACGATGTGGTATTGGCCGCAATTCCGCAGCCCGCTGGTGTGGGACGTTTTCGCCGTGACCACCTACCTGACCGTTTCGCTGCTCTTCTGGTTCGTCGGATTGATTCCCGATCTGGCGACTTTGCGTGACCGCGCGCGCACGCGAGCAAAGCAGATTATTTACGGATTTCTCGCCATGGGCTGGCGCGGCTCTGCCGTGCATTGGAAGCGGTACGAGATGGCTTCGCTGCTCCTCGCCGGGCTGGCCACGCCTCTCGTCGTGTCGGTGCACACGGTGGTGAGTTTCGATTTCGCCATCGCCATACTGCCCGGATGGCATACCACGATTTTCCCTCCCTACTTCGTTGCGGGCGCGATCTATTCGGGATTTGCCATGGTGCTTTGCCTGGCCATTCCGCTGCGGAAATTCTACGGCCTGGAAGATTTCATCACCATGCGCCACCTCAACAACATGGGAAAGATCATGCTGGCGACGGGCCTGATCGTGGCTTACGGCTACATGATGGAAGCTTTCATGGCGTTTTACAGCGCGGATATCTTTGAGCGTTACGAGACGCTGAATCGCATGGCAGGCCCGTACGCCGCCGCGTATTGGTCGCTGATTGCATTCAATGTGGTGATCCCCCAATCGCTATGGTCGCGGCGCGTACGCACGAGCGTCCCGGCGCTGTTTGCCGTGGCCTTGGTCATCAATTGCGCCATGTGGCTGGAGCGTTTTGTAATCATCGTGATCAGCCTGCACCGCGATTTCGTGCCGTCGATCTGGCGGATGTACGGACCGACGATCTGGGACTGGATGACGCTTTTCGGATCGCTGGGACTTTTCCTGACGCTGCTTTATCTCTTCATCCGTTATCTGCCGATGATTTCGATCTTTGAAATGCGCAGCCTGGTCAGCGAGACGCAGGGAGAAACCAGATAGCGGCTGAGGCCGCGCGGCGAACTATGGCCCAGGTCTTTCATCACAGCACGAACCTGATTTCGCGCCTGACGATCTACGGATTTTTTGTGTTCATCATTGTCGCAGGATTCATTCCTTATTGGATTGATGGCTCGCCCTACGTTACCGAAGCCAACGTGCCCAAGGTCCAGCCGGTGCCCTTCAGCCACAGGCACCACACCACGGAACTGGGAATCGACTGCCGTTACTGCCATACCTCGGTCGAGGAGTCTTCGTTTGCGGGATTGCCGCCGACGGAAACATGCATGACCTGCCATTCGCAGATCTGGAAGAACAGCCCGATCCTGGAGCCGGTTCGCGAAAGCTTTCGCAGCGATCGCTCGATTCAGTGGGTGCGGGTAAACGCGCTCCCGCAGTTCGTCTATTTCAATCACAGCATTCACATCAACAAGGGGATTGGCTGCACGACGTGTCATGGCCCGATTGGGGAGATGCCGCTTACCTGGGCCGAGAATTCGCTGAAAATGTCGTGGTGCCTCGAGTGTCACCGCCATCCGGAAAATAACGTGCGGCCGAGAGATCAGGTTTTCAGTGTTTCGTATCAGCCGCCGGCGAACCAGGCGGAACTCGGGAAGAAGCTGGTGAAGGAATACAACATCTATTCGCTCACGGAATGCTACACCTGCCATCGCTGATGGCGTGGCATCCCCGCGCATCATTTTTGGAGCATGTGATCGATGCATCCGGAATCAAGAACACGGCTCGACCTGCAAGCCATCGCCGCGAAACTCGACAAAAGTGACCAGCGCCGGCTGTGGAGCGGCCTGGACGAGCTTGCCGGCACGCCCGAGTACGAGGCCGGCCTGCAGGGCGAATTCGGCGATCCCGAGAACGAACCAGCAATAGCCAAACATGGCCTGAGCAGACGCGAAGCCCTGAAGTTGATGGCCGCATCCGCGGCGCTCTCCGGCCTGACCGCCTGCACAAAACTGCCGACCGAACACATTGTCCCTTATGTCCACGCGCCCGAAGAGATCATTCCGGGCAAGCCGCTTTTTTACGCCACGTCGATGATGCAGGGCGGCCTTGCCGTCGGCCTGCTGGTGGAAAGCCACATGGGACGGCCGACCAAAATCGAAGGCAATCCGAATCATCCGGCGAGCCTGGGAGCCACCAACATTTTCGCCCAGGCCTCGGTGCTCACGTTCTGGGACCCCAATCGTTCACAAGTGGTCCTGCGCGACGGCCGCATCAGCGACTGGGCGGAATTTCTTACGGCGGCCTCCGATCTTCGCAACCGGCTGATCGGTACTAAGGGCGCGGGGCTGCGAATCCTGACGCAAGCGACATCATCGCCGACGTTTGCGGCGCAAATGCAGTCGCTGCTCGCGCAGTTCCCGAATGCAAAATGGTACACGCATGAACCATTCGGAAACTTCAGCGCCGATGGCGGCGCGCGCCTCGCGTTCGGCAGGAATGTAAACACGATCTATCGCTTTGACAAAGCGGCTGTGGTCGTTTCTCTCGATTCCGATTTTCTCGATCACGGAGCTACGTGCGTCCGCTATGCGCGGGATTTCGCCGCCTGGCGCGGAATCGAGACGCCGA
The DNA here is from genome assembly GCA_035293905.1 of Bryobacteraceae bacterium. Classification (GTDB taxonomy): domain Bacteria; phylum Acidobacteriota; class Terriglobia; order Bryobacterales; family Bryobacteraceae; genus Palsa-187. The sequence goes on from DATGLY010000012.1 coordinate 12,820, forward strand.
CTTCGCAAATGAACCGGCTATACGCCGTCGAGAGCGGACCGTCTCTCACCGGAGCGATGGCGGACCATCGCCTTCCGATCCGCTGCGGCGAAGTCGAGAATTTCGCGCGGGCGCTTGCCACGGCACTTGGATTGCCGATTCAAAACGCATCATCGCCGGTTGCGGGTCAGCCTGTCCCCAATGAATGGTTCAAAGCGGTGGTGCGCGACCTGCAAAGCCATCGCGGAGCCTCGCTGGTGGTCGCCGGAGCATGGCAACCCCCGGCCGTCCACGCGCTGGCCCACGCCATGAATGAAGCGCTGGGAAACGCGGGCATGACGGTGGTTTATACCGATCCGGTGGAACTCGGGCCGGAAGCGGATTCGCTGCCGGACTTGGTTAAGGAAATCGACGCGGGACAGGTTTCCGCATTGCTGATTCTCGGCAGCAATCCCGTGTTTACCGCGCCCGCCGACCTGCAATTTGCGCAACGGATGCTGAAAGTTCCGCTGCGAATCCACTGCGGTCTCTACGATGACGAAACCGCCGAAATTTCCCACTGGCACATTCCGCAAACGTATTTTTTGGAATCCTGGAGCGACGCTCGCGCGTTCGACGGAACCGCGGGAATCGTCCAGCCGCTCATCGCCCCGCTTTACCACGGCCATTCGCATCACGAAATGATCGCGCTGCTCACCGGTAACGTCGGGAAATCGGACCACGAATTGGTTCGCGAATACTGGAAAGCGCAGCGACCCCAGCAATCCGAGCGCGATTTCGAGAATTTCTGGGCCAGGACTCTGCACGACGGCGTACTGGCCGGGACGGCCCTGCCCGCGATCTCACCCAGGCTGACACTGGATTACGGGAAACTGCCCGATCCTCCCGCGGGCAATGCTCAGGCGATCGAAGTCGTCTTTCGGCCTGATCCCACCATCGGCGACGGCCGCTGGGCCAACAACGCATGGCTGCAGGAACTGCCCAAGCCGCTCACCAAAGTCACCTGGGACAACACCATCGCGCTCAGCCCGGCGACGGCATGGCGGCTCGGGCTCAACACTGGAGACGTCGCTAGTCTGAGCATTGGCGGGCTAAAAGCGACCGGCCCCATATGGGTGATGCCCGGCCACGCGGATAATTCCGCGACGGTGACGGTCGGTTATGGCCGCAAGCGCGCCGGGAATGTAGGCAGCGGCTTCGGCTTCAACGGCTATCTCCTGCGCACCTCGTCTGCGCCGTTTGTCGCGAGCGGGCTTCAGATCGAAAAGACCGGGCAGAACTATCTGCTTGCGGAAACGCAGATTCATCACCCCATCGACCGCAATCACCAGCAGGTCGAGGAAGAAAGCATAAATGCTTTCGAGCGTGACGTGATCCGCATCGGCACGCTCGAGCAATTTCGAACGAATCCTCGATTCGCGCAGCTTCCCGATCAGGAGGTCAATCAGAATCTGTCGCTCTATCAGCCGTACAAATACACCGGTTACGCCTGGGGCATGTCCATCGATCTGAGCCGCTGCACGGGTTGCCAGGCCTGCGTCGTCGCCTGTTACGCGGAAAACAATATTGCCGTCGTCGGCAAATACGAAGTGATGGCCGGGCGCGATATGCAATGGATTCGCGTGGATAACTACTATCGCGGCGGCCTGGAAAATCCCGAGACCTATTTCCAGCCGGTGCCCTGCATGCAGTGCGAGCAGGCGCCCTGCGAACTGGTCTGCCCGGTGGGCGCCACGCTCCACGATCATGAAGGGCTGAACGAGATGATCTATAACCGCTGCGTCGGCACCCGCTACTGTTCGAATAACTGCCCTTATAAAGTCCGGCGCTTCAATTTCAAGCTCTACTCGGATTGGGTCACGCCGAGCCTCTATGGCTTGCGTAATCCCGACGTAACGGTCCGCAGCCGCGGCGTAATGGAGAAATGCACCTACTGCATACAGCGGATCAACGAGGCCAAAATCGCGGCCGAAAAAGAAAATCGGTTTGTGCGCGATGGCGAAATTCAGACGGCCTGCCAGCAAGCGTGTCCCACCGAAGCGATCATTTTCGGGAACATCAACGATCCCAACAGCCGCGTTTCGAAATTGAAACAGCAAACGCGGAATTACAGCATGCTGGCGGAACTCAATACGCGTCCGCGAACGACATATCTGGCAAAGATACGGAATCCGAATCCGGAGATTTCCACGAGCTGATGATATCCGAGTGCCCTGTAAATGCCTTTGTAACTGTTGATGGGCTGAGTTGGCGATGAATCCAAAACGAATTTACGGATTGGTGGCGGAATTCGAAAGCCCCGAGCAGCTCCTGAGCGCCGCACACCGCACGCGCGAGGCGGGATATCGCCGTATCGACGCATTCTCTCCGATGCCCATCGAGGGACTGGCGGAGGCGGTCGGATTTTATTCGACGCGTCTCCCCCTGATTGTGCTGCTCGGCGGCATGTTCGGAGCGGCGGCCGGATTTTTTTTGCAGTGGTACGCCAACGTGCTGAGCTTTCCGCTGAACATCAATGGCAAGCCGCACAACAGTTGGCCGGCATTCATCCCGATCACCTTCGAGCTGACGATCCTCTGCGCCGCCATTGCGGCGACCTTTGGCATGCTGGCGCTGAACGGCCTGCCCACGCCGTATCACCCGCTATTCAACGTGCCGCGCTTTGCGATGGCCACGCGGGGAAGGTTTTTTCTTTGCATCAAGGCCAGAGACCGAAGATTCGATCTCTCCGGCACAAAACAATTTCTGGAAAGCTTGCACCCGTTTGGAGTTTATGAGGCTGAAGTCTAAATCTCGCGAGGGCTCAACGCCGGCTAAGGCCATCCTGGCTTGCGGCGTGTTTGCCTGCCTCTTGCTGCTGGGGTGCCGCCAGGATATGCATGTGCAGCCCAAATACGTGCCGGAAGATCCCAGCACGTTTTTCCCCGACGGCCGTTCGGAAAGGCCGCCGGTCGAGGGTACGGTGGCGCGCGGCGAATTGCGAACCGATGAGTTGCTTTATACCGGCCGGGTGAACGGCGTGGTTGCCGATCTTTTCCCTTTCCCGATTACTGCCGCAGACCTGGCGCGCGGACGCGAACGATACAACATCTATTGCTCCCCCTGCCACGACTACACCGGCAGCGGCAACGGCATGATCGTGCAGCGCGGCTTCCCCTCCCCGCCTTCGTTTCATTTGGACCGGCTCCGCCAGGCTCCTGCCGGCCATTTCTTCGAGGTGATCACCAATGGCGTGGGCCTTATGTACAGCTATGCCGCCCGGGTGGCGCCGGAAGATCGCTGGCGCATTGCCGCCTACATTCGCGCGCTGCAACTGAGCCAGCATGGTTCCTTGACGGACGTGCCTCCGGCGCAAGCTGGCGCGCTCACAGGACAACAACAATGACGCCGGTCGATACGCTGGCGGGGCGCTTTGATCGAACGCAGAAGCGCGCCTTTATCATTGGCGCGATCGCGCTTATTGTCGCGGCCATTGACGGTGTACGCGCACCGGATCAATTTTTCCGCTCGTATCTGCTGGCGTTCATTTTTTGGCTGGGATTTCCACTGGGTTGCGCCGCGTTTCTCATGGTGCACCACCTCACCGGTGGATATTGGGGATTGGCGATCCGGCGGCCGCTGGAGGCCGGCACGCGAACTCTGCCGCTGGTCACCCTTTTCGTTCTCCCTCTTTTCGGTTTTCTGGGACACCTGTTTTCCTGGACGCACGCAGACGTTGTCGCGGCGGATACCGTCATCCGGCTGAAGCATTTCTATTTGAATCTGCCGTTTTTCGTCGTGCGCAACGTGATCTACTTCGCCATCTGGTGGTGGCTGGCGTGGCGGCTCAACAGCTTGTCTGACGAGCAGGACCGCACAGGCGATCCTGCGCTGGCATCACGGCTGGAGGCCATCAGCGGTCCCGGACTGGTTCTTTATGGGCTGACCGTGACCTTCTTCTCCGTCGATTGGGTGATGTCGCTCGAGCCGGATTGGTTCTCCACGATATTCGGGATGATCTTTATGGTTCTGCAGGTGCTGGCGGCGCTTGCCTTCGTCACTTTCGTACTGGGTTTGCTCTCCCAGCGCGAGCCGGTCTCCGGCGCCATTACGCCGGATCGTCTGAATGATCTCGGCAATCTCGTTTTGACCTTTGTGATGTTGTGGGCCTATCTGGCTTTCTCGCAATTCCTGATTATCTGGGCCGGCGATCTCATCAAGGAAATACCGTGGTATGTGCGGCGCGCCGAAGGCGGTTGGGCCATCGTGGCGCTCGCGGTCATCTTCCTCTCGTTTGCAATTCCCTTTTACCTGCTGCTGATGCGCGCTATCAAGCGGCGGGTTCAGACCCTTTCGGTGCTCTGCGGCGCGCTCGTGGTGGTTACTTTTCTGGATGTCTACTGGATGGTGGTCCCGGCGTTTCAACCGGCCGGCCCGCACTTTTACCTGCTCGATTTCCTTTTGCCCGTGGCGCTGGGCGGAATTTGGATCGCGGAGTTCGTGCGCCAACTGAGGAGCCGCCCGTTGCTGCCTCTGCACGACCCGAGATTCGAGGAAGCGTTTCAAAATGGCGACTAATCCGCACCCGAGCCCATCGCCGGGCTACGAGAAAACAGACGCGAGTCCGCGCGGGTTGATCTATTTCGTCGCAACCATTGCGGCGATTCTCGCCATTACCGCGGCATTCTTGTTTTTTCTTTTTCACTATTACCAGAGAAGCGAAACTGGAGGGGCCTTCGTTGCACAACCCTTTGTAGCCGCCGAACCCACTCCGCCGCCGCCGCGAATCCAGCCCGATCCCACAACGGACATGCGAACCTACGCGGACTCACAGCAAAAATTGCTGAACACCTACGGCTGGGTCGACCGCCAGAATGGAATCGTGCGCCTGCCTATCGACCGGGCGATGCAATTGCTGGTCGAGCGCGGTCTGCCGACGCGTTCAACAAACGAACCAGAGAAGCGCGCGGCGAACCCCCGGCCCAGGCAGCAGAGCCAAATTGCCGTATCCCAAGGAGCCGGACAATGAATCACCGATCTGCTTGCTTTTCCTTTGCCGCGCTGGTGAGCCTTGCGGGCTGCCTTCTGCTCATTCCCGCTCGCGCGCGCGCGCAACTGGACGACAGGCCCGTGCAGACCGCGGGCATCAAGCCGGATCTGCTGCGCGACGTCGGACTCGATCAGAAACTTGGTGACACCATTCCGCTCGATCTCACATTCCGCGACGAGCACGGCCGCAGCGTCCCGCTTCGGCAATTTTTTGGGCAGAGGCCGGTCATTCTGACCCTCGTCTACTACCAATGTCCGATGTTGTGCACGGAGGTTCTGAACGGCCTCATGCGCAGCGCCAAAGAGTTGCCGCTCGCGATCGGAAAAGACTTCAGCATCGTGACCTTGAGCATTGATCCCAGCGAGCGTCCGGTCCTTGCGAACGTGAAGCATGAACTCTACACGGGCCTTTACGGCAAGCCTGGGGCGCCACAAGGCTGGCACTTCCTGACGGGTGACGAGCCGCAGATCAAAGCACTAGCGCAGGCGGTGGGCTTCCGTTACGCCTACGATTCCGCCAGCGGCCAGTTCGCCCATCCGAGCGGAATCATGCTGCTCACGCCGCAGGGAAAACTGGCTCGCTATTTCTATGGAATCAGTTTTCCTGCGCGCGATCTGCGGCTGGGCCTGGTCGAAGCTTCACAGGAAAAGATCGGCTCTCCCATCGATCAGATCCTGCTCTATTGCTATCACTACGATCCGGCCACCGGAAAATATGGATTGCTCATTTCGCGGGTGATCCAGATGGCTGGCGCGCTGACGGTTTTGTCGGTGGGTCTGCTGATCATGGTTTTGTTCCGGCGTGAACACTATGGCCGGCCGCGGCCCCAGAGTTGAAATGGCCCGATAGGTCTTATGTCGTTCACGATGATTTCGGCGGCGCTCTCGGTTTATTGGCTGCAACTGCGGCCGACGCCGGCCTCTACATCGGCTTCGAGCTTCGATCACATCTTTTTTTTCCTGACGGGCGTGACATTGTTTTTTACCGTTCTCATTTTCACCACGATTTTCGTTTTCATGATCAGGTACCGCCGCCGGTCCGAGCAGGAGCGTCCTCCCGAAACGCGCCAATCCATGCTGCTGGAAGTGGCCTGGATTGTCATTCCAGGGGCGATCTGCGTCGTGCTGTTTTTCTGGGGGGCGAGCGTCTTTTTCGCCAATGCCCGAGCGCCGCAAGGGGCCATGCAGGTTTTTGTCGTCGGCAAGCAATGGATGTGGCACCTGCAACACGCCGAAGGACAACGCGAAATCAACGAACTGCACGTGCCGGTGGACGTGCCGGTGCGGCTCACCATGACCTCCGAAGACGTGATTCACGATTTCGCCGTCCCGGCCTTTCGCATGAAGATGGACGTCCTTCCGGGGCGTTACACGAGCGAATGGTTCCGCGCCACCGAGGTGGGCCGCTATCACCTTTTCTGCGACCAGTATTGCGGAATGCTGCATTCGGGAATGATTGGCACGATCGTGGTGATGTCGCCCACCGATTACGCGCAGTGGCTGCGCGACAACGCCGCGCCCAAATCCATGGCCGAGATGGGTCAGGAACTTTTCTCACGCCTTGCTTGCGATACCTGCCACCTGCCCGACGGAAGCGGCGCGGGCCCGGCGCTGCAAGGAAAGTTCGGCAAACAAGTCGTTTTGAGCGGCGGACAAACCCGCGTGATGGACGAAGCTTACCTTCGGCAGGCGATTCTTGATCCCGGTTCCCTGCCCCTGCCCAATTATCGTCAGGTGATGCCCACGTTCCGCGGGCAAGTGAGCGAAGAGCAGATTCTGCAACTGATCGCCTACATCAAGTCGCTGGATTCGGGAGAAAGGACGCAGGCGCCATGAGCACGGCTGTCGCGGAAGTCCCGGTCGAAACGCGCATTCACTACCTGAATGCCAATTACGGAATCAAGTCGTGGTTGCTTACCACAGACCACAAGCGCATCGCGCTGCTGTATCTCGCTTCCATTACACTCATGTTTTTTATTGGCGGCCTCGCCGCCGTCATGATGCGCCTCCACTTGGTCGAACCGGCCGGCGCCCTGGTTCAGCCGGAAACCTACAACAAGCTCTTCACCATCCACGGCATTGTCATGGTCTTCTTTTTCCTGATTCCCTCCATCCCCGCCACGCTCGGCAATTTTCTGGTACCCATGATGGTCGGCGCGCGCGATCTGGCTTTTCCGCGTCTCAATTTGCTTAGCTGGTACATTTACCTCACGGGCGCGGGTTTCACGATTTATGCACTGGTTTCCGGCGGCGTGGATACGGGCTGGACCTTCTACACGCCGTTGAGCACGCAGTACCTGACCACTCACGTCATCGCCGCCGCAATGGGCATATTCATCGCCGGATTCTCGTCCATTCTGACCGGCCTCAACTTCATCGTGACCATCCACAAAATGCGCGCCCCCGGCATGACCTGGAAGCGCATGCCGCTTTTCCTTTGGTCCATCTACGCCACGAGCATCATTTTTGTACTCGGCACGCCGGTCATCGCCATTACGCTGCTGCTGGTCGGGCTGGAACGAATCTTTCACGTCGGCATTTTTGATCCCGCTCTCGGAGGCGACCCGGTCCTCTTCCAGCATCTCTTCTGGTTTTATTCGCACCCCGCCGTATACATCATGATCCTGCCCGGAATGGGCGTGGTCAGCGAACTGGTAACCTGCTTTGCACGAAAGAAGCCTTTCGGCTATATCTTCATCGCCTATTCCAGCCTCGCCATCGCGCTGATCAGCTTTTTCGTCTGGGGCCATCATATGTTTGTCTCCAGCCAATCGATCTACGCTGGATTCATCTTTTCCGCACTAAGTTTTGCCGTGGCCATTCCTTCGGCGATAAAGGTTTTCAATTGGACCGCCACTCTCTACCAGGGTTCGATCTCCTATGACGCACCGATGCTGTATGCACTCGGGTTTATCGGATTGTTCACCATGGGCGGCCTGACCGGGCTGTTCCTGGCGACACTGGCGACCGATGTGCACCTGCACGATACATATTTCGTAATCGCTCATTTTCACTACATCATGGTAGGCGGCGCGGTGATGGCCTATATGGGCGGCCTCCATTTCTGGTGGCCGAAGATTACCGGCCGGCTTTATCCCGACGCCTGGGCCCGCTTTGCGGCCCTGGTGATTTTCGTCGGTTTTAATCTCACTTTTTTCCCGCAATACATGCTCGGCTATCTCGGAATGCCGCGGCGTTACGCATTGTATCCCGCTGAATTTCAGACTCTGAACGTCATGTCTTCGGCCGGGGCATCGATTCTCGGTGTCGGTTATCTGATCCCCTTCATTTATTTGATCTGGTCGATTCGCTACGGACCAGTAGCCGGACCGAATCCGTGGGGCGCTAAAGGGCTCGAATGGGAAACACCTTCGCCCCCGCCGACCGACAATTTCGAAGTGGCGCCGGTTGTTACCGAAGAGCCCTATGGTTACGCCGAACCGGAGCACGCCCATGTCTGAAGCCGCGGCGGGCAGCAATGCTATAGCGCGGCCGGCGCCGCATCCTGCAAGCCCGGCGCTGCACCATCAGTTCGAGGATCTTGAACAGCAGTACGAAGCCAGCAGCATGGGCATGTGGGTTTTTCTTGCCACGGAAATCCTGTTTTTCGGCGGCTTGTTCACCTCCTACATCATCTACCGGTCACTGTATTACCCTGGCTTTGCTGCCGGCAGCCACGGCCTTAATGGCTTCTTTGGCGCGATGATGACCTTCATTCTGCTCACCAGCAGCTTCACCATGGCCATGAGCGTCCACGCTGCGCGTCATGGTAAGCGCCTGTTGCTTATTCTGCTGCTGATCGCGACAATCGTTCTGGGTATCGCCTTCCTCGCGCTGAAGTTCACCGAATACGGACAAAAATGGCATGAGGCCATGGTTCCGGGTTTTAATTTCCATCCGGCAGCCGAAGCCCTGCGCGGAGCGCCGCCACGGAGCGTCGAGCTCTTCATGTGTTTCTATTTCTTCATGACCGGCCTGCACGCCCTGCACATGATTGTGGGTATCAGCCTGCTGTCGGTCATGACCATCCTGGCGTGGCGCGGCAGAATCCGCACCGACAATTACGACAAGATCGAAGTTTCGGGATTGTACTGGCATTTCGTGGACGTTATCTGGATCTACCTGTTTCCGCTGCTGTATCTGATCGGCGGGCGGTACTCATGAGCGCAGAGAGCCCTTCGGTTCGAACTTACGTTTTCGTCTTTATCGCGCTGCTCCTGCTGGCGGGATTGACCACCGGCGTCGCTTACATTGATCTGGGGCCCTTCAACACGATCGTTGCGCTGCTCATTGCCACGATCAAGATGTGCCTGGTCGGTCTGTTTTTTATGCATCTTCTCTACAGCCACGGGCTCACCAGAATCGTTGTGCTGGCGGGACTGTTTTGGTTCGCGCTGATGCTATCGGGCACGCTGGCGGACCTTTTCAGCCGTTCCTGGTTAACCGGTCCCTGACACTTACGTCATCCCGAACCCGGCCTGCATTTTGGACGGGGGTGAGGGATCTGCTTTTGCTTTCCGGCCCCCGCCTGTGGTCATCCCGCTTGTGGCACCAGGATTCGCGAGGATTCGCGACATTCGCCTTGGTACTTCATTTTCCGATTTCCTTTACAGGCAAATGCCGATGTTTCGCTCCAGAGCCGCTGCCTAGACTCGATATGTCACAGAAGGCGCGGGCGTTAGAGGCATTTCATGCGGATGCAAAGGAGCGAGCGACCCGTCGTCGGCCACACCCGATGGGCGATCGCGGAAGGCTACATCCCTGGCGAGAGCACTGGCAAAGCGCCTGAATTCACCAGCCACGAGACAGCGTGCCTGCTGAACACAACCGACCGCGATGCGCACGTCCGGATCACCATCTTTTATAGCGACCGCGACCCGGCGGGACCGTACACGCTGACTCTTCCGGCGCGGCGAACACGGCACCTGCGCTTCAACGAACTCAACGATCCCGAACCGATCCCACGGGACACCGATTACGCCAGCCTGATCGAATCGGATGTCCCCATCGTCGTTCAACACACCCGGCTGGATAGCCGCCAGCCGGCAAACGCACTGCTGAGCACCGTCGCTTTCGGCGCGGAATAGTGAGGACAACATGGCGCGTACATCTGCGGATATTCTCTTCGATACGCTCATCGATTGGGGTGTGGAAGTCATCTTCGGTCTGCCCGGTGACGGTATTAACGGCAACATGGAGGCGCTCCGCAAACGCCAGGACAAGATCCGGTTCATTCACGTGCGGCATGAGGAATCGGCGGCTTTCATGGCCTGCGCTTACGCCAAATACACCGGCGGCAAGCTGGGGGTGTGCATGGGTACCTCGGGCCCCGGCGGCATTCATCTGCTGAATGGCTTGTACGATGCGAAAATGGATCACCAGCCGGTGCTGGCGATCACCGGCCACACATTCCATGACCTGATCGGCACAAATACGCAGCAGGATGTGGACCTCGACAGGGTCTTCTCCGACGTAGCGCTTTATAGCGAGCGCATCATGGGCCCGGCGCACGTGCGAAATGTGACGGACCTCGCCTGCCGCACCGCCCTGAGCTATCACGGCGTCGCGCATATCAACATCCCCAAAGACATTCAGGAAATCTCCACGGATGAGCGCTCCATGCGCAATGTCAAGAACCATAACGCGGCCCTTCTCGGGTCCAGCGGGCGCCTGCCGGGACAAAACGAACTCAAGCGCGCCGCGGAGATCCTGAATCGCGGCAAGCGCATCGTGATCCTGGCGGGCCAGGGAGCGCTTCACGCGACGGATGAATTGGAAGAACTCGCGGAGAGGCTGGCCGCGCCCATCGTGAAGCCGCTGCTGGGCAAAGCCGCTGTTCCGGACGATTCGCCGTATACCACCGGCGGCATTGGGCTGCTGGGGACGAGGGCTTCACAGGAAGCGCTCGAAGATTGCGACACGCTGCTGCTCATCGGAACTTCCTTCCCGTACATCGAGTTTTATCCCAATCCGGAAGAAGTGCGTTGCGTGCAGATCGACATCAATCCGGCCCTCATCGGGCTGCGGTTTCCGGTCGATGCCGGACTCGTCGGCGACAGCAAGGCTACGCTCGAGGCGCTGCTTCCGATGCTCGATCGCAACAAACATCGCCGCTTTCTGGAAAAAGCACAGAAAGAGACGGCGAAGTGGTGGAAGCTGATGGAGGAGCGCGGTACCCGCCAGGACAAGCCCATGAAGCCACAAGTGGTCGCCTGGGAACTGGGCAAGCGCCTTTCGAATACGGCCATTGTCTCCTGCGATTCGGGTGCGATCGCCACCTGGTTCGCGCGCCACATTCCGGTCAAGCGCGGCCAGAAACATTCGCTTTCCGGCACGCTGGCCAGCATGGCCAACGGGTTGCCATATGCCATCGCCGCCCAGATCGCATATCCGGAGCGGCAGTCGGTGGCGTTCATCGGCGACGGCGGATTTTCGATGCTCATGGGCGAATTTGCCACGGCCGTGAAGTACAAGCTGCCCATCAAGGTGTTTGTGATCAACAACAACACGCTGGCCATGATCAAGTGGGAACAGATGGTGATGGACGGCAACCCTGAGTTCGGAACCGAACTCAGCCCCATCGATTACGCGGCAGTCGCGCGCGCCTGCGGTGCCAAGGGCTACCGCATCGAGGATCCGTCGATCTGCGGCGACGTGATTCAAGAAGCGCTGAACGAACCTGGTCCCGTTGTCGTCGACGCCATTGTCGATCCATTTGAGCCGCCGATGCCGCCCAAGGTGGAGATCAAGCAAGCAGCCAAGCTGGCCGAAGCGCTTGCTCGCGGCACGCCGCATCGCATGCGCACCGCGCTGACCATCGCTTCCGACGAAGTGCGCGAAGTGATATGACCGGCCGACAGTAGTCTTTCGCTCAGGCGGGAGCTTCAGCGGCTCGCAGCCGTCTGATCGCGCAGACTCCGCATGCGGCGGAGCGCTGGTTTTTCGCCGAGCGTAAATATTCGAACAGAGGGATTTACGGGCGCAGGACGACCTTGATGCACTTGTCTTCTTTATTCGCAAAGATGCGATACGCTTCGGGCGCCTCGTCCAGCCGCATGCGGTGCGTGATGATCTCCGCGGGATTGATGTCGCCGCTCGAGATTTTCTCGAGCAGCGGGCGCATGTAACGGTGCGCGTGCGTTTGTCCCATCTTGAAGGTCAGCCCTTTTCCGAACGCCATGCCCAGCGGCATACTGTCGATCAGCCCGATGTACACGCCGGCGAGCGACACCGTTCCATTTTTGCGGCAGGCCTGAATGATTTCGCGCAGCGCGGTCGGCCGGTCCATTTGCAGGCGCAGCATCTGCTTCGAACGGTCGTACAAATAACCGATGCCGGTGCCGTGCGCCTCGAGGCCCACGGCATCGATGCACGCATCCGGCCCGACTCCGCCGGTGATCTCTTTCAGGCATTCGACGATGTCGTGCTGCTCTTCATAGTCGATGATTTCCGCGCCCGCTTTTTGCGCCAGCCCGAGCCGCTCCGGAAAGCGGTCAATGGCCACGACGCGCGCCGCCCCCAGCAAAAATGCCGAGCGGATGGCAAATTGACCTACCGGTCCGCATCCCCATACGGCGATAGTGTCGCCCGGTTTGATCTGGCAATTCTCGGCGGCGAAATATCCCGTCGGCAGAATGTCGGAGAGAAAGAGCACCTGCTCGTCGCTCATGTTGTCCGGAACCTTGAGCGGCCCGACGTCGCCAAAGGGTACGCGAACATACTCCGCCTGCCCCCCGGCGTAGCCTCCGTATAGATGGCTGTAGCCGAAAAGTCCGGCGGCGCTGTAACCTTGCAGCGCTTCGAGCGCCGCGGCGTTGGGATTGGAGTTGTCGCAGGAGGAGTAGAGTTGATTCTGGCAGAAATAGCAGTGGCCGCACGCAATGGGAAACGGCACAACGACGCGGTCCCCGGCCTTCAGCCCGTTTTCGTGGCCGACCTCGACGACTTCACCCATGAACTCATGTCCCAGAATGTCGCCGCGCTGCATGCTGGGCACGAAGCCGTCGTACAGATGCACGTCGGAACCGCAGATGGCGGTGAGCGTGACACGCACGATGATGTCGCGAGGATTAATGATGTGGGGATCGGGCACGGTTTCGACACGCACATCCCCGCTTCCATACCAGCAGAGCGCCTTCATGATTTTCTCCTCTGGAAGTATTTCTAAATGCGAATTTCAGCCGGCGGTTCCTGAGATTGCCGCCTTCGTCTGTTCACCGGGAGTCACGCGCATTGGCTCGGCCCCATGTTCTTGCAGGCGCTTATGACGCTCCTCCAAACGCCGCGGATGCGATGGTCCGGCCGGCTGTCCTTCGATGCTGGCAATTTCACCGGCCTCCAGGATCTGTTTCATGCGCCGCAGGTCGTCTTTGATTTGTTTTTCGGGTTCCTCGCCGAAGAGTTTGGCGATAGCCGCGCCAAGCGCGCCCGCCGGCGGCAGGTAATTCAGGGAAACACGCACGACGGTTCCACGATCCCCGGGCGCTCGTTCGAAGCGAACCGATCCCGTGCTCTCCACGTCCGCCGAGCCGACCGATCGCCAGGAGATGAATTCGTTGGGTTGGTCGTTGATGATCTCCGCATCCCACTCCAGCTCCATACCTGCGGGACCGCTTACGTACCAATGTGAATGTTTGTCGTCGATTTCGCGGACCGCATTGACGTGCGCCAGGAAGCGGGACAGATTCGAAAAATCCCGGAAGAAGCGATAGACGTCCTCCGGCGGACGGTAAACAGAAATGGAACGATCGACCCTGATTCCCAGTTGATGAGGCACGAGCGCCCGTAGGCCTTTGGCAGTGAGCCCAGTCAGGCCCAAAACCTCATGCAAATAATGTCCGGTAAAGCTCCAGTTCAGCAGATCCAAACCGACTGAGGAAACCACGGTCCCCGCTACAGAACGCCGCCTCAATCCCCAGAGCAGAAGCGCGGCTCCCCCGACCCCGTAAACCCAGCGCATTTCATCCGAAGCGTGCTTATCTTTTCTGGGAAGAATGCGTTCCACGATTCCCTCCGCTTGCTCGTTCAAAAGTTGTTCAAGAGTGGCAATGCGCAGCCGGCGCCGCCGCGGCAAATACCAGCGCTCGAAGACCACCGCCGCAGACAGTACGACCCATCGTGTGCGAACGCCGGAGGGCAAACTATCGGATGAAGCCTTAAATGGCGGGGGGAACTTACTGTATTGAGGCTGAGCGGCGCGCAGGTGTATATGTGTTCATTCCAACATCATAAGATTCTGCATTCACGCAATTAAAAATACGAGGCTTCCCGGCCAGCCGACCTCGCATCCAACTTTTCGCACCGAACGGAGAAGTCTTACATGACTGAAAACGACGCCCCCGGTCCCAACGCTCCGATGGTCCACGGGGAAAGACGAAAGACTCCGCGCGTAACGATCCGCCGCTTGGCCTACGTAAACCTGGGCCCCTACGATAACGGAGGCGTGGTCACAGACATTTCCAAGGACGGTCTTCGCTTCCACATGGTCAATCCGGTAGAGCAAGGCGGCGTGGTGCGAGTTTCCATTCTCCTGGGCGCGGCAAATCAGATAGAAGCGGTTGGCGAACTCATTTGGCTCGATGCGGCGCGCAAAGCCGGCGGGCTGCGTTTCACCGTTTTGCCTGCCGGAGCAGCCGAACAAATCATCGAATGGGCTTCGAATAGCGCGGAGATAGCCAAAGCGGCGCCGCCGCGCGGCAAAGTTCAGGACACTTCGATTTCGAAACCGCTTTCGAATCAGGCTCGCTCTGAAAGCGTCTCGCCGTTGAGTGCAACGACATCCGGTGCGGCAACCGGAAGCGACTCGCAGCGTCTTCCAGGAATCCCGCCACAACCTGCACCGATGCCGCCCCTGGACACGCCTGCTGTTGCCCCACCCACTGCGCGCGCCGCCTGGGTGCCACCGATGGTGCGCGCTTCTTCCGCCATTCCCAACCCGGCGGCAGCGTCGATGCATTCATCGGATCAACCGGCAGCAGCGCCGCCGATTCCGCAACCGTCCGCGATTCCGGGGAATCGGCAGCCGGCGCCCATGCTGCAGCCGGCGGGTGCGATGCCCTGGATTACGCATTTCGACCCCGATCCGCCGGCCCGAGATTCCGCGTTTTTCCGGGGGATTCTCGGCGGAATCGTTATCTCCGCTCTGCTCGGGTGTGCCGGCTGGTTCGCGATGCGGCATTACGGCTGGCAAAATTCTCTGGCATCATTCGGCAATTTCGGCAATTCCGGTGTAGCCGATCGCGATCTATCGAGCCCCCCCGCGCCCGCTCCTGCTCCGGCGTCATCAACTCCCCTCCCATCCGCTCCCGCTGTTTCGAGCTCCTTCGGGGCGCCGTCTGCGACAGAAGCTCCTAATGCGGCGAGTACGGCTGCTTCGAGCGTTACGCCGGCGCAAACGCCGGCCCAGGCCACAGCGTCCACGCCGAATCAAGCAACTGCGCGCGTTTCCGACGCCACCCCGCCGCAAGCAGACGTTTCAGACGAAAACAGTTCCGGAGAACCGCAATCAGAGTCACCGACTTCGGCAGGAGCGATCCCCGAGGTGGCGAGAGGCGCATCGCACAATGCGTTCCCTCAGGCTCAGACTCATGAGGCAGCTCTAAGGCCGGCTGTGCCGGCCGCGGCGGTTCCCCCCACATCTGTGCCGTCGTACGGCTCCGCGGCCGCTTCCGCGCAGACGAACCGCGGCGATACGGGCGAAACTCAACTGCAACTGGCGCGTCAATATCTTGACGGACGCGGACGCCCCCGCAACGCCACCGTGGCCTCGCAACTGCTGTGGTCGGCGGTGCAAAAAGGCAATTCGACAGCAGAGATGGATCTCGCCGATCTTTACCTCCACGGGGACGGCGTGGCCAGGAATTGCGATCAGGCCCGGGTGTTATTGTCGGTGGCGTCGCAAAAAGGCAACTCCGAAGCAATAGAGAAGCTCAGCGAACTGAATCGGACCGGCTGCCGATAACCTCCGATCCAGATCGTAGCGCTCGGTCTCCCCTGTTGCGTCCTCTCGCGGCAGAATCACGTCTGTTTTCTCACGTCTCTTTTTTATTGCGCCCGCAGCATGTACGCTTATGCGGTACAAGCACGACCACTCCAGGAGAAGGAATACGACTCGATGCCTCAATCGGCAACCAAGGGCCTGTTTGACGAATTGAAGATCCGCGACCTCCGGCTGATGAACCGGATCGTCGTCTCCCCGATGTGCCAGTACTCATGCGAAGACGGAATGGCTACCGACTGGCATCTCGTGCATCTGGGCAGCCGTGCTGTCGGCGGCGCCGCCCTGGTGATCGCCGAAGCGACGGCGGTCCTGCCGGAAGCGCGCATCAGTCCTCAGGATCTGGGGATCTGGAGCGATGCGCATATCGAACCTCTGGCGCGAATTACCAAATTCATTCACGCCCAGGGGAGCGTGGCCGGCATTCAGCTCGCGCACGCAGGGCGAAAAGCCAGCACGTTCCGGCCCTGGGAAGGCACAGGGAAAGTTGACGAGCGACAAGGCGGCTGGACCGACATCGTGGCGCCCAGCGCAATTCCCTTCTCTCCCGATTACCCCATGCCAATAGCCGTAAGCGCCGACCGCATTGCGGCCATCGGAAATGCCTTCGGCAAAGCCGCCGAGCGCGCACTCGATGCGGGCTTTCGCGTGCTCGAGATTCACTCCGCGCACGGGTATTTTCTGCATGAATTCCTCTCGCCACTGAGCAACCACCGCAACGATGCTTATGGAGGCTCGTTCGAGAATCGCAGCCGCATTGTTCGCGAAGTGGTGAACAAAATTCGGCGGGTCTGGCCGGAGCGGCTGCCGCTCTTTATTCGCATCTCCGCAACCGACTGGGTCCAGGGCGGCTGGGACGCCGAACAGGCGGTGGAACTCGCGCGCGGTTTGCGCCCGCTTGGCGTCGATCTGGTGGACTGCTCTTCGGGCGGCAATATTGCCGATGCCAAAGTTCCGATGGCGCCCGGTTATCAGGTGCCGTTTGCCGAACGGATACGCCGCGAGGCGGGTATTCTCACCGGCGCGGTCGGCATGATCACCGAAGCGCGCCAGGCCGACGACATCATTCGCAACGGCCAGGCTGATCTGGTGCTCATGGCGCGCGAGATGCTGCGCGATCCCTACTGGCCGCTGCATGCGGCCGCACAGCTCGGCGAATCCATATCGTGGCCGGCGCAATATCTGCGCGCGGCGCCGAGTGGAACCACGCAGCGCAAACCGGCCGAGGATGTCGATTCCGTTGAGGCCGTCGCCGAGGGCGGCACGATTCGAGGCTGACTTCGAGCTGGATCCGGCGCTGAACCGCACGATTCAACCCATTGCGCCGCCGTATTGCGGTCTGCTTAAACATGAGAGTATCGTAGAGTCCTGCCAGTGGCTCCGAGGTGACCGGCCGTTCGGCCGTTATCAAGCTGGAGGAACGTGATGGCTCGCATGATCTCTGACGCTTCTCGCCGTTCATTCTTGCGCCGCTTCAGCCTGTTGGGCGCCGCTCCGACGATGCTGGGCGCTCTCGGCGAAGGCGTGCTCGCGGCGGCCGAGCCGGCGCAGAAAAACAACGACGATAATCCCTCCGCTTCCAGCCAGACGAAGATCTGGAGCGACGAATACTGGGCGCAACGCGGAAATGTGAAGCTCTCTCTTTTTCGCAAACGGCGGGATGCGCCCCGCTCGCGGAGCGTCGCGGATCCGGTGCTGTTTCTGGTGCACGGCTCATCGATCTCGGCCCGCCCTTCGTTCGATCTCACCGTTCCCGGGCATGGCGAATACTCGCTGATGAATAAATTTGCGGAGTACGGATTTGACGTGTGGACCATGGATTTTACGGGTTACGGCAAATCATCAGCAGGCGAGGGGAATTCGAATATCGCCGACGGCGTGAAGGACCTGACAGCCGCCGTGGAGGTCGTCAAGCGCGAAACCGGACAGCAGCGCTATCACTTTTTCGGCGAATCCTCAGGCGCGCTCCGCGCCGGCGCTTTTGCCATGGACCATCCGGAGCGAGTGAACCGGCTCGTCCTCACCGCGCTGACCTACACCGGTGAAGGTTCACCCACGCTTGCCGACCGCGCCAAACAACTGGAGTTTTACCGCACGCACAACCGCCGGCCACGAGACCGCGCCATGATCCACAGCATCTTTACCCGCGATAAGGCGGGCACGTCCGATCCGGCGGTGGGCGATGCGCTCGCCGACGCCGAATTGCGTTACGGCGACAGCGTTCCTACCGGAACATACCTGGACATGACGGCAAATTTGCCGGTGATCGATCCGGAGAAAATTCACGCGCCGGCGCTTGTTGCGCGCGGCGAATACGACGGCATCGCCACCGACGCAGACTGCCTCAATTTCTATCGAAAGCTGGTGAATCCGGACCGGCAGTTTGCAATTCTGCCGGGCATGGCTCACTCATTGGTGCTTGGCCTCAACCGCCACCAACTCTGGCACATCGCTCGGGAATTCTTGGAGATGCCGCCGCGCCTGGATTCGCTGAGGCAGGATGAAGCCGTCAGCGCCCGGCTGGACGCGCCCGCGAGATAACTGGGAGCTTCCCGCCATTCCGGCGCCGAGACTCGAGGCCTTTCGCCCGATTGCCGATCCGCCATCGCCTGTCTGCGTTTGTATTCTCACATCATCTATATGCCTCCGGTGGTAATCCCGAACCCATTTTCCGCTTTTGCAAAATGAAAAAATTGTCATCCCGAGGAAATTCGCGCTTATAAGCGCGAATGACGAGGGATCTGCTTTTAGCATTCCGGTCCCCCTGCGCTTCACGCGAGCGCGCACCTGCCTCGTTGTAGCGCGGGTCGGCCCCGATCTGTGGGCCAGACCCGAGGCTTTTCGCCCGATTGAAGCAAACGGGCATGTCCGCCCCCGTTCTTCGCCTTCTCGCATCACCTCTTGGCCCGCCCGGTTGTCATCCCGAACCCAGTTGCCGGTTTTTGCAAATGGGGGTGAGGGATCTGCTTTTGTTGTTCGGTTGTGCCTGAGGTCGGCCTGAGCCGCGGAGGTCCAATTTCACCAGGCTGAGGGATATGCGGTTGCCTTCTCAAATCTCAAATATGCGATTTGTCATTTTGGGCAGCGGCCGCTTTGGCTGCCAGTTGTGCTGGGGTTGGGATTGACGGTCGCGATAAAATAGAAGAAAAAACGATGACTGAGCTGGAACCGTGGGGCGGCTTGTCCTCGTCGCCTGCCGCGAGCCGACCGAAGTGCGCGGGACTCGATTCGAACTGCCGCGAGGCCCCAGGTCGATCGGCGCAGCTTGCATACGAAACGACATTGAGGGGACGTGGCTGGCCGAGGATTTTGACCGCAACATAAGTTGGGCGCCGGCCTAAGTAAGTCTTTTAGAATACGCACTTGCACAAAACAGGGGGAGGGGGTCACACTCCCCGCAGATTTGAAACTTCCAAAATTCGGGAGGACCTGAATGGAGATTAAATCCGAATTCGTCACTACCAAAGTGAGCGACGGCACTTCCATGCGGCTTTACGTCGCGCGCCCCTCAGGCGCGGCGCCGCAACGCGGGCTGCTCGTGATGCAGGAAGCTTTCGGCGTCAATGCCCACATCCGCGACATTACCGAACGCTTCGCACGCGAAGGTTTTCTCGCCGTCGCGCCGGAGTTGTTTCATCGCACCGGCGCCGGCTTCGAGGGCCGATATGATGATTTCCCGTCGGCCATGGTGCATTTGAAGGAATTACGCGATGCAAACCTGGAGGCCGACTTTCGCGCCGCCTACGACTGGCTGCGCGCCAATGGTGTAGCAGCAGGCTCGCCGGTTGCGGCGGTAGGATACTGCATGGGAGGACGCGCCGCCGTGCTGGCATCGCTGACTCTGCCTTTGGAATGCGCCGTATCGTTTTACGGCGGCGGCATTGCGCCCAATCCCATGAACCCGGGACTGCTGGGGCGCATCAAGGACCTGAAAAACCCGGTTCTGCTGTTCTGGGGAGGCAAGGACCAGCACATCACGCTGGAGCAGCGGCGCGCCGTTGCGGACGCATTAACCGCGGCGGGCAAGAGCTACGTGAACGTGGAGTTTTCGGAAGCCGATCACGGGTTTTTCTGCGACGCCCGCGCCAGCTACAATCCCGTCGCCGCATCGCAGGCCTGGCCGCTCACTCTCGCGTTTCTGAATACTTACACCGCTTCGCGCGAGCAGCGCGCCACCGCGTAGGGCGACTGGGTGCGCAGCCGCAATCGGCGAAAGGCCTCGGATCTGGCCCACAGAGCGGGCCCGACCCGAGCTACGACTGAAAGACAGGTTCCTGCTCGCATGAAGCGCAGTATCGGACCGGAAGGATAAAAGCAGATCCCTCGTCCGCTGCAGGCGGACTCGTGATGACAGCGCCGACGGCGGGCGCCGAACAAGTGCATCAGCGGTTTGTGGCGGTGGGCAAAGAGCGCAGGTAGGCGATGATGGCCTGCGCGTCGGCGTGGCTCAGATGGTAGATGTGCATGGGCGGCTCGATGGCGCGGCCATTTGCGCCTTCGCCCTTTTCCAACACGCGCTCGACCTGATCGTCGCTCATGCTGGGGAGACCGGCGAGCGTGGGAGCAAATTGCGCCCAATTCGTGACCGGCTGGACCGGTTGGATCCAGATAGAAGCGCCCTGGAGCCATCGCCCGCGGTCGAGTTCGAAATTGGCATCGCGGGGCGTGTGACATTCGGTGCATTTGGCCACTTCTTCCACGAGGTAACGCCCGCGCGCGACCTGGTTGTCAGCGGATCGCGGCGGCGTGGTTTGAGCTCCGCTGACGACTACGGAAGAACGAACTGCAAGAAAAAGCAGAAGAAGAAAGGCGCCGATGAGAGTGGCTCGCATGGTTGGCTCTTTGTGAGTCGAGGATGGTCGTGCTGTGTCATTCTGCAACTGAATGGCGAGGAGGTGCAATCCGGCCGATCGCGGAGATCATTCCCGGCGCCGTTGAATTGAAAATTGCGTTCCGCGCTCGCGGGCTGAGACCCCGCTACAGTCAAAGCCAAAAAATAAAAGCAGATTCCTCTCTCCCTGCCGAGTGCCGCTGGCACGGAGAAGTTTGGTGGGCGTCGGAGCGGCCCGCGTATAGCTATAAACGCGTTGCGACGTCGCAGTGAAAAACGTGCCGGCTTTCGGGGAAAGCCGGCACGTCAAAACGCCGCCGCCAATTCGGCGACGCGGGTGGAGTTAGACTTTCACGTCAGCGAGTCGTACGGCCGCCGGAGCCAGTGCCGTTGCTCGGATAGGATTCCGTGCGTCCGGTGGTGCCGGTGGTTCCGCTATTTCCGCGGGTATTGTTTTCATTACCGCTCGCGTTGGAGGCTTGGTTCACGCTCTGCTCCATTTGACGAGCCTGCTCGAGATGGCTCTGCAGCGTGGGGACGGTTTGCGCCGCGAAATTCTTTATCGCTTCGTTGCGCCCGTTTTTGGCTTCCTTCTCGAACTCAGATACGTCTTTCGTATGATCTCTTACCATGTCGCGCGCGTAGGCTTTGTCGAAGGCTTCACCGGAAAGCTTGGAGAGGCGATCGTAGGTGGCCTGGTCGGCCTTGTCCATCTCCGTCGGGAGCGTCAGATTCTCGCGCTGGGCCGCACTCTTGAGTTCGTTGTTGGCCTTGGAGTGATCCTGCACCATGCGGCGGCCAAACTGCTTGACAGCCGGATTGGAGCCCTTTTCTTCGGCCAATTGGCCGAGTTTCACTTCGGCCATTCCGCCCGAGGCCGCTTTTTCGGCGAAAGTATCATCGGTCTTGTTAGCGGAAGTGTTCTGAGACGTCTGGTCGTTTGCTGTCGCATGACCCTGACGCTCAGTGGTGCCGTTACTCTGGCGCTGAGTCGTGCCGCCATTGCTGTATTGGGCGAACGCCGGACCCGCGCCAAAGACGAGCGCCAGTGCGGCCACGCCAGTGATGGTGTTCATTGTTTTTCCCATGATTGGCTATTACCTCCCGAAGTCTCATTCCAGCGTAGGCGGGCAGGTTTGGGCCAACAATAAGGTGATGCTGGTAAAGGACGCCGCGAACGGCTGTTAAGGTTCGACGGGAGGCGGGTTAGGCACCTGAAGGCGGGTGGAAGCCTCCGCTGTGCACCGTCACCACTCGTCCGGCGCCACGTCGCTATTTGTGTACGGTTCGCTCCACAACGCGATTTGCAGTTGCACCGACTTGCACCAGGCGCGGTGCATGCGTTCGACGTCCTGGGGCGAGTGGCCCCTGGCGGAAAGAAATGGCTTGATGCCGTCATTGATGACGGCGGTGAAGGCGATCACGTACCTGAGAGGGATAGAAGCGGCCGATTCCACGTGGTCGGTTTTGTTTTTCTTGACGCTGGTGTGACGAAGCGCGATCTCCTGTTGGTAGTTCAGCCAATCCTGATCATACGGGCGAAAGCAGGTATCCAGAATCCATTGCCGGAAGCGCAGGCCGCTGGCCGCGGAATAATGGGCGATCGGCCTGCCTTCGGAGTCGAGCGAATATTTGGCGAGATGCGGATTGGCGGCGATGACGGCGCGCCACGCTTTGACCACGTTTTCAGTTTGATCAGCGAGAACCTCGCCCGCCAAGCGAAGATATTTCTCGTCGTCTGGTGTGAAATCGACCGTTTTCTTTAGCAATTCGAGATCGGCCGGCGAAACCGGGGACCTGGCGGCGCCGCCGGTTCCGTAGGTATAACCGGGAATGTCGGCAGCGACTTTTTTGGGGGATTTTGGATGCCGCGCAGGCTGTAGGCTCATGATTCAGTTCGCCTAGCATATAAGGATACGCCGAATCTTAGGCCGTGTTGTACCTTTCAGGGAACTGCAGCACGCCGCACTGAAAGCGATAACGGCCGGGCTAAAGCCCGGCGGCTACAAAACGAAAACGCCCGTCTCAAGCTGGGGTGATCTCTTTTCCGGGTTCACGCACGCGATTAGGGCACGGTGATCGATGCGGTGGCGATGTTGACGACGGCTCCGCCGGATTGCGCGACGACCGTCAGCGGGAAAGTGACGGAAGTGGTTCCTGGCGGCGTAAGGGCGCCGGCGGAGGTACCGCTGGTGCTTTCCGTGGGTCCAAGTGCGCCGCTGCCGCTGGGCCCCTGCTCGGCAGCGCCGGTTGCTCCAGTTGCGGCGACGCCGCCGATCCTGTTGGTGCCGACCGCCCCGCCGCAGGAAAGCATAAGTACCGCTAAGGCGATTGTCAGGGAAACGCCGGCCCACCTGCGCGCGAGGGCAAGACGTTGGTTCGAACGAGCGACGGCAATTGCCGCGGCACAGAGCAGGCAAAGAATGAACGCAAGAGCCGGTACGATGTTTGTGGGGCCAAGGAGTTGAATGCCTTGGGGATTCTCAGGCGCACTGCCGGCGGCGGGAAGGCTCGCGACCTGGACGTTGAGCGCAGCGGTAGCTCTGCCGTTGATCGGCAGGAAACCGGGATTCGGCGTGAAAGTGCAGGTCACTCCGGCTGGAGCAGAGCAATTA
The DNA here is from genome assembly GCA_035293905.1 of Bryobacteraceae bacterium. Taxonomy (GTDB): domain Bacteria; phylum Acidobacteriota; class Terriglobia; order Bryobacterales; family Bryobacteraceae; genus Palsa-187. Next base: position 36,269 of record DATGLY010000012.1, read on the forward strand.
AGGAAAAATTGCCCGGCGAAATTTCCGGTGCTGACGACCGTTACCGCAAAGTTCGCCGACCCGCCCAATGGAATTGCCGTTACAGAAGGCGCAATTGATCCGCCGGCGGCGCCGACAGTTACCTGCATATTCAGAAATTGGCTGATTGTGGGCGTGGAGGCATTCACGGTGAAAGGAAAGCTGCCGAAGGTGAACGTACTGGGAACCGAGACGGCTACGGTGACAGTCGTACCAGAGATTCCCGGCGTGACCGATGCCGGGCTGAATGAACACTGCGCGCCGGGAGGCAGACTGCCGCAGGCAAAGCTAACGGATTGGTTGAATGCGCTTGCCGCGGTTAAGGTCAACTGAGTTGTGGCCGTTCCGCCGGGCAGCAGGGTCATCGAATTCTGACCACCGCTGATGGTGAAGCCGCCGGAGGACGAAGCCGAAGCGCGGCTGAAGAAAACCTTGCCGGCATTGGCGGCGGCCCACACGACATTTACGTTTCCAGCTGAATCGAGAGCCATGGCCGGACTGCCGGAGCCGGGATTATTCGAGATGTTCTGCGCCGCGAGGAAATGACCGCCCGCATCGGTCGAGCGGCTGAAGAAAATGTCCGGCGCGCCTGGATTCAAAATGTCGTCTTCCCAGATCACGTCGATATTCCCGGCTGCATCCATTCCCATGGATTGGCTATTTGCACCGAAAGCGCCAGCGGAAGAGGGGGCCGGGTGGGAAGCGCTCACCAACAGAGGAGCGGAGAAGCTCGTTCCCTGATTGGCCGATTTGCTGAACAAAACATCGTGATTGGGAAACGAATTGAGAACGGCGTCGATGGTACCGGCGTTTGAATTCAACTGGCCGCCAAACCAGATCGTGGCAGGGAGAAAAACGTTCTGCGAATTCGTAAAGGTGTTTCCGCCGTCAGCGGAGTGGTAGAAGGTCCCGTTTCCATCGAATGACAGAACATTCACGCCGCCCGAAGAATCGAGCGCGAGCCTGGCGTCGCATTCGGCGCCGGCGGCATTCAAGGTCAGCGTGGGAGAAAACGAGGCGCCGGAATCGGTGGAACGATTGAAACGCAGTGCGCAGGTATCGCCCGCCTGAGTCGTCTGCTCCGTCCACAGAACGTAAATGACGCCGCTCGTCCCGATGGCGATCTGCATCTTCGCGCCGAAAGCAAAACTGCCGAGCTGAACGGGAGCAGAGAAGTTCGCGCCGGCGTCGGTGGAGCGGCTAAAGAGCACCGAGCCGGCCGAACCGAACTGCGCCCATACGAGATCCACATTGCCGTTGGTACCGAGCGCCATGCGCGGCAGGTTGCCGGAGAAAGTTCCGATCGCCAGAGCGGCGGTCAAATCGGCCGGTGTGGCGAAGGAGCGTCCGTCGGCGGAGTGGGCGAGCCGAAAATGCAAATCAGACCCTTGCCACAGGAGATAAATCCCTCCGGCGGCGTCAAGGCTCATCTGGACACGGTTTGAGCCGGTTCCGTTTGAAATGGTTAGAGGCGCTGTAAAACTCTTTCCGCCATCGGTAGAACGCGTGAAGACGACGCCCTGGGACGCGGCCCATGCCACATCGATATTGTTATTCGAATCGACGGCGATTACGGGCAATCCGGCGGGACCGCCAGCGGCCAGGTCGATGGGCGTGCTGAACACCTGGGCGTTCGCGGCCGCGGCGATAAGGAGGAAAGCGGCGGCGAGGAGCATGGCCGAAAGCGAGCGCGGATGTGCCGACTGGCAAAGTTGCACGGACGTATGCGATTTCGTTCGATTCATGGAAGTAAAATCGGACGGCAAGGAAATTTTGTTGTGAACTGCGTGCGGGGACTGGAACTCATAGCCGGCCTAGTCGCGCCTGCCACGGAGCGGCAAACCGGCTACGATCCAGGTTGAGCGAGCATGTCGTCTGCCACTTTCGGATAGCAGAAAGCCTTGGACGCGAGCAAGCTTCGCTCTCGGGGTCGCAAACGCTTGCACATAGTCGCTCCGCGACTTCCGTTTTCATCTTGAGAATCAAGGCACGACCCCGCGATTCGCGGGGACGCTGGGGCAGGGGGGAGGATTGCTCGTTCAGGCAGAAAACGAAATACCGCGAATCAGGCACGCGGGTGCACGAAATACCGTACGGGGGCTGACAGGCGGGCCTGCGGAAACCCGGATTCGACACAGAGGACGCACAAGCACAGAGAGCACGGGGAAGGCTGCTCGAAATGACGGTTCTAAGGCGGCTAGCCGTGCACTAAGGAACGGTAATGGAGATGGATTGGAAGGTAGCTGTGCCGGAGTTCGCATGGCCCTGTAACGTGAGCGGGAAAGTGATAGGACCGCCGCCACCGCCTCCGTTGCTTTGGGTCGAGCCGCCGCAGGACGACATGCCTGTCGCGGCTGCAGCGAGCAAAGCAGCCAGCGCCAGGGTGCGAGCGAAGCGCGGCAGACCCGCGGGCAGGCCAAAGACCACCACGGCAGCAAGAAGAATAAACGCGAAAGCGGGAAGCCAGCGACTCATTCGCAGCAGAAAAACGCCGCCAGCGGGAAGTGCAACGCCGGGACTATTTACGACCGATCCGATGGCCGGTTTTACCGCGACAGCGACGGCAAGAGTTGTGGACGCAGATCCGTTTGCAGCGAGACTAACGGGATTCGGATTGAAGTTGCAGCTTACTCCGGAGGGCAGGCCACCGCAGGCCAGAGTTACGCTGCCAGGGACGGAGTTTGCGGAGTTGAGAGAAAGACTAAAATTGGCCGATTCGCCGGCGTTGATCGTGGCCGAGAGCGGGGATGCCGAAAGCTTTACGCCGTTGATGTTGAACTGAGCGGAGGCCTGAAGGGCGGCGGAATCGCCGTTGAGCAAAATGTCTGCGCTGCTGCCGGAGTTTCCGTCCCACGTGGCGTAAACATTGCCGGTGCCGTCAGCGGCGATTTGCGCCGTGCCGCTTTGCGTCGTAGGCGTGCTGTCGAGGGTCGCCTTTGTGAAATTTATGCCATCGGTCGAGCGGGCCAGAATAATGTCGTATGCAGCGCTGGGATTGGCGGCACTGGCCTGCTGCCACGTGATATCAATCGCTCCGCTCGGCTCCACCGCAATCAGCGGAAACCCGGTAGCCAGTCCCGCTACGGGTGGATTGGTGAGTATGGGTGGAGTCTTGCAGGAAGAATCTTTGCCACCGCAGAAGCTTGCCGGGTCTTGAGGATTTGTGGAACGGGTGAAATAAATCGCATGGGGACCCCCGTTTTGTTGATAATCCCCGATCCAAACCACACTGATGTCGCCACTAGCGTCGATGGCCATCCGAGGTGTGTAGGATGACGTGCTGGACAGATTATTAAAGTAGCTGCTTGCGCTGCCGGGTGGCGTGAACGGGTCGGTATCGACCGAATATGTGAGGATCACGTCTTGGATATTCTGGTTTTCATTCGCCCACAGAAGCCAAATCGTGTTGTTTGCGCCGGTTGCAATCTGCACGTCAGAGGTGCAGCCGGTAACGGGCTGGCCGGCCACGGTCAAGTTATCGGCAACAGAATAGGGCGTGAACGTCCCGCCTTTGTCCGTTGATCGTGCCAAAGTAATCGTGGGGCAACTCCCCGCGTTTTCCCAAACGATGAAAACATGCCCGGCCGCGTTGATAGCGATTCTGGGGCTCTGGCTAGCCATCGCGGATGCTGTGAGTTGAACCGCGGGCGAAAACGTGCCGCCGGAAAATCGCGCGAAGTGGGCGCCGCTTTGACCCCAGACGAGATCGACGCCGCCGCTCGGATCAACAGCCATGTGCGGGACGGGCGCGGCGCTGCCGGGCGTGATTCCCTTGCCGAGGGAGACATTCACGGGCGCGGACCAAGTGCTGCTGCCGGTCGCGAGGCTGCTGAAATAGACATCGCTGGGGCCGGCCCATGCGACATAAACGCCGGCGGAATTCACCGCGATCTGCGGCTGCGAAGCCTGCGAGGGCAAAAGCGTTGTGGTGACAACCATATTCGCGGAAAACGACTGGCCGCCATCGGTGGAGCGCCGAAACAGAATGGCGCCGGAATCCAGCCAAACCACATTGATATCGCCGGCGGGGCCTATGGCGATCGAGGGGACGACGGCCTTGCCCGTGCCGGAGAGATTGACCGGAGCAGTGAGAAAGGTTTGAGCATGAGCGAAAGCGGCCGGCAGGGCGATTGCCATCGCGACCCAAACGACCACTCTCCTGATTTTTTGCGGCGCGACCCAGTGCATGTGCGGCTGAATGAGGAAGCCTCTGGGAAGCTACCCGGAATGTTGTAGCAGAGGAATACGTGCAACACCCGGGGGCACACCGGGGAGTTTCGGTAGCAGGGACAGAGATAACTGCGGCTTTGCCGGGAAACCGGGGGCGTTTTGGTATCGAGGGTGGCCGTGCGCGCGCCGGATTGCGTATCGATCTCTTCGAGGACGCTGAATGTATCCGGAGAATCTTCGAAGGCGGCGCGTGCTGAATGCGCGGGCAAAGGGCGCCGAGACCAGATCGCAAATCTCAGATTTGAGATTTCAGAAACTGCAAAAGCAGATCCCTCGCGTCGTCCGCCAAAGGCGGACTCGCTCGTGATGACAGTAACGCGGCGCGTGCTGAATGCGCGGGCAAAGGACGCCGAGGCCAGATCGCAAATCCCAGATGTGTCAGTTCTCGGAATCGGCGCTCGCGGAAGCGCTGGCCTTGGCGCGAATCGCGTCGGCGCGTGATTTGGCCTGGGCGGCTTCCGCAGTGTGATTGGTCTTCAGTAGCAAGCCGGCATAGTTATCCAGGATAGAGGCGAGACGCGGATCATCCGCTGCAAGCGCTTTCTCCTGAATCTGCAGTTCGCGCTGCAGTGCGGTGAGGGATTCGGTAAAACGGCCCTCGAGGTAATAGATTTCGCTCAGATTGCCGAGCAGGGGCGCCAGGCGCGGACTGGCGGAGCCGAAACGTTCTTCGAGAATTCCCGCGGCGCGCGTGTCCAGCGGTTCGGCGGAAGCATAACGCCCCTGGGCGACCTCAAGATCGGCGGCATCGCCGAATATCGTGGCGGCGAGGGGCTGGCGGGCGAAGTTGCGTTCGGCCAGGGCCATGGCCCGCTTATAAAGGGGTTCGGCGGCATCGTACTTGCCTTCGGCGACATACACGACGCCAAGATCGTCGAGGACGGTGGCGATCTCCGGCTCTTCGGGACCAAAGGTCTTTTCGTCGATGGCCAAAGCACGGCGGTAAAGCGGCTCCGCTTCGGAGTAGCGCTTCTGCTCGCGATAAGCTCCCGCGAGATTTACGAGACTCTTGGCAATTTCCGGATTATCGGGAGCAAAGGCCTTTTCACGAATGGAAAGCGCGCGCTCGTAGAGCGGCAACGCGTCTTCTTCTCTGCCCTCGAGGTCATAGAGCACGGCCAAGTTGTTGAAGCTCATGGCGAGATCGGGACTTTTCGCATCAAGCGATTTTTCCCGTATGGCAAGGGCTCGTTCGTAAAGCGGCTGAGCCTGGGCGTACTTGCCTTCATCGGCATATAAGGCGCCAAGATTGTTGAGGCTGGCGGCAACCTCGGGATTGTCCGACCCGGCGGCCCGCTCGCGGATGGCGAGGGCGCGCTCGTAAAGCGGCTCAGCATCGGCAAGGTTGCCAACTTCCTCATACAGCACAGCCAACTTATTCAAGCAGGAAGCGACATTGGGCGATTCGGGGCCGAACTTTTCCTGGGCAAAATCGAGAAGCTGGCGGGCGGCGGAAAGCGCTTCCGCGTAGTTGCCGGCCTGATAGAGCGAATCGACACGCGCGTTCAGTTCAGCCCAATCATTTTGTTGATGGGCATTTTGCTGGGCGTTTTGCCGGGCGGCAGCACCGGCAAGGGCGGCAAAAACGGAGCCGAGTGTCAGGACCGCGATAAGGCCGTACACACTTTTTCGAGCGGGAAAAATCACGAAGTTCTCCTTGGCAGACGCTTGCGCGGAGCAGGAACAAAACCGGAGCTGGACCGGCCGGCGAGAGAAACGGCGCAAGTTCATACAGGTTATCCGGTAGATTAGGGCGGGTCAATCAATTAGGCCGGTGCATTTTGCGAAAACGGCACGGCGGGGAGAGCGCCGCCGTTAAGAACAAGGAAGGGTGGGCACGCCAAAAAGGAAAAGCAGATTCCTCGCGGAGACGCGCGATTTCCGCGCCATTCGGATGGCGGGCGCGGAAATCGCGCCGCATGTGGTCGGACTGAGAACGAGCGCGGGGCGCCACCACAGCTTGTGAAATCAGAATCGAATTGACGGCGAGAAAAGGTTATTGGGTTTTCTGTTCGACTTTATCCGCGCCCTGTTCTGTCTTCTGCGCGCCTTTTTTGGTTCCCTTTGCGCCCTCGTTTACCGCTTTCTTGCTTCCATTCTTCACGGCTTTGCCGGTCTTTTTTGCGGCGTTCTTGGTGTCATGGCCGGCGGCTTTGGCGTTGTCTTTGGCCTTTGTTCCGCTGTCCTGTGTGGTGGTGTTGTCCTGCTGCGGGGGAACGGCTTGAACCTGATATGCGCCGAGCGCGAATAGCCCCATCAAAGTTATGACGAGCGACAAACGTTTCATGGCTTGCCTCCTGTGAGTGCCTACCCGGAATAACCGGACGGAGCAATTAGGTCGATAGGATGAACAGGGTAGGTTGCACGCGTGAATGCCTTAAGGGGCCATGCGCAGGCGTCGGGCACAGCATTCAGCGCGGCGATTGGTTAGAATCCAACGCATGACGCTGGCGATTGAATGCCGGGAACTGCGCAAGACCTATGACGGCAAGGTTGAAGCGCTGCGCGGGCTGGACCTGGAGATCAGCGAAGGCGAATGCTTCGGCCTGTTAGGGCCGAACGGGGCGGGCAAAACGACGGCGATCGAGATCCTCGAAGGCTTGCTGGCGCCGACTTCGGGCGAAGTGAAGATTCTCGGCCGCACCTGGCAACACCATCCGCGCGAGTTGCGGGAACTGCTGGGCGTTTCGCTGCAGGAGACGCGACTGGCCGAGAAACTCACGGTTCGCGAAACGATTGAACTCTTTGCCAGCTTCTATCGCCGGCCGCGTTCGCCAAAAGAAGTACTGGTTGAACTTGGGCTGATGGAAAAATCCGATTCGTGGGTAGGCAAGCTTTCCGGCGGGCAGCGGCAGAGGCTGGCCGTGGCGACGGCGCTGGTGGCGGATCCAAAAATTCTTTTTCTCGACGAGCCCACGACGGGGCTCGATCCGCAGAGCCGACGGCAACTGTGGGAGATCATTCGCGAGTTCCTGCGACGCGGCGGAACGGTTCTTTTGACGACGCACTATATGGACGAAGCCGAACGTCTGAGCAACCGGCTGGCGATCATCGATTACGGGCAGATCATCGCCGAAGGAACTCCGGCTGAATTGATCGAACGCCTGGGTGGGCAGCACATGGTGGAGTTTGCAGTCAGCACGCTCGATGACAGAGGAGCCGATGACGCACCCCCGCCGGACGTTTGGCGGCAATTGCCCGGAGTCGAAGCGGTGCACGCGGATAACGGACTGATCTGCTTGACGGTGCGGCAACCGCACGTAACCATCCCCGCGCTGCTGGAAGCGATTTCGCAGCAAAGCCGGCGATTGACGCAACTGAACACGCGGCAAGCCAGCCTCGAAGATGTCTTCGTGCGGCTCACCGGCAGGCACTTGAGGGAAGATGCATGAGCACTCCGCTGAGAACCGACGAGGAGCAAAAGGTGACGGGCGGCGCATTGCCGAGCGGCGGCGGGATGCACCCGGAATGGACGAACGTCCGCCAAAATGGGCGATGGTCGGCTTACCAGCATCTTCTGCTGGCTCGAATCAAAGAGATGCAGCGCGAGCCGGAAGTGATTTTTTGGGTTTTCCTGTTTCCTTTGCTGCTGGCGGTCGGGTTGGGCATCGCTTTTCGAACGAGGCCGGCGAGCATCCCAAACGTGGTCATCGCCGCGGGTCCGGGGGCCGAATCTGTACTTCGGATGGCGCAGTCGGCTCCGCAAGCTTTACATGCGCAAGTCGTGCCCGAGGCGGTGGCGCTGAACGGCTTTCGACTCGGCAGGTATGATCTCGTGATCATTCCGAAGGGGCCGGGGGACAAGGGGTCAAGTGCTCGCAATGGGGTTGGCGGCGACACCTCTGGCGCCGGCGGCGAAGTCGAATACCGCTACGATCCGGCTCGTCCGGAAAGCCTGATGGCGCGCGAGGTGGCTGACAATGTGTTGCAGGCGGCTGCCGGGCGAAAAAATCCGCTGAGGACTTCGGCACAGGCGTCGAGTGAGCCGGGCGCGCGTTACATCGACTTTCTCATTCCCGGCCTGCTGGGCATGAACCTGATGAATTCGGGGATGTGGGGGGTCGGGTTTGCGCTGGTGGATTATCGGCAACGCAAATTGCTGAAGCGATACGTGGCGACGCCGATGCGGCGGAGCGATTTCCTGCTGGCGCTGACGAGCAGCCGCCTGGTGCTGATGGTCGCGGAGCTGGCGCTGCTGCTGGGCATCGGCATTTTCGTCTTCCATATGCGGGTGATCGGCTCGTGGCTGGGGATTGTGTTGCTGGCTGCGTTAGGTTCAGCAGCTTTTGCGGGCCTGGGCCTGCTGACCGCAAGCCGCGCGCAGAAAATCGAAACGGTAAGCGGGCTGATCAATCTGGTGATGATGCCGATGTGGGTGTTTTCGGGAGTGTTTTTCTCGTACGAACGGTTCCCGGCCGTGGTGCTTCCGCTGATTCGCGCGCTGCCGCTTACGGCTTTGAACGACGCGCTGCGCGCAACGATTCTCGAGGGCGCTCCGCTGGCGGCCCAAGCGGGGCGGCTGGGCGTGTTGCTGGCGTGGACGACGGTTTCGTTTGTGCTGGCGCTGGGCTGGTTTCGGTGGACGTAGGGTCGCGTGCTGATTTGAAATTTAAGATCGCAAAGCGAGGCCGGAGCCGAGGGACGAGCTGCGCCGAACCCGAGAACCTGCATCTAACAAACATGAAAATGACGGGCGCGAAAACGAGTGGTTTTCGGGGAGCGAGAAATCTGGTTGTGCTGGCGTTCTTTATTGTCTTCGCGGCGGGCTGCACGGCGACGAAGATTTCGGCGATTAACAGCGATCCTGCCCGTTACATGTCAAAGGACGTCACCATTGCCGGGCAAGTGGTCACGTCTTTTGGCGCGATGAAGCAGGGCGCGTTTGAAGTCGATGACGGAACCGGGCGCCTGTGGGTGTGGAGCAGCGGGTTTGGCATTCCGGGGCAGGGGGCGCACGTCGTGGTTACCGGCCGAGTGCAGGCGGGTGTAGCCGTCGGAGGCAGATTTTTTGCGAATGTCTTACGCGAAACTCAGCCGCACAAAGTGGCCTGATCCAAGAAGCAAAAGTGGGCGTGCGCGCCCGCGCGACGCAAAGGCCTCAGGTCTCGCCGACAGCGGCATCGGCGCGACCTGAGCTACAAAAAACTTGAACTGCCCGGCTGAAGGCCAAGCGTAAATCGCACACCAGCAATGCCTCACGGAATTTGCAGCTCGGGCCGGACCGATTTCCGGTCAGACCCGAGGTTTTTTCACGGCGGCGTGCGCGCCCGCGCGACGCAAAGGCCTCGGCTGGTAGATGAAGCGCAAGGGCCCGCATTGACAGGCCGTTGAGCGCGGCACTAGCATGGCAGGCCAGTTTCACGCGTTAAAGTCAGAAAATAAGTTGCGGGTCGGTCATGCGACAGGCAAGGAGGCGCTTATGAAACGGCGAGCTGGCATCCTGGCGGCAATGGTATGTCTGGCGGCAGCGACGGTATCGGCGCAGGATGTGCGCGACGTCCAGAGCGTGTTGCAAGCCTCCGCCCAGGCGATGGGGCTGTCGAACCTGAAGACCATCCGCTATTCGGGCGCGGGATGGTTTTCGCAAATCGGGCAGACGTATGGCCTGAACGAAGACTGGCCGCACTACGAAGTAAATCCGTATACGCGCACGATTGACTACGAGGCGATGTTTTCGCGCGAGGAATACACGCGCAAGCAGGGCAATTATCCCACGCTCGGCCGTGCGCCAATGCCGGAACAGCGCATTGTGACATTGCTGAACGGCAACTTTGCGTGGAATGTGGAAGGCGACAAGATTGTGCCGCAAACGAGAGGTTATCTCGATGGCGTGCCGGTGAACGATCTGCGCCAACTGGAGATCATGATCACGCCGCACGGATTCCTGAAGGCGGCGCTGGCCGCAAAGGACGCCACGGCCATCTCGCTGCCGATTGTGGGACCGGCGGATTACGGGCTTTCGCAAAACGGCCGCAAAGTGACGATCGTTTCGTTCACGGTGATGGGGGGCAAATACACAATCAACGGAACCATCAACGACCAGAATCTGGTGGAGCTCGTGGACACCTGGTTTCCGAATCCGATTTACGGCGACATGAATTACGAGATGCGCTACACCCAGTACAAGGATTTCGGCGGGGTGAAGTTCCCTACCCTGTTTCACGTGCACCAGGGCGATCCGCGCTTGAATCCGGCTCACAACTACTACGAAATTAAACTGACGGCGGTGGAACCGAATGCCAGGGTAGAGGTCGAGGCCGTTCCGGAGGCGGTGCGGTCGGCGAAAGCGCCGCCATTAACGGTACAGACGCAAAAACTCGGGGACGGCGTGTGGATGCTGGGCGCGGCGAATTACAACAGCCTACTGATGGAGTTCAACGATTTCGCCGCGCTGGTCGAGGCTCCGGTGAATGAGGCGCGGTCGCTGGCAGTCATCAATGAAGTGAACCGGCTCGTGCCGAACAAACAGATCAAATACGTAGTGAATACGCACCATCATTTCGACCATGCGGGCGGGCTGCGCACATTTCTTTCGCAAGGCACGACGGTCGTGACTCACGAGACGAACAAAGATTATTACCTGGGGATCCTGTTTCATCCCGGCGGATGGGCGCTCGCTCCGGACCGCATGGCGAAATACGACCCGATGTACATGATCAGCCGGCGTCCGGCGCCGATCGAGACGGTCGGCGGGGACACACGCATCACCGCTCCGTATGTGATCACCGACGGCACGCGGATGATGGAAGTTTTCCATGTGCTGGACGTGGCGTACGACATCGGCGATTCGTCTTACCGTCAGGGGAATCACAGCAATGACATGCTGATGGTTTATTTGCCGAAGGAAAAAATCCTGGTGAACGCAGATTTGTATTCGCCGCCGGCGCAGGGCCCCGGGCCAGCGGCGGCGACGCTCGGCATGCGCACGCTGTATCAAAATATGCAGATGCTGAAGCTGGACGTGGCGCAGCACGTTCCGATTCACGGACGCGTGGCGGGCAATGACGAGTTTTTGAAGCTGGTGGGTGGCAAGACGCTCAGCAGCGAGAAGTGAACTGGCGCGCAAAGGCACTGCAGAACGCTCGCTCGTTGGCATCACGCGCTCCTGCGCGTGATGGGGAAAGCACTCGCTCGTGATGACACCGAAGCCAGCGCGAGCGGCGCGAGCAAGGGTCTAACCATGCCGTGCTGAAGCCCGACGCCTACAAGGACGTTCCGCCTAGAGCGCGAGCGGCGGGCCACTGGCTCCCGGACGAAAATCGCAAATCGCA
>DATGLY010000013.1:0-9676 GCA_035293905.1 Bryobacteraceae bacterium
AGGAATCGAAGGCTCTGTCCTACGTCGCGGACACCATCGGTAGAATCCCAAGGCCCGCCCGCAAGCTCGAAGAGCCTTACACCGTCGAGCCGCCTCAGGATGGCGAGCGATTTGTCGAGCTCCGGCGGGTGGGCGAAAGCAAGGAAGTTTTCGTCGCCTACCACGGGCCGGCGGCGGCTCATCCGGATTCGGCGGCGCTGCAAGTGCTCGCGGGAATCATGAGCGGGGGAGGCGGCGCCGCGGCGCAGGGGCGGCTTTCCAAGGCGCTGGTGGACAGCAAAAAGGCCAACTCGGTGAATATGTCGTTTGCGCTTCGCCACGATCCCGGTTTGATCGAAATTTCGGCCAGCTTGAGCAAGGATCAATCGCAAGAGGAAATCCGCCAGATTATTTTCGATACGCTGGAAAGCGTGGTGAAAGAGGCGCCGTCGAAGGAAGAAGTGGAGCGGGCGAAAACGCGCCTGCTCAGAAACCTCGAAAACCAGATGAGCGACTCGCAAACGTTCGGCCGCGCGCTTAGCGAGCCCATCGCGCAGGGCGACTGGCGGCTGGCTTTCTTGCAGCACGACCGGCTGAAGAACGTAACTCCCGAGGACGTGGCGCGGGTCGCCAAGTTGTATCTCAAAGCCTCCAATCGGACGGTGGGATTTTTCGTCCCGGACGCAAATCCCGACCGCACGGCCGTTCCCGATGCTCCGGATCTAAACCCGCTGTTGAAGGACTTCAAAAGCGACGTCGCCATCAGCCGCGGCGAATCCTTCGATCCAACTCCCGCCAACATCGAAGCGCGCGTGAAGCGCAGCCAGTTGGCCAACGGAATGAAGGTCGTGATGCTGAACAAGCAAACGGCGAACCATATGGTCTTCGCCTCCATCGAGCTGAACTTCGGCGATCAGCAAACTCTGGTCGGCAAAAACGCCGCGGCGCAGCTTGCCGCCGCGCTGCTCATGCGCGGGACCAAGGGAAAGACGCGGCAGCAAATTCAGGAAGAGATGGACCGGCTGAACGCGCGCATTGGCATCGCCGGCGCGGGCGGCGGGGGCCGGGGAGGCGGTGGAGGCGCCGGCGGCGGCTCGCTCGCCAGCGTTGCGGCCTCCCTCCAGGCGCCGGCCGGAAATTTCGACGCGGCGTTGCGGCTGGCGGTGGAGATTCTGCGAGAGCCCGCGTATCCCGAATCTGATTTCGACCAGGTGAAAACGCAGCGCGTCCGCGCGCTGGAGAATGCGCCCACCGAGCCGGCGCAGCTCGCCCAAGAAGCGATCGAGCGCCACTTGTCTCCCTATTCCAACACCGACGCTCTTCGCACGCCGCCGCGCGAGGAGCGTCTCGCCGCGATGCGCGCCGTCACGCTTGCCGACGTGCGCAAGTTTCATGACCAGTTCTATGGCGCTTCTCACGGCGTCTTCGCGGCGGTGGGTCCGTTCGATCAAGCCGAAATACAGAAGACCATTCAGGAATCCCTCGGTTCTTGGACCGCCTCTGGGCCGTACCGCCGGCTATCCGGCAGTTACAAAAAGGCGGCCGCTATAAACGAAAAGATTGAAGCGCCGGATAAGGCCAATGCGCAATTTGAGGCGGGGCTGCGGATCGCCATGTCCCAGGACGATCCCGATTATCCCGCCATGGTGCTGGCCAACTATATGCTCGGCGGCTCCATCACGGCCCGCATCCCCGACCGCATTCGCAACCGCGAAGGATTGAGCTACAGCGTGTCGACGTCGTTCACCGCTCCCGCCGAAGGGAATGCCGCGTTGTTCTCCATGGCCGCTATCAGCAATCCCGCCAACACTCCCAAAGTAGAGGCGTCGTTTTTGAACGAGCTTCGCAAGGCTTTACAGGGCGGCTTCACGGCGGAGGAAGTCGCGGCGGCCAAAAGGGCGTATCGCGACGCCCAAATCGTGTCGCGCTCGCAGGATTCGGCGCTCCTTGCGCTCCTTGCTTCGCGGGAGCAGGCCGGCCGCACGCTCTTATGGGACGAGCAGATGGACGCGAAAATCCAGGCGTTGACGCCGGAGCAAATCTCGGCCGCCTTTCGCAAGCGCGTGGACCCATCGGCGATCTCGATTGTGAAGGCCGGCGACTTTAAGGCGGCCGGGGTGTATCAATAGAGGTGTCCAGCGAGCCGTCTACGCCGCTCATGCGGCAGTACCATGGCGTCAAGCAGCAGGTTCCCAACGCGCTGCTGCTGTTCCGGCTCGGAGACTTTTACGAGCTTTTCTACGAAGACGCCGTCACCGCCGCGCGCGAACTGGAAATCACGCTCACCTCGCGCAATAAGGAGAAGGGCCAGGCCATTCCGATGTGCGGCGTGCCCTATCACTCCGCGGAGAACTATATCGCGCGGCTGATTCAAAAGGGCTATCGCGTCGCCATTTGCGACCAGATGGAGGATCCGCGCTTCGCCAAAAAGCTGGTGAAGCGCGAAGTGACGCGCATTGTCACGCCCGGCACGGCCATGAATTCGCAGGTGCTGCGCTCGCACGAAAACAACTATCTCGCTGCCGTCATGCCAAATGGGACGTCGGCGGGACTTGCTCACGTCGATCTTTCCACCGGCGAATTCGGCGCGACGGAGCTGGATTTGTCGGAGATCCCGACGGCCCTGGAGACGTTGAATGTCCGCGAGGCCCTTGCGCCATCCGGAGCCGCTCTCGCGCTCGCCTGTCTGCGCACGGATGTCGAGCCATGGGTGTTCGATTCGGACTACGCTTCTCGCAGCTTATCGGAGCATTTCCGGCTGCTCGATCTCGGCGGATGCGGTCTGGAGGGACGCGCGCTTGCGACGGGCGCCGCCTCGGCGATTCTGCACTACCTGCGCGAGACCCAGCGATCTGCGCTCGACCATCTGGAACGTCCTTCTTTCTACGACCGTTCCGACGCGCTCGTGCTGGACGCAACAACGGTCCGCAATCTCGAGCTCGTCGAGCCGCTGTTTGCCGGCGAATCCAAACAAGCCACCCTGCTTCATGTGCTCGACCGCACCCGCACGGGCATGGGCGGGCGTTTGATGCGGCGCAGGCTGCTTGCGCCGTCGCTCGATCCCGCCGAAATAAACGCGCGTCTGGATGCCGTCGAAGAACTGCATGCTTCTGCGATTCTTCGCTCGCAGATCGGCCAAGATTTGGCGTCGATTCTCGATTTGGAGAGGCTGCTTTCGAAAATCAGTCTGGCCTCGGCCGGCCCGCGCGATCTTCTCGCCCTGGCGCGATCGCTGGCCGTCGTTCCCTCGCTGAAAAATCGGCTGGCGGATGCAAAAGCTCAACGCCTTCGCGATCTCGCCAGCCGGCTTGACGACGTGCCGGAGGCCAGCGGCCGCCTGCTCGAAGCGCTTTCTGACGAGCCGCCGGCGAGTCTCGCCGACGGAGGCGCCATTCGAGCCGGCTACGACGCGCGATTGGACGAATTGCGCGGCCTTTCCCAAAACAGCCGGATCTATCTTGCGCAAATCGAGCAGCGCGAAAGAGCGCGCACCGGGATCGCGTCGCTGAAGGTGCGCTTCAACAACATCTTCGGCTACTACATCGAAATCTCCAAAGCGAACTTGCATCTGGCCCCGCGCGATTATGAGCGCAAGCAGACTTTGGTGAATGCTGAACGGTTCACCACGCCGGAGCTCAAGCAATTGGAGACCGAGATTTTGGAGGCCGACGAGAAAATCCTGGCGCTGGAGAGGGAGATTTTCGAACAGCTTCGCGTCCTAGTCTCTTCGCACGCCCAGCGGATCAAAGCGACCGCCGCGGCCGTCGCTGAGCTGGATGCGGCCGAGGCTCTGGCGGAAGCGGCCGCGCAAAACCGCTATACGCGTCCCCGATTTTCCGAAAACGGCGAAATGAAAATCGTAGCCGGGCGGCATCCGGTGATCGAAAAGCTCGCCGAAAAAGACGGGCAGCGCTTCATCCCGAACGATCTTTACTTCCATCCCGAAACCCAGTTTATCGCCGTGATCACGGGCCCGAATATGGGCGGCAAATCCACGTACCTGCGGCAGGCGGCGCTGCTGGCGATTCTGGCGCAGATGGGCTCGTTCGTTCCGGCCGAATCGGCGCGGTTGCCCATCGTCGACCGCGTTTTCACGCGCATCGGCGCGGCGGACAATCTTGCGCGCGGCCGGTCCACTTTCATGGTGGAAATGACCGAAACCGCCGTGATTCTGAATACTGCCACTTCGCGAAGCCTGATCGTGCTGGATGAGATCGGCCGGGGCACGGCAACCTACGACGGGCTGGCGTTGGCGTGGGCGGTAATCGAGCATATTCACCGGCACATCCGCGCCAAAACGCTGTTCGCCACGCACTATCATGAGTTGACGGAGCTGGCCTCGCAGCTCGAGGGCGTGCGGAATCTGCATGTTTCCGTGAAGGAGTCCGGCGACCGCATCCTGTTTCTTCGGCGCGTGGAGCCGGGCGCGGCGGACCGAAGCTACGGCATCGAAGTGGCGCGGCTGGCCGCCTTGCCGATGAGCGTGATCGAGCGCGCGCGGCAAATCCTGGCGCGGCACGAATCGGCCGAGCATACCGTGACCCACGAGCTTTCGCCCCGGCCCGCCCCGATGCAAATTCAGCTTTTTGAGCCGGTGAATTTCGAAATCGCGGACCGCATCCGGAAGCTGAAGCTGGATGAGATCCGCCCGATCGAGGCGCTGCAACTATTAGCCGAGCTTCAGCGCGAGCTTTCGTGAAAGTCGCCGGAGTGATGAGCGGAACGTCGCTCGACGGCATCGATGTGGCGATCGTCGAGATAGAAGGACGAAAAATCGAACCCATCGCGTTCCAGAGCGCGCCGTATCCAAAGGCTGTGCGGACGGCGTTGCTGGCCGTTTCGAACGCCGCGGCCCACACGGCCGAGATTTCGCGGCTGAATTTCCTTTTGGGCGAGCTTTACGCCGAGGCTGTGATCGAAACGCGCCGGCGCGCGGGGCTGCGGCTCGATTCGGTCGGGCTGATCGGGCTGCACGGACAGACCATTTTTCATGAAGGCGCGGCGGTGGATTATCTGGGCCGGCGAATCGCCAGCACCCTGCAGATCGGCGAAGCGGCGGTGGTGGCGGAACGCACCGGCATCCGAGTCATTTCGAATTTTCGCGAGCGCGATATCGCGGCTGGCGGACGCGGCGCGCCGCTTGTGCCGTTGGTGGATTATTTGCTGTTCCGGTCTCGCAACATTTGCCGCGTGGCGCTCAACATTGGCGGCATTGCGAACATCACCGTGCTGAAGCCCGGCGCCCGGCCCGCGGAAGTGATTGCTTACGACACCGGGCCGGGCAACATGGCCATTGACGCGCTAGTCCGGCGCATGACCGGGGGACGCGAAAGCTGCGATCGCGGAGGCCGGATCGCCCAGTCCGGCAAAGTCGACGGCGAGCTGCTTGAAAAAATGCGCCAGCATCCTTATTTCAAACTCAAGCCGCCGAAGACGGCGGGGCGCGAGCAGTTCGGACAGGCATTCGTCGACGGACTGATCGCCACGGGGCGCCCGCTGCCCGATTTGACCGCCACCGCGACCGAGCTTACGGCTTGGAGCATCGCGCGGGCGATTTTGGATTCCACGTTCGATTCGAATGTGGAAACCATCGTCTCCGGAGGCGGCATCCACAACCGCTGGCTGATGCAGCGGTTGCGTCATTATTTGTATCCTGGAAAGGTCAGGAGCGCGGCCGAACTCGGCGTCGATCCGGACGCCAAAGAGGCCATCGCATTCGCGGTGCTGGCATACCAGACGTTCCGGAAAAAGCCTGGCAATCTTCCTTCCGCGACGGGGGCGCGGCGCGCCGTCCTTTTAGGCAAATCAACATTGCCTTAGTGGCCGGGATTTTGCACCTTCTGTTGCGCCTGCCAGTCGAGCTGGCGCACGCGCTCTAGGGGATCTTTCGAGAGCTCCTGGTTGTCCAGATCGTCGGGCATCGGGGGAAGCGGCTTGGGATCGTAGTCGGTGACCTTGGCGTCCTGAGGCGCCATCGGGATGGGTGGAATATGGTCTTTTTTGTCTTTCTTCTTCAGATCGTCGAGAATCGCTCGAATGTATTTCTTCATGCCTCATGCTGAGCACGCTTTCCCGCCGGGTTGAACGGCAACGGCGGCAAGTAGCGGGATTTCCAAGGGATTTATTCGCGAATCCGGCGTGACTCCCGCGCTGGAACCTGAGAGAATATGGTGCTTATGATCCGCCTCATGCGCCAAATCGGGTTCGTTCCGGTCATTTTCTGCGCCGCCTCCCGCGGGCAGTGGCTCGATTATCCGACGTCCGGCATCCCTCGTACGCCCGATGGCAAACCCAATTTGACGGCTCCCGCGCCCAGGGCTGCGGATGGTCATCCGGACCTGTCGGGATTGTGGCAGCGGTCGCGCGGTCAGGCGAATCAGCGCGTGGTTGCGGGTCTAGCCATGGGGCCCAATTTGGAGGATTTCATGAGGCCGGGAGAAAGGATTCCGCCGATGCTGCCAGCCGCGGAAGCGCTGTACAAGCAGCGTCAGGCGAATTTCATGGCGGACCGCCCTTCGGCCCGCTGCCTGCCTCATGGCATTCCCGATCAGATGCTCATTCGCGTGCCGATGAAAATCGTCCAGAATCCCGGTCTGACGCTCATCCTGTACGAAGAATTCGCGCGTTTTCGCCAGATCTTCACGGATGGACGCAAACATCCTCCCGTGTCCAACCCGGCTTGGCTCGGCTATTCGATCGGCTCGTGGAATGGCGACTGGTTCGTAATTGACACGCGCGGGTTCAACGACAAAAGCTGGCTCGACGATAGCGGCCGCCCTCATTCGGAGGCTCTTCGTACCATCGAACGCTTCCGCCGCCGCGATTTCGGTCACATGGACGCGGAAGTCGTCATCGACGATCCCCAGGCCTACACAAAACCGTGGTCGTTCCCCATGCAGTTCGAGTTTTTGGCAGACACCGAAATGATTGAGGACGTTTGCGACAATGAGCGCGACGCTTCGCATTCGGTCGGCAAATAGCCGTACGCATCCCTCAGGGAGTTTGCTTCGCGGCGGCATGCGCCATCTTCAAGATATATTCCGCCGCGACATGTGGATTATCGATCGAAGTCATCACGATGGGGCTGTGGACGCCGGCCGTTTCCAAAGAAATGTCGCCGATATTCAGCAAACGTTGGCCTAGCGTTTGGTGAACGCTCACGTCTTGCACTTTCATTAATTCCACCGTGCGCGTGGTCTTGCCGGCCAATCCAAATTCATATCGCACATGATCGCCGGCAACGGTGATCAGAGTCATGCGCCGCCTGATGTGGCGGATCGCGATGAACAGGGCGAAGGCCATCGGAACCAGCATCGGCGCCCAGAGCGGGACGTCCGAAGCCGGCCTTTCGGCGATCCAATAGATCCCGATCGCCAGCTCAGCGGCCAGGCAAAGCAGGTATCCCAGCTTGACGGCCTTTAATGATTGCCGAAGTCGCACCCTGGGAATCATAGCAAAAAGGTTAAGGCGCAGACGGCCGCGCTGAGAATCGCCCCGGGCAAATACCGGAAAAACGGCGATAAAGCGAGTACGACAGCGCAAGCGGCAAGTTGAGGAACGCGGCAAAACCCTTTTGCGCCTGTAAAAATGGATGAAGGATGACTACAGAACGTCAGCTCACCCGGGTTCTCGTGGTTGACGACGAAGAATCTCAGCGCACGGCGCTGGCGGGGATGGTGATAGTAACCGGAAGCTGCCCGCAATTCAACGGCGGCATCGTTTATCGTTCTCACATTCGAGCCGGTAGATCAGATGAAGGCATTTCTGGACCAGCTTGGGATAGGAGTTTCCAAGATCGTTGCAGTGCCTGAATCTTTGGAAATTGGTGCGACTCCAACAATGCTGCTGGTTGACCAGAAGGGCGTAGTTGTGGACGCCATGGTCGGTGAGTTACCCAAGGCCAAAGAGCAGAAGCCAATAAAGTTTCTGGAGGGCCATTCTTAACCGGGGGGTTCCTTGCGCACATTCCTGTCTATTGTTTTGCGCCTGAGCATCGGTCTTCTCACGCAATATTCCAGCGCGCGTTGTCAGACCGTTCCCTCGCAGCACGATTTGGCTTTCGAGGTTGCCTCCGTACGGCTAACTGCTCCCGGTTATTCGTTCACGGTTATGGAGGGGGGCTTGGGAATGGACGCATTAGGTATGCGAGCATGAGCTTAAGAAATTTGTTGTCTAGCGCATACGGCGTCGGCTACGACTTCGTCGCTGGGCCAGCATGGATTGACGAGGTCCGGCTCGATATCGCCGCGACCTTCCCGCCTGGAACCTCCGAGGAACAGTTCCGATTGATGCTCTTGCATCTTTTGGAGGAACGTCTTGGGTTGATCGCCCATCTAGGGACTATTCAGGCGAACGGATATGCCCTCGTCGTTGCCAAGTCTGGGCCGCGCCTGGAGTCGGCCGCTGCGGGGGCCCCAATCGGGGGCCAGAGTGTGGTTCCTGATCCGCTGCCGCCAGAAAAGGCACGCGATCAGGACGGCTTTCCAATCATGCCTGGAGGCCCTGGAGTGCAAAAGGCCTGCAGGCCGGGCGCCTGTCGCTTTCGAGCCACCAGTGCAACGATGGAGGAGTTGGCCAAACAACTGCCATGCAGGTGCAGCATCGTCGACGAGACGCATCTTCCGGGTAGATACAGTTTCGTCTTAACGGCCGACGTGCAAAAGCTTGCAAACCCGCAGCTCGCGGACGCCGTTGAAGCCGACGGGCCGGGCTTGAATCCGAACCCGGCGGCGATAGGGGCCCAGTCGCCGCCGATCCGCGGAACACAGTCACGGACATTTTTCACGCTTTAGAAAACCAGCTCGGACTCAGGTTGGTGCGGAAGAAAGTACCGACCTCGGTGGTGTATGTCGATCACATTGAGAGGGCGCCTACGGAGAATTGAGGCGCAGGAAGCGTCCGCCGACAGGACTCGCTAACCCAGCCACTGGGCAGCGGGACGGTCCAAAGCGCGCGACTTCCGCGACTCTCTGCTGTATGGCGGGTTCCTTTTGGGGGCAGCAAATTTCGGTCATTGCGGAGGCCAGAAGGCGTGATAAAACCCGCCCCAGGGCGAAGCCGGTGAAGCCTGCCCCACAGCTCTCAGTCGTAGACGAAGTGGAGGGCTTTCTTCAAATCCTCCCAGGCCTCGCGCTTGGCGTTCTGATTATACGGCCGCAGAAGATAGGAAGGATGGTAAGTGACGATGAGAGGGATGTCGCGCCATTTGCGCCACTGGCCGCGCAGGCGCGTGACGCCCTCCTTGGTCCCGAGCAGTGCTTTCGCGGCGGTCGAGCCAAGGGCGACGATAGCTTTCGGGCGGATAGCCATAAGCTCGCGGAAGAGAAATTCGCCGCAGATTTCCATCTCGTCCGGCAAGGGCGTGCGATTTTCGGGAGGGCGGCACTTCACGACGTTGCAGATGTAAACGTCGGCGCGACGGATCGGAATGCCTTCGCGGGCCGCCGTGTTATCGACCATTTGGGTCAAGAGCTGGCCGGCGCGGCCGACAAAAGGAATCCCCTGAGCGTCTTCGTCCGCGCCCGGGCCTTCGCCGACGAAAACCAGCCGGGCTTGTGGATTGCCCACTCCGAAGACGATCTTGGATCGCTGCTCGCACAGCCGGCAGCGGCGGCAGTCAGGACCGATGTCTTGCTGAATCTTTTCCAAAGTGTCGCCGGAGGGGGCGAGGGGAAGGAGGGTTTCCTGGACATCGGGC
>DATGLY010000014.1:0-83646 GCA_035293905.1 Bryobacteraceae bacterium
CAAGGTACAGGCCCTGGTGTCCAAATGGCGTCCAAATCGAACGCCCGTAAACCTTTGCAAACCCAACACCGGCACCCGCAACTCCTTGATCCGGCGACCGTGTCAAGGTAGCGCTCTAACCAACTGAGCTACGGGCCCCCGAGCGGCTCATGCTTGCGCTATTTTGCAGCAGCCTTAAATATAGCATCTCGATATCCAGCATCTCGATCGTTTCGCCAGCGAAGCGCGGCGCTACGCTACACTGAAGAGATGGCCACTCCTCCCGGCCGGTTTCTGTTTGGACCCGGCCCCACTCAGGTCGAAAAACGAGTTTACGACGCCATGGCGAATCCCGTCGTTGGCTACCTCGATCCGTTTTTCTTTCAGGTTAACGAAGAGGTCCGGGCGGGGTTGCGGGAGCTTTTTGGAACCGCCAATCCCCTCACGCTCGCCATTTCCGGAACCGGCAGCGCCGGCATGGAGACGGCGGTTTCGAATTTCGTCAATCCAGGAGCGAAGCTGTTGGTGTTTTCGGCAGGCTACTTCGGCGATAGAATCGGCGAAATGGGCCGGCGCCACGGCGCTCATGTGGTCTTCGCCCGAAAGCCCTGGGGCCAGACATTCGCGGAGACCGAAGCAGCGGAGGCCATTCATCGCGAGCAGCCCGAAGTCGTGGCTTTCGTGCACGCAGAGACTTCCACCGGCGCGCTGCAAGATCCGGCCGCGATTGCGCTTCCGGCTCGCCAATCCGGCGCGCTTGTGATCGCCGATTGCGTTACGTCGCTGGGCGCCGTTCCGATTAACGTGGATGCGGCGGGCATCGATATCGCTTATAGCTGTACTCAGAAAGGTCTGAGCTGTCCCCCCGGACTTTCGCCCGTCACGGTTTCGCCCCGCGCTTTGGAACGGCTGAGCGCGCGTAAACAGGATAGCCCGGTCTGGTATCTGGATCTGAAGCTGCTTGTCGATTATTACGATGGCCGGAAGTATCACCACACGCCGCCCGTCTCGAATTTGTACGCACTCCGGGAGGGCTTGGCCGCGATTCGTGAGGAGGGAGCCGCAAACCGCTTCCAGCGGCACATGCGGGCACACGAGCGGTTCGTTCGCCGTATCGATGAAATGGGCCTAAAGATGCATGTGGCTTTTGGCCGGAGAATCCCCAACTTAAATACAGTCCGAGTGCCGGATGGAATCGACGACGCTCAGGTTCGTCGCGTTTTGCTGGACGAGCATGGAATCGAAATCGGCTCCGGCTTCGGTCCTCTCGCCGGCAAAATATTCCGCATCGGCCTGATGGGGCCGCTAGCGACAAACGAAAGTCTGGATCTCTTTTTCACTGCTTTTGAAAAGTGCCTGGCTCGCGCGGCTGTGGCGGCCTGATTTTTCTCTCCCTCCGCAACGTTCGATGAGAGGCGGAAGGCATTTCGCCCACTACTTTCCTGAGGTAAACACCGCTTGAAAGTATGGCAACCGCCCCAGAGTCCCTTGCGCGTCGAGTATCCGGAAGAGCTATTGAGCCACTTACAACCAGATCCGGCTCGCATTGAAACGGTCGGTCTGCTTTACGGCAGCCGCTCCGCCTCAGCCGTTCGATTAACCGCGACAAGCCCAACTGCCGAGGCGGGGGATGTGGTAGGCATCTATGTCTTACGGACGCATGGCGAGGTTTTTCTCAGTGAAGCCAACACGGCTCTGTTTGAACAAAGCCATGCGGCCGTGGGGCTTGTCGTCGCGGGAAACAAGGCCGGATTCTTCGTGCGGGCGATCGACGGCTCTTTGCAGTCCGTGCGCAGCTTTGAGGAGTTTTACGTGCCGCGCGCAGGGCCTCGTTGCGGCTCAACCCTTCGGAACCAGTGGGCGCTGACGGCAGCCCTGCTGCTTGCGGCGCTCCTTCCCCTCATCGCTGTTGTCTGGTTTCAGCCGGCCGGCTCGCCGCGGCGCGCCGGCCTCAGCATCCGTCAAGATGGCGACCAATTGCTTATCTCCTGGAGATCCGGCCGCGCGGGATTGCTGGAGATCTCCGATGGCGGTCATCGAACCTCGGCCCGCATTCTGCCTCAGCAATCCGCCGCTACCTATATGAGGCGCTACGGCGACGTCAAAGTAACGCTCATTCTCCTGAATCCGTGATCCCGTGGTCCTGTCCGCAGCCGAGCGGTGAGCGGCCCCATAATGCGGATAGGAGTCCGCATGACGGCTCGCCGCGGTTTCTTTGGCAAAAACGCTTGCGGGCAGATCGCCTGGCGGCTGCTCAGGGTCGCCTCGGTCAACGCCTATAAGAACAACTGCCTTGAAACCGCCAAGGGCGTCGCGTACTCTACCTTATTCTGCTTTTTCCCGGCTCTCACCACGTTAGCCGCCGTGCTGGTGCAGGCGCGCGTCGAAGCGGTGGCGCGCATGATCTCCCGTTTTCTGTTCCAGGTAGCTCCTCCCGGAACCGAGGAAGTGTTCCAAAGGCTCTTCACCGTCCATGGGCAGCGCCCGAATTATTTGCTGGTAGTTGCAATCTTTGCGGCTGTATGGGCGGCGTCCGGCGCCATCACGACTTTGATGGCGGGTTTTCATATCGCCTACCATATCCGCGGCGGGCGTTCGTTGTTGCGCGAGCGGGCGATCGCTATCTTGCTGGTGTTTACTTCCGTTGCGCCCGTCGGCATGGCGTCGATTTTAATCGTTTTCGGCGAGAAGCTGGCGCGTAAACTGTTTTCGTTATTGCCGTCCTTCCAGAACGGCGTTGAGATTGGCGGCTGGCTCCTGTTCGCGGCCCAGGCCACGGCGTACGTGGTTGCTTTCTGCGCCTTTGTTCTGGTGACGGCCCTGCTGTACTACTTAGGTCCCAAGCGCAAACAAACCTTCGCCGCGGTGTTTCCCGGAGCCGTTCTGGCAACCTTGTTATGGCTGCTCGCAACCGTGACGGTGGGATGGTATATGCGCCATGTTACAAACTACAACGTGCTTTATGGCAGCGTGGGAGCGAGCCTAGCGCTCCTTGTCTGGTGGTACGTGCTCGCCGTGATCGCACTGTTTGGTTGCGAATTCAACGCCGCGCTCGAACGGGCGCTGGCGATTCATAGGATGGTGCATCATGCGAATCCGCCCGTGCCCGCCGGGCCGCGGTGATCTTCATTGCGAAGTGACCGGACACGTCCCGCCCGCGCATTGAAAATTTAGGTGCTGAATCGTTGTAATTCCGGCCGAATTCGTCAACTGCACATCAACTGCCAGAATTTGATTGGCGTCTCCGGTGACCGGAAAGCTCACCCGCATTTGAAACGCGCTACCCGCGTTGCCTGTGGTGAAGTAGGCGCGAAACTGTTGCGTGAAGTCCGCTTGGACGGCTCCCGGCTGGATCACGTTGCCGTTCAGATCGTAAAAGGTGAACGCCATCGCTCCCGCCGAATAGGTGTTGTCGTAGCCCCAAACTTGGACATCCAGATCGCCGGACCGGCTAGTGGCGATTGCGTTGTCGACTGCGAGGGGCGCGGGCGGGATGGCCATCGACGCGGTTGCCGCGCCGGCGACGGGACCGTTGACTGAAACGCTGAAGCTGATCGTACCCCACGTGGTTCCCGTCTGAAAGACAGCGCCGCTTTGGCCTTGCAGCAAAAACTCCGTGTCGCCCGCTTTGATCGTGAACGGAATCGCGCGGGTTCCGTTGGCGGCAAACACCACGGAGGGATCATCGGCCACGACGCTTGTGCCGGGTTTGAAAGATAGCTGGAGCGTGCCGCTCGCCGACACCGGCGAAGGCGCGGGCAGGCTCATGGTGACGATGCGCTGCTGGCCGCTTGCGGGAGCTCCGGCGTCGAATTGAATTTGCGGCGTGGGAAGAGTCGGGACGAAGGCCGTTCCGGAAAGCGGATAGCTGCGCGTATCCACGGTGAGTGTTCCCGAGAAGACCATGGCGGAGCCGGGAACGAAATCGACGGTGAAAGAGAAGCTGCCGCCGGCCGGCAAAACCACGGGAGCGTTCACGATCTGCGCGAACTGGAATCCTTGGCCGCTGAGGGAAACGCTTGAAACGGTCAGCGACTGTGCGCTTTTATTTTGCAGCGAGAAAGCGCATGCGACCGTCTGTCCGCTCTGGACGCTGCCGAAGCTGATCGTGTTCGTTGAATCCGGACCCGTGCACGGGCTCTGTACGCTCAGCGTGGCCGCGGCCACAACTGTCGCCGTCAGGACAGTTGAAATATTGTTGACCTGGAAATTCGCTTTGTAGCTGCCAGGCTGCGGTTCCTCGAAATCGATGTAGATGTCCAAGGGGTTTTGGGGCGCCAGGATGTATGAGGATTGCGTCTTGACGATGGTGAATCCCATGCCCGAAATGGCAGGAACCACCGTTACGGGGGCCGAGCCTTGGTTGCAGACGCGGAAACGGAATTCGGCTGTATCGCCCGCCGCGACGTTGCCGAGCGGATCAGTCGCTTGGATCTGTCCGCCCGTGCTCCCGTCGGGGTTGACAGCGAACAGCGCGAGTTGTGCGCCCGAACCGGCAGGGCAGGCGATCGCGCCTGCCTCGCGGGGTTGCGGCAGCAAATAAAGGCGCTCCTTGCCGGAATCCGTGCGGAGCGCGAAGACGCCTGAACTTGAGCGCGCCTCTATCCAACCATCGCTCATCGCGAATAACTCCTTGACCCCTGCGCAGGGAAAGCGCGTCTCCGAGCCATCGGCGCGCCGCAGGGCCAACTCATCGGGAGTCGCATATACAACCCCATCCGGCAGCGGCAGAACCGCTTCTGCCGGCGGAAGCGAATCGAGGATCGATCCGTCTTGAGCCGTGATCCAGATGCCCGCTTCGCGCTTGACGGCGAATTTGAATCCCGCCGGCGTGTAGGCCATGGAGAGAAGTTCTCCGTCCACCGTCCATTCCAGCTTTTGCAGCGCTCCATTCTGCAACTGCGCGAACTGGCGGAGCAGGGGGAAATAGAGCGCGGCGTCGGTATCGCTAGCTGCAATTACGGCCGGACCTGGCGGCGCCGGAATCGTGGCGCCGGAGAACAGGAGCGAATCCCGAGTCTTCGCCACGCACGCGCCATGGGAGCAGGAAAACGAAAGCACTCTCGCGGCTCGCGGCGCTCCCACCACAAAACTTCCAGCCGCGCCAGACACCGGACGGAGAGAGCCGCTTTGGTCGAGCATCCAACCGAGATCCGGCGTCTGAAGTCCCGATTGCGCCAACAGACAAAGAGGAACGAAAGCGAGCAGTAATCTCATTGCGGCGGTCCAATGGAGATGGTGGGCGTTCCAATGCGCGTCGTGTTCACCACCGCCGGCGAGGACGAGTTCGTCATGCCTCGCACGGCCACGCCCGCTCCTGCCGCCGCGCCCGCGCCCAGCGCGATCCATAGCCACTTGTGGCCAAAATGCCCTGAAGAAACAGCTTTTGAGGGAGTAACGTCGCTTGCCTCCGCCAGACTCAGCGGACACACAGCGCCCGCATGAGCCTCGCCTTTGACGGCCGCGATGCGGATTTCGAACGGTCCCGGAGTTCGGTTCCACTGCATCCCCCAAACTTGCGCCCGCCCATCCGCTTGGCTTGTGGCCACCTCGGTCTTCGATCCATTCGAAAATACGCCCCCTGCGCCTTGATCCGGCAGCCGGAAAGTCACAGTGGCGCCTTGCACCGGTTTACCAAGATCGTCGGTAACCTCGATCGTCACGCCGCGCGTGGCGCGTGAACCGAGGGCGTATTTCTGGCCTTGGCCTTCGATAATGCGGATATTCAAGCCAGAGGCGCCGTCGGCGGCTTGAATCGCACCGGCGGCGAATACCCACAGAACTGGCGCAATCGTGAAATGCCGTAGCACATCAGTTAAGTGGGAAAGAGGCGGAATTACTCTCAGAGAGAAATGTGACGCGGCGCTACGCGCCCGGGAGCACGGCCAGCAGGGAAGTTCGCTGCCGACTCTCGAAGTTTAAGTGAATTTCCTCAATACACATCGAGGAACTTTCCTTCCGTCCCCACCCATAAGGTCCGAGTCGCAAACTCCCAGGGCGGCAGATCCACTACGCGCGGTTTCAGGATAATCATCAGTTCCGAATGATCCTTTGAATCGACATCCTGCCGGAAAAGCCGGCCAAGGAGCGGAATCCTGGCCAACCCGGCGACGCCACTGGAAGTCGCGGAACGGCTATCTTCTATTAAGCCAGCAATCACCGCCCACTGTCCGCTTGCCAGCCGCACTTTTCCGGTATACTTTCGCTGACCGATGGTGGGAATGTTGTCGATGCTCGTAGCGCCCAGGACGTTGAATCCGGCCTCCACATCTAGGGTGATCTCGCCGCTTTCGTGCATGGACGGCGTCACTTTGAGGGTTAGCCCCAGGTCCACAAAGTTCACTGTGGGAGCAGGAACGAAGGTGGTTCCGGCGCTGCTTGCGCCGCCAAACGTATTGGTGACGATGGGATACCGGTCGCCCACGTTCAAAGAGCCTGTTTGACCGTCCAGGGTCACGATTTCGGCATGGAGCAAGGTCTGCGTGGAGCTGCGTTGCAGAGTCGCCAAGGCCGCGGCATCGGCGATGCCGATGCCGAAAAGCGTCTTGCCCGCCCCGAAAGCGGCGAAGTTGGTAAAGCTCCCGATCGACGGCGCGTTATGAAACCAATTCCCGAAATTCACGATCTGGCTGGAGGCTGGAAGGTTCAGACCGATGCTCAACGAAGAGTTTTTGTCTATGCTGACCAGCTCCACCTCCACCGCGACTTGCCCCCGCACTCGGCAGAGATCGAAGAAGAGCTGGCGCGCAGCGATGGCCTTGGCGACGACGTCGCGAAGATACACCATGCGTTTCACCGGATCAGCCTGAATCCGCCGTATTTCCAGCGTCTGCTGTACAGCCGTCACGATCTCCTGAGCGTCCTGCGCGGCGATTCGCTCGGGAATCGGAATCGCCAGCGACATGACGGGTTCGGAGTCTGCCCGGCGCTGCGGCACATCGCGCGTTAGCAGCACGGTATGGTCGTCCAGGGGAATGATCAGAGAATTTGCGGCCGCTTCCAGCGCGCGGAACGCCTCGTCCCTTCCCAGTTCGCCCGTGCGAAATAGAAAATCGGGAGGCGCCTGGTAGTCGCTTTCCACCTCAAGGGTTACACCGTACGCCTCGGCCACGCGCGCGGCGATATCCTGCGCTGTTCCGCGGATGTCAAATTTCGCGCGGACATGGGAGGGCTTGAGCCGGGGCGGCGGAAGCGCCTCGGGCAGAGTGCTGATTTCGGCAGGACTTAGGTCGCCGTCGGCAAGCTGCGCTTCGGCGGCGGAGGGCGCAGTTTCCTGGTTCGCGGCGGAATAGGCGGCCGCGGCTGCCAGGGCGCTCACCCGCTCTTGAAGTTTGGCGTTGGACGGATCCAACGCCGCGGCCTGTGAATATAAGAGATAGGCGTGAAAGCGGTCGCCGGCGCGTTCCGCCTTTTGAGCCTCTCTGAACAGCCCTGCGGCGTCCTCAGCTTTGCACAACGCTCCTACAACCAGGAGCATTGCTAGGGTTGGGATGGCGCGGCTCAACTAGTTAGGACGCTGTCAGAGTCCAAAACGTGGAAAGGCTACGGCAGACGCCCGGCGATCGCCCGGTTGGCCATTTCGATCAATTGGTTACAGCAGGCGCTCATCTGGATGGAAATGTTGGAAAGCGCCGACCCACGGAATTTCACGCATGGCGGCTGGCGGTGGCGAGGACATCGAAGATCGGCCACTTTGCGAAGCGTCGCCTCCTTGAATTGGCGCACCGCATCCGCTGGGGCCGGAACCACAAAACCATTTTACTATAGAATTGTTTCTATCCCGCTTACGGCTTGGCGACGTCGCGGCCTCGATCCGACATCCCATCCTCCCAATTGCTCCAGCCGGAGTTCATTCCATAAGGAACGCGCTCCATAATCGCTTCGATCTGGCGAATTTTGCTGTTTTCGATGCGAAAAAGCTCCGCGAGCTCCCATGTCCATGGCTGCGCCGGGCCCGCCGTGACGGTCCTCCCGTCCGGTGTTTGGAACGTGCGCGTGGAGCCGGCGGCGTGATCGAAGAAGATGAAGCTGAACACCAGCCCGCGTTCCGGATCCACGGCCACAAACCGGCGGTCCCGAATGCGAGTGACGAAATGCAGCAGGCCGGATTGGAACTGCTCCAGGCAGCTCCATTGGCCGGAATAGTTGCTGGCGGTCTTCGGATCGGGCCGCTTTTGTCCCGCTGGCGTAGTAACATTGGTGGTGAATGAGCCGTTTTCGATGCGGTTGCAATCATCGGCGAACGGGTAAACTCCCTTACCATCGTTTTTTTGCATCCCCGAGAAGTACATATTCGCGGTCTTGACAAGGTCGCTTCGCGAAAGGCGCTGGGACGGAGGAATCGGATCGGTCCAGCTCCAGCCGATCTTCTCGAAACCCTGAGCGGAACGGTCGCTTCGCTGCACGAAGGTCTCGGCTTCCGCAATCTGGCCGTTGCGTATTTTTAGCCGAAGCGCAATCATAGCGGGCATGCCCGCCTCCTGGATGCTTCCGAGAAAGGCGACCTGCCCGGCCTCCACATCCGTGACGAAGAGCCGGTAGCTGCCCTTGCCGGTCATAGTGTTCCACAGACCATCCCCGAAGTCGAGTCTCTGGCCGTTCTCGGTGAATTTGGCCTGTTTTGCCAGCGGCGCCTTAGACGGATCGTGGGCCGCCACGGCGTCCAGATATCGGTCGACAAACGGCTCCAGGCACGCGCGGTCACAGCCCGCAGCGGCTTTGGATTGAGCCGAGGCCGCGCCGGCCATCGCCAATGCGACGGCTATCGCAAACGCATTCTGCCGCATCAATGTTCCTTTGGGAATGAATTTTACCAAAACCACGAGCGCTCCCGTTGCAGCAGGCTGACGTAAAAGGCCTCCACAAGCTCCGCCGTTTTCTGGGCCGAAAATCGGGCCGAACGTTCGCGGGCTTTCGCCGACATTTCGTTCAGCCGCCGCGGGTCCGACGCCGCATGCTCGATCGCGCCCGCAAGCGCGCGCGCGTCGCCTGGGGCAACAAGCCACCCCGTCAGTCCCGGCTCAACAATGCTGGTCAAGCCGCCCGTGTCGGAGGCGATCACCGGGACGCCGTGCGCCAAAGCCTCCGCGGCCGCCAGCCCCCATCCCTCCGACCGCGACGGCATGATGAACAAGTCCAATGCCGCGAAGAATTCTCGGCGATTTGCGACGAATCCGGGAAGAAGCAGCCGGGCATCGGGCGGCAAAGCGGGCGCGCCCTCGCCCGCCAAAATGACTCGCAGGCCGGGCATGCGATGACGCAAACTTGCCAAGGCTTGCATGGCCACATCCTGGCCCTTTTCCTGCGTGAAAGCCCCCAATTGGCCAACGGCGAAATCGGCCTGGCCGATGCCGTATCGCCGCCGCGCCGCGGCTCGCTCCTCCACGGTAATTTCCCCTTCCGGATTCTCGACCGCGTTGGGAATAACCGCAATCTTCCTTTCACTAACGCCTGCCTCCAACAAGATCCGGCGCACCGGCTCCGACACGGCGATCACGCCATCGCAACCGGCCCCATACTTCAACGCATGGATGCGAGGATGGCGAGGCGTAAAAGCGACGTGGCGGGTTGCGACTCGCACAACGGGAAGCCGCCAGCCCGCCAGAAGCGCCAAGCTCTGCGCTCGGCCGCTGTGGGCGTGAACGATTTGGATTCCGCTCAGTGCGCGGCGCAAATCAAGCACGCCGCCCAACGGAAGCACGCCGAAGCCTTCCCGACAAGCTCGCTCCGCCAGCGCCGCGTCGCGAGGAGCCGCGATTTGCTGCGAATGACCCCGCTTGCCAAGCGCTCGCGCCAGCGTCAGCAGCGCCTGCTGTCCGCCGCGGAAACTTCGGCCCGTATCGACATGAACAATAGACAGACGTTCGCGGATTTTTCACACCGCCTTGCGCACACCCGGGCCGCGGAATTGATCGCGGCAGGCCGCCGAGCAGAAATAATAGGTTTCTCCGCCGAAGGTCTTCTGAAGCGAAGAGGAAGCCGCGATGAACGTTCCGCAGACCGGATCTTTTTTGAGTTCGCCGGAGACCGGCCTCGGAGGGGTCCTGACCTCCGGGCTTCCAGAAGCGGCTCCGCCGGAAGGGTGAAGGAGTTCCGAAAATCCCTTTAAGATGACCCCCAGCACGGATCGCAGAAGGGTGATCACCAAGACCGCCACGACCGCTTCCAGGATCACCCGCATGAGGATTTGTTACGGCCTGCTAGCCGCCAACAGGCTGCGCCGTCACTTCTTCTTCTGATTTTTGTTCGGGGACTTGTCGAACGTTGTTTGAACGGAGGCGCCTATGGAAGCCAACATCGCTTTGGCTCCGTCGGCATATTGCCCGTTCGGTTGGAGCGCCAAATACTTCTGGAACGCTTCCTCGGTTCCAGCCGGGGGAACCACTTTGCCCTCGGGAGTCGTGGTCGCTTTGCCGATCAGCACGATTCCCATTTGATAATAGGCGTCGGCGTAATTGGGATCCACTTCAATGGCCTTTTTGAACGCATCGCCGGCGGCGTCGTTCTGACCCGCGTTCACGAGAATCGCGCCGAAATTGTAGTAGTACTTGCCCGCATTCGAGGCATCCAAATCCGCAGCCTTCGTCAGCTCCGCGCGGGCGGCGTCGAGGTTTTTGGTCTTAGCCAAAACCAGCGCGTAGTTATTGTGGTAGGCGGGATCTTCCGGTTTGATTTCGATGGCCTTCTGGTAGTACTCGATGCCCTTGGCAAGGTCCGCCTGTTGGTCGCCGCCGGTTTTCCCGGCTGCGCGCCCAATATAGCTATCGGCCAGGTGACTCCACACGACATGCTGCTTCGGGTCGAGCTGGGAAGCTTTTTCGTACTGCTGAATGGCGACATCCCAGTTCTTGGCAGTCTCGGCGTCTCGACCGGCGTTGAAGGCGTCGTTGAGCTCCTTGTTCTTGGCCATCTGCTCTTCCTGCGCCTTCCGCTGTTTTTCAAGCTCGGCCTTTTGCGCGGGACTCAAGCTGCGATTCTCTTCCGGCGGCGCAGCCGCGCCACCTCCGGCGGAAGCGGCCCGGGCGGCGGCTTGTTTTAGGTCAAAGTTCACTTCGGCTGGCGCACCCTGGGTGCGAACGCCGCGCACCGCATCCACTGGCTTGCCGTTGACCTCAACGGTAACGTCGTAGGTCCCAAAACCAAGGCCGCCGTAATAATAGTGACCTTTTTTGTCGGTCTTGGTGTTGTAGTTTCCTTTGATGTCCTTTCGCTCGATCTTGATCACAGCGCCCTGAAGGGGCTTTCCGTCTTCCCCCTTCACGTCTCCTTCAATGGCCGTCGTTTGCCCCCAGCCGAAAGAAGCGAAAAGGAGGGCTAAAGGGGCGCCAATAAGCGCACGGCGCCCAGCTCGGGACCGGATCGCTCGCCAGTTCCCGGCGGGACAGCCGCGTTGGGCTGCGTTGTTCGCTGAGTTTGGTTGCGGTTGCATAGGTTCAAATCTCCCAGGCAAGGTCGAATTCGTGAGGCCGGAGTCTCAACCCATTAGAATACACTAGCCGGGTTGCGTTCGGTTTCGGAGCGCAGTCCCTGTTCCGGGTTCCGTTTCGGTACGGATGTCGCCTCCCTTGATTGCCACGCCTAAGGTTTCTTGCTGATGCCGCACGAGATAGAACCCTAGGCGGCACTGGTCCCGCCCTTGCATTCTAGATGGCGCAAGGAGACCGGCCATGATCGCAACCGCGACGAAGATGCAAGAAGCAAAGGACCAGGACGCTGAAGAGGTTCGCCTTCGCGACCAACGGATTAGAGAAAATTTTCCCCTAGTGCGCGCCATCGCTTTGCGCGTGCATAGCCATCTGCCAGCGCATGTGGATTTGGACGATCTTATTCATGCCGGCGTCCTCGGCCTGTACGAAGCGGTGAAAAAGTACGATGCGAGCAAGAGCGTGGCGTTCGCCAGCTACGCAAAGCATCGGATCCGGGGCGCGATTCTCGATAGCTTGCGGCAGCTTGACTGGGCCTCGCGCGACATGCGCCGCCGCCGTAAGCAAGCAGAAGCGGCCACCTACGAATTGACGGTAAAGCTGGAGCGCGCTCCCACCGAAGCCGAGATTGCAGAGAGGCTTGGAATTCGGCTGGAGCGTTGGCGCGTGATGAAGCTGGATATGCAGAGCGCCGGACTTATCTCCGCGTCGGCGCGCGCGGAGGAAAGCCAAGAACTGCCCCCGCCCGATTTTCCCGCCGGAGCCGAGAGCCGGCCAGACTCCATCTGTTGCCGGCGGCAATTGCGCTCGATGCTAGGGGAGGCTATGAGAACGCTTCCCGAGCGCTACCGCAAAGTAGTCGCGCTCTACTACGCCAAGCAGATGACCATGAAGGAAATCGGCGGGATTCTGGGAGTTAACGAAAGCCGGGTCTCGCAAATTCATAAGCTGGCGTTGAACAAAATGGCTGTCGCGCTCCAGGCCAATGGCATCCGGTCCAGCCAGGCGTTTTGAGGCCGCCGTTATTCGATCTGATGCATGATCCAAGCCACTTCCGCCGGGTAGTCGGGAAGGGGATTGTAGGTCCAGAGCTTCTCGCGAAGGGTTTTACCCTTATAGGGCGGCTGATCGGCCAATTGCCGGGCGATATAATTGATGCCCGCCTCGATGGACGAAAAGCTCTGACGTCCGGAATGGTAACCCCAGCGATTGTTGCGCGTTTCCGTGAGCCCGCACTGCGTTTCGCGGATCGACAGAGCGGGCAGAATCCGATAGTCGAGGCCGTAGCGGTCCGCCGCGCGAATGTATTCAAAAGCGTATTGGGGCGAAGGGCAGCGGTAGTGGCGGAAGAATCGCTCCAGCCGGACGAAACGGGCATCGGGCGAGGGGTTGAATCCGGCCTCCGGCAGATTGGCGGTGCTATGCGTGAAGAAGGCGAGACCGGCAGCGCCCAGTGTTTGGCTGCTCCGGCGCAGCGCACGGCTGAGCCATGCGCCGGGACACGGCAGCCGCCAATTGCCCGAGCCGCTACGCCGAAGCCCAAGGGCGATCGATTTAGCATTTTCCATCCATTTCCGCCAGGCTCGGTGCGCGGGCCAGGAGCACAATGAATTCGCCGACCAGTTCATACCGTCGTGTGATATGAAAATATGGTAAACCGTTTCGTTTTCGCCTAATCTTCTTCGGCCGAGCGATGGTTCGAAGCGAGGGACTTGGGGAACCTTCGCTGGAACTCACAGGCCGAATTCAATCTGGGCGGGGGAGCATCTCGCGCGAAAAAACGAAGCCACGAATCTGTAAGTTATTAATAATAAAGTAAGATAATTTTAATTTCTTGGAAAGGGGAAGCAGGCTTGAGCAGAACTACTATTATTACTACTTATATTGATAAGGCATAAATTTTGTTGACGTGATAATTCGATCCAGGGTATTCTGGAACATGTCCTCCCCTCCAAGCGCTCAGGGATTATACCATCCACAACACGAACACGATTCGTGCGGGATGGGATTTATCGTAAACCTGAATGGGCAAAGGTCGCACGAAATCATTCGGCAAGGAATTGAAATCCTGATCAACCTGACGCATCGGGGGGCGTGCGGATGCGATCCGGAAACGGGCGACGGGGCCGGAATCACGATCCAGATTCCTCATGAGTTTTTCGTGCGGGAATCAGAAGCGCTTGGGTTTTCGCTGCCCGAGCCGGGAGGCTACGGGGTTGGAATGATGTTCCTTCCGGTGGAGCCGCGCCAACGGCTGATTTGTGAAGGCGTGGTGGAACGGATTACGCGGGACGAGGGATTAACGGTGCTGGGCTGGCGAGACACTCCTGTGCGAGGGGACGCCATTGGACGGCAAGCGCGGGCCACGCAGCCCTACATCGAGCAGTTCTTTGTGAGCGGCCCAGGGGGCATGACGCAGGACGAGCTGGAGCGAAAACTCTACGTAGTCCGCCGCCGGGCGGAAAACGAAATCGCCGCCTCGGACCTACACGAGAAAGATTTCTTCTACGTTCCGTCGCTTTCCACGCGCACGATCGTTTATAAGGGGCTGCTGCTTGCGCCGCAGATCTCGCATTTCTACGCCGATCTTTCCGACCCGGAAACTCGCAGCGCCATGTGCATGGTGCACCAGCGCTTTTCGACCAACACGTTCCCCACCTGGCAGTTGGCTCACCCCTACCGGATGATCTGCCATAACGGGGAGATTAATACGGTCCGAGGCAACGTCAACTGGATGCACGCGCGGGAAAGCGTGCTGAAATCGGAGCTGTTCGGGGAGGCTTTCGAAAAAACTTTCCCGGTGATCCGGCCGGGCTTGAGCGACACCGGATCGCTGGACAACGCCGTGGAGATGCTGACGTTAGCGGGCCGCGATCTGCCTCACGTCATGGCGATGCTGATACCGGAAGCCTGGGACGCGGACTCCACCATGCCGGCGGAAAAGAGGGCGTTTTATGAATATCACGCCTCTCTTATGGAGCCTTGGGACGGACCGGCGGCGGTGGCCTTTACGGATGGGAAATGGCTTGGCGCCACGCTTGATCGTAACGGCCTGAGGCCCGCGCGCTACCTGGTCACCAAGGACGGGGTGCTGATTCTGGCGTCGGAGACGGGCGTTCTGCCCGTGCCGGCGGAAGAGGTCGCCTATAAGGGCCGCCTTCAGCCGGGCAAGATGCTGCTGGTGGACCTTGTTCACAAACGCTTTGTTCCCGACGAAGAGATCAAGCGGCAACTGGCCTCGCGCCAGCCCTACGGCGAATGGCTGGAGAAGAACCAGATCACGCTGGACGATCTGCCGGATCCGCCGCGGGTTTACGGGGCCGACTCCAAAACTTTGATCACGCGGCAACGGGCCTTCGGCTACACCGAAGAGGACTTACGTCTGCTGATAACGCCGATGGCGGCGCAGGGAGAAGAGCCGGTGGGATCGATGGGCGTCGACACTCCGCTGGCGTGCTTGTCCGACCGGCCGCAGCCGTTGTTCAACTATTTCAAACAGCTTTTTGCGCAGGTGACCAACCCGGCGATCGACCCGATCCGCGAGGAACTGGTGATGTCGCTTACCAGCTACATCGGCACCGAGCGCAACATTTTGGAAGAGACTCCTCAGCATTGCCATACGTTGAAACTGCCGCATCCGATTTTGACTAACAAGGATTTGGAAAAGCTGCGCCGCGTGAGTTGGGGCGATTTTCTGGGGACCACTCTTCAAGCCGTATTCCGGGCCGACGGCGGAGAAGCCGAGCTGGAGCGCGCTCTGGACGGATTGTGCCGCCGGGCGTCGCTGGCGATTCGGGACGGCTACCGCCTGCTGATTCTCTCGGACCGCGGGATCGACCGGCAGTACGCGCCGATTCCCAGTCTTCTGGCGCTGACGGCGGTCCACAACCATCTAGTGCGGGAACGCACGCGGACGCAAGTCGCCCTGATTATTGAATCGGGCGAGCCGCGCGAAGTGATGCACTTCTGCCTGCTGATCGGCTACGGCGCCAGCGCGGTAAACCCCTATCTGGCGATCGAGACGCTGGAAGATCTGGCCGCGCGCGGCCGCCTTGGAGAGCTGACGTTTGAAGCCGCTCTGAAGAACTACCGCAAGTCCATCAATAAGGGCCTGCTGAAGGTGTTTTCGAAAATGGGCATTTCCACGCTCCAAAGTTATCGCGGAGCGCAGGTATTTGAAGCGATAGGCCTGAACAAGTCGCTGGTGGAGAAATATTTCACGGGAACGGCCTCGCGAATCGAGGGGGTGGGCCTGGAAGTGCTGGCGGCCGAAGCGCAAATGCGCCATCAACACGCTTTTGAGCCCGTGACGGAATCGCGCACGGAATTGGACATCGGCGGAGATTACCAATATCGGGTCGGCGGCGAATATCACTTGCTGAATCCTCTGACCATCGGCAAGCTTCAGCACGCCGTCCGGGAGAAGCGGTACGAAACGTTTCGGGAATACGCCGATCTGATCGACCGGCAGAACCAGGAGCTTTGCACGCTTCGCGGCCTGATGGAATTTAAGCAAGCGACGCCTGTGCCGCTGGAAGAGGTGGAGCCGGCGAGCGAGATCGTGAAGCGATTCGCCACCGGCGCGATGTCGTTCGGCTCCATCAGCAAAGAGGCGCACGAAACGCTGGCGATCGCGATGAACCGCATTGGCGGGCGATCCAACACCGGCGAGGGCGGCGAGGACGAAGAACGTTACAAGCCCGATCCCAACGGCGACTCCCGACGCAGCGCGATCAAGCAGGTGGCTTCGGGCCGCTTCGGCGTCACCACCCATTATTTGGTGAACGCCGACGATCTGCAAATCAAGATCGCGCAAGGGGCCAAGCCGGGCGAAGGCGGCCAGCTTCCAGGACACAAGGTGGACGAAGTCATCGCCAAGGTGCGTCATTCCACGCCGGGAGTTCCCCTCATCTCTCCGCCGCCGCATCACGATATTTATTCCATCGAAGATCTGGCGCAGTTGATCTACGATTTGAAGAACGCCAATCCGAGGGCGCGCATCTCGGTAAAACTGGTGGCGGAAGTCGGCGTAGGGACGGTGGCGGCGGGGGTGGCGAAAGCGCACGCCGATGTGGTGTTGATCAGCGGGCACGATGGCGGCACGGGCGCAAGCCCGCTCACTTCCATCCGCCACGCCGGAATTCCCTGGGAACTGGGGCTGGCGGAGACACAGCAAGTGCTGGTGCTGAACGACTTGCGCAGCCGCATCATCGTGCAGACCGACGGAAAGCTGCAAACCGGCCGGGACGTAGCCATCGCCGCGCTTTTGGGAGCCGAGGAGTTCGGTTTCTCCACCATGCCGCTGGTCGCCATGGGCTGCATCATGATGCGCAAGTGCCACCTCAACACCTGCCCGGTGGGCATCGCCACGCAAGATCCCGTTTTGCGCAAGAAGTTCGCGGGCGCGCCCGAGGACGTGATTAATTATTTCTTCTTCGTGGCCGAGCAAGTTCGCGAATACATGGCGAAGCTGGGATTCCGCAAACTCGAGCAGATGGTGGGACGCGTGGACATGCTGGAGATGCGGCCCGCCATGGAGCATTGGAAGGCGCGCGGACTCGACTTTTCGCAACTGCTTTACAATCCGCAGGCGCCCAAGCGCGTGGGACGGCGCTGCACGATGGCGCAGGACCATGGCCTGGAGGCCAGCCTGGACAACCGTTTAATCGAGTACGCGCAGCCGGCGCTGGAGCGGGGCGAAGCGGTGGAACGCTCTCTAGCGATCCGCAATGTGAATCGCACGGTGGGAGCCATGCTTTCGGGAGAGATTGCGCGACGTTATGGCTCGCAAGGCCTTGACCCGGGAACCATCCACTTCAAATTCACGGGAAGCGCGGGCCAAAGTTTTGGCGCTTTCCTGGCGCGGGGCGTCACGCTGGAGCTGGAAGGGGACGCCAACGACTATACCGGCAAGGGGCTTTCGGGCGGAAAGCTGATCGTCTATCCGCCTCGTAACGCGACCTTCCAGCCCGAGGAGAATATCCTGATCGGCAACGTGGTTTTATATGGCGCCACCTCAGGCGAGGCCTATTTCAACGGCCGCGCCGGAGAGCGCTTCGCCGTCCGCAACTCCGGCGCCACGGCGGTCGTGGAAGGGGTGGGCGACCACGGCTGCGAATACATGACGAAGGGGCTGGCCATTATTCTGCACGACACCGGAAAGAACTTCGCCGCGGGCATGACGGGCGGAATCGCCTACGTGCTCGATGAAACGGGCGAGTTTTCACGCGTAAAGTGCAACCGCGCGAGCGTGGATCTAGATCCGCTCGATTACAAGGATGTGGAGGAGCTGCGCTATTGGATTGCGCGCCACGCCGAACATACCGGCAGCGTGCGCGCGAACTGGATTCTCGATCACTGGGACCGGCTATTGCCGAAGTTCGTAAAAGTATTTCCGCACGAATACAAACGCGTGCTGGGAGTGAAACGGCACGCGGCGGCTTCGGCGTAAACGGTATTTTCTGCAATTTCAAGAGATGGGTAAGGTCACTGGATTTCTCGAGTACGAGCGCGAGACGCCGACGCGGCGTCCGGTGGAGGAGCGCGTCCAGGACTGGTTTGAAATCTACCAGGATTTTCCGGTGGAAAAGGTCCAGAGGCAGGGCGCGCGGTGCATGGATTGCGGCGTGCCTTTTTGCCACACGGGCTGCCCGCTGAACAATATCATTCCGGATTGGAACGACCTGGCCTTTCGGGGCCGCTGGCGCGAGGCGATCCGGGTGCTTCATTCCACCAATAATTTTCCGGAATTCACGGGGCGCATCTGCCCGGCTCCTTGCGAGGCGGCGTGCGTATTGGGCATCAACGAGCCTCCGGTGGCGATTAAGGTGATCGAGCGGACGGTGGTCGACTACGCCTGGGATCAGGGCTGGATCAAGCCGGAGCGGGCGGCGCAACACAGCGGCAAGCGGGTGGCCGTGGTCGGCTCCGGGCCCGCCGGGCTCGCGGCGGCGCAGCAACTGGCGCGGGCGGGCCACGGCGTCACCGTCTTCGAGAAGGCCGACCGCATCGGCGGCCTGCTGCGCTACGGCATCCCCGACTTCAAAATGGAGAAGCGCTGGATCGACCGCCGTCTAGAGCAGATGCGCGCCGAGGGCGTCGAATTCGCGGTGAATTCCCACATCGCCTCGCTCGGCGATCTTCAGAAGGAGTATGACGCCATCATCCTGGCGACGGGGGCAGAGCA
Source organism: Bryobacteraceae bacterium (assembly GCA_035293905.1). Taxonomy (GTDB): domain Bacteria; phylum Acidobacteriota; class Terriglobia; order Bryobacterales; family Bryobacteraceae; genus Palsa-187. The sequence continues at coordinate 18,589 of DATGLY010000014.1, forward strand.
GCCGCGCGATCTGCCGGTCCCCGGGCGCGACCTGAAAGGCATCCATTTCGCCATGGAGTTCCTGCCGCAGCAGAACAGACGCGGAGCGGGCGACGTGATTCCGGATTCCGAAGGCATTCTGGCGACCGGCAAGAACGTGGTGATTATTGGAGGCGGAGACACCGGCGCCGATTGCCTGGGCACTTCCCATCGCCAAAAGGCCGCCTCCGTTTACCAGTTCGAGATCATGCCGATGCCTCCGGTGGAGCGCTCACCTTCGACGCCTTGGCCGCTTTGGCCCCTGCAATTGCGGTCGGAAAGCTCGCACGAAGAAGGCGGGCGGCGCGAATGGGCCGTCGCCACCACGCATTTTAGCGGCGACGCGGATGGCCATGTGCGCAAGCTTCACGCCATCCGGGTGGGCCCGCCGCCGAAGTTCGAAGCCATCCGGGGAACCGAGTTTACAGTGGACGCCGAACTCGTGCTGCTGGCCATGGGTTTCACCGGTCCCGTCCGCTCGGGTCTGATCGAGAGCTCCGGGCTGAAGCTGGACGCACGCGGCAATCTCGCGACCGAACACTATCAAACGTCTATTCCCGGCGTCTTTGCCGCGGGAGACGCCCGGCGAGGGCAATCTCTCGTGGTTTGGGCCATCGCCGAAGGCAGGAAGGCCGCGGAAGCGGCGCATGCGTGGCTGACGCGGTAGCGCGCCGTCTACGAAAAGCTTGCACGCCGAGTTGAAGGGAAATCGAATGGCGGCCGCTTGGGGCCGAAGGCGGCGAGAGCTTGCCGCGTAACTCACGGCGCGGTGTACAAATCGGGCATCCGAAAGCTTCGATATTCCAACGCCCCGACTTGCAGACCATAGACGATTTGGCCCTCGGGGTTCACCTCCACCGATTGCGCGGCGTAGTTGGCGCTTCCCGGAGGGAAACTCAGAAAGCCGCTGTCGAAGTGGTAATCGCCATTGGGAAGATGCTGAGCCGATCCCACGGCATTGGAGTAAACGCCCAGGTCGGCGTTTAGGATCAGGCGGGCTTCGCGAAGCTTTTCGTCGATTCGCAGAGCCTGGCCGCGGCTGTGCCCGCTCGGATCGGCGGCGATTCGAGTGTTGCCGTTGTCATAAAGCGTCAGCGTGGAATCGTTGGGCTCGAACGTCGGATCGTGCTGATGGGAGAACCATGGGTGAGGATCGAGGGGGGCCACGCGCGGGTCGCCCGCGGCCAGCTTGAAATCTCCCTCCGGTCCCAAGCGCCAAAGCACATTGCCGCTCCCGGCGCCGTTTTCATAGTCGATCTTGATCACCCAGTCCTGATGGCGGGCGGAATAAAGAATGTTTCCGTCGGGCGTGAGCTGGACGCAATTTCCGTGCAACCAATCGTTGGCCACGGGAGCGAGATAAAACGCAGCGCACGAAAAGCCCGGCGGATAAGAGCAAGTCTCTCCCAGAACCGCCGGGCGACGCGGATCCAGGTGATCGAAGGAATCCCAGGCCCACTGCACCTGAAGATCGGAATCCAGCACCAGGATGGTGTCTCCAATAACGTCCACGGGGCCGGGGCCTTGCACGTCCGTGAGAATGCGCTCGGAATCCGCCAGAACCAGGTAGCCGCCCTGGGGCAGTTTTCTGGCGTCGTGGTGAAACCCGTTGATGGGATGCACGCCCATGACGGCGAGCTGCTCGTTGACGCGAGCGGCATTGGTTTCGGCCAAGGTAATCCCCGCCAAATCGAACTCCCGAATGAACTGTTGGGAAGGATCCGCAGTTGCATTCTCGGCGAGTCCCATAAATGTTCCGCCCGTCACCGGCGCGGTGAGATAGGAAATGTTGCCGGTGTAGTACCAAACGACGTTGCCGGCGAGGTCGGTGGCGATCGCGCCCGAGACAAACGGGCTTTGCAGGAGAATGCCATCGACGGCGGGCCGGCTCGAAGTCAAATAGGAAACCGTGGGCGCTTGCGGCGTAGTCACGGATGGGGTTGGGAGGCTCATCAGAGGCCCGGTGGAGGTGGAGCTATCGGCGGCGAGCACATGTTGGACGCTGTATTGGGCCTGTGGACGCATTCCAGCGAGGTAGAAATTCATGCTGAAACCGGTGCAAGGTTGCGAAGGAGTCGATTGAACGTAGCCCTCCGGGGAGACGAACTTCACGCTCAAGCTCTGCCGCAGGGGGCAGGGCGGCGCGCTGTAGATGAACACAAGAGGATTCGCGGTGGGCGTTATCAGCGGGGTGTCCTGGGTCACCAGGGGGCTCATGACTATGACGACCGAAGCGACGGCTGTCTGCGAGAGGTCGCCGCTTCGAGCCGTGACTTCGATTTCATACGATCCCTCGCGATCGATGGTGGTCCAGGTGAGCGAGGAATTTGGCCCGTAGTCGACGATGGTGTGGAAGTTGTAGCCCGCCAGGCGGGCGCGAAAACGATAGGTGGGAGTTCCGAGGTTCGCTCCGGAGGCGGAGGCGGTGAATGTGAGGACTGTGCCCAGGGGAACCGGCGACGGCAGGGAAGGCGTCAGCGTGACGGAGATTTGAGCCTGTGAAAGCCCCGCCGAGACCAGCGCCAGGGCGATCAGAAAATTCATCTGCCTCATATCTGAAATGAACCCACCCCGCAGAAAATGGACGCGAAAACTTATGAGAAGGATTTCTTTTAGGCCGATACGCTATTAGGCCTACAAATGTAGGCGCCAGGGGGCAGGCGAAATCCTATTTTGCGGAAGGGGTTCCTCAAAGGAATCTGTTATTTTGGAGACAACAAGGTTGAAACCCCCCTACGCCAGGACGCGTCGGACAGATAGCTATGGACGCCCTGAGCGAAGTACTTGGCTTTCCGGCAGTTGTCCCCAAGACAGTCGGGCCGGCAAACGGGGATCGGCTCCGAACCCGAATTCGCGTGGACCACAAGAACAGTGAAGAAGCGGCGCTGGTCCGGCGCGTGCAAGCTCAGGACGAGATTGCCTTTCGCGAAGTGGTGGAGCGTTATCAGACCAAAGTATTTTCCATCATTTTCGGCATACTGCGGAACCACAATGACGCCGAAGACATAGCGCAGCAGGTGTTCGCCAAGATTTATTTTTCGATCCGGAATTTTGATTTCCGCAGTTCGCTTCTCACCTGGATTTACAAGATCACGGTGAACGAGTGCTACGATTACTTGCGCAAGAAGCGCGTGCGCAAGCTGGTATACGAAAGCGATTTCTCGGCGGAGGACGCGCAGAGGATCGAGAGCTCCGAGCCCGCGGTGGATCCCGGACCGGCTGTGGATAGCCAACTGGCGCAACGGGATCTAATCGTCAAACTGCTATCCAAGCTTTCCGAGAGCGACCGTCACCTGATTCTGCTGAAGGAGGTGGAGGGCCACTCGGTGGAAGAACTGGCCGAGATGACCGGCTTGAACGAGAATACAATTAAGGTAAAGCTTTTTCGGACCCGGCAGAAGCTCCTTAAAGCGGCGCAGCGGCTGAACCGGGGACACGGGTTGAATCGGGAATAGGGCGGGCAACAAAGATCCGCCAGCGTACGGCGCGCAGCAAAGCGCTGTGCGTACAAAGAAGAGCGCTCAGCGAATGCGTTGTGCGTGAAACGAAGACAGCAATAAGACTTGATGTTGGATTGAGGGAAGGACACGATGCATCGAACGGTGCGGGATCATATTGAGTCGGTTCTTTCAGGATCGGAGTTAGCGCCGTCTTGCCGGCGGCATCTGGAGGAATGCCGGGAATGCAGGGAACAGGTCGCGGCGATGCGAGCACAGGCGAACCTGTTTCACGCGTTCAGCTCCTGGCCGGAAGTAGAGCCGCGAGCGGGGTTTTACGCCCGGGTGATGGAGCGGATTGAAGGGCAGGCGCCCGCGTCGATCTGGAAGCTGTTTTTCGACTCGGCTTTCGCGCGGGGGGTAGCTCTCGCTTCTGTGACGTTCACCTTGCTCATCGGCATTTATCTGATTTCGTCCGAGCGGTTGGCGGAACCGGCGAAGGTCATCGCGACGCCGGCGGATTGGGTATTTTCGGGCGACGTGCCTAGCGTCAGGGAGAATGCGGCCGGCATGCCGGACCGCGATGCGGTGCTGGTGAATCTGGTCACGTACCGGGAGCAGTAAACCGATGACGTTAGCCCCCGGCCATGCCCCGTGGCGGGAACCACGGATTCTGTCGACCCTGTTTCTGGTATTTCTCGCCGGTGCGGCAAGTGGGGCGCTGTCGATGCACTTTGGCGTGAACAACAAACTGCGGCGGGTGGTCAGTACGGCGCCCCGCGAAGCGAGCCGGGAAATGGTGCTCCAGCGCTTCAAAACGGAGTTGGATCTTTCCGGCGATCAGTCGGAGAAGCTGGCCATGGTGCTCGATGACTACCGCCAGTACTACCAGAGCCTGCAAGATCAGCTTGACGATCTCCGGTCGACGGGCAAGAGCCGTATTTTGCAGATTCTTAATCCGGAACAACGCGACCGGTTTGAGAAGATGATGAACGACCTTGCTCCCCAACTTGAGCTTCCCGCCAAGTGACGGCGGGCCGGCCGAGTCCGGCGGCCTGCTGGAAGCCGCACCCGATTCCTATTTCATAGTTCCGACGGCGACAATGGCGGAGCATGCCGCCCACGAGTTCGCGCGGCGCGGCTTTGCCGTGCGCCCTTCGCGTATCGTTACGCTCGCGAGATTTCTAAATCAGTGGGGAACGGACTGGGGCATTCCGCCGCAAGCTCCGCCAGGGCTGGCGCATCTGTTGATGGCGGATGCGCTGAATGCGGTCAAGCCTCCGCAGCTTCTCCGGTTGCTGGAATTCCGCGCATTGCACTCGGCAATGCTCGAATTGCTAGAAGGATCCGCTTCTTTCGAGCAGTTGCCCTCATGGCTGGCAGAAATCTTCCGCGACGTTTGCCAGCGTCTGGACGATCATGGGTTGGCTCTGCGCTCGGGCCGCCTGCGCGCCGCCGCAGCCGCCCTCCGGCAAAGAAGCGCAAAGGTTCCCGCGCAAGTTCTGTTGGACGGATTCTACACGTTCTCTCCCGCCGAAACCGAGTTCATCGCGGCGCTTGCCAGCCGCGCGGCAGTGGCCGTGCGCCGAGCCGGGATGGCCAGCGGGGCGGCGAGGACAATTTGTTTCTCGGCCGCAACGCCCGAGCGCGAAGCGGAAGAGATCGCGCGCCGCATCGCGGACGCTCGCGCCCGCGGCCGCCGCTTTCGCGACGTGGCCATTGTTCTGCGGTCTCGCGACCCCTATGCGGGAATCCTGCAAACCGCGCTTGCGCGCTTCGGCATCCCGGCGCGCGCCTTCTTCGCCGATCCGCTCGCGTCCCATCCCGCGATTCAATTTCTTTCGCGGGTAGTTCGAGCGATGCTGGCCGGGTGGGATCACGCCGATTTGCTGGAGGCTCTGCGTTTGCCGGTTTCCGGAGTGGGCGCGACCGCGGCGGGGGACCGCTTCGACTTCGCCGCGCGGGAACGGCTTCCCGGACAGGGGCTGACCGGTTTGAAAGCAGTCCCCGATTCACCGCCTCTTCTCTCAAAGCTTGCGAAGCCAGACGCTTGGCGCCGCGAACGCCTCGTTCCGCAAATCTGGGCGGAGCGCCTGAAAAGTCTCTCGCGTCTGCTGCCCGAACCTTACGTTCCGGAACACGGCGTGGACCGCGACCAAGTGGACGCCTGGCGCTCGACGGCGGCGGCTCTTCGAGGATTTGAAGAGACGCTTCGCCAAGCCGAGGCGTTTCTTCCCGCGCGGGAGACGCCCCTTGCAAGTTTCTGGGGGTGCGTGGAAACCATACTGGCGCTTGAACCCCTGCGCATCGAAGACCGCCGCAGCGACGTCGTCTCCATTCTGGACGTATTCGAGGCGCGTCAATGGAGTCCGCCGATCGTTTTTGTGTGCGGCGTCCTGGAGCGCTTGTTCCCCATTTATCATCGCGAGGATCCTTTGGTGGGCGATGCCGTCCGGGCAAAACTGGGTCTTTCGACAGCGGCGCAACGGCAACAAGAAGAACGTATTTTGTTTCAATTGGCGACGACCCGAGCGACGGAAGAGACCATATTGAGCTATCCGCGGTTCAACGAGAAAGGCGAGGAGACGATTCCTTCGTTTTTCCTAGACCGCTCCATGACGATCGAGGTTGTGAAGGGGAGTCCGGCGCGAGCGCCGGTTCGGGAGCCTCGACCGTCCTGGGGCGGTCTCGAAAAACCCGCGCTGATCGCGCAACTCGCCAAATCACACCGCAAGCTCTCGCCCACCGGAATCGAAAGCTTTTTGCAATGCCCGTTTCAGTTTTTCGCGCGGCGCACCCTGCGCCTGCGTTCCCGTCCCCCGGCGCCGCGCGACCGCTTGACCATCCCCGTACAGGCCCGCATGATGCATCTTGCGCTTGCCGAATGGATCCGGACGCCGTTGTTGGGCGCGCAGGTATTGAGCCGGGTGTTCGAGCAAGAGTGCGGCCTCCTGCGCATCCCCTCCAGCTATCGCACCGAGGCCATTCGCTTGGAGTTGTTACGGAACTTTGAGGCCTTCGTTCAGAGCCACGGGCTAAGCCTAGGCTGGCGCAGCCGCACGGAGGCGGATTTCCAATTCGCGCTCACGCCGGAGCTCACGATCCAGGGCCGTATGGACCGTGTGGATATATCCCCGGAGGGAGAAGCGCTTGTAATCGACTACAAGTACAGCGCCAGCAACAAGGTCCGGGAGCGAGTGGAAGAAAGCGAGGCGGGAAACCTGGTGCAGGCCGGTCTGTATATGCTGGCCGCCGAGAGAGCGCTGGGCCTAAACCCCATCGGCATGGTCTACTGCGGGGTGAAGAGGGAGACCTCGTGGGGAGGCTGGCGGCTGGAAGTTGCGGGCTTGGAGGGCGTGGGCGAAGGCCGCTCCCGGCAGCAGCTTCGTGAATTGATGGAGCAGAGCGCCCAACGCGCCATCGAAGTCCATACAGCTCTCAGGAGCGGGGACATTTCCGTGCGGCCGCTTGATGGCAAGAAATGCGCATGGTGCGATTTTCAAGACGCCTGCCGCGTTGAAACCCTTGCCGCCGAAACGGCGGCGGCTGGGAAATCCACACCCCTATAGATCCCCCCTTGTTCCATCGCAAAAAGTTGATTTGCAAACACTAAGCGTTCCATGAGACAATGGTGAAGTTTTTGCAGGTACGTACCGGCTTGCCGGAAGAGAGAAATAGGAGATATCAAAGTAGTGAGAGAAAAGGGTGTTGTGAAATGGTTTAACGCCGCCAAGGGCTACGGATTCATCCAGCGCGCTAGCGGCGAGGACGTTTTCGTGCACTTTTCGGCCATTCAGATGTCCGGTTACAGGACACTAGAAGAAGGGGCCGAAGTGGAATTTGAGGTGAAGCGAGGTCCTAAAGGTCTCCAAGCCGAGAACGTAGCTCGGCCGTAAGCCGGCAGGGACCGGCGCCCTTAAAAGAACCGGAATTCGGCCGGTTCAGCCGCGCCAGTCTCAAGTCGTACCGAGAGATTCCAGACTCACCGAAACGAAATCAGCAAGGGCCGTTCCGATTGAGGAACGGCCTTTCCTATTTTGGGAGGGCTTTGGGAGCGGGCCACTGGCGGAAGCGTCAGGAGGGCGCAAAGCTGCGGGCTTTCCTCCGGTAAATCATTGTGATAAATTGGAACGCCGTATGGGGCCAAGCTTATGATTCTCAGCAGAAAGCACCTTCCGCGGAGGACATTCCTGCGAGGCGTCGGCGCGGCGGTGGGTCTTCCCCTGCTAGACGCCATGCTTCCGGCGCAGACGCCAGCGAGCAAGACAGCCGCTAAGCCGCTGCCTCGTCTGGGGTTTGTGTATGTCCCGCACGGTGCAATCATGGACCAGTGGACGCCGAAAGCCCAGGGCGCGGACTTCGAAATGACGCGAATACTCAAGCCGCTGGAAGCTTTCCGCGGGAGGCTCAACATAGTGAGCGGGCTGGGACATCGCGCGGCCGATTCCACCGCTGTGCATTCGCTCAGCCCGACCACGTGGCTGAGCGGGGTGCGTCCAAAGCCCACTCAGGGCGTGGACGCCTACGCGGGGGTTACGGCCGACCAGATTGCCGCGGCGCAGATCGGGCAGGATACGGTTCTTCCTTCTATGGAGTTGGCGATCGAAGACCACTCGGGCCTGATCGGGGCTTGCGACCGGGATTACGGCTGCATCTACATGAATACTCTTTCCTGGCGCACGCCCACCACACCGATGCCGATGGAGATCAACCCTCGCAAGGTGTTCGAGCGGATGTTCGGGCAAGGCGGCTCGGCCGCCGACCGCGCGGCGCGCACCCAGGAAGACCGGAGCATTCTCGACGCCGTCATGCGGCAGGCATCCGATATGCAACGGAGCCTGGGCAAGCAGGATCGCGCGACGCTGAGCGACTATTTGGAAAACGTGCGGGAGATCGAGCGGCGGATCCAAAGGGCGGAAAAACAGGCGAGCGCGGACATAGCTCTGCCAGAAGAGCCGGCGGGCGTTCCGTTTTCCTACGAGCAGCACGTCGGCATCATGTTCGATTTGCTGGCTCTTGCGTGGCAGGCGGACATCACCCGCGTATTCACGTTCATGATGGCGCGCGAGGTCAGCAACCGCACCTATCCTCAGGTGGGGGTCCCGGACGGACACCACGCGACTTCGCATCACCAGAACCGCCCGGAAAAGATTGAAAAGCTGGTGAAGATACAGACGTATCATCTGACGTTATTCGCAAAATTTCTCGAGACGCTGCGCAACACGGCCGACGGCGAAGGGTCGCTGCTGGATCACGCGACGATCCTCTATGGCAGCAACATGAGCAACAGTAACGCTCACAACCATTTCCCGTTGCCCAGCTTGGTTCTGGGAAGCGCGGCCGGCCGGATTCAAGGCGGCCGCCACCTCAAGTACGAAGACCACACGCCCATGGCGAATCTGCTGGTGACGTTGCTGGAGAAGACGGGAGTTCATCAGGAGATGCTAGGCGATAGCACCGGCCCTTTGGTGGATCTATGAGAGCGCTGACATTTGTGGCAGTGTCCGCCGCAGCTTTTGCGGCCGGGGGCGGCAACAGCCTTATTTCGGCGGTGAAGGCGGGAGATAAAGCCCAAGTTGCGGCCTTGATTCAGCAGCGCGCAGACGTGAACGCGCCGGAGGCGGACGGCACCACGGCGCTCATGTGGGCCGTTCGCGAATCGTCCGGCATGAGAGGTGAAGGGATTGCCGATCTGCTGCTGCGGTCGGGCGCGGATGTGAATGCCGCCAACCGCTACGGAATCACCGCTCTTTATCTGGCCTGTCAAAACGGCGATGCCGCCATGATCGGGAAGTTGTTGAAAGCCGGCGCGGACGCCAATGCAGCGGTCACCGAAAACGAAACCGCGCTGATGACGGCGGCGCGCACGGGGGTGGTGGAGGCGGCGAAAGTGCTGCTGGATCAGGGCGCGCAAGTCGACGCGCGTGAAACCTGGCATGGCGAGACCGCCCTGATGTGGGCCGTGGCGGAAGGGCACGCGGAGATGGCGCGAGAGCTGATCGCCCACGGGGCGGACGTAAACGCGCATTCCACCGTAAATCACTGGGAGCGGCAGACTACTTCCGAGCCGCGTGAAAAATGGCTTCCGCTGGGAGGCCTGACGCCCCTGCTGTTCGCCGCCCGGCAGGGCTGCCTCGATTGCGCCAAGTTGCTGGCGGAGAAGGGCGCGGATATAAACGCCGCGGACCCTACCGGAATCAGTCCCACTTTGATGGCGATCATCAACGGGCACTACGACGTGGCCGCATTGTTGCTCGACAAGGGCGCGGACCCGAACTTGGCCGACGAAACCGGACGCACGGCGCTGTACTCCGCCGTGGACTTCCATACCATGCCCCAAGACAATCGCCCCGCGCCGAAGGTCACGGATAACCGAATGAGCGCGATGGACCTTGTGAAGCTGCTGGTAGAGAAGGGCGCAAACGTAAACGCGCAGCTCAAAAAGCAGCAGCCCTATCGCGCCAAGCTCGATCGGGGCGACGACACGATGCTCACCACCGGAACCACGCCCATGCTTCGGGCGGCCAAGGCGGGAGACGTGGAAGTGATCCGGTTCCTTCTGGCCCACGGCGCCGATCCCAAGCTGGCCACGCGCAACGGAATCAATCCCGTGATGGCCGCGGCGGGCTTAGGCACGAAGGAAGAAGACACCACCGGGCGCCGCAAGACCGAAGCGGAAGCGATCGAGTCGATCCAACTTTTGTTGGATGCGGGGGTCGACGTCAATGCCGCAGATAGCCGCGGCCAGACGGCTCTCCATGGCGCGGCGGAGAAAGGCTACGACCAGGTAGTGAAGTTTCTGGCGGAGCATGGCGGCAAACTTGACGCCAAAGATCGCCAGGGGAAGACGCCGCTGGACGCGGCTCTTGGACTCGCCGCCGGAGGCGGCGGCGGTTTCGACGGCAGCCGCAAAGACGTGCACGAAAGCACGGCGACATTGATTCGGCAGTTGTTGGCTAAGAACTAGACCATCCCCCCGGCCAGCTTTGCGAGCTTGCCAGGACGCTTCGTCACGTTCGAAGCAGAATAATATTCTCTTGAAATCAAAGATTTTGCGGCGAGGAGGCGGCGCCGCCCGCCCTATTTGACCCTCTAGACTGGAGCCGCTGGGAGGCAAGCGGATGATCAGTCTAAAACGATTTGCGCTGGCGGCAGTCATGACGGCTGGGATGGCGTCTTCGGTGGCGCTCGGCCAGCCGTCCCTTACGACGATTCAGGATATTCTCTATCTCGCCGACGGGACACGCTTCAATGGAACGATGTTTATCGCCTGGAACAGTTTCCTATCGGGCAGCGGCTCGAGCATTCCCGCCTCGAACCTGACCGTGCCCATTGTGAACGGAGTCTTGAAGGTGCAGCTTGTGCCCACCACCGACGCTTCGGCGGGAGCGCAATATAACATCACGTACAACAGCAATGGCGTGAACCAATTCACGGAGGTGTGGGCGGTGCCGCCTAGCACGCTCCCGGTGACCGTTCGCAGCGTGCGAGTTTCCAGCGGCACGGTCGTCGGCCCGCAACCCGTGACCAGCCCGATTTTGATTTCCGATGTCACCGGCTTGCAGAACGAACTCAGTCTACGGCCGCTGGAAGGGGCTGGATTCGCACCCGCGCGGGCGGCCGTGATCGACGCGGCAGGGATGATCGATGCGGCAGTCGGGAATCTGAGCGATTGCGTGCGTGTGGACGGGACGTCGGGGCCGTGTGGCTCCGGCGGCGGGCTGGTGCCCGGTTATTCCGATTCCGAGGTCCCCTCGGGCGTTATCGATGGAGTGAACACGATGTTCACGTTGCTCTACGCGCCGTCGCCCGCAGCGAGTCTTGAGTTATTCAACAATGGCGTGCGCTTGGCGGCGGGCGCGGACTTTCAGCTTTCGGGGAACACGATCACATTCTTCGCCAGTTCGACGCCACAGCCCGGAGACGCTCTCCTGGCCAGTTACCGCTACGCCAGCGGGAGCAATCCCTTGGGAAGCCTGGCGGCGGCGGAGGTGGTTTGCAGCGCCACGGGATCGCAAACCTCTTCGACCAACCTCACCAGCTTGGGGACCTGCACTTTGCCCGCCGGCCTGCTGGAAAACGGAGACCGCTTGGAAATTCTGTTCCAATATGCTCACAGCGGTTCGGCCAGCGGATTTAGCGGCGAAATTCAGATTGGCGGAACCACGCTCGTTTTACGAAACGTGGCGGCGAGCGAAACGGTCTTGGTTGGCCGCGCGACTTTTGGTCTATATTCGACCGGACAGCAGTGGGATGCGCAAAGCTGGGGCGGTTCGCTCGCTTTCCAGACTGGCGCGGGCGCGGCGGCCGAGAATGTGACGCAGGAGCTGACCGTGAATTTCCTGGGCCAGATGGCGGCGGCCGGAAGCGACGCCGTGTCGTTAAACAATTTCACGGTGATCCGGTATCCAGCCCAAACGAATCCGTAAGGCTTGTAACAGCTTCGATAGAGTTGTCGGGTAAGGGTTGTCCTTAGGTTTACTGCGCACCCCGCTTGCGAACGTCGATATTCAAGCGCTTGATTTTTTGATTTAGCGTCGAGAGCGGAACGCGGAAGGCTTCGGCCGCGGCAGTCTGGCTCCAGTCGCAGGTTTCGAGTTTCTCAATGATGGTGCGGCGCTCGAAATCGGCGACGACCTCGAAGAGGGATGCGTCGGAGGGCAGTCCTCCGGTTTCATCGCGGCGGATGCGAAGACCGCGCGCTTCGAGCAGGTGCTCGGGCAAGACGTCGGCGGGCACGGAGGTCTGGGAGGCCAGCACCACCGCTCGCTCCACTACGTTTTCAAGCTCCCGTACGTTGCCCGGCCAGTTGTGATCCATCAGGATCTGCATCGCCTCCGGCTCAAAGCTCAGACGCGAGCGCATCTGCTCATCCAGAAATTTTTCGTTCTCGCGGCAATATTTCGTGAAGAAATGCTCCACCAGCGCAGGAATGTCTTCCTTGCGCTCGCGCAGAGGCGGGAGGGCGAGATTGATCACGTTCAGGCGGTAGTATAGATCTTCGCGGAATTTTCCTTCTTCGACTAATTTCTTGAGATCCGCATTGGTTGCGGCGACGATGCGGACGTCGACCTTGACCGACTCGGCCGAGCCGAGCGGCATGAATTCGCGCTCCTGGATCACGCGCAGCAGTTTCGTTTGCGTCTCCAGCGAAATCGTGCCGATCTCGTCGAAGAAGATGGTGCCGCGATCGGCCGTCTCGAAGTAGCCCTTGCGAGAGGTCATGGCTCCGGTGAAAGCGCCCTTGACGTGGCCGAATAAGGCCGATTCGAGCAGATCCGGCGGCACGGAGCCCGAGTGCACCGGCACGAAAGGCTGCGCGGCGCGGGCGGAGTGGGCATGAATGGCGTTGGCGATGAGCTCTTTGCCAGTGCCGGTTTCGCCGGTGATCAAGATCGTAGCCCGGCTGTGCGCCACCTGCGCGACCAAATCCAAAATGCGCAGCATGCGTTCGCTTTTGCCGACGATATTGGGAAAACTGTAGCGCTGCTTCAGCGCGCGCTTCAGCTCGGTGTTTTCACGCTCCAGCCGCCGGCGCGAGATCATGTGATCGATCTCGATCAGCAGTTTTTCGTTGTCCCAGGGTTTGGCGAAGTAGTCGTTGGCGCCTTGCTTGAGCGCACGCACGGCGACTTCGACGGAGCCGTACGCGGTAATCATGAAGATGGGAGTTTCCTGGTCGCGCGCCCGCATCTCTTCCAGCATCTGCATGCCGCTCTTGTCGGGCATCATCAAATCAAGCAGCACCAGATCGTAGACGCTGGCCTCCAGGCGCTTCATACCCTCGGCGGCATTAGACGCCAAATCGACCTGATAATTTTCCCCCGTGAGAAGCGCTTCCAAGCTCTCGCGGATATCGGGCTCGTCGTCGATTACCAGGATACTGCCGCGCGAGACGCGGGGATCTACCAAATCGGGCGGAAGATTCGCTACGGCATCGGCCATTTATGTTCTAGTTTTATTGTATGGTCCGGTGCGACTGAGCCACCTGGGTCGCGGCGACGGGAGCGGGAGCGGGGAGGGAAGGGGCGGAATTGGGGGCCGCGGGCGAGGCGGGCGCAGGGAGGGAGCGGGTTTCGGGGGCGGATGGGGGGGCCGGCAAAACTTGTCCGTCCGCGGGAAAGACGAGCAGGAAACGCGTTCCCTCTCCGAGACGGCTTTCGACCTCGATCTCGCCTCCGTGCTCGCGAACGATCCCGTAGCTTACCGATAGGCCAAGACCCGTGCCCTTGCGGGCTGCCTTGGTGGTGAAGAACGGATCGAAAATGCGGGAAAGATTTTCAGGAGCGATGCCGGAGCCGGAATCGGTCACGGCGATTCGGACTCCGCCGTCTTCCGGGAAACTGGCGATGAGAAGCCGACCGCCGGACTCCATGGCGTCGCGGGCGTTCAGGAAGAGGTTCAAGAACACCTGTTGGAGTTTACCCGAATCGCCTCTTACACGCGGAAGAGCGGAGTGGAGCTCCAAATCGACGCGAATATTGGCCTGCGCGAACTGGTGCTCCACAAGGGTGAGCGTTTCGCGGACAATTTTGTTTAAGTCGAGCGGCGCAAATTCGCTGCGCGAAGTGCGCGAGAAATTCAGGAGCCCATTGACGATCTGGCTGGCGCGGAAAGTTTGGCGAGCGATCTTTTCGAGCAACGGCGCTTTCTGCGCGTCGTCGGAAATCTGTTTGGCCAGCATTTGAGCGTAAGTGGAAATCACCGCGAGGGGCGTATTGACCTCATGGGCGACGCCCGCGGCCAACAGGCCGATGGAGCTGAGTTTGTCGGCTTGAATCAAGCGGCGTTCAAGCTCGGCCTGGTCGGTGACGTCGTCGAAAATGATCAAGCGGCCGATGCGCTGGTCTTCGCGGGTAACCAGCGGCGCCACGGCGATGTTGAGAGTGGCGTCGCTGGAAGCTCCGGCGCCGGCCGCACGCAGCGCGTATTTGTAGATGCTGTGAACGCCCGATTGGCCGCGCAATCCGTCGATCTGATCGCACAGGTCGGCTGGCAGCAACTCCCGCAAGGGATGCCCGAGAGCATTCTGGCGCGGGATTCCCGAGAGCTTTTCAATCCGCGAATTCCAGCTTTCCACCCGGTCCTCGAGGTCCACGGCCACCACGCCGACGTTGATCGATTCGACGATGTTTTCGGAGTATTCCTTCAGCCGCTCGTACTCGCCGGCTTTGCGGGCCAGCGAGCGATACAGCATGGCGTTATCGACGGCGATGGCCACGTATCCGGAAAGCGTCACCAGCAGCTCGACGTCGTCGCTAGAAAGGAAATCGCCGGTCTCGGTGCGGCTGACGCCCAAATAGGCGATGGTGCGGCCGCGCGCCGAGCAGGGCAGATAGTAGGTCAATTCGAGTTCCGCGATGGAGCGTTTCACGGGAACCGGCCATTCATGCGAGACCACATCCAAGAGATTTCGGGTGCGCTCGAAAAACAGGTAGGGTTTGGATGGGTTGGGACTCAGGAAGGTGAGATCAAGTCCGGGCGGGAAATCCTCTTTCTGGCGGCCCCGCCGGTTGGCCGTCAATTCGAGGCGGAAGATCCCTTCTTTGTCGTCCCAGACGAAGAAAGCCACATGGCGCACGCCGAGCGTCCGAATCAGGCGGTCGGCGACGCTTTCAAACATTTCGTCCAAATCGGTGGTGGAAGTGAGTTCCCGCGCAAATTCGATGAGGGTGCGGCGATAGTCGTAGCGGTCCTTATAGAAATAGTGGCGGTCGAGTTGATCCTTGATCCAGGCGCGGATGGGCTGGAAGACGAACGCGGCAGCCAGAATCATGGCGACCATCGCCGCTCCGCTTAGCTCACCAGCCCGGCTGACCGAAAAAATCAGACTATAGAAAATGCCCAGGACGCAGAGCGTGGCGAGGGTGTAAACATAGCCTTCCTGAAAGATGATATCGACGTCCATCAACCGGTAGCGCAAAATCGCGTAAGCCCAAGTGAGGGGCATGAGCGGCAGGGCCAGCAGGGTGAGGTTGGCGGCGTGAGCAGGAACCAAGCCCAAAGCGTACGGAAGCACGTACAACGCGGCGAAGGGGAGGATGCCAGCGAGCGCGCCGTTGCGAAGCCAGGTCAACTGCCGGCGCAGAATGGGGTCGGCCGCGCGGCGCATCTGCGCCGCTAAAACCAGGGTTCCCACCAGGTAGGACACGGACAGGAAGACCAGCCACACGCGGTCCAACAACCAGCGGAGCTCGATCAAAGGAGCGGCCGTTCGCAGCCAGCCGACCGCAACGGCGATGTGAACGGCAGTCAAAGCGAGCGCGGGAACGTAAACCAATACCGCCGCGCCGCCGCGGCGAAACCACTTGAGCGGCTCGGGGAAAACAAGACAAAAATGCAGAAATAACGTGGGCGCTAGATAGCCGGCCACGACGTTTCCGTAGTAGACGACCTTATCAAAGTTATTCAGCTTTCCGCTGTAGTGGAACGCCGCCAGGATAAAAGAAACCAGGCACAACAGAAAGAAATGCAGCGACCGGGGCGCTTCACGACGGCGGAAATAGACGAAAAGCCCGATCAAAAGATAGACGGCGCCGACGCCATAGAGATAAAAAAGCGTGGAATCGCGCTCGGCTTCGGCCACATAGACGATGGCCGGAACCTCGATGCCGCCGTGAAGGATGCGATATTCAGCCTTGCTCCACGCCCCGAGCCGCGCCAGCACTTCGGTGGCCTGAACGGAGCTATCGATGCGCAGGCCGTTGATAGAAACCAGAACGTCGCCGACGTGGATTCCGGCTTTTTCTCCCGAGCTATGAGGGGCGACCAAAACGGCTACAGGTTGCGTGCGCGCTCCGTCGGCCGGATCAGGCGTCACTCGATCCACCCAAGTAACGCCATCGTCGGGGAGATGAAATTTGCCCTGCTGCTGGAAATTGACCGCGGCAGCCACCACCGCCGCTACGGTGACGATCACCAGCAGCGCCCCTACGAGTTGTTGTTTGAGCTCGCGCATGCCCCTAACGCAACACTACCCCGCCTCGGGAGGAAGCACGTTTGCGGCCAACTCGGGAAGCGGCGTTACTACTGATTTTACAGGACTTTTCTCATCCATTCAATTGTATTCTATGGCTTTTGGAATCGAATCGTACCGCGTTATGTATACCATTGACTCAGCCTGGCTAACCGCCGGGTGAGTCTACTGGCCCGCGCCGGAAATCTTGACTAGGGGATTGGGGTTGGTTTGTCCTGGGACCTCCGCCCGGAGGGTTTGTTCGCCGCGCCAGAAATCGAAGTAAGAGACGTAGTGAACGCAACCGACGGTGCAGTAGGGCGCGCAGGACTTTTCGGTGAGGTATTCGCGGCGGATGTCCTCGCGCGTATATCGGTCCAGGGGCTTGGCGGGGTAGCCGCGCTGCTGGGAGCAATAATGCACCAAGCCGTCCTCGCAGATATACATATAACGGGCGCCGGCGCGGCAGCGCCAGCGGTTCGGCCGGCCCTGAGCAATCGCGTCCTGGAAAAAGTTCAGGCGCGCATAGTGCCGGTTTTCAAGGGCCTTCATCTCCTGATAAACTTCGCGCTCACGCTGGCCGAGCGGGCGGAGCTGACCGTCGCCATCGTGAATGATGCCGACGGTGGCGGAAAAACCCAGCTCCAGCGAGCGGCGGCCCACCGCCAGCGCATCATCCGGATTCCGAATCCCACCGCCCACCACGGAATTAATATTGACGTGAAAATCGGCGTGTTCAGCGAGAATTTGAAGTTTTTTGTCCAGAACCTTCAGGCTCTTTTTCGAGACCTCGTCGGGCAGGATGTTGTCGATGGAGATTTGCAGATGATCGAGGCCGGCGCGGTTTAACCGGCTTACGCGCTCGGCCGTGAGCAAATAGCCGTTGGTGATCATGCCGGCGAAAATCCCGCGCCGGCGAATGCCGGAAATGATCGCGTCCAGATCGGGATGCAGCAGGGGCTCGCCGCCGGAAAGGGTTATGATGCTCGTTCCCAGACGGGCCAGCTTTTCGATGCGTTGCTCCAACACGTCCAGAGGGACGGGTTTGGAGAAATCGTCATACTCGTTGCAATAGGCGCACGACAGATTGCACCGGCGGATGGGAATCAAGTGGGCCATGATCGGATGATCGGTCGATAAGGCGCCCCTGGCGATGATTCCCAACTCCCTCAGCCGCCGCGTAAGCGCAGTCCAGGCGCGACGTGGTCGAAAAGGCCTCTTTGCCATGTATGAAGCGAACTTCCCTATATTTAAGCACAAAGGCTTTAACGCCGCGGCGAGCCTATCGCCTTCCCTGGACGGATTCCCATGGCCGCCAAGTCTCTCCTCAGCGGCTCGACAGCCTTTGCAAAGATTGTCTTGTAGGCGGAACAGAAATAATCGAGGTCCTCGAAGCGGCGAGAGCGATCATGCCTGTGCTTAGGGCACCCTCCATGGCAGATGGACTGATATTGGCACACCTGGCACTCCGGGTGGGCCAACGTCTTGTTGGCGGCGAAATTATAGCGTTTTTGACGCCGCGCGATTTCCGACCATGAGTCGGATTCGATATTGCCCAGCTTCCAGCCGCTCTCGACGAAGAAGTCGCAAGGGTACACGTCGCCGTTGTATTCCACGACGACGTAGCTGTCGCAGGTTTCGTGCATGGTGCACGTGGCGGGTTTCCGACCCGCCAGGGCTTCGGCGATGTTATCGAAATACCGGATGCGGACCTGGCGGCGCTCCGGCCACCAGAGGTCGAACGTATCCGATAGGAACCGGCCGTATTGTTCCGGGGTAATCGTGAACGGCAGCGGCTGGCCCAGGCCGTCGAATTCCGAAAGCGGTATGTATTGAATGCAATCGACGCCCAGGGAGCGGAAAAATTTGTAGAGTTCCTTGGGCTTTTCGACATTGGCTTGGCTCAGCACGCACAGCACGTTGAACTCGACCGAGTGTTTCTGAAGGGTCTCGATGGCGCCCACGACTTTCTTCCATGTGCCTTTGCCCCGCTTGTTGAATCTGTAGAGATCGTGCATCGGCTCGGGCCCATCCAGGGAAACGCCAATCAGCCACTTGAACTGCTTGAACAGGCCGCACCAGTTTTGGTCGATCAGGATTCCGTTGGTTTGAAGGGAGTTGGAGACGATTTGGCCTTTCCGGCCGAAGCGTCTCTGATATTCCACGGCTTTTTCGAAGAAGCTGAGTCCGGCAAGCGTGGGCTCGCCCCCCTGAAAAGCGAAGACGCCGCTGGGAAAGGAATAAAAGAGATAGGTTTCGACAAGCCGTTCGAGAGTTTCCGCGGTCATGCGGCGGGCCGGCAGGGATTGATAGGGATCCGCCTCGCGGTCAAGATAAAAACAGTAAGCACAATCGAGGTTGCAAACGGCTGAGACAGGTTTGATCAGAAGGGAAGTGATGCGAGGCGCACATCCGGTCCCCTGATCCAGAACCGGAAGGGCGTTACTGCTCATGCAGCCATCCTAGCGCGGAGTATGCTGATGATTATGTTGCGGCTCGCTTACGCCGCTTTGGCGATCTCGTCCACCGCGCTTGCGTTTCAGCAAGAGGCCGAGCGGGATAAAGACGTTTACGCGATCTATTCGCTTATGCTGACAAACCTACAGACCAGCCACGGTCCATACGAAGGCGACCGTTATTTGATCGCGGCCGTCACCGGTCCGGCCAATCCGCAAGAGCCGTGCGTCCGGCCGCCCGCCGAACGGGAGACGGATTTTCGCGAGGCGCTTACGGACTATCTGCGGCGGAGAGGCGCGCCACGAGAGCTGAAGGCGCAGTTCAAGATCGAAAAACCCTATTTTTTTCTTTCCAGCGCAGACGTTGCGGCGTTTGAGGCGGAACGCTCGCGGCCCGATGGGCGTTTCCGGGGGGTGTCGGATCTCATCATATTGTCCGACGTTTACTTTAACCAGCGCCGGACGCTGGCGCTGAGCGCGATCTCCACTTGGTGCGGCTCCCTTTGCTCGATGCACCAGTGGAAGGCGTTCGAGAAATCCGAATCGGGCGAATGGCGCGAGCGGGATTGGGGGACTTGCAGCGCCGTGGCCGAGGTGCGGCGCACGGGCGCCGCTAACGGACCCCGGTAGAGAGCTTGCGGTAATACTCGGCCACCGAATCGCGATAGCCGGGAGGGATCTTGGCGGGATCGGGGTTGCGAATCTGGCCGCCGCGGCTTTCCTCGAGCTGATGGCGCAACTCCAGTTCCAGCGCATCCACGTTGCTCAAAAGCTGTTGATGCATTTGCTCCACGAGGGCGGGGTTGCCGGGGAATCGCTTCGGATCGAGATTGCGCATTTCTTCAATCAGGGCCTGCAATTGCCGCCTAGCTTCGGGACTATCTTCAACCGCGCCGCGAATCTGATTGAGAAGACTCAGCCCTTGATCGATCTCGCGCATGGTGTCCGCCGGGGCGGGACCTTGATACGGCGCGACGGCGCGGCCGGTAATCCGGGTGTCGCCAGTATCGTAATTGCCGAGGACGGGGCCTTGGCGAGGGCCGCCCGCGCCGGCCACAGGATTGCCGTTGGGGCCGCTTACCTGATTGCCGGCCTGGCCCTTGCCTGCAACACCCGGCGGGCCCATTTGCCCGCCCGCTTGGCCGCTTTGCGCTCCCGGCTGCGAACCTCTCCCGGGTGGATTCTCTCCGGGCCGGGCGGCGGAACGTCCCCCGAGCGCGGCGAGTTGGTCCCGCAAACGGGCCAGATTGTCCATGGCGCGATTGAGCGCGGCATCCCGGGAGGAGGGCTGAGCCGCGCCCAGGGCGCGGGCCGCGTCCGCGATCTCGCGGCCCAGTTTTTGCAGATCGTTTGTGAGGCCGGTCTCGGCCGGATCGGAGAAATTGCCGCTCCGCAGCCAGTCGGAGCTGCGCTGAAGCCGCGAGCTGAGGTCGCTCTCGTCGATCCCATCGAGGGCGCTCCGCAGCTTTGAGGAGGCAGCCGGTTGCGTATCGCGCAACTCACGCGCCGCGCCGCGCATTTGCTGAGTGAGGCGCGACAGATCGTCGCTTAGCTGCTGGCGATCGCTCACCATCTTATCCATCTCCTCAGCGGAAGGGTATTGCGGCGGCTGGTTGGCGGCGCGACGGGCATTCTGTTGAGCAATCAAGTCGCGCACGCGATCGGCCTGCTGCTTTTGCCGAGCCGCGAGTTGTCCAGCCGTTAGAGCCATCGCGTTGAGGCGGCCTGCCGCGTCCTGCTGCTGGGTGTCGCCCAAGCGCTCGGCCGCTTCGCGCAAGCGATCCGCAGCGCGGCGGGAATCGGCCGCGCTGCCGGTGGCGGCGCGCTTTATGTCATCCACGGCTTGGCGCAAGCGGTCCAGAGCCTGTTGGGCCGCCTGCTGGCGACTGGCGGACTGCCGCGAATCGGAGCCATTTGGGCCGCCGTTGGCGGAAGAACTGCCTGCCCGTCCGGCCGATTGACCCAAACGGCCGTTTTGACCGAGCTGTTGCTCCAGTTGCTGCTTGAGCTGTTCCGCCTGGCGCTGGAGCATTTCCTGCTGCCACTTCTGCTCGGCCGTTGGCGAGCCGGTTCGCTGCTGCTGAGCGAGGGCTTCTTCGCGTCGCGCCAGCTCGTCGAGCTTCTTCAGAGCGTCGTCGATTTCCTGCTGTTCTTGCTCGCTGCTGGTAGACGCCCTTTGCTGAGTTTCGTATTGGTTTTTTTCCGTATCGAGTTCGAGATCGAACAGGGCGGCAAGATCGCGGGCGGCGGAGCCGCCCCCGCCGCCTCCGCCGCCCCGGTTTCCGAACGCAACTTGAATTTGCCGGAAGGTGGCTTCGGCCCGGAGCAGGAACTGGAGCGCCCTTTGTTCGTTGGAAACGGCATCCTTCCACTTCTGCTCTTGCAGATGCTTCGCGGCGGGGTCCATGGCCTCCGCAGCCGATAGCATGGCCTTTTGGAAATCGCCGATGGCCTGCACCTCACTGGTCAGCTCGCGGGCCTGCAAGCGGCCGGAAAGAGTAATGGCCTGATCGCGCAAGGTGGATTGAGATTGAGAAAGAAGCTTGGCGATCTCGGCTGCCTGTTGCTGGGTGGAACTCTTGTCTCCCTGCTGCTTGAAAGTGGCGGAGATGATTTCTTTTTCCCTTTGCGTGATCTGGCCGGACGGGTCGGCCTGGCCTCCGGCGGCGCCGGCGCCGCCTCCTCCGCCCGTCTGCGATTGGGAAAACTGGCGATCGTAAGGATCCGCCTGAATAAACAGCATGTCGGTGTGGGATTCGGAATTGGCGTCTTTGGCCGTGGCGTAGACGCTGATCAGATCGCCGGGGACAAGCTTGAAATTCTCGAGGGCGAGGGTGGTCGAGCCATTGGCCTGCTTGTCGCCCTTGCGCTTAAGCATTTCGACAGCCGTTTCGGGACCGCCGTTGACCGAATAGTGCAGCGTAGCGGCGCTGAGGCCGTATTCATCGGTCGCGTTCATCGCCAGCGTTACTTCTTCTATAGGCAGGGCATGATAATCGCCGTGCGGACGAACCAAAGCGACTTGCGGCGGACTGGCCTTACGGGCCTCAATGAAGAAATCCTCGCTAATGCGAACGGGCTGTCCTTGCTCCACGCCTGCGACGTGATAGACGCCGTCCTGATCCAGCTTTAGGGAGGCGCGGTAAAAATTGTTTTGGCCGTCCGCGAGGGGGATGCGCTGCCCGCTATCGAGCTGGATCTGGCCATTCTGAAGCGGGCGGTCCGTCAGGACTTCGAGTTCCGCTTCGGTTCCAGCGACAGCGCGCAGATCGCCGCCACGCTCCTCGGTTTCCGAGGGCAAGCCGGTCCAGGCGGGGTAATGATAAGTCACGCGAATCTGCTTGACGGCGGGCAGATCCGTCACGCGAATATTGAAGCGCGGCGATGTCAGCGCGCCGGCGGTGACGTAATATTCGACGTTCTCCGGCAACCCAGCAAAAACAAACTGATATCCCCCGGCAAAACTGCCCGCCGCCTGAGGTTGCATGGGAATCTCCTCCCATTGGGAGGAGCTTTGAAAATGCGCGTGCAATTTGACGTTTGGCGAGCGGAGCCCAACGGGAATCGCCGAAACGACCTGATCGGCGTGGCGGCGGACCACAGCGTCGCCAGGCTCCACGCGCAGGCTGTAGAGCGCAGGTTTGTCTGGATGAGGGCCAGTCCACAAAAGCGCGGAGCCGTAGCCGAGGGAACCGGGACCGGCAGCGATCATCCAGAGCAGCAAGACGGCAGCGCCGGCCGCGGAGCTTAACGAGATCCAAAGACGGCGGGGAGGGATGAGCCGCTTAGGTTCGGCGGTTTGAGCGACGGCGAGCGTGTCGGCCGCCAAAAGCTCGATAAACGGATCCGAGTTGTCGCGCTCGGCAAAAGTGGTGAGGCGCTGCTGAAACTGCGGGAAGGCGGCTTCGATGGTTCTGACGGCGCGACGCCGCGTCAGGCGGCGCAGAGGCAAGGCTAGCCCTTGCGCAACGGCCGCCGCCAGAATGAAGATCAGCGCCCAGCGGGCGGCAGTTACGCTTCCATGGGAAAAAGCCCAAGCGTCGGCGATCCCCACCAAAGCCAGCGTGGCCAGTAACGCGCAGCCCGCGACAATCGCGACGCCGCGCAGCCAGACGCCCCAGCGCAGACGTTGTTCCACCTCCGCAATGTATGCGTGAAGTTGATCGCGGAGACTCATGGAACCTCCTCTTCCAGGGCGCGGGTTAGGCAGCGCCGGGACGCCGACAAAACTAAGGATATCGCAGTAAGGCGGTTGGCTGGAAAGCGCGGCGGCCGTCACGATCGCGGCCCTTCTCCGCTTTAAACTAAAAAGAGAAGCCTATGAGCGATTCGATGCCTTTGCCGCCGCCAACGTTTGAATTTTTGGTGTTTTCGTTGAAAGCGCAGGCGGAGATGCGGTTGGGGCTGTTAAACTTTGCCGCCGATGGCGAACAGGCACAGGAGCCCGACCTGCCCTCCGCCCGCCACGCGATCGACACGCTGTCGATGCTGCTGGAGAAAACCAAGGGCAACTTAACGCTCGAAGAGCAGCGGCTGCTTGAAAATTCATTGACCGAACTGCGTTTCCGTTTCGTGCAGGTCAGCGAAGAGCGGGCAAAAGAGAAGGCCAAGGCCGCTGAAGCTCCGGCCGAGCCCGGGAGCGGGGGTTGAACGACGGCTCAAAATATCTCATGGAGACGCCGAACATCCGGATTACCGTGCTCGGATCGGGCACCAGCTCGGGCGTGCCCACGATTGGATGTTCCTGCGAAGTTTGCCGGTCGACGGATCCGCGCGACAAGCGGCTGCGGCCTTCCATTCTGATTCAATTCGGCGGCTACAACGTGGTTGTAGACACCTCGCCGGATTTCCGCGCCCAGGTGTTGCGCCATAACGTGGAAAAGCTGGATGCGATCGTCTACACTCATGCCCACGCGGACCACATTTTGGGGCTCGACGACGTGCGCCCCTTCAATTTCCGGCAGAAGGCGTTCATCCCGCTCTACGCGACGCCGGAGACCTTGGATGTAATCCGGCGGGTATTTCGCTACGCTTTCGATTCCGAGCCGACCCAATCTTCGGCGCCGAAGCTTGATCTACGAGCGCTTGACGGCGCTCCTTTTGAGCTGTTCGGCGTGGAGTTCACGCCGATTCCTTTGTGTCATGGAAGGGGCGCGGTATTGGGATACCGCTTCGGACGCGCGGCGTATCTCACCGATCACAGCGAAATTCCGCCGGAGTCGCGGGACAAGCTGCACGGGCTGGACGTGCTCTTTCTGGACGCTTTGCGTCATCGCCCTCATCCCACGCATACCACGGTGGAGCAAGCCGTGCGACTGGTGGAGGAACTACGCCCGCGCCGGGCCTTTTTTACACATATGTGCCACGATCTGGCGCACGAGCGCACCGAAGCCATGCTGCCTTCTCACATCCGGCTGGCATACGACGGGCTGGAAATCGAAGTCGAGCCGGAGGAGGCGTGAAACCGTCGGCTCTCACAATCGGGAAGTTTGACGGCGTGCACGCGGGCCACGCGCGCCTGCTGCGGGAGACGATCGCGGCAGCAGCCGAGCGTGGACTGGAGCCTTCGGCGTTGACGTTTGACCCGCATCCTGCCTTTGTGGTCGCTCCGGAGCGCGCGCCACAGCCGCTTACATCGCTCGATGAGAGACGCATGTTGATGCGGGAGCTCGGCATCAAGCGGATCTTCGTTCTTCGCTTTACAGGGGAAGTAGCGCGGCTTTCGCCCGAGGAGTTCGTGGCGCGGTATGTGCGCGGCGAAATGAACGCGCGCGTCGTGGCGACCGGCGAAAACTTCCGGTTCGGCCACCAGCAAGCCGGCGATGTGCGCGTTCTGGCGGAATTGGGACAGCGCTATGGATTCGAAACCCGGGTCATCGCTCCGGTGATGCGGCGAGGAGTGTTGGTTTCGACCAGCGGAATCCGGGCTCTGTTAGGATCGGGCGCCGTGGCCCGCGCGGCGCGCCTGCTGGAGCGGCCGTACGCGATTTCGGGCGAAGTAGTGCGCGGATTCGGCATCGGCGCAAAGCAGACCGTGCCCACTCTCAATCTGCGTCCTCCGGCGGAAGTTCTGCCTCTGAACGGCGTGTACATTACGAGGACCGAGGATTGCGAAAACCGGCGGCGTTGGAATTCCATCACCAATATCGGCTTCCGTCCTACGTTCGGCGGCGAGGATCTTTCGATAGAGACCTATCTCCTCGATGCTTTAGGGAGCCCGGCGCCGACGCGCATCCGCGTCGAATTTTTACGGCGTGTCCGCGAAGAGCGGAAATTCGACACCCCGGAGCTTTTGAAGCGCCAGATCGGGTCCGATGTGGGGCGCGCCCAGGCTTTTTTCCGGCGATTGGCGAAATGGACGCGCCCGGCGCTGGAGTACGCCGGGGACGTTCACTAACTTCGAGGGCGCGTGTTCGCCGGCGGGCTCCCGTTCTGAAGCGCGACGGCAAAGGAGTAGTTGTTAAGATGTAAGCGAACCGTTTTTGAATATTCCCTGCCAGATTTGCGAAAAGAGGCGCGCGCGCCGGTTTTGTCCAGGAGCGGGCGGCGAGATTTGTCCGGGCTGCTGCGGCGCAGGACGGGAAAATACCATCGATTGTCCCTCCACCTGCGATTACCTTCTGGAAGCTCGGGCGCATGAGCGGCCGATCGCGGTCGCCGAAAACGAAATTCCAAACCGCGATATCCGCGTAACCGAGGAATTTCTGGAACAACACGGGCCGCTGGTTGTTTGGCTAACCTCGGCGCTGGCGGAGGCCATGGGGTCCCGCAAAGCGGTAGACCGGGACGCGGGCGAAGCGCTGGAAACTCTCATCAAGACGTACCGCACTCTGCAATCCGGCCTGATCTATGAGACGCGTCCCCAAAACCCGTACGCCGCTGCGATTCACGAGCGGCTGAAAGCGTCTATCGAGGACTTGTCCAAAAGCATCGCGGAAAGATCGGGGCTGCATACATTGCGCGACGCCGATGTCTTGGGGGTCCTGGTGTTTCTGCAAAGGCTCCAGATCGGCCACAACAACGGCCGGCCGCGGGGGCGAATGTTCTACGATTTTCTCCGGCAGTCGCTTCCCGGGCCGGAGAAGGGAGCCGACCAAGCCATCGTGCGGATATGACCGGTTATATCGTCTTCGCGCACGGATCGAGCGTGGAATCCGCCAACGACGCGGTTCGGGCTGTAGCAAGAGAGTTAGCCGAGCGCGGACAATTCGAGCTGGTGGCGGCGGCATTTTTGGAGGGCGGCGAGCCAAACTTAAACGACGCGGCGCGGGAACTGGCCGCCCGCGGCGCCAGGCGTCTTCGGGTGGTTCCCTATTTCCTGACGCTGGGGCTGCATCTTCAACGCGATTTGCCCAAGCTCATCGCGCAGGCGAGGCTGGCGGTTCCGGGAATCGAAATCGAATCGACGGCGCCGCTCGACGGACACCCCGCCGTGGTGGATGCGCTGCTGGACCGCGCCCGGTCTGATTCCGCATGCGGGCCAAATTAATCGAATCGTTCGAGTTGGCGCCGGAGGTTCGCCATTTCGTGTTCGAGGCGAGAGATGGCGAGCATTTCGATTTCGTAGCCGGCCAGTTCGTTTCCTTTTCGGCGGCGCTTGGGGGCAAGCAGATCACCCGCGCCTACTCGATTGCGTCCGCGCCTGGGCGAGGCGCGCGCTTTGAATTGTGCCTAAATCGCGTCGACGAAGGGCTTTTTTCGAATTTCCTGTTTGCGATGGAGCCGGGTGGGGAAGTGGAAATGCACCCTCCTCTTGGTATGTTCGTGATGCGCCAGCCTCCGCGCGATTCTTTGTTCATCGCGACGGGCACGGGCATTGCGCCGTTCCGTTCGATGCTGCAAGCACACCTGGCGGATTCCAGCCCTGCGATCACGCTGCTGTTCGGCGTCCGCTATGAATCCCATCTTATGTATGGCGCGGAGTTCGAACAGCTTGCTGTTCGCTTCTCCCATTTCCGTTATTGGCCTACGTTGAGCCGCCCAGGTTCCGGCTGGCGCGGCCGTAGCGGGCATGTGCAGCAGCATCTTGACGAGGCGCTGGCCGGCCGCCGGGACATAGACATTTATCTATGCGGGCTGAAGGCAATGGTAGACGACGTTCGGCGGCTGCTGAAAGGCATGGGCTTCGACCGTAAACAGATTTTTTACGAGAAGTACGACTAAACTGGGCAGATGGAACCAAACATCGAGCGCCTGCTCGAAATAATGGTTAATTCGTAGGCCCACTTTGTGGAACAGCACGGCCGGGATCCGGCGGGTTCAGTAAGGCGACGCGGCTCCGGCGGAACCCAAAAAGGCTTCGCGCAAAGAAAAAACCCGGGCTCCAATTCCGCGCGAGTTGGCCGGCGTCCGTCGGAGGTCAGACGCCCGAATCAACGGGAACTGGCTGTGCGCCAGCCGCGCGATGGAAACCCGGGTTACCGCATTATACTCGGGAGGACAGCTCCCGCGCCAGAGCCGAATAGTAGGCCACCTCCCCCGAGACTGACCCGGCCATCCGGCTCCGAGCGCAGAACTGTTATCCGTTTTAGCAGGAGAGGGCGGACAAAGCCATAGAGATTTGTGGTTTTCAACAGATACTTTTCAAGGAAATTCCGCATTTCTCTCAAGAGTTTCCGAGGCTGCGAAGACGTTTCGATGTGAGTAAGCTGTGAATAAACCAGTACCGCGATGAGATGTAGAGGACGATACATTTTTTCGGGCGAAATGATCGAGTTGGAGTTCGACCGCGTCATTACCCATGCCGATAGCGTGCTGAGGGGCGCGCCGGAGAAAGAGGAGGTTTGGCTGGCGCCGGGCTTCATCGATCTTCAAATCAACGGCTTCGGGCCGGTGGATTTCAATTCTCCCGAGGCGCGGCCGGAGGAGATAGCGGGTGCGTTAGAGGCGATCTTCGCCACAGGGGTGAGCCGCTTGTTTGCGACGGTGATCACGGCTTCGCCCCAAACCATGCTGGCGAATCTAAGGAATCTGGCGGAGGCGCGGGAGAGGCTCGCGCACGGCGCCGCCATCGAGGGACTCCACGTCGAAGGTCCGCACATCGCGCCGGAAGACGGCCCGCGGGGGGCGCATCCCGCGCGATGGGTGCGCCCGCCGGATTTCGAGGAGTACCGCCGGTGGCAGGACGCGGCGCGAGGGGCCATTCGGCTGGTCACGCTTTCGCCGGAATGGCCCGAGGCGCCGCGGTACATCGAGCGCCTTGCGAGCGAGGGAGTGGCGGTGGCCATCGGCCATACCGCGGCCACTCCGGCGCAGATTCAGGATGCCGTCCGCGCCGGAGCGGGGATTTCCACGCACCTGGGAAACGCGGGCCACGCTACGCTTCCGCGCCATCGGAATTATTTATGGGAGCAGCTCGCCGAGGACCGCCTCTCCGCCACCTTCATCGTGGATGATGTCCATTTGCCGGACGCTTTCCTCCGTGTGGCGTTGCGCGCGAAGGGAATCGAGCGGAGCATACTGATTACCGACGCCGTAGGCCCGCGCCTTGGGGAGGCCGCTCTGGAACATCGAGAGGACCGGGTGGTGCTGAAGGGGGGCGAACGCCTGGCGGGCTCGAATCTGCGGATGGACCGCGCCATCGCCACGGCGGGGCGTCGGGCGGGCGTAAGCGTGCGCGACGCCATCGTCATGGCAAGCATTAACCCAGCCCGAGCAGGACGTATCTCCGGACGGCTACGAGGGCTGCAGCCAGGAGAGCGCGCCGATATCGTCCGGTTTCGAGTGGAAGAGGGCCGCCTGCAATTGCTCGAAACCTATTTGAGCGGCGAGCGCGTTTATTCCGCCTGACGGGCTGGGAGGCTGGATTGGCGGCAACGATGTCGGCTCGGTCTGCTGCTAAACTCTTTAATTGGGAGTTGGCGTGCGGGGTGTTGCCATTTCCGGAATTGCATGCGCGGCGCTTTGCGCCCTTCCCTTACCGGCCCAGCCGCAGGATACCACGCCGGTGTTCAATGCCAGCACCACTTTGGTGCTGATTCCCGCCACGGTTACAGATCCCTCGAACCGCTTCCTGCTCGGCTTACAGAAGAAGGACTTCCACGTTTTCGAAGATGGCGCGGAACAAACCATCTCGCACTTCTCGGGTGAGGATGCGCCTTTGTCGATCGGCCTAGTTTTCGATATCAGCGGCAGCATGGGCTTGAAACTTCGCCGTTCGCGGGATGCGGCCATTCAGTTTCTAAAGACGATGAACGAGCAGGACGAGGCGTTTTTGGTGGAATTCGGCGATCGGGCCGAATTGAGCGTGGGCTTCACGCGCAAGCCTGAGGAGATCCAGGACAAGCTTCAAGATCTCCAGCCAGGCGGCTTGACGGCAATGCTGGATGCGGCCGAGCTGGCTCTTGGCGAAATGAAGAAAGCGAAGAATCCGCGCAAGGCGCTGCTGATCATTTCCGACGGAGGCGATAACAACAGCAAATATTCCGCGAAAGATCTGGAGTCGCTGGTGCGGGAGGCGGATGTGCAAATTTACGCCATGGGCGTCTTTGAACCGGACTTTTTTCCTGGCCTGAGCAAGGAAGAAATCTCTGGACCGAAATTGCTCGCGGAGATTTCGGAGCAGACCGGTGGCCGCGTGTTCGCGGCTTCCGACGCAAACGATCTGCCTAGCGTCGCCACGCGGATCGGCATTGAGCTCCGCAACCAGTATGTCCTGGCGTATACGCCGTCCAATCAGAGCAAGGATGGCAAGTACCGGAAGGTGGAAGTAAAGGTAAGCGCGCCGAAGGGCGTTCCGGATCTAAAGGTGCGCTGGCGGCTAGGCTACTACGCCCCGTCTCAATAGGCGACCTAGCGGCGCCCGCCGAGGTGTGGGGCGACCGGATGAGGCGTAATCGTTCGGGGCGCGCTGACGCCGAAAGGGGGTCTGGGCGTTAGGACGCTGCCGGGCGATGTAAAGCCGGTCCGCGAAGGAGCCAGCGCCGGAATCGAGATCCGCGAGGGAGCGACGATGATGGGGAGGCGAATCGCGCCTGGCCAAGCAGGGTATAGAGAACCATATCCATAAAGGCCATACAAATAGGCCGGGAAATACATCGAGCTGAGACTGGACTGGAACGGGCTCCAGAAGCTGACTCCATAAGGGCTGCTCAGGCCTGGAACGATGGAAGGCGGGAAATAGCTGAATCCGCCGCCGAACGGGGGACCTGCGTAGGAGGAAAAATCTGCGTTCCCGGACTGCGTTGGGTCGTCCAAAATTCCCGCCGCGGTGGCGTTATCTGACGAGACCGCCTGACTGCGACTCATGGCCCAAGCCTTGAAGGGATCGGTTACAGCAAGCTCGGCTTGCTCGGGAACGAGCACATTGGCCAAGGGTAGGTTCTGCCCTTGCTTCACCGCGACTTCGGCATCGTCTCCCGCCGACACATTAACTTCCCCCTTATAGACGGTCACCAAGGGCGGGTCGGAATCGACGCGAAAAACGCCCTCATGGGGAATCCGCGCCGACCAGTTCTTATGGATCAGCGTAACCGAGTTGCCGCTTTGCGGCTCGTTGGACTCGATAATGGCGGAGCCCCCGATCAACTCCACGCGGGTATCGGAAAGGCTGGTGGAGATCATTCGGATGGAGCTATTCTCAGCCACCCGGAGCATCACGCCGGGAGTCAGCAGCACCTCGGCGCGGCCATGCTCGGTGCGCAATTGCCCGCCTTCGCCGATGTCGGGGAACTTGCCGAACTTCTGCTGTAAAGGCTGATCGCCAAGGAAGACCGAGCCTTCAAAGAAATAGACGACGCCAGAATGCGTGGAGATGACCGATTGCCCGAACGCGGGGATCCACCATCCTGAAGCCAGCGCCGCCGCGAAGGCCGCCGAACGAGGGTGAAGCATGAAAATCCCTCCTGGGGATAGTATCCGCCCAATCGTAGGATGCGTCAACCGCCGCGCCGCTTCAAGAATTCGCCAAACATATTGCCGGGAGCGCGCATCAGAGGAGCGGGCGCAGCCACGCGAACGGATAGAATGGTTGTTCATTCGAGCTTCTTGCAACCCAATCTTCTAGTCATGAAATTCGGCGGCACCAGCATGGGCTCCGCCGGACGCATCCGCATCGCCGCGCAACTCGCCGCCGAGCAGTATCGTCAGCGGCCGCTGGTAGTGGTCGTGTCGGCGATGTCGAAAATTACGGATCTGCTTCTGGATACGTTGCGCAAAGCCGAAGCCGGCGATGAAGGCGACTTGGAAGCCAACCTCGAGCAGCTTTCCGAGCGCCACATCCAGACCTGCCGCGAGCTGCTGCCGGAAGCGCGGCAGAAGCGCGCGCTGGAGCGCATTGGCGTCCTGATTCAGGAATTTACTCGCATCGCCCGGGGCATGATGTTGCTGGGCGAGCGTCCCCCACGCTCGGTGGATGAAGCGGTGGCGGTAGGCGAACGCCTCTCGGCGTTGCTGATGGCAGAGTATCTGGAATCGGAGGGCGTGGCCGCGGCGGATGTAAATGGGTCGGCAGTGATCGCCACCGACGCCATTTTCGGAAACGCATCGCCACTAATGGACCAGACGCGCGAACGCGCGGGAAAAGTGCTTCAGCCGTTGCTGGAGCGGCGGGTGCTTCCGATCATCACCGGGTTTAACGGTTCGACGCTGGATGGCCGCCCCACCACGCTGGGCCGCGGGGGGTCCGATTTTTCTGCTTCCATCATCGCCGCCGTGCTGGACGCAGCCGAACTCTGGATTTGGACCGATGTGGACGGCATCATGACCGGCGATCCACGCCTGATCCCCGAGGCTGTTGTGCTAGACGCCGTCACCTACGCGGAAGCCGCGGAGTTGGCCTATAACGGAGCGAAGGTTCTGCATCCGCGGACGCTCGCGCCGTTAGCCGAGCGCGGGATTCCGGTATGGAGCAAAAATAGCTTCGCGCCGGAAAAACCGGGCACGCGAATTGTGCCGCGCCTTGAAAGCGCGCATGGGCCCCACGCGGTGACTTCCATGGCGGACGTGGCTCTGGTCTCGATCGAGCCGGCCAGCGCCTCCCTCAGCGGAACCATGCTCATGGCGCGATCGCTGGAGGCGCTGGCCCGGGCCAACATCGAAGTTCTGGCCATCACCAGTTCCAGCTATCGCCAGAGCTTCTGTTTTCTAGTAAGGCAGGCGGAATTGGAGCGCGCCGCCGGTTTTCTGGAGCAAGACCTTTCCCTGGAACTTGCCCACGGGTACTTAAAGCCGCTTCAGGTGGACCCAAATGTCGGCTTGATCGCGGTGGTGGGCGAGGGCATGCGCGGCACGCCGGGCCTGGCAGGCCGCATCTTCACCGCGATTTCCCGCCATCACATCAATATCATCGCCATCGCGCAGGGTTCCAGCGAATTGACCATCGCCATTGTCGTGCACCGCGCCGGACTCGAGCAAGCGGTGCGGGCAATCCACGAAGAATGCGGCTTGGGCAAACGTGAAACCGCTACGGGATTTTGAGTCATTCGGGTTTGGCCGAAACTTGACTATTGCCTCTGAGCCTGTTGGGCTTTATACTGGCTTTTTTCGGATGTCCGCAGCCTATCAGGAAGAGTTCGACCCGCAGGCGCCGCAACGCGAAGCCGCATTATTTTACGCCTTGTTCCTGCGAGGTCATTCCGCGGAAACCCTGCGGCGCGATATCGACGTTCCCAGAGCGTTATTGGTAAAGCTCTTACGACGCCATCGTAATGAGAGCGCCATCCAGGCCAAACTCCAGCGTGTTTATTCCTACCGCAAACAGGTGCTGGCCATTTTCGATGAACTGGTCCACCGCGAGCGCATCCGCGAGCGAGTTCATTAGCTTCCCCGGCATTTCCACGTTTTCCTCGTTTTGAACGTCTAAAATGATAGTTATGCAGCGCCAACGCAACCGCCGTGGCTTTACGCTTATGGAGCTATTGATCGTGATCGCGATCATCCTGGTGATTGCGGCGATCGCGGTTCCGCAAATGAATAAGCAGCTTATGTCGGCGCGCGAGATGGCCGCCATCCGCCAGATCACCACCATTCACCAGGCGGAAACGCAATATTATTCGCAATTTGGCAGTTATGCCACGAGCCTCGCCCAGCTTGGTCCTCCGGCGAGCGGTTCGCCGGGGCCCAACGCCGCGGAGTTGATTCCCAAGGGCTTGGCGGACGGCAAAGCCAGTGGTTATATTTTCGCCGTGACCGGAACCCCCACGGGCTACGCAGTCACCGCGGTTCCAGAGACTTACAACAGTTCCGGCCGCCGGACATTTTATTCCGACCAAACCCTGGTGATCCGCAACAATTGGAGCCAGGAGCCCGCCACCGTCAACAGCCC
Organism: Bryobacteraceae bacterium; assembly: GCA_035293905.1. Classification (GTDB taxonomy): domain Bacteria; phylum Acidobacteriota; class Terriglobia; order Bryobacterales; family Bryobacteraceae; genus Palsa-187. The sequence goes on from DATGLY010000014.1 coordinate 51,718, forward strand.
GGAAATCAAGTAGCCGCTTACTTCAAACATTGCCGCCGCCTTCCGATTAGGATTACGTGAGATTTGTCACGTTCCTGAAAGTACTATTGTTCACTTTCGGAGTTGGCATTCTGGCCGCGACGTATTGCATCCGAACTTTGCGTTTTTACCGTTCCGATCGCCACATCGGTGCGGACCAGACCTGCGAAGAGAAGACGGAGGAACAGGAAGCCAAAGGTGAGGCCGCCGTTGCGCCAGAGGAGCAGCGCGGGTGTTGGTCCGAACTGGATCCCCGTCTCAATTGGGAGGCAATCGGGCAATAGAAGGCAGCAGCCGCTTGTGTGGGGCGCCCCTTGGCTTGCGCGGAGCAAGCCCGGCGCCACAAACTGGTAGCAGTGGCGATTGCGCACGAAACTCTGCCTTCCACCTCCCCCGTAGATCCGCTCCTGGACCCGGTGGATACGCTGTTTTCCGAACTGTGCGCGCGCATCCGGGAACTCCGCCCTAACGAGGACCTCGGGCCAATCGAGAAAGCCTTCCATTTCGCCGCCGACCGGCATCGAAGCCAAAAGCGCGTCTCCGGGGAGCCGTACATGCTTCATCCGCTGGCGGTCACCCGGCAGCTTTTAGAAATGAGCATGGACAGTGTGTGCCTTCAAACCGGCTTGCTGCACGACGTAGTGGAGGACACCAGCGCCAAGCTCGAAGACATTCGCAAGGCGTTCGGCCCGGAGGTCGCCGCGTGCGTCGACGGCGTCACCAAATTGAGCAAGCTGAACTTGGCTTCGCGAGAGGTGCGGCAGGCGGAGAGCGTGCGCAAAATGCTGCTCGCCATGGTAAGCGATCTGCGCGTCATCCTGGTGAAGCTCGCCGACCGTCTCCATAATATGCGCACGCTCGGCTACCTGCCGCGCGACAAGCAGATTCGCATTGCGCAGGAGACTTTGGACATTTACGCGCCCATCGCTCATCGCTTGGGAATGGGAAAAATCCGCGGCGAGCTGGAGGATTTGGCTTTCCGCTATCTGGAGCCGGAGGCTTCGGCGGAGTTGCTGAAGGAGTTCGAGGCCGCTCACGTCCAAAATGAAGCGTTTTTGAGCGAGATCAAACGCATCGTGGAGCGGCTGCTGGCGCGGGAGGGGATTCCCGCCAGAGTAGAAACGCGGGTTAAAAGACCGTATTCGGTCTTTCAGAAGCTGAGACGGCAGAAAATCACCATCGATCAGGTCTACGATCTGCTCGCAGTCCGCATCATTACGGACTCGGTGAAGAACTGCTATGCCGCTCTGGGAGTGATCCATAACGAGTGGCATCCCATCCCCGGCCGCATCAAGGATTTCATTGCGATTCCCAGGCCCAACCTCTACCAGTCCCTGCATACTTCGGTCATGGGGCCAGGAGGCCGCCATTTCGAGGTGCAAATCCGCACCGAGGAGATGCACCGCGTGGCCGAAGAGGGCATCGCGGCGCACTGGAAATACAAGGAGGGCCGCCGCGGAGCCACCGACGACGACCAGCGCATCGCCTGGCTCCGGCAGCTGGTCGAGTGGCAGAGCGAAATGCGCGACCCCGCCGATTTCATGTCCACCCTCAAGGTGGACCTGTATCCGGAAGAGGTTTACACGTTTACTCCCCGCGGCAAGGTGATCGTGCTTCCGCGCGAAGCTACGCCTATCGATTTCGCCTACGCCATTCACTCCGACGTCGGCCGGCAGTGCGTGGGCGCCAAGGTTAATGGCCGCATCGTGCAGCTCAAATACGCCTTGCGTAACGGCGACGTCGTAGAGATTTTGACTCAGCCCGGCCACCTTCCGAGCAAAGACTGGCTATCGCTGGTAAAGACGTCCCGCGCTCGGAACAAAATCCGGCACGAGATCAACGCCACCGAGCGTGTAAAGGCGATCGAGATCGGCCAAAAATATCTGGAGCGGGAAGCGCGCCGGCTCGGCGTGCAGATCGCCCGCATCTCGAAGAGCGAATTCGAATCCATCGCGGGCGAGTACGGATGTTCGAAGATGGAGGATTTGTATGCCGCGCTCGGATATGGAAAATTTTCGGCGCGGCAAGTATTGCAAAAGCTGGCCCCGGAGAAGGCGCCCGGCTCCGGAATGGCCGGCGCGCCGGAAGCGCCCGCGCCGGCCCCGCGCCTGGTTCCCCCGGCCACGGCCGACGACCGCGACCTGGTGATCAAGGTCAAGGGAGTGGACGATGTGCTCATCTACCGGGCCAAATGCTGCAATCCTATCCGCGGAGAGCCAATCGTCGGCTACGTGACGCGAGGCAAGGGAATTGCTGTCCACGCGGTGAATTGCGCCAACGTTCAGAACTTGATGTATGAAGCGGAGCGAAAGATCGATGTGGAATGGGCGCGCGGCGCGGCGCAGACCTTCCCGGTGAAGATGCTGGTCTACACGCAGGACCGCCCGGGCATGCTGAATCAGCTCACCTCGGTGTTGGCTAACGAACAGACGAACATCCGCAGCCTGGAAGCGCGCAGCGACGACGAGCGCGCCTCCGACGGCGCCATTGTCGACATGACGGTGGAAGTTAAAGATACGCGGCAACTGGAGCGCGTCGTTTCCTCCATGCGCCGCATTTCCGGCGTCCGGGATATCGAAAGAGTGAACCAACAAGGATGATTTCAGAGCAAGCCGTTTCCGAGCCTGAGCACATTGCGATTTCCAAGTCCAAAGGCATCAAAATCGACTGGCGGGACAGCCATCACAGCGAATACTCGCTGGAGTATCTGCGCGATGAGTGCCCCTGCGCCACTTGCACTGGCGCGCATGGAGCCATTCCACAAAAATCCAGCTATTCGGAGCCTCAGCCCGCAAGCCCGTTCAAAATGTACGCGCCAAAGCTGCGAATGCTGAATGTGGAGCAGGTCGGATCCTACGCCATCCGCATCGACTGGAGCGACAACCACAACACCGGCATTTACTCGTTCGATCACCTTCGCCGCATCTGCCCGTGCGAGCAGTGCAGGCTTGCCCGAAAGGGTCGCTAGGACCGGCGCAGCAAGTTCACGTTTCGGATTCAAGCATGTACGGTCTCGGCCGCGCGTTCCGCGTACCGCCGCTCGACGTAGTTGTTAAGAATGCCGATAAACTCCTCGACGATACGGTCGCCGCGGAGCGTGCACGTTAACTTGCCATCCACGTAGACCGGCGCGACAGGCTCTTCGAAAGTACCGGGCAGAGAGATGCCGATATGGGAATGCTTGCTCTCGCCGGGGCCGTTCACCACGCATCCCATCACCGCGACCTTCATCTCTTCGACGCCGGCGTGGCTCTGTTTCCACACCGGCATTTGCCGGCGCAGATAGGTCTGGATTTGATCCGCCATGTCCTGGAAAAAAGTGCTGGTCGTCCGGCCGCAGCCGGGGCAAGCGGTGACTTGAGGCGTGAAGCTTCTCAGCTCCAAGGCCTGGAGAATCTGCTGGCAGACGACCACTTCTTCGGTGCGATCGCCGTTGGGAAGCGGCGTGAGCGAGGCGCGGATTGTGTCGCCAATGCCTTCCTGCAACAGAACGCCGATGGCGGCTGTGGTGGCGACGATGCCCTTTGACCCAAGTCCCGCCTCCGTCAGGCCCAGATGCAAGCAGTAGTCGCCTTCTTCGGCAAGCATGCGATAAACGGCAATCAGATCCTGCACGCCGCTGACTTTCGCGCTGAGGACGATCTGGTCGCGCGAGAGTCCATACCGCTCGGCCGCTTTGGCCGATTCGATCGCGCTGACCACAATCGCGCGCAGGGTCACCGTCTTCGCGTCTAGCGGCTCCTTTTGGCGATTGTTCTCATCCATCATGCGCGTCAACAGGGCCTGGTCGAGCGAGCCCCAGTTGACGCCGATCCGCACCGGCCGGCCGTATTCGATGGCGGCCTCGATCATCGTGCGGAAATTGTCATCGTGCTTTTTGCCGATATTCACGTTCCCGGGATTGATGCGGTACTTTGCGAGCGCCCGCGCCATCTCGGGGTATTTCTTGAGGAGGATGTGGCCGTTGTAGTGGAAATCTCCGATGATGGGAACGCGGCAACCGAACTTATAGAGCGTCTCCACGATGGAAGGAACCGCGCGGGCCGCTTCCTCTGTGTTCACCGTAACCCGCACCAGCTCGGAGCCGGCGTTGGCGAGCGCCATGACTTGGTTTACGGTCGCAGCCGTATCGGCCGTGTCGGTGTTGGTCATGGACTGGACAACGATAGGGTGCGAACCGCCTACCATGACCGATCCAACCCGCACTGCAACCGACTTGCGGCGCGCCTTTGCAGCCATTTTCCCTCCTGAAACCGTCATTGTAGCAGCGGAGATAAAATAGGAAACGCATGTCCCTTGGCGCCCTCTTTCCCGTTTTTTTGTTGTTTTGGCAGACGCCCGCGCTCAATGCCCCCGAGCTAGCGAAGGCTCGCGACGCCCAGGACCGGGGCGCTCTGGAACGTATCGCCAGCCAGTTCTCGGCGGCTGTGGCGAAGCAACCGGGCGACGCGGCGGCGTATTATCGATTGGCGCTGACGCAGTCCTATCTGGCCGAGATCGCGATGGAGACCGGCGACAAAAATCAGGCGCGGTCTGCCGCGGAAACCGGCATTAAGGCGGCTGAGCGGGCGGTAGCGCTCAAGGCCGATGTCGCCGAATACCATCGCGTGCTGGGCGCCCTGTGCGGGCAAGTCATTCCGGCCAATCTGCTGACCGGTTTGAAATACGGCCATTGCGCCCAGGATGAGGTCAACAAGGCGGTTCAACTCGATCCAAAGGCTGCGATCAACTATGTAAGCCGCGGCGTCGGCAATTACTATTTGCCGGCGGCGATGGGCGGAGGCGTGGAGGTCGCGATCAAGGATTTCGAGAAGGCCGTGGAGCTAGATCCGAAATCCGCGGAAGCGCATTTATGGCTGGGCATCGCGCTACGCAAGGCGAACCGCAACGGCGAAGCTCGCAAGGAACTGGAAAAGGCCGTCAGCCTCGAACCCGCTCGCGCCTGGGCCAAGCAGCAGTTGGATAAAACGCCGGGAGCCTGAAGGCTGCCCGGCGCCGTTCAATTCCGCCGGCGCTTGCTTCGCATCCGGACAACGAAGGGGACCGCGACGAGAGCGGTTCCCAAAAGAATGATCGATTGAGGCTCGGGCGTTGTTACGGGAGTGAGGAACTCTTGTGTGCTGTTGGGCTGGCCGGGCGGGTCCGGGGTTACGATTTCCCAACCACTCGGAGTATAGCCGTTCGCCACAGCGTTCAGCGCATCATTGTAGGCCACATTGACGGCGGCCGCGAAGCTCCCGCCAACCGCGGCCACGGACTGATTATAGGCTGCTTGATGAGCCGGATCCAAGAAAATCTTCCAGGCGGCGTACTGATCCACGGCTTGCTGGTACTGATTTGTGGTTTGGGTCAATTGCGTGATCAGCCAGGCAGCCGCTTCATATTTGGCCCAGGTGGAACTAATATTGGCGGATAAATCTCCATATTGCATCGCGGGAACATTGGATAAATCGAAAGTCTGTATATTGGCTTCCCATTCCAACGGCGGCGCTACTTCGTGATTGAAATCGATGCAGTAGAGGGTGATAAGCTGGCCGGTGCTTGTGATCTCAGCGGTGTAGGGGCTTACGTAGTAATTTCCGACCGGATTATTGCCGGCGCTTACCCAGTCCAAGGTCAGGGGATTGGCGGCGGCGGAAAGCGAACCCATGGCGCAGGCAACAAGAGCGATTCCTTTAGAAGAAAGATAAAACGGCGCAAATTTCATGCCCGCACACAAGCACCCGTTCCGCCAAGGGAGCGATTTCAGACAAACAAATTTGTCTTAGTACTGATGCAGAAACCAAATAGAGGGAACGACTTAGAACGGCTACGGCAAAAAGGCGGCGCGAGGTTCTAGAACAGCGGAGGGGCGATCAAGCGCCGCGGTGATTTTCTCCAGGATGCGCTCGACGCAGGCCTCCACGCCGTGCACGTGCGTATGGCACTCTACTTCGGGCGCCTCGGGCGCTTCGTAGGGGTCGTCGAGGCCGGTAAAATTGGCGATCTCGCCGGCCCGGGCGCGGCGATACAGGCCCTTGGGATCGCGCTGCTCGCAAATTTCCAAAGGCGCATTGACATAGACTTCGATGTAGGAGGGAGAACCGCGGCGCACCTCCTCGCGGATCGACCGATAGGGGGCAATAACCGGGGCGAGCACGATCACTCCGTGCCTTGCCAATAGATTGCCCACGAAAGCGATGCGCCGGATATTTTCCATGCGATCCTCACGGCTGAATCCCAGGCCCTTTGAAAGGTGGGCGCGGACCATGTCGCCGTCCAGGATTTCCACCTGCCGCCCCTGAGCCTCCAAGCGCCCGAAGAGGGCTTGGGCAAGCGTGCTTTTGCCGGAGCCGCTCAAGCCGGTGAACCAGACCAGGACTCCCCTTCGAGCGTGATTCAAACCGTTATTGGATGTGTCCATAATTTTCGGACCATGAGAGCAAGCCGGTAGCCATCATGCCGCTCCCGCCCGATGCCAGTCTTTCGGAAAGTTGGAACGAAGTTCGGATCAACTACCTGTCAACCGGGAGGCTTTCAACAGGATAGAACAAGTCATAATGGAAAGGCGCTTGCGCTGAGGTTGATTTACTGATGATCCAAAGGATCGCCGATGAAGTGGTTCTCGGCTTCTTCGCGCTGCTGTATAACGGCGCTGTGCGGCTTCTGCGTTTTCGCCGGAGTTCATGACCGCGCCTGTGAAAATCGTGCCGCTCCTCAACGCTCTGACGGTGGATGTAGAGGAGTATTTCCATCCCACGGAGATCCAGCGGTCGCTGCCGCCGGAGGCGTGGGCCTCGCTTCCGTCCCGCGTCGAAGCGCAGACGGACTGGGTTTTGGAATTGCTTGAGCGGCATTCGGCGCGCGCGACCTTCTTCGTTCTGGGCTGGGTTGCCGAGCGGAATCCGGGCCTGGTCCGGAAAATCGCCGCGGCGGGCCATGAAATCGGCTGTCACAGCTATGCGCATCAATTAGTTTACGATTTGACGCCTGAGCAATTCCGGCTGGATACCGTTCGCGCCCTGGATGCAATTTACTCGGCCATTTCCGGCGTTGTCCGCTCGCCGGTTCGTGCTTACCGCGCACCCAGCTACTCCATCACTTCCCGATCGCTCTGGGCGCTTGAAGTTCTGGGCGCCTGCGGCATCCGGTGCGATTCGAGCATTTATCCCATCGCGCACGACCGCTACGGAATCCCGGGCTTCGCGCGTCACGCGCACGCTGTTCAAACGGCCACGGGCCCTATTCTGGAGGTTCCCATCGCCACCGCGCGGCTTTCTGGCAAAGCGGTGGCTCCGGTAGGCGGCGGGGCCTATCTGCGCCTACTGCCTTACCGGTACACGGCAGCGGGCATCCGGCGGATTAACTCGCGGGAGGGCCAACCGGCCTGCGTCTATTTTCATCCTTGGGAAATCGATCCGGACCAACCGCGTCTGGCGGCTGGATTCGCTTCGCGGCTTCGTACTTACGCCGGTCTGCGAGGCATGCGGCGAAAGCTCAGCCGCCTGCTTTCCGAGTTTCGCTTCGCCGCGCTTGAAGATGTCTATCCGTATGACAAGATGACCCCGGCTGCGGCGACGACCGCCGCCGCGGTGTCCTAACGGCCCTCTCCGTCGGGTGGTACTTCACCTGCTTCGCTTTGAATTCACCCCTAATGGAGTCCCGATCCATGACCAAAGCCCCCCGGCGCCGGCCCAACAACTATGTTCTGGTAGTATTCGACAGTTGCCGCTACGACTCGTTCATCGCCGCTAAGCCCAAGAATATTAAAAAGTTGGGAAAGATTGAAAAGCGATGGTCTTATGCCTCCTGGACCTCGCCGTCGCACTACAACCTGCTGATCGGGCTCATGCCGCACACCAGCCCGCGGCACGTTTACGCCTCGGAATACTACAAGAAAGACTTTCTCAAGTTCAACGTCCGGCTCGGCTGCGACGATATCGAGTTCCGGTCGCTGGTGCCCAAGCTGTTTCTGCCGACATTTCTGCGCGACACCCTGGGCTACCGGACCAACGCCATGGTATCGCTGCCGGTTTTGAATCCGAAGACCATCCTTAACACCGGCTTCGACGCCTATAAGCTGATGGAGAAGCACAATGACATGCGGGCCATGGTGGGACAGATGTCGTTCTCGGAAGAAAAACCGAATTTTTTTCTGCTCAACGTCGGCGAAACGCATTATCCCTACGCATTGCCCGATGAACCCCCCGACCAGTGGCCGCGGATCAGCGGAGTGCACGGCGTCTTCAAGCACCTGGACGACGAAGTGGTCGGCGGGAAATTAATCGTTAAAAAAACAAAAAAAGAAGATAAATTTTTCGACAATAAACGCCTCGCCGAGCTGCGGCAGCGTCAAATCGAAGCGGTGAAACATCTGGACCGCGTGGTGGAGGAGTTATTCGACGTCGTTCCGAAAAACACCTACATCACCATCACGGCGGATCACGGCGAATTGTTCGGCGAAGACGGATATTTCGGACACGGCCCGATTTATCACGAGAAGGTGTGGGAAGTCCCTTTTGTCGAGGCTCAACTGCGATGAGGCCTCGCCAGCGCACCTGGCCGGCCGCTGTCGGCGCGCTTTGGGTTGCCTGCCTGCTGCTTTATCGTCATCATGCGGGCGGGGTGGATCTGGCCTACGTCGGCCCGGGCGCCGGGTTCGCATTTTTGGGTTCGTTCCTCAGCCTGCTGGCGGGATTTTTTTTGAGCATCGGCTCGCTGCTGGCCTGGCCTTTTCGCATGGTTTGGCGCATCTTGCGCAGAACCGAGGGCTTTCGCAACGCCAAAGTCAAGAAAATCGTCTTTTTGGGGCTGGACGGCCTGGACCCTAAGCTGACCGAGAAATTCATGGCGGAAGGTAAGCTACCCAACCTCTCGCGGCTGAAGGAAAAAGGATCGTATTCGCGGCTCCGCACAACCTTTCCAGCATTATCGCCGGTGGCCTGGTCCACTTTCGCCACCGGGGTGAACCCGGCCAAGCACAATATTTTCGACTTTTTGAATCGCAATATGAAGAGCTACGTGCCGGAACTGGCCGCGGCCCAGGTGCGGCCGCCTGGGCGCGTATGGAAGCTCGGCCGCTTCCGCATACCGCTTTCCCAAGCTCAGGTGGAATTGAAACGCAAAAGCCAGCCGTTTTGGAAGCTTTTGGGTCAGCAGCAGATTGGCTCGACCATTATTCGCGTGCCCATTACCTTTCCGCCGGATAAATTCAATGGCCGCCTGCTTTCAGCCATGTCCACGCCCGATCTGCGCGGGACTCAAGGCAGCTTCTCGCAATTCACCACTCGCGTCGAACAGGCGACATTTGAAAGCGGCAGCCGCTACCCGCTTACGCGCACCGCCGATGGGTTCGAGGGCGCGCTGGAGGGCCCCGAGGATCTGCTGGTGGAAAACGGCGGCGCGATGCGAATCGCGTTCCGGATCCGTCTGGACGGCGGCAAAGACAAGCGTCCTGTACTCGAAATCCAGGACGCCGCTTACCCTTTGACGGTGGGCGAGTACACCCCCTGGGTCAAGCTCAAGTTCAAAGCGTCTCTGGGAGTGAAGGTTCACGGCATCGCCCGGTTCATGGCGACGGAAATGGAGCCGCACTTTTCGCTTTACGTTTCGCCCTTACAGATCGACCCGGAGCGGCCGGCGCTGCCCATCAGCCATCCTTCCTATTACGCCGCTTATCTGGCCAAGCTGCTGGGCGCGTATTCCACGCTCGGCATGGCCGAAGACACCTGGGCCCTGAACGAGGGCGTCATCGATGAAGACGAGTTTCTGAAGCAAGCCTATTCCCTGATGGACGAACGCGAGGCTATGTTCCAGAACGCTCTGGAGAAGACGCGCCGGGGCGTAGTGGCATGCGTTTTCGACACAAGCGATCGGGTGCAGCACATGTTCTATCGATTCCTGCACGGCGAAAGCGCCAGCCCCTACGCGCGGACGATCGAGGATTTGTACCAGCGCATGGACCGGCTGGTGGGTCTGGCGTTGAAGCACGAAGATCCGGACACGGTGATCTTCGTTCTTTCCGATCACGGCTTCTGCTCCTTCCGCCGCGGCGTCAACATCAATTCCTGGCTGCGCGACAACGGCTATCTGGTTCTGAAAGACGGGGCGTTGGAAAGCGGGCAATATTTCAAAGGCGTGGATTGGAGCCGAACGCGAGCATACACTCTCGGCCTCGGCGGCATGTATCTCAACATCAAGGGCCGCGAGGCGCAAGGCATCGTCGAGCCCGGCGCAGAGGCCGCCGCGCTTACGCAGGAGCTGAAACAGAAGCTGAGCGGTTTGAGGGACGAGGAGCGCGGCGAGATCGGCATTCGCGCCGTCTACGCAGCTTCCGAGCTGTATCGCGGACCGTATTTAGGGGAAGCCCCCGACCTGATCGTGGGATACAACGAAGGCTATCGCACCTCGTGGGATGCGGCGGTTGGCAAAGTCAGCGCTGGAGTCTTCGAGGACAACTGCAAGGCCTGGAGCGGCGATCATTCCGTCGATCCGGCGCTGGTGCCCGGCGTGCTGTTCTGCAACCGCAAGATAAATCTGGAAGATCCGGGCATTGAAGATATGGCGCCCACGGCGCTGCAATTGTTCGGAGTGGAAAGACCGGCATGGATGGAAGGACGAACTCTCTTCGCAAACTAGCGCTCGTCACCGGGCTGCTGGCGCTGTCAGGCTGCGCCCGCCACTCCGTCGTGGCCTCGGGCAAGAAAGTCATTGTTTTGGGCATCGACGGCATGGACCCCAATTTTTTGGAGCAGCATTGGTCTTCGCTTCCCAATCTGGCCAAGCTGGCCCAGCAGGGCGAGTTCAAGCGCTTGGAGACCACCATGCCTCCGCAGAGTCCGGTGGCATGGTCCACCTTCATCACGGGCACAGATCCGGGCTCACACGGAATTTTCGATTTCGTCCATCGCGATCCCAAAACTTTGGCGCCCTATTCCTCGATGGCCCAGAGTGCGGAAGGGGCCAAAACCATCTCCATGGGAGATTACGAGCTGCCCATCAGCTCCGGCAAGGTCAACAATTTCCGGCAGGGCAAGCCGTTCTGGCAGATGCTCGCCGAAAACCATGTCGCCGTGCAAGTGATCCGCATGCCTACCGATTTTCCTCCGGTGCACTGCGACGACGGCTTCTCCATCGCCGGCATGGGCACGCCGGATCTGCGCGGCACGAACGGCGAATTCACTTTCTTCACCGATGAGAAGTCTCAGAACAGCCGGATGGTTCCAGGCGGCCGCATCCTGCATGTCGATTTACGCGACGGCTCGGCCGACCTCGAAATACCCGGCCCCGACAATTCGCTGCGGAAAGACAAAGCGCCGACGTTTTTCAGAGTCGTGGCGCACGTGGATCCGAAGCATCCGGCGGCGCGCTTCGACTCCGGCGATACGCAAGTGATCCTCAAGGAAGGAGAATGGTCGGATTGGATCCGGGCCCGCTTTACGCTTATCAAGGGAATCGAAAGCGCCGGCGGCATTTTCCGCATCTACGCAAAGAAGCTGCACCCCACTTTCGAAGTTTACGTCACTCCGGTCAACATCGACCCCTCCGATCCGGTGCTTCCGATCACGGCTCCAGACTCCTATAGCCAAACGCTCGCCAAGGAAGTGGGGCTGTTTTACACGCAAGGCATGGCTCAGGACACGGCCGCCTGGCGGCAGGGCGTCTTTGACCGCGCCGAATACATCGCTCAAAGCCGGATGGTCTCCCAGGATCATTTGAAGCTGCTGCGCCATGAAATGGAGCGCTTCCACGACGGCTTCCTGTTCTTCCACTTCTTCGGAATCGACCAGGATTCTCATATGCTCTGGGGAACGTACGATGACGATCTTTTGGAAACCTACAAAGTCGTCGATCAAGCCATTGGGTGGGTTCAGCAGAAGGCGCCGGACGCCACCTTGATTGTGATGAGCGATCACGGCTTCACGCGATTCGATCGCGCCCTGCACTTGAACACCTGGCTGATGAAAGAAGGCTTCTTAACGCTCGACGATCCCAAAAACGCAAGCGACGAGGAACTTTTTCCGCACGTGGATTGGTCGAAGACGCAAGCGTACGCCGTGGGATTGAACGGCCTCTATCTGAACCTTCAAGGGCGCGAGCCGCAAGGCGTGGTCGCCCCGGGTCCGGAAGCGGACGCGCTCACCAAAAAACTCGTCGCGAAACTCATGGAAGCGAAAGATCCGGATAATGGCAAACCCATGGTCGGCGGCGTCACCGTGACGCACGAGGAATTTCACGGCAATATGCTCGACAAGGCGCCGGATCTGCTGGTCGGCTATATGCCCGGCTACCGCGGCTCCTGGCAAACCGCCCTGGGCGCGGTTCCCAAGGCGGTGGTCGAAGACAACAAAGAGGAGTGGCGCGCAGACCATTGCATCTGGGCAAAATTCGTTCCCGGCGTCCTCATCAGCAACCGCAAAAGCGCCGACCCCCATCCGCATCTGTGGGACTTGACGGTTTCGCTCCTTGCGACGTTCAACGTAGGGCCGGGGCCAGGCATGATCGGGCATTCGATTTATTGAGAGCCTTTACTTGAGGATTATGTTCAACACCAGCATCAAATTGAAAAAAGCGACATGGCAGAGGGTGAAGCGGTGCAGCGAGGCGGCCGGCTACTCCTCCCCCGAGGAATTTGTCGAGCACGTGCTCTCCAAGGAGCTGGCGAAACTCGAAGACGCAGAATCGGACGAGGAGATCGTTAAGAAGCTTCAAGGACTGGGATATCTGGAATAGTGGTTTCTGGGATTTTTTCACCCTTTGACGGCTTGCATCCCTTAATCACACTGGTTCCCTTTAGTCTTTTGTTGGGAATCGGAATGCTGTGGGTCTTCTCCGTCACATCGAACCAGGAGGCCATTCGCAAGGTGAAGGCGCGCCTTCAGGCGCACCTATACGAGATGCGCCTCTTCACCGACGAGCCGGTTCTGATCTGGAAAGCCCAGCTTGGGCTGCTGGCCGCCAATGCGAAGTACATCGGCTTGATGCTGATTCCAGCCGTGGTGGCGAGCGTCCCAATGGTTCTTATTTTGGCCCAACTGGAATGCTTTTACGGCCGGGCGCCTATTCCCGTCGGCCGAGAAACGATCGTGACAGCCCACCTTCGAGATGGCGAAACCAGCTTAGAGCCGGTTCTTAAGGCTCCGGCCGGGGTCACCGTGGAGACGCCCCCTGTTTGGATCCCGCAGCGCCGTGAAATAAGTTGGCGCGTGCGCGCCGCAGGCGCTACTCGCGGCGATTTCGAACTGGTCTTTCCATCAGGGTCCGTCTCTAAAAGCATCCGGACAGGACAGGGTCCACAATATGTCTCGGAACGGCGCGTCAGCGCGTTATGGGACTGGATCTGGTCACCTGGGGAGGCCAAGCTCTCTGGCGGTCCTGTGGACTGGATCTCGGTCGATTATCCATCTTCGCCGGTTCACGCGCTCGGCCTAGACCTGCATTGGCTGATCTGGCTTTTGGCGTTGTCAATGATCAGCGCATTCATCTTCAAGAGCCGCTTCCGCGTCACGTTCTAAGCATGGCTGTTTGTCGCCGAAGGTTTCGTTCTCGCCGCCCGCGGTGAAACCAAGGCTGCATCGTGCTCCCCGCCTTGCACGATCAAACGTAACCCTTTTCCCAGGTTTGCCGTCATAGCGTAGTGTCGGGGCGGCCGTCGGAGGGCCGGTGGGTTGGATTTCAACAGTTTTTCTCTTCTTGGCGCCGCGCGGGCCAGCGCGCCGGATGCGGGTGCGCCAAATCAAACGCTAGCAATCACGGGTAAGTGGCTGCCACCGTTGGATGGGCTGCGCGGGCTCGCCATTGTTATGGTGATGCTATTCCACTATGCAATGATTCTGAACCGCCATCAACCCTTACAGCGCGCTGTTGCATCGCTGAGCGACTTCGGTTGGACGGGGGTGGATCTCTTTTTCGTGCTTTCGGGTTTTCTCATCACCGGCATCCTGTTGGACACAAGCTCTGCCACCAACTATTTCAACTCGTTTTACACTCGCCGAATTTTAAGAATCTTTCCCCTCTATTACTTGAGCCTGCCCTTAATCTTCTTCGTCATCGCCCCCGCCGACGCGCATCCGCACACCCGCATTTGGTACTTGTTCTACGCGCAGAACTGGGTCATGACTAAGGTTTTCTTCGCTGGCCATTATTGGTCGCTTGCCGTGGAGGAGCAATTCTATCTTCTCTGGCCGTTTGTGGTTCGCCAGTTTAATCGCCGTCAGGTTTTACAGATTGCGATCGCCGGCGCCCTGGCCGCTGTTGTGCTGAGGCTCGCGCTGCTCGCCGAAAATGTCGACCCGTATTACATCTACCGGAATGTTTTCACGCGCATGGACGCTTTGCTTATTGGAGCCGCCTGCGCTTGCCTGATCCGCGAAGAAAAGGCGGTGAGGACATTATGCAGCCGCACGAAATGGCTCTGGTGGATGCCGGTGGTAATGTTCGCGATCTTGAGATTGTCGTCAAAAGGAGTGGGAATCCATATGCCCGGCACGCAGCGCTTCGGCTATACGATCATCGCGCTCGCCTATGCGGCGCTCCTGTTGGGCGTGGTCGTCACTATGGGAACCGAGTCGCTGCCTCAGCGCGTTTTTACAAGCGGGTTCATGAGGGTCTTCGGAAAGTACAGCTATGGGGCTTATGTCTGGCATCGGATGGTTGCGCTGGCGATCCAAAGTAGCAGCCGCAGACTTCATTTATCGCTTCCGTGGTTCATGGAACTGCCGGCGATGTTCGCCGCCACTCTCGCCGTGAGCATAGGCAGCTACAAAGTGATCGAGCGCCCGTTTTTGGCCCTCAAGAGCCATTTTGAGCCGCGTTATGCGTCCGCGCTCAGCCGTGCCGAATGACCAGCACGTCGCCGTCTTTCACTACATAGTCCTTGCCTTCGAGTCTTAACAAACCCTTCTGGCGGACGCCGGGATAGCCGGACTGCTCGATCAGAGCCTTCCAGTTCACCACTTCTGCGCGAATGAACTTCTTTTCGAAATCGCTGTGGATAGCGCCAGCGGCCTTGACCGCCGTGCTATTAGCGGGAATGGTCCAGGCGCGGACCTCTGTCTCGCCGGCGGTCAGAAAGCTCATCAATCCCAATAGAGCGTAAGTCGCGGAAATCAGCCGCTCCAAGCCCGACTCAGGCAGGCCGAAGCTGGCCAAGTATTCTTTGACGTCCTGGGGAGAAAGCTCGGCCAGTTCAGCCTCGATTTTGCCGCAGATCGCTGTGACGGCGGTTCGCGGACGCCCCGCCAACGGACCGTCTCTATATTGCGCTTCGATTTCATGCATCCGGCCAGCGTCGGCCTCGCCGACGTTCAGCACCGCCAGCAGCGGCTTGCGGGAAAGAAATTGAAAGCCGCGGATGCGTTTCTCATCTTCCTCGTCCAATTCGAGCGCCCGTAAGGCCCTGTTTTCCTCCAGCTCTGATTTCAGTCGCTCCAGCAACGCAAACTCTCTATCCAGATCCGGGCTTTTGATTTTCTTGCGGTCCTTGTCGACGCGCTCCATGCGTTTTTCCACAACCGCCAGGTCGCTTAGGATCAACTCCATTTCCACATCTTGGAAATCGCGCAGGGGATCGACGGAGCCCTTTTCGTGCGGCACGGCTTCACTTTCGAAAACGCGGAGCACGTGAGCCAGGGCATCGACAACACGCAGACTGGCCAGGTAACTCGGATCGCGCAAAGCTTCCTTGGAAATGGCGGGAAAATCCAGATATTCGACGGTGGCGTGCGTGACCTTGGGCGGCTCAAACAGCTTTGCCAGCGCCTCCAGCCGATGGTCCGGCACCTTGGCGACGCCGACGCGCGCTTCCATCGATCCGACGCGGGCGGCTTCATGGACACCCGTAAGGATCGTAAACAGACTGGTTTTGCCCACCATCGGCAGGCCGATAATCGCAGTTTTCATAATGAAGGGTTAATCTTGAGGCCCCGGCCTTAAGCTTTCACAGCGGAACTTCCACCGACGCCAGGATCCCGTTGAGCACCCGTTCGGCGGCCTCGACCGGGCTTTGCGCGGGCATGGCTCGCGAGTTTAACAGAACGCGATGAGCAAACACCGGCAGCACGAGACGTTTCACGTCGTCGGGAGTGGCATAGTCGCGGCCATCCACGGCGGCCATCGCCTGAGTCGCCCGATACAACGCTCGCGCCCCTCGCGGACTTACGCCCATGGCTAACAATTCGTGGGAGCGCGTGTGCTCGACGATTTCGAGCATGTAATCGACCAGTGCTTCGTCCACTTCCACAGCGCCGACAAATTCTTGCAGCATCGTCAAATCGCGGCCGGAGATTACGGGCGCGGCCGATTCCGCCGGGGACGGTCCGTTCTGTCTCAGAACCTCACGCTCCGCGGCCCGGCCGGGGTAGCCGATGCGGATGCGCATCAGGAAGCGGTCGAGCTGCGACTCCGGCAGGGGGTAGGTTCCATGGTGCTCCACTGGATTCTGGGTCGCGATCACCATAAATGGCTGCGCCAGGGGATACGAGCGGCCATCCACCGTGACCTGAAGCTCGTTCATGGCCTCCAGCAGAGCCGACTGCGTTTTGGGAGTGGCGCGATTGATTTCGTCCGCCAACAGGAAATTGGTGAAAATTGGCCCGTTTTTGAACTCGAATTCTCGCGTGTGGGCATTATAAATCGTAACGCCCACCACATCGCTCGGCAGCATGTCGGAAGTGAATTGGATGCGATGGAACTGGGAATGTACGCTGCGAGCCAAAGCTTGGGCAAGCGTGGTTTTACCTACGCCCGGAACATCTTCAATCAGCAGATGGCCGCGGGCCAGCAGGCAAGCAAGCGAAAGGCGCACCGCCTCCGGTTTCCCGCGAATCGCTTCGGCCAGGGCGGACTCAATTTCCGGAATCCGAGAAAACGCGAAGGGCGCGGCGGCCGCTACCACGCCGGAAAGCGCTGCCGCCGGGTCGCCTTGCGCGCGTCTAGGGGAGGCTGCGACAGGGTCTTCATCGATGTCCCGGGGAGGCATCGTTTTCATCATATCGTGATGGCTGCGTCAGCCGATTGGCGTCGTTCCGGTTCGATTGGCAGGCTCCCGCAGCCGTCCCATGGGCGCGCGCTCTCTGCAACGGAGCCGGTATCTGCGCCGGCGCTCGCCGACGTTGATTTTAGGGGTCCGCCGCGCGATTCTAAAAGAATAGGTCCTCAAGGCCGTCGAAACCTCAATGGCTGAGCCCCGACGGCCGCTGCTGAAACATGAACATCTCAGTGAAGAGCGAATATGCTCTGCTGGCGATCTTGGATCTGGCGATGCAGACTCCAGGCGAGCCGGTCAAGATCGCCGACATCGCGCGGCGACAAAAGATTCCTCAGAAGTTTTTGGAGCTTATCCTGGCGAGCCTGAAGCACGGCGGGTTTGTGGAATCGCGCCGGGGGGCCGAGGGCGGCTACCGGCTGGCGAAACCCGCCGACCAGATCACCGTGGGACAGGCGCTTCGTTATTTGGAGGACGGCAACACGCCGCGGCGCGCCGCCCCCGGCGTTTTTTCCGACTTATGGCGGCGCGTCGACGCCGCCGTCGCCAATATCCTAGATCAGACGACTTTCGCGGAATTGGTCCGCCGGTGGAAAGATTCGCAGGCGCGTTACATCCCCAACTGGGACATCTGATGGTGTTCTCCGACAACTCTCTTAGCATCGGACACACTCCGCTGGTGCGGCTGAATCGCATCACCGCGGGCGCCGGCGCCACAGTGCTGGCGAAGATCGAGGGGCGAAATCCTGCCTATTCGGTGAAGGACCGCATCGGCGCTGCGATGATTTGGGACGCCGAACGCCGGGGCGTGCTCAGGCCCGGCAAGGAAATTATTGAGCCAACCAGCGGCAATACCGGAATCGCGCTCGCTTTCGTGGGTGCGGCGCGGGGATATAGGGTCACTCTCTTGATGCCGGAAACGATGTCCATGGAGCGAAGGAAGGTTTTGAAAGCGCTGGGAGCCCGGATCATTCTTACCGACGGCGCGCTGGGCATGCGCGCCTCCATTGAGCGAGCTGAAGCGATGGTCGCGGAAAGCCCGGACCGGTTCGTGCTTCTACAGCAGTTCAAAAATCCGGCCAATCCCGAGATCCACTTCAAAACGACCGGTCCCGAAATCTGGCAAGCCACTCACGGCCGGGTCGATGCGCTGGTGGCGGGCATAGGAACCGGAGGCACCATTACCGGAATTTCGCGTTACTTCAAGCGGGAGAAAAGGCAGGCCCTAGTCTCTATCGGAGTCGAGCCAGCCAGCAGCCCGGTGATCTCCCAGACCCTTGCAGGCGATCCTGTCAGACCAGGGCCAACCGGGATACAAGGAATCGGAGCAGGATTCATTCCGGACACTCTCGATTTGAAAATTCTTGACCGCATTGAAAGCGTCAGCGATGAAGAGGCGATCGAAATGTCGCGGCGACTGGCGCGCGAGGAGGGGATTCTTTCCGGGATATCGTGCGGCGCCGCGGTCGCGGTTGCAGCCCGAGTCGCGCGCGAACCCGAAATGCTCGGAAAAACCATGGTGGTGATCCTGCCCGATTCGGGCGAGCGGTACTTGAGCTCGGTTCTGTTCGATAATATTTTGGATTAAACCCGCTGCCAAACGGCTGAGCTCATAAACTGCTCCTGGAGGGGGATTTGCGCCGCCGGCCGGCGCGCCAGAAGAAAGGGTAGCGGGCGCTTCTTATGGGTGAAAAGGGGTGAGAGCGCCCGCTGTCGTAACGGGGATTTAGTTATTTGTAATAACGACCGCGTATCCTCGTTGGTTACTGCTCCCCAGAATTTTTTTCACGCGGATCACCGATTGTTGCGCGCCAGGCTCAAATTGGCGCAGATGCTCTCATGCAGATACTCTTATAGTGATGGTTTGCGTGAAGTCGCGTTCGAATGGCCGGTTGTTGCAAGCAGCCGCGCAATTCGCGTCGCGCTTTACCGAGGTACTTGTGATTTCTCCTTGCCAAATGGCAGGGGATAGCTTGGCGCGGATGTCCTCGGAGGCTCGCGGAGCAACCCGAAGTGGGCAAGCCCAATCGGGCGCCGCCGGCTTGCATCGCACCAGTTTGGTCCAACTGGCGGCGTCGCTGGCGCGTCCGGCGATGGCTCTTCAGGGACTTACTCCTTTGGGCCGCCTGGGTCTTGAAGCCATGTCGGCGCGGATTGCGCACCAGGCTTTGCAGGCCAACGAGCTCAAGTACTTTGCGCCCGTGGCGGCTTTGCCCGGCTTTGCCCGCGCTCTTGCAAAAACGCTGGCCGAGTTGCGGCTGGCTCGCATCGATCCCACGACCCTTGGGGACGCCGGTCCGGCCGGAGCCGACTTGGAGCGCCTGCTTGCGCGCTATCGAGACGAGCTCGCCGCCCGCTCGCTGGCGGATTTGGCGGAGGTTCTGAACCTTGCCCTTCAGGCCGCAGAGCTCGGCGGACATCCGTTGCTCGGCCTCCCATTGTTGAGACTGGATGCGCCGCTCGAAACACGGTCGCACCGCGCATTCTTTGAAGCGGTCGCGCGGCGCGCGGCCGAAGTTCTAGAACTGGAGTTGGGTCAAGACACGGAGCCCGAGACGCCGCCGAGCAAAGATGAATCGTCTAGCGTTCTGGAACACTTACGTCGTTACGTGTTCGCGCTCGCGCCAGCCGCGGCGCCCAATCGGAGCGGCTTCGAAATATTTTCGGCCCCTGGAGAAGGTTTGGAGGCGGTCGAGATCGCTCGCCGCATTCTTCGCCTGGCGAGCGACGGCGTCCGGTTCGATCAGATCGCCATTGTGCTGCGGGATCCACAGCGCTATCAGCCGATGGTTGAGGATGCGCTTCGCCGCGCCTCTATTCCGGCTTGGTTTAGCCACGGGACGATGCGGCCTGACCCGGCCGGGCGCGCTTTTCTGGCGCTGCTGGCCTGCGCGGCAGAAAAATGCTCGGCCTCGAGATTCGCGGAGTATTTGTCGTTCGGCCAGGTTCCCTCGTTTGAGCCCGTCAATTGGGTCGCGCCGCAAGACGAGTTGCTGGCGTCTCTGAGCGCTGGCCCGCGGACGCCCGGTTCCGAGCCGCCGCCGCAAGAGGGCAGAGCAGCGGGCGACTCCTTCATCCCCGCGCCCGCGGCTTGGGAAAGGCTTATTGTCGATGCCGCTGTCATTGGCGGGCGATCGCGCTGGGAGCGGCGGCTGAAGGGCCTGGAGAGGGAGTTTGAGCTGCGGCTCCAATCGGCAACCGAGGCAAGCGAAGCACAGCGGTCCTATTTGGCTGGGCAGCTTGACCGGCTCCGCTCGCTTTCGGCGTTCGCTTTGCCTTTGATCACGCGGCTCGACACTTTGCGCCGAACGGCCTATTGGAGCGAGTGGCTCAAATGTCTGCGAGAGCTTGCGCAAGCGTCACTGCGCGATTCAACAGGCGTGCTGGCGGTGCTGGCGGAGTTGGAGCCAATGGGCGAAGTGGGACCGGTTTCCGTAGAGGAGGTCGCCGAAGTCCTCAGCGAACGTTTACGCTTTTTGCGCTCCGAGCCTCCGGGGCGCCGATGGGGTCGGGTGTTCGTCGGATCGATTGACGAGGTTCGCGGATGCGAATTTTCAGTGGTGTTTCTTCCGGGACTGGCGGAAGGATTGTTTCCACAGCGCGCTCTCGAGGATCCATTGCTGTTGGACGCCGCCAGGAGCGCGATTGGCGGCCTGCCGTCGCGCCACGACCGCAACCTCGAGGAGCGAGAGCGGCTGCTTGTGGCGCTCGCTGCCGCGCGGAATCGCTTTATCGCATCTTATCCGCGCATGGATGTGGCTGAAGCTCGTCCCCGTGTGCCGTCGTTTTACGCACTGGAGCTGCCCCGAGCGCTCGAAGGATCTCTTCCCAAATTGAAGCCGTTCGAGGAGAAAGCGCGCGAAGCGGCTCCGGCGCGCCTGAATTGGCCCGCGCCGCCTTCCGCTGCCGACGCCATCGACGACGCCGAATACGATCTGGCTGTATTGGGAGAACGGAAGCCTGGCGCGGGGCGGCATTTGGTGGAAACCAATCCGCACCTAGCGCGCAGCCTGCGGGCCCGGTGGCGTCGCTGGCAGCCGGCCTGGACCCCGGCCGACGGTCTGATCGCGCGCGAGCCCGCGGCGCTGGAAGCGCTGGCCATGCATTCTTTATCCGCGCGCGCATGGTCGCCATCTTCGCTCGAACAGTTCGCGCTATGCCCGTACAGATTTGCGCTTCACGCAATTTACCGTCTCCATCCCCGCTGTGACGCGGCTCCATTGCAGCAGCTCGATCCTCTCACCCGCGGCGCCTTGTTCCACGAAGTGCAAGCCTCGCTCTTGATGGAGCTGAAGCAGGCCGGCTTGCTGCCGCTGGGGCGCGGCCGGCGCCCAGAGCAGCTTGGGGAAGCTCTGGCGGCATGCGATCGAACGCTGAACCGGATCGCCGCCGAATATTACGAATCGCTCGCCCCGGCCATCGAGCGCGTTTGGAAAACCGAGATCGAAGATCTACGGACGGACCTTCGCGGCTGGCTTCATCACGCGGCGCAAAACGATGGCGATTGGGAGCCGCTCCATTTCGAGTTTTCCTTTGGCTTGGAGCCCCGCCAGGGACGCGATCCTTCGAGCACGGCTCAAGAGGCCGCCCTGGAGGGAGTGAGGCTAAAGGGCTCCATCGATTTGATCGAGAGGCACGCCGATAGCGGCGTTTTCCGCGTCACCGATCACAAAACCGGCAAGCCGCCGGAACGCGTTCCTCTCTACGTTGGCGGCGGGCGTACGTTGCAACCTTTGCTCTACGGCCTGGCCGTCCAAAAAATTTTCGGAGCAAAAGTGGAGGGCGGCCGCCTGTTTTACGCGACGCAACGCGGAGGGTATCGGTCGATACGCATCGAGCTGAATGAGCGATCGCGCGCTTTCCTTGCGCGGGCGCTTCGCAACATTGAAGGTGCGATCTGTTCCGGATTCCTTCCCCCCGCCCCGGAAAAGGACGCCTGCCGATATTGCGATTACAGGCTGGCGTGCGGGCCTTACGAGGAAAGGCGATTCCGTCGCTATAAGGACCGGCGCGAACAGAGGCTGGAGCCGCTATTTGAGCTTCGGGGAATGGCATGAAGCCGGCCGCTTATTTTTCTACCGCTTCATCTTCCGATGATGAGGCGCGAGCGCGCATTCGCAGCTCGCTCGACGAAAACCTGATCGTGGAGGCCTCGGCGGGGACTGGCAAGACCACGGAGATGGTGCGCCGCATCGTCGCGGTGCTTGCCGCGGGCCGCGCGCAAATTCACGAGATTGCGGCTGTCACTTTCACCCACAAGGCGGCGGGCGAGATGAAGCTGCGGCTGCGCCAGGAATTGGATGAGCAGCGTCAACAGACGCACGGGGAGCCGCAAGCGGCCCTGGAGCGGGCTCTTGCGCGCCTCGAGGAGGCTTCCGTCGGCACCATCCATAGCTTTTGCGCGCAGATCCTCCGCGAGCGGCCGGTGGAAGCCAAAATCGATCCGGCCTTCGAGGAATTGGCCGAGCAGGAATCGGCCCGCATTTATCAGCGGTCCTTCCGCGCGTGGCTGGAGCGGCAGTTGGATCGCGAGTCTCCCGGCTTGCGCCGAGCCTTTGCGAGGTTGGCATGGCGCGATAGTTGGGACGACTCGCCGCCTCTCGAGCGCCTGCAACACGCCGGATGGAAGCTGGTGGAATGGCGCGATTATCCCGCAGAATGGCGGCGCGAGCCGTTCGCGCGCACTAAAGAAATCGACACGCTGGTGGGTCGGGTGCGCGAGCTCGCCGCACTGAGCGCGCGCCCGCGCCGCGACACCGACAACTTGTATCTCGCCCTGCGTCCCGCGCGCGAACTCGCCGCTTGGATTGAGAACGCCGAACCGGCTGGATCTCGCGATTACGACGCGCTTGAAAGCCTGCTCATCAAGCTTTCGCGAGATTTGCGCAGAAATTTCAGAAGAGGCTCCGGCGAATACGGGGGAGGCGTGGCTCGCGAAGTTCTCCTGGCCCAGCGCGACGAGCTGATCCGGTGGATTGACGAGTTCCGGGTCCGGGCCGACGCCGAGCTCGCCGCCCTTTTACGGCAGGAAATGCGCGGGTTGCTGGAAGAGTACGGCGAGCGAAAGCGCAGACTCGGAAAGCTGGACTTTGTTGATCTGCTGCAGAAGGTTCGTGACCTTTTGCGGGATGAAAAGGAGGTTCGGGCCTACTTCCAGAATCGCTTCGCTTGCATCTTCGTCGACGAATTCCAGGACACTGATCCGCTTCAGGCGGAGATTCTGTTGTTACTGGGCGCGGAGAATCCGAATGAGCGCGATTGGCGAAAGGCGAGCCCGAAATCCGGCAAGCTTTTCCTGGTCGGCGATCCGAAACAATCGATTTACAAGTTCCGGCGCGCCGATCTGATGCTGTATCGAGAGGTGCGCCAGCTTCTTGAAAAATGGGGCGCGGGACGGGTCGCTCTCACGCGAAGCTTCCGTGCCGTTCCCAATATTCAGGAATTCGTGAATGCCGCGTTTGAAACGGAGATGTCCGGCGATGCTATGGAAGGCCATGCAGAATGGGCCCCGCTCGAAAAGGATCGGGACGAAATCGATAGCCGGCCTAGCGTGATCGCCTTGCCGGTTCCAGAGCCTTACGCTACGCAGCGGCTATCCAAACAGAAAGTGGCGGAATGCCTGCCGCAGGCGATTGCGGCGTTTGTGGATTGGCTGGTGAACGAGAGCAAATGGGGATATTGCGAAAAGGACGTCGCGGTGCTGTTCCGAAAGCGGAATTACGGGGAGATCGATCTGACGCGCGAGACGGTCCGCGCGCTCGAGGAACGCGGCATCGCGCACTTGCTCGCGGGCTCGAAATCGCTGCATCGCCGCGAAGAAGTGGAGACCCTGCGCGCCGCCCTCACCGCCATCGAATGGCCGGACGACGAGCTCAGCGTATTCGCCGCCTTAAAAGGGTCGCTGTTCGCCATTCCGGACGAGGCGCTTTTTCTATACCGGCATCGGCATGGCCGTTTGCACCCCTTCCGCACAACCGGGGATGCGGATTTCTCTTCCATCGAGGAAGCTCTTGAAACGCTCGCCCGGCTGCATGGAAGGCGCAACCGGCAACCCTTTGCCGCAACCGTGAACTCGCTTCTGGAAGCGACCCGGGCCCACGCCGGATTCCTGCTCCGGCCCGGCGGGCAACAGATTCTGGCCAACGTCGCGCGAGTGGCCGAGCTGGCCCGCACATATGAGATGACCGGCGGTATTTCGTTCCGCGGTTTTGTGGAGGAGCTTGCCGCTAAGGCCGAAAAGGAAGAAGCGGCAGAAGCGCCGGTGCTCGAAGAAGATTCCGCGGGCGTCCGGCTGATGACGGTTCACGGCGCCAAGGGACTCGAGTTTCCAGTGGTGATTCTTGCGGATCTGACGAGCGGACTCTCGCGCAACGAGCCCGAACAGCACGCTGACGGGCAAAAGAAGTTGTGTGCCGTCGAGTTGCTCGGCTGCGCGCCGTGGGAATTGCGGGAGCAAGCGCCCGTGGAGTTTGCGCGCGAGCGCGCCGAGGGCATTCGCGTAGCCTATGTCGCCGCCACCCGCGCGCGAGACCTTCTGGTGATTCCGGCCGTCGGCGACGAACCCTATCCGGCCGATAGCTGGCTTAGCCCGTTCTATAAGGCGCTCTATCCCACCCCAGCAAACCGGCGCAACTCGCGCGGCGCGCCGGGCTGTCCTCCATTTGGATCCGCAACGGTCGTTTCGCGGCCTCTCGATTGTGATCGCCAACCTGAATTTTCAGTGCGGCCCGGTTTGATTGAGCCGCAGAGGGGAGCGCACAAAGTAGTATGGTGGGACCCATTTGCCCTGAAGCTCGGAGAAATGCAAACCCAGACCCTCTGGCAGGAGGAAGCGGTAAAAGGGGTCCTTCAGCAAGACGGCGGCGCGAGCCTGGATGCGTATCGGGCGTGGCGACAGACCCGGGAACAACGAATCGCGGAGGCCGCCAAGCCGGAGATGGAGGTATTTTTGGCAAGCGAGGCCGCATCAGCTCCGCCTGAACCAGTCTCGGTGGAGTTTGCATCGACAATGAGCGCTCCGCGCGCCCTTGGCGGAAAGCGATTCGGAACACTGGTGCACGTTACTTTGCGCGAAGCGCCTCTCGATGCGGGCGCCGAGACCGTTCGTCGATTTGCGGAGTTAAATGCGCGGGTGCTCGGCGCTACGGCCGAAGAGGGCGAGGCCGCGGCGGCCGCCGTGTCGGCGGTTCTCGCCGCTCCGCTTCTGGCTCGCGCCCGCGCTGCTTCGCGCGTGCACCGGGAATACCCGGTATCGTTTGCGACGGATCAAGGACAGTGGCTGGAAGGCATAATCGATCTCGCGTTCGTCGAGGACGGCAGATGGGTGGTGGTCGATTTCAAAACGGACGCCGACTTCGCCCCACGCCGAGCCCAATACTTAAGGCAGCTTCAGTGGTATGCCTACGCGCTGGCGAAGCTGACCGGCATAGCCGCAACCGGGGTGCTGCTGAGCGTTTGAGTTTTTTTTCGTAAACGACGTTAAGACCGCTAAAAGACAGCTAAGCTACGCGGCGCCGCCCGCCAAACGGCCAGTGTTATCCTGGCAGCAACATGGCGAGTCTCTCGGTCGTGGTTCCAGTTCACAACGAGGAGCCGTCGATTCTTCCTCTTTACGACCGGTTGACGGCGGTGCTCGAGAAGCTCCGCAGACCGTACGAGATTATCTTCGTCGACGACGCCTCCACCGATCGCAGCTTCGAACTGCTGGCGAATCTTGCCGAAACCGATGCGCATATGAAGGTAGTCCGGCTGCGCAGGAATTTCGGACAAACGGCGGCGCTGGCGGCCGGATTTGATGAGGCGCAGGGCAGCATTATTATCTCGCTGGACGGCGATTTGCAGCATGCCCCTGAAGATATTCCCGCACTTCTCCAAAAGATCGATGAGGGTTACGACATCGCCAGCGGATGGCGCAAGAACCGGCTCGACAACGCGGTGACGCGCAAGTTCCCGTCGCGCGTCGCCAACTGGCTGATGGCCAAAGCGTCAAAGGTGGAGCTCCGCGATTTCGGCACTACGTTCAAAGCATATCGGGCGGAAATCCTCAAAGACGTGAATCTGTATGGCGAGTTACATCGTTTCATTCCCGCCCTGGCGGCGCTGTACGGAGCGAGAATCGCCGAGGTCCCGATCCGCAACACTCCGCGGTCGAGCGGAGGTTCTCATTACGGTCTTGGGCGGACCTTCCGCGTGATGTTCGATATTTTCACTGTCTGGTTTTTGCTCAAATATTTCACGCGGCCGATGCACTTCTTCGGAAAGTGGGGCTTGGCAAGCGCGGGCCTCGGCGCCGGGCTTCTGGCCTGGCTCGCGAGTTTGAAGATCTGGACAGGCCAGGACATCATTCAGGAACACGGACCGCTAATAGCTGTGGGAGGCCTGGCATTAGTAACCGGCGTGATTCTGTTTTGCACCGGCTTGCTCGGAGAAGTCCTCACGCGAACCTATTTCGAAAGCCAGGGACGGCGGATTTACGCGGTCCGCGAGATCCGGACCAAGCGCGAGCAGCGCGCCGCGGACGGCGCGCGCTAGAACCGTTCTTCAATTCATCCGATCCTCTAGAAATTTCCGGGTCTCGTACAGGAAGACTTCAAGCTGGTCGTGATGCACCCAATGGCCGGCGCGGTCGACTTTTACGATTCGCGGATCCCGCAACACGGCGGCTTCGGCGGCGAGCTCCGGATCCATGGCGAAGCTTTCGCGTCCCCAGAACAGCAGCACGGGGCACTGGATGCAGCCGAGCACGGCGGACATTTCCGCGAGATTCATTCCGTACGGCGCGCCCAGCCGCGCGAAGTTATCGAACTTCCAGATCATTGATCCGTCCGCATTCCAATTGGTCCCGTGCAAAGTCAGATGGCGGGCGACTTCGTCGGAAAGAAATGGATTCGCCTCCTTCATGCGCGCTACGGCGGAAGCCAGATCGGGATAGCTATGCGGCGTGCGCTGCTCCGCCCCGCGCACCTTTTCGATCCATTGCCGAATGCGCTCGGCGGCGGGCGTTTGGTCCAACCGCCGGGCGGGCGGCAGGCCGACGCCTTCAATCGCCACCACCTTCTTGACGCGATCGGGGTAGATTCCGGAATAGACCAGCGAAACCACCGCGCCCAGGGAGTGCCCAATGATATGCACGGGAAAGCCCTGGACAATATCCACCAGCCCGGAGAGATCCAGGACATGCTCGGCCACGCTGTATAACGCGCCCGGCGCCCAGGCGCTGTTGCCGTGACCTCGCAGATCGAGGGCGTAGACATGAAAATCGTTCCGCAGCGCGCGGGCCACCCAATCCCAGCTTCGAGCGTGGTCCAGGCCGCCGTGAATCAGCACCATCACCGGTTTTCCTTCGCGGCCCCAATCCCAGAATTGAAGCTTCAGGCGGTGCGAATAGAAGAAGTGCGAAACAGGTTCCAATCAAGACTCCTAAATATCCTCGGGAATATTCGTCAATTGTCTGGCCACCCCGGCGATCCGATAAGCCTCCAATAGCGCGCCAGCCGCGGGGCTGTATCGCGGGGGAGCGGCTCGATTGAACTCAGTAAGCTCCACCAGCATGCGGAAGCGTTCCCGCAACTCCGGGCTTCCGAAAACTCCGCCGCAGTAACTCACCAGAACAGGCTCGCTCGGCCCAAACAGTTGCGCGCGAACCGCGGCCGCCAAGGTCGCCAGGGACTGCGCGGCGCTTTTCAAGATGTCGTGCGCGACCGGGTCTCCCGCCGCGGCTGCCTGCGAGATAAGCGGCGCCAAAGCTGCGAAGCGGTTCCGCGGAAAGTCGCCCGAATGGCAGCGATGCAGCAGATCGTTCGCGTTCGGCGCGCCCGTTGCATCTAGCAAAATCTCTCGAAGCGCCGCCGACGGCCCCCAGCCTTCTTCTTGACGAAGCGCTGCGCGCAGAGCTTGACGCGCGATGTCGAACGCGCCTCCCTCGTCGCCAAACACGTAGCCCCAGCCGCCTGCGCGCGCCGTGCGTCCAGCGCGGTTTCTTCCGAACGCGATCGATCCGGTGCCCGCGATTACGGCAATCCCCGGCTCGCCCGCGGTTGCGCCCGCAAGCGCAACCCAGGCGTCGTGCGTGATCAGATAGTGCTCGGCTTTCGCCAATTCTCGGATCAGAGATTCCTTTTCGGCTGCGCCGCCGCTCAGGCCGAAGCATGCCGATTGGAAGACGGAAGGCTGCGGCTTAGCTTGAAAAATGGCATTTGCTACGTTTTCGAGACTGGTGCAGGGCCCTGCGCGTCCCATTCCCACAACCTGGCCATCTTCGTCGCCGATCAGAGCTATGGTGCCCGATTGCCCGCCGTCCACTCCCAAATAGAGCTTCGTCATTGCGGAAGGATGTGATACAGCCGCGCGCCGGATCCCTGAGCCACGAATTCCAGGCCCCAGCCTTCGGGATCGCCCCGCAAGTCGAACGCTCCTTGGAAATCATCCGGTATCAGCAGATAACGCACTCCTCGAAGCGCGATCTCGCGCGTGGCATAGCGCCGGATATTGACGTCCGGCTTGACCTCGCTGATCCGGGGCTCGCCGCCGCCTTCGATCCAGCGCCCGGAAGCATGGTCCCAAAGTTTCACTTCGCCTTGCAAGCTGTGGTCATACGAAGTTTCAATTCGCACCTCATCCGCCATTTGCGGCCGTCCGAAATCCACTTGAATATAGTCGCCGGCGGCGGCTCGCTCCCATGTCCTCCATCGCGTAGCGGGCGAGTTGTCGAAGGCGAGCTGCACTCCCCACGGATTCGGCCATGCGCTCAAACTCCACTCGGGACGGCGGGTCAGCTCCTTGCCGTGATGGAAAAATCGTACTTCGTGCACGCTCCATTGCTCGACCGTATCGGGCGCTCGGATCTGCTCGATCCGGATCCTGCCCACCATCCTCTCAGGAAATCTGAACTGCACCAGCACGCGAGGCTGGTAGTAGTTGAGCCATCCGTTGTTGAGGATGTCGACAAGATCGTCGTTGAACGCGGAGGTGTAGGACGCCAGTGCCTCGCGGGAACTGTACGCATTCGCGACACCGGCCAGGTCAAGGACTCGCTCGCCTTTAGGAACATGGTCTTCCACCAGGCGAGCTAACCTGTACCCTCCACTCACCTCCCTCAAGTATCGGTCTTGCGGAATGATTCGCAATGCCTCGCGATAAAGCACGCGGCTTGAGAGGCGCCAGGCCCCCGGTGCATAATGCCCTACGGCTCCGGGCCAGGACGTGATGGCATGAAAGATGACCAGGCAACCGACCAGGCCCGGCGAATCGCCGGGGGCGAGCGCTAAAGCCAGCGCGAAGAACGGCAGCTCGGGAATGAGAAAGCGTGTCCCCACGTTGGCGAGATACGTCGTGAAGAGAATCAATCCGGCCGCAAGCAGTCTTCGCCCAGCGCGGAAACGCAGTGACAGCAGAAGCACCGGAATCAACAGAAACACCGGCCCAATGACGCCGTTGGTCTTGACGCCGCGAATAGTCACTTCCAGCGGCAGAGTCCAGAGATTCGCGACCTCATAACGGCGGAGGTCCCTCGCCCACTGCTGAATCGTGATCGCGTGGAAATGGGAATTCCGAAAAATCTCCCCGGCAAATGGAGCGACTGGGTTTTGATAAAAGACCCAGTTCCTCAATATCCACGGCGCGGCCATCAAAATAGCATAAATGGAGAGTTTGAACACCGGACGAAGGCTGCGGCTGCGCCAAATAACGAATCCGGCCGCGTAGAAGAACATGACAAATGCCGTATACTTCGCGGCGTAGGCATAGCCGGCCATCAGGCCGGCCGGAATCAAGAGCCTGTCGTCGCGCAGCTCATCCCAGATTTCCAGCCAATAGAAGACGGCGAAGACGACCGCCGCGACGGCGACATCTATATACGCGCTGGTTCCATCGATGCCCACCACCGGACTCGCGTAAACCAGAAAGGCCGCCGCCGCGCCGGCCCAAGACTTTCCGAGCCTCTGGCCATAAGCAAACACCGCTAGCGCGAGCGCAATCAGGAACGCGAAATGCGTCAGCGCCGCCGCCGAATGTTTGCCGATGGCGAATGCCGGAGTAAACACCATTTCCACGCCGCCGCTCAGAGCCGCGTACATGTCTTCGACCGCCACAAATCCGCGAGCGCGCAGGTATTGGGCCACGAACCCGAGGTGATAAGAGGAGCCGTCCGGGCTGGATTCAGGAGCCAGAGCGTGGAAAAAGTAAAGAACTGTAAACGCGCCGAAAAGGATGACGCAGAGAATCTGTGGGGCAGGCTTCAGCGCACAGCGAGCGGCGTCGGACACCGCTCGTCTCAAGCTATTGATAACCCAGCGACGCCGCTCTGCGTTGTACGCTGAGTCAGTGGAGAGCCTTCGGCGGGCTTCAGCCCGCCCATCCGCCACGCCGACTAAAGTCCGCCGGAGGCCAAAGCCTGCCCCACACAATCCCACCAGCAGCGCCACAAACACCGGCCAATACGCCAGTTGCAATACCAGGATGGCGAAAACGGCCAAATGAAGAATTGCCGCGCCGAGAAGAAACGCAAGCGGCGTTCGCTCCGCGTGATTCAGCTTGAGAGCCAGCCGATCGATCAGCAGCGCGCCAGCCGTGTAGCACGAGCCCGCGGTGAGCGCCGCTCCTAAAACGGCCGCCAGCGCCTGAATCATTTCTGCTCGAGTCCGATGCCGGCCAGGATGAAATCGAGGCGTCGGCCATCGTCTTTCGCGACCCAAACCCTATCGATCCCGGCTGCGGCAGTGGCCTCTTTGTATTCCGCTATGAACTTTGGCGGCACAGGTTTCTCAAGTGGCTTCGTCCCCGGATTCAGTGTACCGGACGCGGTCCGCAAGGGGGCCGTTTATGCAAGCACAACGTCACTAGGCCCTCTAATTTTTTCAGCTTCCTTTTCTGATCGAACGCAGAAAACGGCGGGAATGTCGACCACTACCTCAATGGAGGACTTAGCTGCTAGCCCCTGCGGCTTCCACCTTAGGCAAGGTCTTGGTGTGGCCGCTGGAGACATCAGCAGAGAATATCCAGCGCGAAGTGGCGAGACCGGCTTCGATCAGGCGCCCAGTGCTGCGCCGCGATCCACGGGCGGAAAGGGAAGCTCGTGAAGAAAAACGGAGACAGATTTAACACGGATTTAACGGCGTAATCCCGATGACAATTTTGACGTTGATAAAGACCGCGGGAAAATTCGCGCTGTGGACGGCAGGGAAAGGGCGTGATAAACTGTCTTTCGCCCCGTCGAAATCTCGGTTGCCGGAGGTCGCATGTTGCTCTCCACGCTTGATGTGGCGAGCCAATTGAACGTCTCACCGCGAACTGTCTGTCTCTGGGCTGAATGTGGCGAACTGCCTGGCATGAAAGTGGGGAGACAGTGGAGATTTCTCCAGGAGGACATAAACGCTTGGTTGGCGGATCGGCGCACCTCTGCGGCCGATCCTGGCTTCCCGCAATCCGGTCTCGGGAAAGTGGCGAGCAAGCCCGGTCTCCTGTAGTTAATCCCGCGTCCGTTCGCGCGTCCACTGCTGGCCTCCCGCTCCGGCACTACAATGTCGCGCCAGGGGGCAGGGCGTTCGCTCTCCGCTGGTATTTTTCCGCAGTTGCGGCATTTGCGGCATACAACATGAGTGAATCGGCGCGATAATAAGCTGCTCGAAAGCCGAGCTAAGTCAGTCGTTGAGTCTATCCCAAGGGAGGATTAAATGCTGCTAAAGACAATTCTTAGGCCGCGTCTGTGGCTTGTTGCGTTGATGCTGGTCGCGTTCAGTGCAACAACTTCCGCCCAAAATTATCTCACAGCGTACTACGTTGCCTGTCCCAACGATCCATCGGATCTCAGGACGATAAAGCAACCCCTCTTCTGTAAATTCGCCTAGTCTGTTTCCATCCGCAGGTACATTTTCTCGGTTTCCCATTCCTCACTAATTTCCATCAGGACGGCGGTGACGAGTCGTAGCAACGAGCTCTCGTTGGGGAACAGG
>DATGLY010000015.1:0-32444 GCA_035293905.1 Bryobacteraceae bacterium
AGCCTGGGACCCGGTGCATCAGAAACTCGTCTGGCGCGTGGACGGCGGCGGCGGCATCGGCGGCGGAACCGTCGCCACCGCCGGCAATCTCGTCTTTCACGTGATCAACGACGGCCGGTTCCTCGCCTATAGCGCCGATAAGGGCGAGAAGCTCTTCGAGATTCAGACGGGACGCACGGGCATGGGTCCGCCTATTACTTATGAGGCCGGCGGCAAGCAGTACGTCGCGTTCATCGGAGGACTGGGACGTCCGGCGGCCGAAGTTGGTCCCAACAACGCTAAAGTTGAGCATCCACCCATGATGTTTGTCTTCGCGCTCGACGGAAAAGCTCCGCTCCCCGAGGCCGCTCCGCCCCCGCCGCCGCGCCAGCCCGTCGCGCCGGAACAAAATTAGAGTCAACAAAATTAGAGTCTTCGTTGCGAGCCCATTTCAAGGCGCGAAAACGGATGGCCGCGGCGCGAAAGTTTGCGTGCCGCCAAAACTCAATCCCATGGTTCCGGCCTCCAGGAACCGGGCGCGATATCGGCTCTTAAGAGTTTGCTAAACAAGCGCTCAGTTTCGCGGCTATCAACATCGTAGATAGCCGCGATCAGCCGGGAGGATGGCCCAATTCGGGTCATCGACACCTGCATGCAAAACCTGTACAATTTATCACGTGAAACTCTGGGTTTCGGTTTGGCTTGCGGGCGCATTGGGGTTCCTGCCGCAATCCGCTCGCGCGCAGCAGGCGCAGGCCGCTGTCATCGAGAAATATTGCGTTACTTGTCATAACGATAAGGCTCGCACGGGCGGCCTTTCCCTTCAGGGCGCCGACTTGAGCGCCGCGCCGGCTCGCGCCGAGATCTGGGAGAAAGTGATTCGCAAAATCCGCACCGGCTCGATGCCGCCGCTGGGCATGCCTAAGCCGGACGCGGCCGCGCTCGACGGGCTGGCGTCTTACTTGGAAACCTCGCTCGACCGGGCCGCCGCGAAGAATCCCAATCCCGGCCGCGCCACCATGCACCGCCTCAACCGCGCCGAGTACGCCAACGCGATACGCGATCTGCTCGCGCTCGACATCGATTCCACCGCGCTGCTGCCGCCTGACGACGAATCCAGCGGCTTTGACAACATCGCGGATGTTCTGAAAGTCTCGCCTTCTCTGATGGAGCGCTATCTTTCCGCTTCCTGGAACATCAGTCGCCTGGCCGTCGGCAATCAAAACATCGCCCCCTCCACGACCGTCTACCGCGTGCGCCCCGATCTTTCTCAGGATCAGCACATTGAGGGCCTTCCTCTAGGCACGCGGGGCGGCATGCGGGTCCAACATAATTTCCCCGTCGATGGCGAATACGTCATCAAGGTCCGGCTATGGCGCAACACTTTCGACTTTTTGCGTGGCATGGAAGACCGGCATCAAGTCGAAGTGGCTGTCGACGGCGAGCGCGTGGCTCTGGTCGCCGCCGGCGGCCGCGAGGACTTCATCGCCATGGCGGCGAATCCCGGATCTTTCGACGCCGCCATCGATCAGAAGCTAACCATCCGCATGACGCTCAAGGCCGGAGTTCATGAAATTACGGCGGCCAGCCTGCTGAGGAGCCACGCTGAGCGGGACGATTTGATCAAGCCCTTCCTTCGCACCACCGTCGATGGCCTCGACATCACCGGCGATCCCTCGGTGGACAGAATTACCGTCGAAGGCCCCTTCCATCCGGCCGGCGTGGGCGATACGGCCTCGCGTAAGAGAATTTTCATCTGCACTCCGGCCAACGCCGCCGACGAACTCCCCTGCGCGCGCAGGATTGTCGCCGCTTTGATGACGCACGCCTACCGGCGGCCCATCCAAGATCGCGATCTCGAGACTCCTCTGAGCTTCTATCAGCGCCGTCGAAACGATGGCGGCAGCTTCGACTCCGGCATCGAGTTCGCGCTGCAAATGATCCTGGCTAGCCCCGAATTCCTGTTCCGATTCGAGCTCGATCCATCCGGCGTCGCGCCCAATACCATCTATCGTCTCGACGACCTCGCCCTGGCTTCCCGCCTCTCGTTCTTTCTGTGGAGCAGCATTCCCGACGATCAACTCATCAACCTGGCGAGTCAGCGCAAGCTGCGCGATCCCGCCGTGCTGGAACAGCAGGTCAAGCGCATGCTGGCCGATCCGCGCGCCCAGGCGCTCGTCGATAACTTCGCCGAGCAGTGGCTGTTTCTGCGCAATCTCAAGAATGCATCTCCTGATCTCCAGGCGTTCCCGGATTTTGACGACAATTTGCGCCAGGCGATGCGCCAGGAGACCCGTTTGTTCTTTCAGAGCGTGATCCAGGAAGACCGCGGCGCGCTCGATCTGCTGAATGCCGATTACACGTTCCTCAATGAGCGGCTCGCCCGTCATTACGGCATTCCGGGCATCTACGGCAGCCAGTTCCGGCGCGTGCAGGTCGCCGATCCGAACCGCCGCGGGCTGCTCGGTCAAGCCAGCATCCTTACGGTCACCTCCTATCCCAACCGCACATCGCCGGTGCAGCGCGGCAAATGGATCTTGACCAATCTTCTCGGCATTCCGCCCTCGCCGCCTCCGGGAAACTTCGCTCTCAAGGAACAAGCAGAGAACCAAAAACCTTTGTCGATGCGTGAGAGAATGGAGGCGCACCGCACCGACGCCATTTGCGCCGGCTGCCATAAGGTGATGGACCCCATCGGCCTCTCCCTTGAAAATTTCGACGCCATCGGACGCTGGCGTACCTCCGATGACGGAGCTCCCATCGAGGCCGCTGGCGTTTTGTTTAACGGAGCGAAAGTCGATGGACCCGCCTCCCTGCGCCAAGTGCTGACCAGCCGCCCGGAGGTTTTCGTCGGCGTGATGACCGAGAAAATGCTCACCTACGCCCTTGGGCGCGGCCTCGAGTATTACGACCTGCCCGCGGTCCGGCAAATCCTGCGCGACGCCGCCCCTGGAAATTTCAAGTTTTCCTCCCTGGTCTTGGGAATTGTAAAAAGCACGCCTTTTCAAATGAAGCTCAGCGGAGCCGCCCCGGAGACGACCGCCTCGCTCGGCGCTCCGCTTAAGGAGACGCAACCATGAGGTTGATCACGAAAAAACATATCCCGCGCCGGACGTTTTTGCGCGGGTTGGGAGTCGCGGTTTCTCTTCCCCTTTTGGATTCGATGGTGCCCGCGCAAACGCCTTTGGCGAAAACCGCGGCGAATCCTCAAATCCGGCTGGGCCTGTGCTACATTCCGCACGGCGCGGTGATGACCAACTGGACGCCCGCCGGCGGCGCGGAGTTAATCCTATCGCGCACGCTTGCGCCCTTGGAGCCGTTTAAGGATCAGATCGTGGTCGTGTCGAACCTGGCGCACAAGATGGCCGCGCCCGGCGGCCCCGGAGATAATGGCGGCGATCATACCCGCTCGCCTGCCGTATTTCTGAACGGCGTCCATCCCAAGCGCACCGACGGGGCCGACATTCAGGCGGGAGTCACCATTGATCAAATAGCCGCCGCCAAAATCAGCCAGGATACTCCGCTGCCCTCGCTTGAGCTGGCCACCGAAGATTACAGCGGCCTGGTCGGCTCCTGCGACGTTGGCTTCAGTTGCGCTTATATGAACACCATCTCCTGGCGCACTCCTACCACTCCGCTTCCGATGGAGATCAATCCGCGCGTGGTGTTCGATCGCTTGTTCGGCGACGGCGCCACCGCCGCCGAGCGGCTGGAGCGCATCCAGCAAGAGCGCAGCATCCTCGACGCCGTCACTAGTCAGGTCCGCCGCTTGCAGAGCGGCCTCGGTCAGAATGATCGCAATCGCGTCGCCGAATATCTCGATACAGTCCGCGAGATCGAGCGGCGCATCCAATTGGCGGAAAAGCAGAATAATAATTCGGCTCTGGATGTCCCTGCTTCTCCCAGCGGCATTCCTGACGACCATCAGGAGCATTCCAAGCTCATGTTCGACTTGATGACCTTGGCGTTCCAGGCCGACATCACTCGCATCTCCACGTTCATGATGGCTCGCGAGGTCAGCTACCGCACTTTTCCCATGCTAGGCATCTCCGAGGGATTTCACCCCGCTTCCCACCATCAAAACAATCCGGATCGTTTGGAGAACCTCACCAAGATCAACACCTATCACGTAGGTCTGATCGCCTATTTCCTCGGCAAATTGAAGGCCACCCCGGATGGCGACGGCAACTTGCTCGATCACTCGCTGATCCTCTATGGAAGCGGAATGAGCAACAGCAACATTCACAACCACTCGCCCCTGCCAGTGCTTGTCGCCGGAGGCGCCGCGGGTAGAATGAAAGGCGGCCGTCACCTGAAATATCCGGAAGAAACGCCGATGTCGAACCTCCTGCTGACGATCTTGCACAAGGCCGGCGTCGAGCAGGAAAAAGTGGGCGACAGCACCGGAATGCTCTCCGAGGTCTAAGACATGAAGACTTTGTTGGTGTGCCTCGCTCTGGCGGGAACGGCCTTTGCCGGAACGGAAGTTGCGGATGCGGCCGAACGCCGCGATGGAGAACGCGTCAGAGCCTTAGTAAAGCAACACGCCGACGTGAACGCCGCTCAGCCGGACGGCTCCACGGCGCTGCATTGGGCTGCGCATTGGGGCGATCTGGAAATGGTGAGCCTTTTGCTCCAGGCCGGCGCTAAGCCCGGCGCGGCGAACCGCTACGGCTCGACTCCCCTCTCGGAAGCCGCATCGCTTTCCACCGGCCAGATCGTAGGCGCGCTGCTGAAAGCCGGAGCCGATCCCAAGACGTTGACCAGTCCCGATGGCGAAACGGTTCTTATGACCGCGGCGCGCGCCGGCAATATCGACGCCGTGAAAGCCTTGCTGAACGGCGGCGCCGACGTAAACGCGAAAGAAAACTACAAAGGCCAGACCGCGCTCATGTGGGCTGCGGCCGAAGGCCATCCTGCCATCGTGAAATTGCTGCTGGAGCGCGGCGCGGACTGGAAAGTCCGTTCCTTCGACCGCGAAACCAAACTGCCTAAGCTCAGCGCCGCTTCCTCCGTAACGCCTTTTTCCCGCGGTGGATTTACCGCATTCCTCTTCGCCGCTCGCGAAGGCGATATCGAAACCGCCAAGGTGATGCTCGACGCCGGCGTCGATATTAACCAAACCGATGTGGATGGCGCAAGCGCCCTCGTTGTCTCGGAGATGAACAAACACTATACGTTCGCCAAGTTTCTCCTGGACCGCGGCGCCGATCCGAACGTCCAGGACGTGAAAGGGCGCGCGGCTCTATATGCCGCGCTGGACGCCCGCAACGAGGATTGGACGGCTCTGCCGCAGCGCAAGGAAGAGGATCCCCTTTCCAGCCTTGAATTGATCCAGTTGCTGCTCGTTCACGGAGCCAATCCGAACGCCCGTCTCATCAAGAACCTGCCCGGCCGCAGCGGCATGGATGCCGGCGACACCACGCTTGACGAAGGGACCACGCCGTTGATGCGCGCCGCCAGATCGGGCGACGCCGCGGCCATGCGCATGCTCCTCGAATATGGCGCGGACCTGACCCTCGCGACCAAGGAGGGCAACACCGCCCTGCTGTTCGCCGCGGGCATCGGCTATCGCGATAAAAACACACGCGGCTCGGAAGCCGAAGCCATCGAGGCGCTTAAGCTCTGTATTGATCGCGGCCAGGACATTAACCAAACCAACGCCAAGGGTGAAACCGCCTTACACGGCGCAGCCCTTCGCGGCGCCGACACGATCGTCCAATATCTTGTAGACCATGGCGCTCAAATTAACGCTAGGTCTAAGCAGAACTTTACGCCGCTCGACATCGCCATGGGCAAAAGCATCCTCGGGCAACTCCCCGTCCCTCACGACAGCACCGTCGCTTTAATCCGCAAGCTTGGAGGCGTGGAAGGCCGCGACACCAAGCAAGCCGGCGCGCAATCTCGCGCCAACTAGTTTCTGCGCATGAATTCCGGTCACTGCCCGTTGGCGGGCGCGCCGCAGTTCCGCTGGCATTTCGCGGGCATTACGAACTTGTCTTTGATCTTGTCGCGGTATGCCGGATACATGGTCTCCGCGCCGCCCATCGCGGCCTCCGTGGGAATGCCATAAAGCTTGAACATTTCGTCCAGGAAGGGATTCTTCCCCGGCAGATTATGTGGCACCCGGCCTTCCTCCACGCCTTCATCGCCGATAAGGCAAGGCGGGCCGCCGAGATTCATAGGGTTCGTGGTGAGCACAAACGTCCGCGTGATGTAGTAGGGCTCCGTCAAATATATGGGGTCCTCGAGCGCGGAGGCCAGCGTCAGCATATCGCCATGGCGGATGAAGTGGGTGATCATCGTGGCTTGATCGCTGGTCATGGCGCCGTTACGGCGGAGATAGCCGCTGAGCATGTGCGTCGTCGTGGCGGTCAGTACGTCGCCGTTCCAAACGCCCGTTGTAAAGCCTTCTTGGCTATGGGGAGCGTTCTTAGAGGGATGTGGGCGGCCGTCCATCCATATCCGCATAGGCGCGCGGTCTTCCCACGCGCCCACCACCCATGCCGCCGTCCTGCCCGTCACGGGATCGGCTTCATTCCAGATCTTCACCCCGAACGTCCCAATCATCATGTGCCATTGCGAGTAGAACGCGCAGATGCGTTCCGGCATGGAAAGCTGCGATTGCGAATAGCTTAGGGCCTTGGCGCGGCCCGACTCGTTGAAGGGGATTCCTGCAAAGTCGACGGGATTGGGACCCGCGCCTCGCTCCAAAGCGTCCTCGTGGTTCTTGGAGGCCCAGGATCCCGACAGCTCAACTTGCGCCAGGGCGGGGAAGCTTGCGCAAAGCAATAACGTGAACATGATTCTCGCGCGCGTCATAGTGATTCCTCGTCTTTACCATCTTGCCGAGCAAGGCGTGGGATTCCAGCCCTCATCGCTCGTCTGTTTTTTGAAATGGGATGTAATGATGAAGGGTTCGCGAAGATATTGGGGATCGGTCACCACAATGGTCACCACCAGCATCGTATCGCCGTTATGTTCTCTCAGCATGTCATAGTTTTCCGTCAGGACCGCATTTTCGCTGTACGGAACGCCGTTTTTGCGTAAGTAGCCGGCCTTTAAATGCGTCGTCGTTACTTTTAGCGATCCTCTTCCTTGCGGCGGCGAGTTGGGATCGGGCGGCGCCGCGCCTCGGCCTCGCGCTGGAACTTCCCAGACCGCGACCGAATCTCCCTGCAACGTCCCCGGGCCGGCCGGCGCCTTCCAACCCCCAAAGTGAAAAAGCCGCGTCTGTTTGCCCGCGTCCGTATCCAGGCGCAACGTTTGGTCGTCTTCCCAGGTGAAGTGCAAATGCTCTGGCACGCGCAGCAGGGCGGGGGCGCCGTAGGATTTGCACACCTCGCCGGAGGCTTCATCCTTGGCCGGATCCCATGCGTCGGCGACCTTGCGCGCCTCCGCCGTCATCGGGA
The DNA here is from genome assembly GCA_035293905.1 of Bryobacteraceae bacterium. Taxonomy (GTDB): domain Bacteria; phylum Acidobacteriota; class Terriglobia; order Bryobacterales; family Bryobacteraceae; genus Palsa-187. The sequence continues at coordinate 7,392 of DATGLY010000015.1, forward strand.
CTCCTTGGTAGTCGCCCGGCGCGGGCGTAACCATGCGATAGCGCCAATCCTCGTTGACAATGGAAACCCAGTAGCCGGTCAGGTCGATCGGCGCTCCGGCCTTTGCGCTGGACGCGGCGCCCCGCCCTCCGCCGCCACGCTGGGCCTCTAGCGGAACCACCAGCGGCGTCCAGATCGCCAGCGCTAGCCCAAACCCTCTGCTCAGTCGTTGATATCTCATGGCGTCTCTCCAGGTGGCGCTTCTATTTCTTACTGGTCAGGCTCTTATAAATCGACTCTACGAACGCATTCGTCGACCCGGGCTGAGTCCCATACTCCGTTTCGTACGGCTTGGCGGGAGACGCCTCTTGGATCTGAGCAAGAGTCATGCCGCGCTTGATCATGTCTTGAATCACATCGCGGACGACCACGACCATATCGCGGTAATCCACCACATCCAACTGTTCGCAGACCCTGCCATGGCCCGGAATCACGTATGTGCCGACTCCCTCATAAATGAACGGGCCCGGCGGAATGGCAAGCTCGATCAGCTTGTTCAAAGCGTCGATCTCGCCCTGAACGCTGCCGCCGTGCTCGACGTCGATGACCGGAAATTTTGTGGTGTCCAGCACGTCGCCGGCGGCCACGACGTCGGACTTGCGAAAGAACACGAAGCTGTCGGAATCGCTGTGGGCGGAGGGCTGATAGAGAATCTCGATCGGCTCGTCGTTCATTCGGATATACCACCGGTTTCGGAAAAAGGCTTCCGTGGGCAAAGCTTCCGCCGGATAAAGGGCCGGCCTGCCCGTAGGCGCGCTCATCCGCCGAAGTACGCTTTCATGAGCCAGGATCGCCGCCGCGCCGTTATTGGTCATCGCGCCCGCCAGTCCGGCGTTGCCGATCGCGTTTGTGAAAATCGTGAGTCCCGCCTTGGAAAGATTGGCGTTGCCGCTAACGTGGTCGGAGTCCGAGCCGGTGCTAATGATGTAGCGAATGGGCAAGTCCGTGATTTTTTTGATGGCGGCCAGGACCCTCTCGGACGCGGCTGCCGCGCCGCTGTCCACCAGGACCACTCCATCCTGGCCAATCTGGACGCTGATGTTCGAGCCGGCGCCAGCGATCATATAGAAGTTCGGGCGAACTTTCACTACGTCCAGACCGCCATCGTCCGGACTCGCGCCGCACATCCAGGTTGCGCCGCCTGCGATCCAGGCAAAAGCGGCGATTCTGCTCCAACGCATGTCAAGACTCCTCAATCGCAATTCACGCCGCGCATAGGAACGCGCGTCCCCGCGTGGTTTTATCTAGCTTATGCGACCAGAAACGCTTTTGCAACGACCCGAATGAGGCCATTCCGCGGCGCATCTTCGTTTCCTTCCGTAAGCGCTACTTTAGAACGTGCATCGCAGAAAAAGTTACGAGAGCAAGTTGCGGATCAGCACGGCGGGATGTAAGGCCGCGGCCCCCGCAAGATCCTTCACCTGCTGGCGGCACGAAGTTCCTGTCGCCGCCAGCACGTCGCCGGTTTTCATTTCTTTCACGGCGGGCAGCAAGCGGCGATTGGCGATCGCAACGGAAACGTCGTAGTGTCCATATCCGAACGATCCGGCCATGCCGCAGCAGCCCGCGTCGAGATCGACCACGGCCGCGCCTGGGATACGAGAAAGTAAGGCCACGCTCGCGCTCAACAATCCCATCGACTTCTGATGGCAGTGGCCGTGCAAAAGAATCCGCGGCGGACCGGGCCGGAGCGGCAAATCGAGCTCCGCTGCGAACTGGTCGAACAGCAGGCTGGCCTTGGCGACGCTTCGAGCTCTCTGTTGCGGTTCTCCCCGCAACAGAGCGGGGATGTCTTCTTTAACCGCGGAAAGGCAGCTTGGCTCGCAGAACAAGATCTTTTCGCCGCGCTCCGCGATGGGCCAGAGCGCTTCCGTCAGGCGGGCGGCATTCGATTGAGCTTCGCCGAGCAGGCCTTGTGAAATCAGGGGACGGCCGCAACAGCCGGGACGGAGGGCATTCACCGCGTAGCCGGCGCGTTCCAGAACCTCGATCGCCGCGATGCCGATCTCCGGGTGATAGTGATTTAGGAAGGTGTCGTTAAACAGCGTGACGGGCGGCGTTGAAGCGCCGCGCGGCCTAGAAGCTCGTCTGGCAAGGCGCCTCGCAAGAGTCTGGCGGGTCCAAATAGGCAGAGACCTCCGCTTATCCACGCCGATCATCGGCCGCGCCGCGCCCGCGATCCAATTCGAAACGGGAGCGAAGCGGCTGCCCCAAACCGAAGCATCCTGAATATGCCCCAGAGCCTTTGCCCGCAGGGGAACCCCGCGCCGCTTCCAATAGCCTGCCAGAAACTCGCTTTTGAAGGCGGCCATGTCCACGTTCACGGGACACTCCGACTTGCATGCGCGGCATTCCAGACAGAGATCGAGCACCTGATAGACCTGTTCGTCTCCGAGCCCGGCTTCGTCGAGCTTTCCATTCATCGCCAGCCGCAGAACGTTGGCGCGGCCGCGCGTGGTGTGGGCTTCGTCGCGAGTCGCCATGTAGGAAGGACACATGGTTCCGGCGAGTTTTTTGCGGCACGCGCCCACTCCGCTGCACATCTCCACGGCTCCGCCCAACCCTCCATACTCGGAGTAGTCGAAATAGGATTGCGGTTGCGGCGTCTGGTAATTCGCTCCGAAGCGCAGGTTCTGCGTAATGGGCGGGGAATCCACAATCTTGCCAGGATTCAGGATGCCCAGCGGATCGGCGGCCCGTTTTAGCTCGCGAAAAGCCTCGTAGAGCGCTTCCCCGAACATGCGGCGCATGAAGGGGCTGCGCACCAGCCCATCGCCGTGCTCGCCGGAAAGAGCGCCGCCAAATTCCAGCACTAGGTCCGCCACGCCGTTCGCGATGGCCTCAAATGTCCGCACGCCTTCCTCGGTCTTCAGATTCACCACCGGACGGACGTGCAGGCAGCCGACGGAGGCGTGAGCGTAGATTCCGGCGGTCGTGCCGTGGACTCGCAGCAGATCGAGAAAGCGTCGGATGAACTCGCTGAGCCGCTCCGGCGCGACAGCCGTATCCTCGACAAACGAAATCGACTTGGCGTCTCCCTTCATCGCCGTGGACAATCCGAGAGCGGCTTCGCGCAGGCTCCAAACGCGCTGTTGCGCCGCCGGATCGGTTTCGCTCCGATAGCTACGCCCGAAGCCGCGCGCGCGCAAGTCTTGCTCGAGCGCGTGGAGGCGTGGCGGCAAATCCTCAAAGCGGTCGGCGTAAAATTCGATGCAGAGCGTCGAAGCCGGGTCGCCTTCGATCACCGCGCTGCGAAGCCGATGGAGAGCGTCGTTCTGGCGAGTGTAATCCAGGATGGATTTGTCCATCACTTCGATGGCCGCCGGATGGTGAGTCAAAATCGCCGGCACGGCGGCGAGCGATTCTAGCAGATCCGCGAATCCGACCACCATCACCGCTTTGGCCTTCGGCAACGGCACGAGCCGCACCTTCGCTTCAAGCACAATCCCCAGCGTGCCCTCGGAGCCAACGATGATCTTCGCCAGGTTCACCGGCTTCGAAGGATCTGTGAACTCGTCGAGGTTATAGCCGCCCACCCGGCGGAGAATCTTTGGATAGCGGCGGCCGATTTCTTCGGCGTGATCGGAGGCCAGGCGCAGCACCGTCCGGTACAGCGCACCTTCGATTCCGCCGCCATTGGGCGCTGTGTTGCGATCGATCTCGCGAAAGCGAGCAATGCCTCCGTCAGCCAGCAAAACCGTCAGCTCCAGCACATGATCGATGGTCTTGCCATAGAGCACGCTGCGCGCGCCGGCGGAATTATTGGCGATCATGCCGCCGATGGTGGCGCGGCTGGCGGTGGAAATATCGGGCGCGAAGCGCAGCTTCAGCGGCGCAAGTTGCGCGTTCAGCTCGTCCAATACGATGCCTGGCTCCACGCGCGCCCACCGCTCCCCGGCATTCACCTCCAGCAGCCGGTTGAAGTATTTCGACGTGTCGACCTGGACGCCTTCGCCGATGGCCTGGCCCGCTTGCGAAGTTCCGCCTCCCCGCATGGTGATGGGGCATTGATGCTTGCGGCAAATTTCGAGAGTGCGAACGATGTCTTCGCGCGTCTTCGGGATCACCACGCCCGCGGGCTGGATCTGGTAAACGCTGGCGTCGGTGGAATAGAGCGCGCGAGAAACGGCGTCAAACCGGACCTCGCCTTGCACCGCGGCCCGGAGTTCGCTTTCAAGGGCGCCTGGTTTGGACGTCCCATGGACCTGGACCAGATTCAAGGCCAAAGCATAGCATGGCCCGGCTCGGCAGATGGAGCTCGCCGCAACTTGAGACGGACGGGGACCGTGGTAAGGACTTGCAACCGCAGAAGTCGCATGCTTAGGCGGACTCTTCATGCTCTACGTTATGCTCATGAGTGATTGCACAAAACCTTCCTCATTTTGCTCGCGCTTGCGGGCCCCCAAGCTTTTGCCGAATGCATTGTGAATAATCCGGGCGGCAGCAGGATCAACCCCAACCGGCCCTCGGACGCCGAGACGCCGGAGAGTTCGTTTTCGGCGATGTCGGAGGTAAATCGGAATCTCCCCGGCTGGCTCTGCTTCACGCTTGGCTATCGCGCGCGCTACGAGGGCTACAGCGGCGCCAGTTTCGAGCCGCATTCGTCCGATTCCTACCTGCTGACGCGTTTTCGTCTGGGAATGCTGGTTTCCCCGGCTTCGTGGTTCAAGGTCTACGCGGAGCTTCAGGATGCCGATGCTTTCGGCAAAACTCAGCCGCTGGGGCCGCCCTATCAGGAAACCTGGGACCTCCGCCGCGGCTACGTGGACTTTGGCAATATGCAGGAAGGGCATTTCGCGATGCGGGCCGGCCGGCAGGATCTCAATTTCGAAGACGGCCGCCTGCTTGGAACCTCGTATTGGAGGAACGCTTCGAAAGGCTATGACGCCGTGGAGGCCGTCACGAACTGGACCCAGTTCAGCGCCGCGGCATTCGCGGCGTCTCCGGTGCTTGCCGGCGATAACGGCCTTACGCACCATCAAGCCGGCAACGACCTGTATGGCCTGGACGGCAAGCTGAAAAGCGTCTTGCCGGGCGGTCTGGTCGAGCCGTTCCTGTTTTGGCGACTGACGCCCGATCAAAGGACCGAAGAGGGCGGCGCGGCCACCCTGGACGAAAAGATCGTGGGGTTGCGGCTGGCGGGGACCATTCACAAATCCTGGGATTTCGACACGGAAGGCGCGGTGGAGACGGGCCATGTTGGCGCGGATACTATTCGCGCTCACGGCTGGCTGGGCATCGCAGGCTACACGTTCGATAAACTTCGCTACCGCACGCGCGTTTTCTCCGAGTATGACTATGCCTCGGGCGACCGCAATTCCCGGGACGGCGCGCGCAACACGTTCGACCCGCTTTCTCCAAACGTGCACGATCATCTGGGCTTGGCCGATCAATTCGCCTGGGAAAATCTGAAGGCCGTTCGCATGGGAGTGCGCGTCTGGCTCCGGAGGAATTGGATCGTGGCGGGCGCCTGGGGCGATTCTTGGCTCGCAGACGCGCACGACGGATTCTATAGTCCTCTGGGCCCGGTGATCGCGCGCGATCCCACAGGCCGCTCGGGCACGCACATCGGCCAGGAATACGACGCGCAAACGTCTTACCGCTGGAGCCGCGACCTGGAGTTCGGCGCCGGTCTCGGGCATATTGTTCCGGGAGAATTTCTGCTGCGCGCCCATCATCCGGCTGCCTATACTTATCCATACGTCATGATGAGTTACAACATCTTTTAGCGCACACATGCGGAAGCCTGTTATCGCCGGAAACTGGAAGATGCACAAAACAGGGCGAGAAACCGCGTCGTTTTTCGAGCGATTGGCGCCGCTGGCCGCGCGCGCCTTGCATGCGGAAGTCGTGATCTGTCCCGCCTTCGTCAACATCCCCTTCGCGGTGGAAGCCGCCAAATCGACGGTGATCGAAATTGGCGCGCAGGATGTGTTCTGGCTGCAGGAAGGCGCTTACACGGGGGAAGTTTCCGCTCCCATGCTGGCCGCCGCGGGCTGCCAATGGGTGATTGTGGGGCACAGCGAGCGCCGACAATACTTCGGCGAGACGGACGAAACCGTGTTCAAGAAGACGTGCGCGGCGCTGGACGCGGGGCTGAAGCCCATCGTCTGCGTGGGGGAAAGACTGGAGCAGCGGGAGGCCGGCGCCACCGAGGCGGTTTTGGACGAACAATTCGCGGGCGGCCTGGCGCGGCTGACGGCGGAGCAATTCAGGCGAGTGGTCATCGCTTACGAACCCGTGTGGGCCATCGGGACCGGCAAGACAGCGACTCCGGAGATGGCGGCTGAAGCTCACCGTTTCCTGCGCGGCCGGATTCGCGGCAAATTCGGCGAGGAGACGGCGAATGCCTGCCGCATTCTCTATGGCGGCAGCGTCAAGCCCGATAACATCCAGGCGCTGATGGCGCAGCCGGATCTGGATGGGGCGCTGGTGGGCGGCGCGAGCCTGGAGCCTGCGTCGTTCACCGCGATCGTGAACTACAAGTAACGGCGTTTTACAGCCGGCAGATCAGCAGCTCGCGCTCGTAGATCATCTCGGGCGGCAGATGATCGTGGAGCGTAAGGAAAAGCTCTTCGTGCGCAATCACTTCTTTGCGCCAGGTTTCGCGGTCGAATGCCTGGAGCTGATCGAATTTTTCCTTTGGAAACGATTCGAGGCCCTTCCATTCGAGGTCTTCATAGCGCGGCATCCAGCCGATGGGCGTTTCTCTGCCCAGGGCCCGGCCGCGCGCGCGGTCTACGATCCATTTCAGCACGCGCATGTTCTCACTGAAGCCGGGCCACATAAACTTTCCGTCGGCGTCCTTGCGGAACCAGTTTACATGGAAGATGCGCGGAGTTTCGCTCAGATTGCGCTGCATCTTAATCCAATGACGGAAGTAATCGCCCATGTGATAGCCGCAAAACGGCAGCATGGCCATGGGATCGCGGCGGACATTGCCGGTTGCGCCGGCCGCAGCCGCCGTCGTCTCCGAGCCCATCGTGGCGCCGATGTATACGCCCGCGCTCCAATTGAAAGCCTGGTAGACGAGAGGCATAGTGGTGGCGCGGCGGCCGCCGAAAATGAGGGCGCTGATGGGAACGCCTTCGGGGTCTTCCCACGCCGGGTCGATGGCGGGACACTGCGAGGCGGGCGCGGTGAAGCGCGAATTGGGGTGCGCGGCTTTGGCTCCGGTCTGTTTGGCGATTTCCGGCGTCCAGCGGTTCCCGCGCCAGTCCAAGCACTCGGCGGGAGGCTCCTCCGTCATCCCTTCCCACCAGACGCCGCCCTCGGGCGTAAGGGCGGTATTGGTGAAAATCGTATTGCGGGCCAGCGTCGCCATGGCGTTGGGATTGGTTTTGGACGATGTGCCCGGCGCGACGCCGAAGAAGCCGGCCTCCGGGTTGATGGCCCGCAGGCGGCCGTTGGCGTCCGGCTTGATCCAGGCGATGTCGTCGCCCACCGTCCATACTTTCCACCCCTCAAAGCCCTTGGGCGGGATCAGCATCGCGAAGTTGGTCTTGCCGCAGGCGCTTGGGAACGCGGCCGCGACATAGGTTTTCTCGCCGTGGGGATCCTCGACGCCCAGGATCAGCATATGTTCGGCCATCCATCCCTCGTCGCGAGCGATGTTGGAGGCGATGCGCAACGCAAAGCACTTCTTTCCCAACAGAGCGTTGCCGCCGTAGCCGGAGCCGTAAGACCAGATCTCGCGCGTTTCGGGAAAGTGGACGATATACTTTTCGGCGTTGCAAGGCCAGGGAACGTCCTTGTTTCCCGGCTTGAGCGGCATTCCAACGCTATGCATGCACGGCACGACGCGCTTGGTGTCGCTATCTTTATCGATTTCCTCGAACACCCGCTTGCCAATGCGCGCCATGATCCGCATGTTCACCACCACATAGGGCGAGTCGGTGAGCTGAACGCCGATTTGGGACATGGGCGAGCCAATGGGACCCATACTAAAAGGCAACACGTACATGGTTCGCCCGCGCATGGAGCCGTTGAAAAGCTCCTTAAGCCTTTTGCGCATTTCAAAAGGATTGACCCAATTGTTGGTCGGGCCGGCGTTGTCTTTCGAGAGGGAGCAGATAAAAGTGCGGTCTTCGACGCGCGCCACGTCGCTGGCGTCCGAGCGGGCATAGTAACAACCCGGCCAAAGGTCCTGATTCAATTTGATGAGCGTGCCGCTCTCCACCATCTGGGCGCACAGCGCTTCGTTTTCCTCCTGCGAGCCATCCACCCAGTGAATCGATTCGGGCTTGCCCAGCTCGGCCATCTTCTCAACCCACCGGAGAAGATGCTTATTCGTGCTGAGCGGCCTGGAGACGTCGCGGGCGAAACTTAAGGTAGCGGTTGACATGATTTATTAATTCTATCGCGAGGGCCGCGCTTTGGCCGATGGCCGAGCGCGCGCGCGGCGGCGTCAAATTCGAAAAAAAAACAGAGTTTGGCGGTTCCACCGGCCGCCGGCCGATCAATCGCCGCAGGCTTCGGTGATGCAGATGGATTCAAGGGTGCGGCCGACGGGCGGGGCGGGGAGTCCGCGTTCGGTCATGAGCTTGCGCAGCAGGAGGCCGGCTTCGGGATGTGCGATCGCCGACTGCACTCCGACGCGAACCAGCCCGTCGGCGTAGTCCACCGGCTGCCAAGTGTGGATGGCCAGTTTGCCGCCGCGGTTATCGGTGTTGCCGTAATCGCGGACGTCCAGCTTAGCGCCGTGGTCCACCAGGAGCTGAATGACGTCGGTGCGTCCTTTGTGAGCGGCTCCGTGCAGGGCGGTGCGGCCGGTATCGGCCTGGGCGTTCACGTCGAGGCCGAGATCGATCAGCATCTTGCAAGCTTCATAGGTGGCTTGGGGAGACCACTCGTAAGTGATGCCTTCGACCCAACCGATGCCGGCCGCCACCTGAAGCGCGGTGACGTGCAATACCGTGTCGATTTTCGGATCAGCGCCGTGAGCCAGCAATAGCTTCATCAGCTCGATATCGCCGGACTGCGACGCGCGCAGGAAAGCAGTGGCGCCGTTTTCATCCAACCATTGGTTGGTGAAGACGGTGCGGGTTTCCGTGCTGTCTTTCATTCGGGCGTTAACGTCCGCGCCATGATCCAACAAGAGTTTAATGTACTCCAGATGGTCCATATCGGGCTTGCGGACGGGATAATCGCCGCTTTCGATATTGCGGTTGTCGGTGGCGAGGTACAGGGGCGTCCATCCGCCTTTGTTGGCGAGATTCACGTTGGCGCCATGGTCCAGAAGATACGCGCCGAGCTTGTAGTAGCGATTTTGGGTGGCGACCAGCAAGGGGCTCCAGCCATAAAGCGTGGTCTGGTTGATATCGGCTCCGGCGGCCAGCAGCGCCTTGACGGAATCCAAATCGTTGGCCCGGGTGGCGTAAACCAGAGGAGTCAGGCCGCCGCCGTCCTTGACGGCCTGGCGGCCGCGCGGGCCAAAGGCGGCGACGAAGGCGTCGTCCTGATCGGCAGCGGCGCCGGCGGAGGCTTGCGCGGCGCGGCCGGCGCGGCCGCCGCGGCCGCCGCCGATGCCGTTGTTGTCGCCGCGAAGCCCGCTAAGCTGCGACAGGTCGAGCGCATTGCCGGCGGCTAAAGCCGCTCCTTGGGCGGCCACTTGCTTCCTCGGATCGTTCGCTTTGCCGAGCGCGGGCCCCCGGCCGCGTTCGGCCGGATCGGACGTGGCGGCGATGTCCGCGCCATGCTCGATTAAGATCTTAATCGCGCCGGCGTGGCCTTCATCGGCAGCCCACATCAGAGGGGTGGTGCCGCGCAGCGTTTCCTTCACATTCACCCGCGCGCCGTGATCGAGCAGCACTTTGATGGCGGCGACGTTTCCGGTGCGCGCCGCGGCCATGAGGGGGGTGCGTCCCAACGGGAGAGACTCGTTGGGATCGGCGCCGGCCTGGATCAGCGCGGCGATTACGGCCGCGTCGCCGTTGATGCTGGCGAGCCACAAAGGCGTAGAGCCTTCCCGGTTGGCGGCTTTGGGATTGGCCCCGGCGCCGAGCAGCAGGCCGACCATCTCCTTATCGGAATGGAACACAGCCCAGTGCAGAGCGGTGGCGCCGCCGGGCTGGGGGGCGTTGACGTCGGCGTGCCGCTCTATCAAATTCCGCACGGCCGCCCGATCGCCCCGCTCGGCCGCTTCGGCGACGTCGGAAGGGCCCGCGCCATAACCGGCCAGCGGCGCCAGCAGAAACACAACACCACAGGCGATGCGCGTCATGGGGGCTCCTTTAGAGGTTCTCCAGCCGGCCGGTGCTATCGCCGATCGAGTCCTGGTGAATGTCGTACATGTCAAGCAAACTCAGCAGCAAATTGCCGGTCGGCACGGTCTTGGTGGGATACGCCAGATGCCTTCCGCCCTTGAGTTTTCCATTTAAGCCGCCCACCAGCACGTGGGGCACGTCATAGTGCTGATGCTGATTGGAGTTGCCCATGTTGCTTCCATAGAGAACGAGCGAATGATCGAGCACGGTTCCGTCGCCATCCGGCGTCTTGGCCATCTTGTCGATCAAGTGCGCCAGCATTTTGACGTGATACTGGTTAATTTTCGAGAGCTCGGCGATGCGGCGGGGATCTTCGCCGTGATGGGAAGTGCCGTGGAAACTGGCCGTGGGGGCTTCGCATTCCGGGTAAGTGCGGCCGGTGAGATCGCGGGCGAACAGCAGGGTTCCCACGCGGGTGATGTCGGCCTGGAAGGCCAGGGCCAGCAGGTCGAATTGGAGCTTAATGTGCTCGTCGAAGGTTTGCGGGACGCCCACGGGGACGCTCATATCGGAGGGCGCCACGGTGGAAGCCTTCATGGCGATTTGCAGGCGCCGCTCGATTTCGCGGACATTGCTGGCATAGTCGTCCAGGCGCGCGCGATCGGCCGCGCCGGCTTCGTTGCGGAGCCGCGAGAGGCTGCCGGTGAGGGAATCGAGGATGCTGCCGTCGCGCCTGCGCCGGGCGGCGCGCTGTTCGGGCGTCGCGCCGTCTCCGAACATCCGCTCAAAGACGACCTGCGGATTCAACTCCATCGGCAGGGGCTGGGTGGGAGAGGACCATGAGATGGAGTTTGTGTAGGCGCAGCTATAGCCCTCGCCGCAGTTGCTGGAAGCCGAGCCCGGATCTTCAACGGCAAACTGCATCGACGGCAGGAGGTTTTCCTGGCCTATTTTCTGCGCAATGATCTGATCGATGGTGGTCCCACATTCGATGTCCGCACCGGCGGTCTTCTTGGGCTTCTTGGCGCACATGAAGGCCGCGGCGACCCAGTGATCGGCGCCGGTGGCGCCGGGAGGCGGTTCCGCGGACCGCGAGTGAAGGCCGCTCAGGATTACGGTTTGCTTAACGAAAGGCTCCAGGGGCTTCCAATTGAAGGGCAGGGTTGGCTCCAGAGCGCCCGCCTTTTCCGGAACCCAGTAGCCGGGGGCCATGCCATGGGGCACGAAGCAGCCGACAAACCGGGGCTTTGGACGGGCCGCCGTTTGAGCCAGCGCCGTGCCGGCCGGGATCATCGCATCCAAAAGCGGAAGCGCCAAGGTCGCGCCGGCTCCGCGCAGAAGAGTTCTTCGGGAGAGGTGCTTTTTGGTCAGGAACATGAGCTACGGTCTTCTCCTTATCTTTATAACTGTTTCACGGGTGGTAGGCGGTGTCAACGAGACACCCGCTGTTGCTCGCTCGCCGGCGCCTTCATATTGGTCTGAAAGGCCGGGCTCTTGACGATGCCCAAGACCAGCGAAGAGAACCTGTAACGGCTCGGCGCCGCTTCGCGGACGATCGAACGAATCAGGGGCATGTCTTGATATTCCGTGCCGCGGCCGAGCGCGTAAGTCATGAGTTTTTCGGTCACCACCCGCTCGAATTGATCGGAATAGCGAACCAGGGCCTGGCGCAGGCTGGCGACTCCATCCAGCTTGGTCCCATCCACGAGCACGCCGGTGGCGTCGATGGGCGAGCCTTCGTCCTGCGTGCGCCATGCGCCCACGGCGTCGAAGTTCTCAAGCGCCAGCCCGATCGGCTCGAAAATAGCGTGGCAGGAAGCGCAGACGGGATTGGTGTGGTGCATCTCCATGGTCTGGCGCATGGTGGGCGCCTTGGCGTTGCCCGTAGCATCGGGCGGCTTGTCCTTAATTTGAGGGACGTTGGGGGGAGGATCGGGCGGACTGACGCCGAGGAAGGTTTGCAGGAACCATTTGCCGCGGGTGACCGGCGAAGTGCGGACCGAAACCGATGTTTCGGCCATAAGGGCTCCCTTGCCCAGGAGGCCGCGGCGCATATCGAGATCGGGTCCCAAAGAGACGCGGCGGAACTGGGGACCGTACACATCGGGAATGCCGTAGTGCTTGGCCAGCCTCTCATTGACGAAGGTGTAATCGGCCGTGAGCAGGTCCAGGATGCTGCGATCTTCGCGCACCACGCTGCTGAAGAACAATTCGACCTCGCGCTGCATGGCGGCGCGAAGATTGTCGTCGAAATCCGGAAATAGATTGATGTTGGGGTCCACCACCTGCATTCCACGCAGATTGAGCCACTGGCCCGTAAAATTGGCGACTAAGGCGTCGCTTTTCGGGTCGGCGAGCATTCGCACGACTTGTTTTTCGAGCACGGCCGGTTCGTGGAGCTTGCCCTGCGCGGCCAGGTCGATCAACTCGTCGTCGGGAACGCTGGACCACAGGAAAAACGAGAGACGCGAAGCCAAAGCCAGATCGCCGATGCGATACGGCTTGCCGGAAGCCAAGCCGGGCGGCTCGGGTTCGAGACGATAGACGAATTCGGGATCGGCGAGCACGCGCTGCACGACGGCCTCGATGCCGCTATCGAAGGAGCCGCCCTCGGCGCGGCCGGCCAGATAAAACTCCATGAGCGATGTCAGGTCCGCGGGGGCGGCGGGGCGGCGGAAGGCATGCTTGACCAGGGTGGAGATAATCTGGCGCGCGCAGGCCGCTTCTTCCTTTTGCGCGGCGGGGCGGCAGACGAAGATTTTCCTGCGGCTGGCCGTGTCGCTGGCGCCGTCAGAATTGTAGGGGCCTTCGATCCACACCTGTCCGACGTGCGGATAGAACAAAAATCCGGGGATGGACCCCGGGGTGTTCATGGTTCTCACGAAAGGCCGGTTCAGCTCGCTTCCAGGCACGTCGTTGGTGGCGAGAAACGTCACGCCGACGGTGTGAAGGCCGGCCTTGATCGGAATGCGCGGCGTGGAGCGGCCGTTGCCGGTGGTGTTGGAGATCTCTTTATCCCAGTCGAAGAGCTTAACGCGCTCGCCGTCCACCAAGACCTCGAGTTGTTCGCCCTTCACGCCGCCGAGCACCGCCTGAAAATAGCCGGTGACGCCTTTCACCTTAAAAGAATATTCGCCGTCGGCAGGGAATTGATATTTGATGAGAATGCCGCCCCGGGTTCCGAAGGGCAGCCCCTCGACGTGGTAGTTCTGCGCCGTGTCGGCCGGGACTTCGAAGACGGCCTGGGTGGGAGCGGACACATCGCCCACCGCGAGCCGGCTGATCTTGCCGGCGGCGGAGAGATAGGCTTCCATCAATGCGGGCGATAGAGTGAGCGCGCCCGCGATGTTGTCAAATCCGCGGGTGGAATCGTCGGAGGGCAGGAATTTGGTCGCGTCGACTTGCAAAGCCAGCACGTCGCGGATGGCGTTGGTGTATTCGGTGCGGTTCAGGCGGTGGATTCCCGGAGGGGGGAGATAGGGGCCGGCGGAGCGGTCTAACTCCTTTTCCATCCAGTCGATGAGCGCCTGGCGCTGTCCGGCGTCCGGCCGAGGCATGCCGGTGGGCGGCATCATTCCGGCGCGAAGCTTGCGGACCACTTTTTCGCCGATTTCGGCGTGGTCGCCCAAATGGGCGAGGTCCAGTTGGTCTAACATCAAATTGGCCGTTTTCGCGGTTTTGTTATGGCAAACGACGCAATATTCGTCAATGAGGGCGCGTTGCGAGGAGATATCGGCGGCGCCAGACCGCGCTCCAGCCTGCGCCGCCGGCTTCGCCGCGTTCTGGGCGGACTGGCCCAAAAGCATGGCCCCACACGCGATTACGAATAAGATCGTTCTCACTCAGCCTCCTGTACGATCGCCTCGGCCCGGTTGCGGGGCGCGACGAGCTTCCCATCTCCACCCCGCGCCCGACCCGCCGATGATATCAATTTTGCGCCGGGAGCGCCACCGCCGGCCGAACCGCTAACACCGTCCCCAGGATGGCGTCGCCGACGCTTGCTTTGTTACCGGAGGAGGGGGTTTATTCGATCCTTTGAAGGTTTCGAAAAAACGAAGCCAAAACCTCCATTTGAATTTTATTTTCATAAATTTACGGTCCTTCGAAAAAACGAACCCAAAGGAGGCTGCCGGCAAGGCGCCGGTTGACGGGCGGGGCGCAAGACGGCCGTATCCCTTCGGCGCTATTGTTTGCGAACGATTTGCCCGGAGGCGGGCATTTTCCTTGTAAATTGTTGGCAGAAGGGTTGTTGCCGACGGATCTCAGGGCGGACGGCGTATGGGCGCCGGAGGGATTCGGCTAGGCGCGCTGCGCCAGACCCGCGCGCGCCGCGATTTCCGAGGCGCGGGAGCGAGATAGGGCCTGGCGGAGCGACGGAGCGTCGAGTTCGCGTTCCCAGCGCGCCACCACCAGCGTGGCGACGCCGTTACCCAACATATTGATGACGGCGCGCAGCATGCTCATGAACCGGTCGATGCCCAAAATCAGGGCCATGCCGGCCACCGGGATGGTGGGGATCACCATCATGGTTCCGACCAGCGCTATGAAAGCGGCGCCCTGAACTCCGCTGGCGCCCTTTGAGGTCAAGACCGCCACGCCGAGAATCGTGAGCTGCTGCGCAAGGGTCAGGTGGGTATTGGTCGCCTGAGCCACGAACAGCGCGGCCAGCGTCATGTAGATGCTGGTTCCGTCGGTGTTGAAGGTGTAGCCGGTCGGGGTCACCAGCCCGACCAGCGCCTTGGAGCAGCCGAGTCTTTCCATTTTCTCGATCAGGGTGGGCAGAGCCGGCTCGGAGGAGCTCACCGTGAGGACCAGCAGAATCTCCTCTTTTATGAAAAGCAGGAAGCGAAAAATATTGAATCCGGCCAGCCAGGCGATGGCGCCCAAGATCCCGACCACGAACACAACGCCGGTGAGATAGAACGCCGCTATGAGCTTCACCAGAGGGCCGAGCGAGGCGATCCCGAATCGGCCGATGGTGAACGCCATTGCGCCGAAGGCTCCCAAAGGCGCAAGCCGCATGACGATATCTACGACGCCGAAAACGGCTTGCGTGAGCGCGCCAAATAGATCGGCCAGAGGCTGACACAGGGGGCCTGCCTTGGAGAGGGCAAAGCCGAACAGAATCGCGACCAGCAACACCTGGAGGATGTCGCCTTTCGCGAAGGCGTCCACCACTGAGGTGGGAACGATATGCAACAGGAAATCGGCGACGCTTTGCGCCTTCGCTTGGCCGGCGTAATCGGCGACGGCTTTGGCGTCGAGCGTTGCGGGGTCGATATTAAAACCCCGGCCCGGTTGCACGACATTGCCGACGATCAGGCCGACAAACAGAGCGAGCGTGGAAACGGCTTCGAAATAAAGCAGCGCTTTGCCCGCCACGCGTCCGACCTTTTTCATGTCCCGCATGCCCGCGATTCCGGAGGTTACGGTGCAAAAGATCACCAGCGTGATGATCATGGTAATCAAGCGGATGAACCCATCGCCCAGGGGCTTCATGGCGGCGGCTTTCGCCGGGCTTACATAGCCGAAGACGACGGCCAGCGCGGTCGCCGCCAGAACCTGGAACGAGAGTCCGGAATAGAAAGGCCTTCGGGTGGAATTCGGCTCCATAAAACCGGTCTCAACAGACAGGAATAGAACCCATGGTAATCGATGCGGCGACAGGCGCAGGGCGGCTGGCGCGGCCCCGGCGGGCGCCGTGCCGGCGCGATTTCCCAAGCCGAGAAGCGAGGGTTTGGCTCAAGCCGGCGGTCCTGCATCGAAGGGCGCCAAGGCTATAGTTAGAATTGAGTGTTCTTTGTTCTGCTAATCCTGCTAGTTGCGCCCGTGTTATTCGCGCAGCAGAACTGCGCGTCCACGCCCGCCTGGTCCCCGTGCGATATGGCGTTTGAGCTCGCCGCAGGCGAAAATCCGGAAAGCGTTGAGCTGCGCGCGGAATTCCGGTCGCCCCATCGCCGAACGTATCGTTTAATCGCCTTCCACGACTCGGAATCGCGCTTGATTGTCCGTTTCACGCCCACCGAGGCGGGAGATTGGGAATACCGCTTGTCCAGCAATGTTGCGCGGCTGGACGGGAGGGAAGGAACGATTTCCGCGCTGCCGGCGGACGCTCCCGGATTCGTGCATCCGGCCCCGAATCTGCATCACTTCCAAACCGAGAATGGCCAGCCACATTTATGGATGGCGGCGGCGCTGGATCATTTCACGAGCCTTCCGCGGAGCGACTTCGACGCGCTGGTGGAGGAGCGCGCCAAGGAAAGATTCACCCATCTGCGGCTGACGATCGATCCGGACGCGGATCTGCGCGAAGCCGCCGAACGCGTGCGGGCCGTCAACGCGCGCGGCTTGGCGGCGGACCTGGTTCTCGCTTCCATCCCGGCCGACGCAGCCGCGCGGCGCAAATACATCGCGGATATCGCCGGGCGTTTTGCCGCCTTCAATATCACCTGGATGGGGCTGCCCGCCTTTGAAAAAGAGCCGGGCGGAAGAGCGATTTTGAAAGACGCGGGAGCGCTGCTCAAGCAGTACGACGGCTACGTCCATCCCCGGACCTCGATGGCCGAATTCTCTTCGGCCGCGCTGGCGGGGGATCAATGGGAGACGGTGCTCACGTATGGAACCGTCGACGCCAACGTAGGAGCCGTGGAGCACCAACTTTACGGGATGCCGCAACTGAACGCGGCGATTCAATCGCAACGGGACCTTTGGAATGCGACGATGAACGGACAGTATCCCGCTTCCGGAGCCGGACCATACATGAAGGCGTGGTTCGATTTCATGTCGGGGACGCGCTACTGGGAGCTGGAGCCGTATTTCGACGTGGATGGAGGCCGCGCGCTGGCTCTGGAGGGCGTGGAGTATATCGTTTATGTCGAAAAGCCCGGCCCTGTGGAGGTGACGCTGATTAATCATGGCTACGAGGTGGCGTGGATTGACCCGGCCACGGGGGAACGCATCAAAGCGAAAGACTATAAGGGCCAGCGCTTCGTGGGCGAGCCTCCCGACCGGCAGCACGACTGGATCCTGCACATTTCGCGCGAAAGCCACAAACAAAGCTTGCTCAAGTCCTACCGTTTCGACTCGCGCGGCTACGACGATCCGGACATTCCGCCGGCGCAGCTTCAGCAGGTGGAAAGCGATCCGCAAAAGACGCCGTTCGACGTGGAGACTCCGGTGGAGGGATCCGCGATTTCGCTTGGCTCGCCCCCCTCTTTTTCGCTCAAGATCGCTCGCCAGAGCCGGGCCACGCGATCGCTGCTGGTGGAATGGACCGGCGAAGTGACGGCGGAAGGCGAAGGCTTCCGCGTGATCGGAGCCGGCCGTCAGGGAACGTTTCAGATTCCGCGGCCGATCGCGCGCAATCTTCCGGCGGCGCTGCGCGTGCGCATCACGGTTTTGAACGCCAACGGCAAAGCGTACGAGCTCGATAAAGTGTACAGGCTGACTCCGTGAGCGCACCATCGCGCGCGCCGTCGGGGGCGATTGCGGAAGTCGGCCGATTGCTGCTGGCCATCGACACCACCAGCGAATATGGCAGCATCGCGCTGGCCGATGCAGCGCGAGTGATCGAAGAAGTTCCGCTTTGTTCTCGCGAGGGCTTCGCCCGTATCTTGTTCGAGGAGATACAACGCCTGCTCGCGCGGCGCGGCGCGACGCTTCGCGATATCGAAGTTTTCGCCGCCGCTTCCGGTCCTGGGGCCTTCACCGGAGTGCGAATCGGTTTGACGGCGGCGAAGGGATTGGCGGAGGCGTTGGAACGCAAAGTGACGGCGGTTTCGAATCTCCAGGCGCTCGCCTGGTTCGGAACACGCCGGCTGCGCGCTCCGGTGATCGATGCGCGGCGGGGCGAAATCTACGGCGCGGTGTTCGATGCGTCGCTGCGGATTGTGCGGGAGGAAGCGGTGACGGATTTTGAATCGTGGGTCGGGTCGCTTCCGGAGGGCGATCTGGAACTGATTGTCAATGGTTTCGAGCCTCCCCAGGCCGCGCCCTTTCCTGTCGTTGGCGCGCCGCGCGCCTTGGCGGGCGCGATCGCGCTTATCGCCGCCGGTCGACTGGCGGCGGGGCAGGCGCAAGATCCGGCTGAAATCGACGCGAATTACGTGAGGCGCTCCGACGCCGAGCTTCTTTGGAAAGAGCCGACATTGTCGGATAGACTGAAGCATAAATGAGACTATTGGGATGCCTGTTTGTTCTGGCCGGCGGCGCGCTTGCCCAGTCCGGCCGGTGCGCCTCGGCGGCGCGCTTCGACCTTTCCGGCCCTTCCTGGAATGGCTGGAGCCCGGATGCTTCCAACGCCCGCTTCCAAGCCGCCTCCGCGGCGCAAATTCCCGCCGATCAGGTCTCCCAGCTCAAGCTCAAATGGGCATACGGTTTTGCGGGGGCGAAAGCCGTGCTGGGAGCGCCGGTCATCGCGGGCGGGCGCGTGTTTCTGGGCGTGGATACCGGAGAGGTATATTCGCTGGAGGCGGCCACAGGCTGCCTGTTTTGGTCCTTTCGCGCCGATGCGGGAGTCCGAAGCGCGGTGACGGTGGAGCGCGTTGGCGAGCGATATGCAGCTTACTTCGGGGATCTCAAAGCGAATGCGTACGCCCTGGACGCGGCGACCGGCGAACTGTTGTGGAAAGTGCATGTAGACGACCACCCCAGAGCGCTTATCACCGCCGCGCCCAAGGCTTTCGAGGGGCGCGTTTACGTTCCGGTGGCTTCCGGCGAAGAGGGCGCAGGAGTCAATCCCAACTATGCTTGCTGCACATTTCGCGGAAGCGTCGTGGCGCTGGACGCCGCTACGGGACGGCGGATCTGGAAAACCTTCACGATCGCGGAGGCGCCCAAGCCGGCAGGGCAGAACTCAAACGGGACGGCGCGCTGGGCGCCGGCGGGGGGAGGAGTGTGGAACTCTCCCACCATCGACGCGCGGCGGCGCGCGCTCTACATCGGAACCGGCGACGCCTACACGGAGCCGGCGCCGAAGACCACGGATGCGATTGTCGCGCTAAATCTAGACGACGGCAAGATCCTATGGTCGGCGCAAGACACCGAAAACGACGCGTGGCTGGCGGGATGCAACGGCGCCAGAGCTTCGGAGAACTGCCCAAAGGCTTTGGGGCCGGATCACGACTTCGGTTCCTCGCCGATACTGAAAACGCTCGGCGGCGGCCGCACGATTCTAATCGCAGGGCAGAAGAGCGGCAACGTCTGGGCGCACGATCCGGATCGAAAGGGCGCCGTGATATGGCGTACGGCCTTGGTCAACAACACCGCCGAATTCGGAGGAAAGATCGTATGGGGCGGAGCGGCCGACGATCAAAATGCGTACTTCGGGCTGGGGCCGGGCGGCATCGCCGCGGTTCAGCTCCGCGATGGCGAACGCAAGTGGTTCACGGCGCTGGCGCCGGCGCCGGCCGTGGCATCGCACCCGGGCCAGGACGGAGCTTTGTCGGCGATTCCCGGAGTTGTGTTTTCGGGCGGCTTCGACGGCGTGCTGCGCGCGCTTGCCGCGGACACGGGACGGGTGCTTTGGGAATACGATACGGTCCGCGATTTTCCCACCGTTAACGGGGCGCCGGCCAGAGGCGGGTCGCTCAGCGTGGCGGGGCCGACCGTCGCCGGGGGCATGGTGTTTGCCGGCTCGGGCTACGTCGGCGTCCGCAACGGCATGCCCGGAAACGCGCTGCTGGCGTTCTCGTTGCGGTGAGTCCGGTTTGGCCCCGGCTTGCAAGGCGGCTGCTGGCGTCCACAGCCGGCGTAATTCTCGTTACGTTCGCCGGCCGCCGGCTGATCCCGGTGAACGCCACCACCCAAGGTTTTGCATACCTCTTAGTCGTGTTGGTTGTCGCCAGCGGGTGGGGATTTGTGGAAGCGGCCGCTTGCTCGATTCTGGCCACTTTGCTCTTCAACTTTTACTTTCTTCCTCCCATCGGCCAACTCACGATCGCCGACCCCCAAAATTGGGCCGCTTTGTTCAGCTTTTTTTCGGTTGCTCTCATCGCCAGCCGGCTGTCGGACGCCGCGAGAAAGCGCGGGATGGAAGCGATCAAGCGCCAAGACGATATTGAACGTTTGTACACGTTCAGCCGCGCGATTCTTTTGATCGACAGCTCCGCTCCGGCGCCCCGACAGCTTGCACAAAAGCTCGCGGAAGTGTTCGGGCTGAGATCCGTCGTCCTCTACGACCGGAGGATCGGCGAATTTCACCGAGCCGGTCCGGCGGATTTAGGCGATTCGCAGGATGAGATCGAGGACCAACTGCGAGAGTCCGCATTGAACGGCACGTTCTTCGGCAGCTCGCAACACGGCCGGGCCATCGTGGCCGTTCGTCTAGGCTCGGAGCCGATCGCCAGCCTGGCTCTGGAGGGCCCTGGCGTTCCCGATTCCGTGCTCCAGGGGGCGGCCAACCTGGTGGCCATCGGACTGGAGCGAGCCAGATCTCAGGAGTTGAGCCAGCAGCTTGAGGCAGGGCGGCAGAGCGAGCAACTGCGCATCGCTTTGATCGACGCCATGTCGCATGAGTTGAAAACTCCGCTTACCTCGATAAAGGCGGCGATTACCGGACTGCTGGCGGAGCCAGATCGATCGTCTGCCGCCTCGGCCGAGCTGGTCAAGATCGCCGCCGAAGAGGCGGAGCACTTGCAAAAGCTGATCGACAACGCAGTAGAGCTGGCGCGGCTCGATACGGCCCGTATTGAGGTCAGGCTGGAGATTGCCGATTTGGCCTCGGCCGCCCGCGGGGTGGTGGAATCGATGCGCCAGGAAATCGAAGACCGGCCGGTGGAGGTGATCGTGGCCGAGCCGCCGCCGCCGCTGCCGTTCGACCGGCGGCTGGTAAGCCTCGCTGTGAAGCAACTGATCGACAACGCGCTGAAATACTCTCCCCCGGGCACGCCGGTAGCGATTCAGGTGGGCCATGACGGGACTCGCGCCTGGGTGGACGTCGCCAATAAGGGCGGCGGCATTCCGGCCGCCGAGCAGTCGCGAATCTTCGACCGCTTCTACCGGAGCCCGTCGGTGCAGCGCCGCATTCCCGGCTCGGGCTTAGGGCTGAGCATCGCGCTCCGCATTGCCGAGGCCCACAATGGAGGTCTGACAGTGGCGAGCCAGCCGGGGGAGACCAGGTTTCGCCTAGCGTTGCCCCTGACATCGCCGGCGGGCGCGCCGACGGCCGGCCCATAAATGATTCGGCTCGCGTGGAAGCGGCCTTTGGGCAATTGCCAGCATGGGCCTCGGCCGGCTTAAATAGTGATTGCATGGCTGCCAAGGTGGAATCCTCTAGCTTGGCTGTGACGCTTACGCGGCGCGGCATCGAAGTTATGGTCGTGCGATTGGCGGAATGAGCGCCGGCCGCATTCTCGTGGTCGACGACGAGCCTCAAATCCGCCGCATCATGCGGACCACGCTCACCGGCGCGGGCTACGAAATCGACGACGCCAAGACGGGCGAAGAGGCGCTGGTGAAACTGCGCGACTTTCGACCCGATTTGGTGCTGCTGGACATGAACATGCCGGGGATGGGGGGGCTGGAAGCCTGCCGCGCCATCCGCGGCGATTCCAGCGCCGGCATCATCGTCCTTACGGTGCGCAATACCGAAGCCGACAAGGTGGAGGCGCTCGACGCCGGGGCCGACGATTTCGTCACCAAGCCCTTCAGCATGCCGGAGCTTTTGGCCCGCATCCGCGCGGCCTTTCGGCGCGTGCCGGCATTGTCGCCGAGCCGGCTCCGTTCGGGCGCGCTGGAGATCGATTTTGCGGCGCGAACGGTAAGAAACGGAAACGCGGTTGCGCATCTCACTCCCAAGGAGCTCGATCTGCTGCGCTACTTGACCGAGCACGCCAATCACGCCGTGCCGCATCGCGAGCTGCTGCAAGCCGTGTGGGGCCCCGATTACGGCGACCAAGTGGACTATCTGCGGGTGTTTATTAAGAATCTTCGAAGGAAGGTGGAAAGCAATCCGGAGAATCCCGAATTCATCACCACAGAGCCCTGGGTTGGCTACCGGTTCAACGGCCAACTGGAGAAAGCCTGATCGCCCATGCTGGAACTGACGCGCCAGCGCATCGAACAATATCTTTCGGCCCTGGAGGGAAGAGCGGTGAGGGTCCACGCGCTGAGCCGTCTGGACCGCCCCTCGTCCGAAGAGGTCAAATTCTACGGCTACGGGGTTCCGATTCGAGTGTCCTATCAGCCCGAAGGCCGCCCGCGCCGAACGGCCGTGCTGCACACCATCAGTCCCGGGCCGTTCGGACACGAAGACATGGCCGACCGGGCTCAGGAACTGCTGTGGCAGCACCGGGCGTTCAACCGATTGCCGCGTCACGTGCGGTCGCTGGATGTGGGGGGAATCAAGCACGGCGGCGCCGTGGTTCCTCTCGGCGACGTAGAGGAATTCGCGCTGCTGACGCGCTATGCGGAAGGAGAAAATTACGCGCGCGATCTCGACCGGCTTCTTCAGACCGGAAAGCTGACCGATCTCGACGTGAGCCGCGCGGATGCGCTGTGCGACTACCTTGCGGAGATACACCGCGTCCGGGGGACCGATCCGGGGCTTTACGTGCGCCGCATCCGCGAGCTCATTGGGCACGGGCAATGCATCATGGGCCTGATCGATAGTTATCCGCCGGGCGGGCCGGTTGCCGCAGAGTTTCTGGAGGAAATCGAGAGACGCGCGCTGTCCTGGCGATGGAAGCTGAAGAAGCTAAGCCACAGGCTGCGCCAAGTGCATGGCGACTTCCATCCTTGGAACATTTTGTTCGCGTCGGACGTTCAATTTCAGGTGCTGGACCGCTCCCGGGGCGAATATGGAGATCCGGCCGACGACGTCACGTGCCTGTGCATGAATTACGTTTTCTTTTCCTTGCGCCACGGCGGGAAGCTGGAGGGTTGCTGGCAAGAGCTTTTTCTGCGATTCTGGCGGCGCTATTTGGAGCGCACGGGCGACCAAGAAATGCTTCAAGTGGCGGCTCCGTTTCTTGTCTTCCGCTGCCTGGTGATGGCTCATCCGATCTGGTATCCGGCGCTTGCCGCGGGGGTTCGTGAAAAGCTGATCGCCTTTTCATTGGCGGTATTGGAGCGCGATTGGTTCGATCCGGAGCAGGTGAACGCCTACTGCGGGGCTTGACGGCTTCCATGCAGTCCGCTCGCGGATTCGCCATATGGCTCACGGGGCTTCCCGCTTCGGGCAAATCGAGCGTGGCGCGCGCGCTGGCTCAACAACTGGAAAGCCGCGGCGTCGATTGCGCCGTGCTGGAATCCGACGAGCTGCGCAAAATTCTCACTCCTCATCCCCGCTATGACGAAGAAGAACGAGAGGACTTTTATCGCCAAATGGGTTGGATCGGCGCGCTGCTGGCGCGTCACGGAGTGGCGGTCGTTTTTGACGCGACGGCGCACCGCCGGCGCTACCGCGAGCGAGCGCGCCAGGAGATTGCGAAGTTCCTCGAAGTCTACGTCGAGTGTCCGCTTGAGGTCTGCATGGCGCGGGATCCGAAGGGGATCTACCGCGCGGCCGGGCTTTGGGGGCGCGGCCAAGTGCCCGGCCTTCAGGCGCCATATGAGCCTCCGCTTGAGCCGGACGTGTGGATTCGGGGGGATCGCGACGAGCCCGATCAGGCGGCGAGGCAGATCATGGCCGCTTTGGAGCAGAAGGGCTATCTATGAGGGTCAGCGGCGGAATTCTTCTCTACCGCCGGAGCAGCGGCCGCCTTGAGGTGCTTCTGGCGCATCCAGGAGGACCGTTTTGGAGGGGCAAAGATCTGGGCGCCTGGTCGATTCCGAAGGGCGAATGCCGGGCCGGCGAAGATCCGGTGGTTGCGGCGCGGCGTGAGTTTGAGGAGGAAACCGGCCTTTCCTTACAGGGCGAGCTGAGTCCCTTGGGAGAGGTGAGACAAGCCGGCGGCAAAATCATCCGCGCGTGGGCGGTAGAGGGCGATTGCGACGCCGGTCGCATCCATAGCAATACGTTCCCACTTGAATGGCCGCCAAAATCGGGAAAGATTCAACAATTTCCGGAAATCGACCGGTTTGAGTGGTTCTCGCTTGAAAACGCGCGGCTGAAACTGGCGAAAGCTCAGAGGGAGTTTTTGGACCGTCTGGGGGATCCAAATAGCGCTGGGGGCGAGCCGCGGTAAAGTCCTCGGTCTGGTGCGCCACCGCGGCCGGTCCGATGGCCTCGCTCCGTTATGAGTAGCCGGGGGCGGAAAGCTCAGGTTGTAGACAAAGTCGCGGCGAGCTCGCGATTCCCTTCACCCATGGCCGCGAGGATGCGGTCCAACACGGCGGCGGACTCTCCGCCTTTCTGCTGCTTCAAGTACTCCATCTGCCCGATCGCGGATCCGGCCTCGTGCGGCGCGGCATGCTGGAGGGCGAGCTTATAGGCGGCCACAACTTCCTGTTCCTTTCCGCGGCCGCTCATCACCAGACGCAGCATCAATGCATCGGCCCGGTAGACTCGATCCCAGAAGTCCTCCCCGCCGTTCCGGCTCTCGGCTTCCGCCAGGCATTCGCTCTCGAAGGGGAGAGTTTGCCCCGCGAGCCACGCCAGCGCAATCGCATTCAATCCGGGATAGGGATCCGGCGCTTGCAATACATCGCGCGAATATTCATAAGCCTCTATGTAATATTGCAGGGCTTTTCTCTGGAATTCGGCCCGGTTCACGGGGTCCTTGCCCGCCCTGCGCTTGTAGATGGCTCCCAGCAGACTCAACCGCTCCTTGCTCTTGCCCAGCAGATCGTTCAAGCAGGCCAGCCGGCGCTCGGCTTCATCCCACTGCGCTTTGGCAAGGTCGGGATCGCGTTGGAACTTGGCGTTCGC
>DATGLY010000016.1:0-17591 GCA_035293905.1 Bryobacteraceae bacterium
ACCTGCTCGTCACGACGCACAACTGGATCGGCGACGGCAGATGGCTGGGCGGATATCCCGAGTATTTGCGGCAGGCCGGGTATCGAATTACGGTTTTGAAGCAGGCGCCCGGTTTCCACCTCGACAACCAGCTTCTTTCAGGATCGTTATATTTTCCGCCCAACGGATTTTGGATTTACAAAATCACGGCGGAATGATTGCGGCGCGCCCCCGTTCAGGAGGCTCGCGCGGCCGCGGTCCGGATCGCCGGCTCGAAGTAGCGCTTCAGCGAGAGAAACGGCCGCTCGATGGCGGCATGGCTCAGCATGCTCACGCCAATCGTAATCGCAAACATGAGCGGGATGTTTACGAACCAGGGCGTGGAAACGCGCAGCCAGGTCTGTTCCAAGTACAGAACCGTCACTCTCACCAGAACGTGCCAAATGTACGCCGCATAGCTGTATTTGCCCAACATCCTCATGGCCGGATGGGTGAGAAATCGTTGTAGAAGCGACCGGCTTCCGGCGGTGAGGACCGCCGTCAGCAGCACTCCGGCGCAAGAAACTCCGACGATCGTGTAACCCACGCTGAGAATTACCGGAGCCGTGTTGTGGAAGGAGCCTGCCGCCAGCCGCAGCGCGGGAAAGCTCGCAAGCGGAGCGCACCAGAACCACCGGGCAGGCCGGCGGAGCCGGTCTTCAAAGCCGTTTTGTTGCATCAGGCATGCGCACGCGGATCCCATCAGCAAGGCGTCCAGTCGAGTGAATACGTTTGTCAAGATGAGAACGGGGTTGGCGCCGGCAATCACAAGAGCCGATCTTAGAAGCAAAGAAAGGATGCTGCCGCCTATGGCGATGTGAAGAAGGCGTTTTCGTTCGAAGTTATAGACCACCAGCGGCCACATGAGATAGAACTGCTCCTCTACGGCAAGCGACCAATATTGTCCCGACCATTGCAACGGCATGAACCAATTCTGAAGGTACAGAAAATAACGAAAAATTTCAGGAGCGGTGGGCGAAGGTTCAGTGGACATTTTCGGGATCAACACGCCAAAAAGCAGCAATAAGCTGGCGTAATAGAGCGGAAATATCCTTAGAACGCGGCGCGCATAAAAGGCTCGGAAATAGTTGCTGGCCTCGCGCGTAGCCAGCAAGATTCTGGTGATCAGAAAGCCCGACAGCACGAAGAACAGATCCACTCCCGCCCAGCCGTAGTCGAAAATCGACGTCAGAATGTGTTGAAAAAAAACATGGCGGTCGAGGAAAGCGTCGTAATGCATGAGCACGACCGCCAGGATGGCGAGCCCGCGAATGCCGTCCAAGGGAGCGATCCGCTCCGGACGCAACCCCGTGCCCGTCTTGACGGGGCCGCCTGGCTCGATCCGGCTCCGTCCGCTGCGCGAAAGGTCTTCCCGGGGCATGCCTCAAACGGCCGCTGCCCCTCCACAGACGGCGACGGTCGATTTAAAGCATGCCAGATGCCACACGCGCGCCGAAGACTGCGGTCTTTGACTCTTATCCCAGAAGCGGCGCGCTTGTCTTTGAGCGGGGTCATTGAGCCCATGGACACACTCCGAAACCTGTGAGAAGATGGTGACCTGCGGAGCCCGTTTTGCGGGCTTAAGTCCCGTGGTCGTCGGAGGCCCTAGCGGGAAGACTGCGGATCCTGTCGGAGCGGCAGGGGGCATCAGCCGGCGGCCACCCATACAGGTCGGAACACGTGCTGACGCAATCAACCAATGCTGCGAGCGCCTCGACGGCCGCGCAGGGCTGGATACGGAGACTGGCGCAGAATCTGATGGTGGCTGCCGCGGCGCTGGCGGCCTGCCTGCTTCTGGCCGAGGCCGCCGCCAGAATCTTTCTTCCCGCTCCCTTTCGCGCGGACCGTTCGGCCATCGTGGCGGAGCGCGAGTTGCGCAAGCCGGCCAGCCGCGAGGCGTGGCAGTTGCTTCATCTTCCCGACCCGGCGTTGGGATGGGTCCTTACAGATCATATCCGGTATCGCAAACGGCTCATCGATTCCGCCGGAGTTCTTCAATACGACGCGACGTACACGGTGGAGTCGGGCCGGCGGCGCACGCCCGCCGCGCCGCCGGCGCCGGGACTTAAAAGCGCCCCGCCCGTGGTGATCGCCGCCGGTTGCTCCTTCACCTTCGGCCACGGCCTGGACGATGAAGATACCTGGCCGTGGCTTCTCCAGGAGCAACTGCCCGAACGCCAAGTGCTGAACGCGGCCGTGATGGGATACGGGACCGATCAAGCGCTTATGGCGGCTGAACGGCAGCTCCGGCTTCATCCGGCCGAAGCCGTGATTCTCGGATTTGGAGATTTTCAGATCGAGCGCAATCGCGGTCCGCAGGGATGGCTGGTCTCCGTCTATCCTTTTTCGAAGCCTCTGTTCACGGTGCGCTCGGGTCGCGCTGAATATGTGCGTCAGGTGCGGTTCTGGCCGGGCGGTCCTTTGGCCGACTATTCAAATTTTTTCGGACGCTTCGTCAATGCTCTGGCGAATCGGATCTATAATGTCCCCTCGCATGACCAGGCAAGAGAGCTGACGATCGCGCTGATTGCGACCTACGCCGCCCGCTTTCAGGCGCTCGGCACGCGCTTGGCCGTCGCGGTGCTTCCCTATGCGGGAGACAACGGCCCGCAGGAGCGTCTGGATCGCGCGCTTGTCATTGGGCGTCTGAACGCCTTGGGAATCCCCGTCATGACCATGACGCTGCCGCGCGCATCGGATGGCTCCATCGATGTTGGGCAATATATGGTCAGCAAGATCGATCGTCACCCCAATCGCCGCTACAATCAGACCCTCGTCGAGCAGATGGTTCCGTTCTTGCGGGACAACGGCTTGGTGGGAGCGCAGGCGGAGGCTCGCGTGGCGGCCCGAAACCTGAGCCGCAAGCGGTAGCGAAAGCCTCGACCATGTCCGAGATGGCGTGGCTCGCGATCCCATGAAGGGCCGCGACAAATGGTAAAATCACCCCGTCAGGAGGTTTTGCCGATGAGCCGAAAGGCGTCCAGTAAGATCTCTCGCCGGCGCTTCGTTGAGGGGACTGGCGCGGGGCTGGCGGCCGCTGCCGTTGTCCCCCTCCATGCTCAGCAGCAGAAACCGGCGTCGGAACCAGCCGCCCTTGCCGCTGCTTCCGTCCCCCGCACCCGCGTCAAATTCACCATCAACGGCGTCGCGCGCAGCATGGAAGTGGAAGACCGCTGGACGCTGGTCGAGCTCCTGCGCGATCATTTGAATCTAACTGGCACAAAAATCGGATGCGACCGCGGCGAATGTGGCGCCTGCACCGTTCTGCTCGATGGTAAATCGGTCTATTCCTGCTGTCAACTCGCGGTTTGGATGGATGGCAAGACGATCGTCACCGTCGAGGGACTGGCGCAAAGCGGAAAAATCGACCCGCTGCAACAAGCCTTCATCGATCATGATGGTCCTCAATGCGGTTTTTGCACTTCCGGCCAGTTGATGAGCGCGAAAGCTTTGGTTTTGCGCAATCCGCACCCGACGCGTGAAGAAGTCCGCGCGGGGATGACCGGCAACCTCTGCCGCTGTTCCAATTACAACCACTATGTAGAGGCGGTGCTGGCGGCCACTGCGAAATCCGCAACGGCCGGAAGCGGAGGCAACGCATGAGCGCGCTGAACTCGGTCGGTCGTCCCACGCCGCGCATCGACGCGCTAAAGCGCGTCACGGGAGCGGCGACCTACACGGCGGACATCCATATTCCCGGAATGTTGTACGCGCGCGTGTTGCGCAGTCCCCACCCTCACGCCCGCATCCGCAAGATCGATGTCTCGAAAGCCCAGGCGCTTGCGGGCGTTAAAGCCATTCTCACCCGCGAAAACTGCGAGATCGTCTGGTCCAGCGGCGACACCCGGAACAAGCGCTACCTCTTCAACAACCCCGTCCGCTTCGCGGGCGACACAGTCGCGGCTGTGGCGGCCGTGGACCGGCACACGGCCGAAGAGGCCTGCCTGCTGATTGAGGTCGACTACGAGATTCTTCCGTTCGTGCTGGAGCCCGAAGACGCGCTTCAACCGGACGCGCCTGAAATTCAGCCCGGCGGCAATCTTTCGCCCAACAACCAGGGGAAACACGAGCCCACCATCGAGCGGCGCGGCGACGTCGAGGAGGGATTCAAGGCCGCCGACCATATTTTTGAAGACCACTACCAGACGCCGCACATCAACAACGCTCAACTTGAGCCGCGCGCGTCGATGGCCCACTGGGAAGGCGACAAGCTGATTGTCTACGCCTCGACCCAGGGCATCGCGAATTGCCGCTCCGACATCGCCAAGGATATGGGGCTGCCGCTTGAGAAGGTCGAAGTCATCTGCCAGTACATGGGCGGCGGATTCGGCAACAAAAATCAGTGTCACGATTTCGATCTCATGGCGGCCGAGCTTTCCAAACGCGCGGGCGCGCCCGTGCGGCTGGAGTTCACGCGCAAGGAAGACTTCACGGCCGTGCACGGCCGGTGGCCCACCGTGCAGTATTACAAGGTCGGCGTGAAAAACGATGGAACGCTCACCGCGATTCAGATGCGCGGCTATAGCGGCATGGGGCCGTATCGGAAGGGAGCGGGCGACATCAGCGGCGCCGAGGTTTATCAAGTCCCCCATTTTGAAAAAACCTCCTACATGGTCTATACCAACAAGGCGGTGTCCGCGAACTTCCGCGCACCCGCCTATCCCCAAGGCGTTTTTGCGCTGGAGTCCATAATGGATGACGCCGCCCATGCTCTGAAAATCGATCCCCTGGAGTTCCGCCTCCGTAACTTCACGCGCAAATTTCGCGATCAACAGCCCTATTCGAGCAGCGGCCTCGAACAATGCCTTCGCCGGGGCGCGGAGAAATTCGGCTGGAAGCAGCGCTGGCGTCCGGCGGCGTCCGATGCGGGGCCGGTCAAGCGCGGCGTCGGCATGGGGATGGGTATGTTCCCCTCTAGCCTCGGCCGCAGCAATGCGATCATCCGCGTGGATTCGAAAGGAAACTATTACCTTCACGTGGGCGTGACCGATTGCGGAACCGCGGCTAAGACCACCATGGCCCTGATTGCCGCCGAAGCGCTGGAAGCGCCCTTAAGCCGCATCAATGTCGTCTGGGGCGATACCGATACCTGTCCTTATTCCGTCGGCGAATCCGGCAGCCGCACCACCGTATTTACCGGCCAGGCGGTGATCGAAGCGGCGAAAGATCTGAAAAAGCAGATCGCCGAAAAAGGCTTGCCCAAGCCAGGCGAGTTTTGGCGAGCCGACGCCGCGCCCAATCCGCAATTGCGCGACTTCGCCCGTTACTCCTTTTGCGCGCACTTCGCCGAGGTGGAAGTCGATGCTGAAACCGGCCATATTCGAGTCGCCAAGTTCGTCGCGGCGCACGACAGCGGGCGCATTGTGAATCCCTTGACGGCGGAAAGCCAGGTAAAGGGCGGCGCGACGACCGGCATCGGCATGGCGCTGCACGAGCAGCTCCTCTACGACCGGCGCTCCGGTCTGCCCCTCACCGCCGGCTATTACAACGCCCGCATCATGACCCACATGGACGCGCCGGAAATCGAAGTGGTCTGGGTGGAGACAGAAGATCCTTACGGCCCCTACGGAGCCAAGACATTGGGTGAGCCGACCATTATTCCCGCCGTTGCCGCGGTGGCCAATGCGTTCTTCAACGCCACCGGCAAGCGGGTGAGGGAACTGCCGATGACTCGCGACAAAGTCTTGGGGGTTTTATCGGAAGGAGCTCTGGCATGAAAACGTTCTCCAATGTGAATCCCCGGACGGTTCCGGAAGCGGTGAAGCTCCTCGGCCAGCCGGGACGCAGGGCCGCGATTGTGGGCGGCGGCAGCGACCTGCTCGGCATGGTCAAAGAGCGGCTCCTTCAGCCGGACGTATTGGTGAATTTGAAGGCCATTCCTTCCCTGGACAAGATTTCAGAGCAGGGCGGGGAAGTCCGCATCGGCGGCCTGGCGACGCTTTCCGCCATCGCCGAAAACCCGCTGATTCGCCAGCGCTACAAGGTTCTGGCCGAGGCCGCCGAGTCCGTGGGCACTCCGCAGATCCGCAATGCCGGAACCATCGCCGGCAACGTCTGTCAGCGTCCCTGGTGCTGGTATTTCCGCAACGGGTTCCCGTGCTATAAAAGCGGGGGCCGGACCTGCTTCAGCGTCACCGGCGAAAACGAATTCCACGCGATTTTCGGCGGCGGTCCAAGCTTCATCGTTCATCCCTCCGATACCGCGCCCGCCCTGGTGGCCTTGGAGGCGAAGTTCCGCATAGCCGGGCCTTCGGGCGAGCGAACCGTCGCAGCCGCCGATTTCTTTACTCCGCCCAGCAAAGATCCGTCGCGCGAAAATGTCCTCGCGCAAGACGAGGTGCTGGTGGAAGTGCGTCTTCCCCCCGCTTCGCCCGCGCTCCGCGGCGCTTATCACAAGGAGCTCGACCGCGAGTCCTGGACGCACGCCATTGTGAGCGTGGCCGTGGCGCTTGAAATGGACCGCGACGTTTGCAAAGAGGCTCGCGTGGTCCTCGGCGGCGTCGCGCCGATCCCCTGGAGGCTGCCGAAAGTCGAAGCCATGCTCGCCGGCCAGCGCGTGACGCCGGAGCTGGCTGCCCGCGCCGGCGAAGCCTCTATCGAAGGCGCGCGGCCCCTCGCCAAGAACAAATATAAGCTTCCGATCACCAAAGCAGTGGTGAAGCGCACCATTTCCGCGGTCGCATCGGCATAATGCATGAGGTTCTGGCTGTCGTTTGTCGGCGCGGCGCTGTTGTTCTTTGGAACCACGTACGCGTTCCAAAGGCCCTTCAAGGAATACTCCGGAACCGAATATTACGCCGGAGGAATTCCCCTGCCGCCGGACTGGAAAGATAAAACCGACTTCGCTTTTGCGCGGTTGATGTTTCCCGGCGGACCTCTCGATGGATATCAGCGGACCGGCCGCTTCACCGGCGATTACCATTTCGGCTTGTCGCTGTGGACACAGGACTATCCTCGCGCGGACCGCCACTTCCTGGAAGCCGTGCGGCGCCTGACCCGAATTAATGCGCGCTCGGTGGAGCAGGTGGTGGACCTGGAAGACGGCGACGACGTTTACAATTGGCCTTTCCTTTATGCGGTGCAAGCCGGCGAATGGGGTCTGACGCAGAACCAAGGCCGGATTCTGCGCGATTATCTCGACCGAGGCGGGTTCTTCATCGGCGACGACATCCACGGCCAGGCGGAGTGGGGCGAATGGGAGCGGCGCATCAAATACGCTTATCCCGACCGCCAGATGGTCGACATTCCCAACGACGATGCGATCTTTCACACCGTCTACGATCTCAATGACCGCCAGATCATCGTTGGCCGCGATCACTTGCGGGAGGGTTCGAAAAACGGCGGGACGACGCCGCGCTGGGTCGCGATTTACGACGACAAAAACCGCATCGTCGTGGCGGGCTGGTTCAATCAGGACACCGGCGATTCCTGGGAGTGGGCGGACGATCCCTATTACCCGGAGAAATACTCCGCGCAAGGAATCCGCCAAGGAATCAACTACATCGTCTATGCGATGACGCACTAAGGAAAGACGGCCGGGATCAAGCGGGCGGATGCATAAGCTGCTGATAGGTCCACATACCCGCGATCGCCAGCAGTAAGGCTCCCGAGACGATTCCCATGATCAGGCTGTACCGGCTGATCGCCTGCACCTTCCCGACAATCGCCGCCTGTTCCGCCGCGAGGTGTCTTTCTCCCTCTCCGAGGAAGAGCTGATCGTCCTCCTTCATGGAAAGTAAAGCGCGGTAAATCAGAAGCCCGACCAATGCGGTGGTCGCGACTCCCCATACGACAAGCAAGGCGCTCAACATAGAATCCCTCCCTAACGATTCCTTGGGACGAAAATTCTACATTTCGTCGCCGGTGTCAAGGGCCTGGCGAAAAGAAGCCTAACGAAAGGCTTCCCTGGCTTTGCGCGTTTCCTCGTCCTTGATGGCCGCGCCGAACAGCTTCTCAAAGTAGCCTTCGCGCACCAAGCGCTCCACCGGCGCATTGTCGATCACGGCATGAAAGTCGAACTTTTTCATTTGCGCGGCGGCCTGCTCGTCCACCGGATGATCGATCATGTACCGGACCGCCGCCGCGCTCAAGTACGGCACGCGCTCGAACGTGTTGATTTTCGAGTACCGGTCATAGACCTTTTCCAGATCGGCGGGGTCGTCCGGCATATGCTTCAGATAGGCTTTGAGCGCGAAGGCCTTATCCGCATAAAACCGCTGGATGGCCTCGGCGTGAGCCTTAATCAGCGATTCCGCCAGCCGGGGATTCGCCGCCATCGTCGACTTCTTGAAGACGTACACCGTAGGTGCGTAGATATCGTCGTAATCGCTGGTGTTGGCCAGCGCCTTAAAACCCCGCTGCTCCAGTTTGAAATAAACTGGCGCGGTAATCATAGTGGCGTCCACGCGGCCGCTGACCAGCGCGGCGGCGCGGCCGTTTACGTCGGTTCCGATGGGCGTCCATTCCACGTCCCGGGGCGTCATTCCGAATTTCGCCAGCAGGCCCACCGCGTAGTTATATGGCGCGTCGCCGATTTGACTGACGCCAAAACGCTTGCCTTTCAAATCGCGCACTTTCGAAAAGCGCTTGTCCGCCATCAGCGCGAACAAGCTCTTACGAAAAGGGCTGCCAACGATGGCAAGCGAAGCGTCCTTGGAGGCCGCCAGCATCGCCTGCTCCAATGGATAGTTGGTCATCGCCGCCTCGCCGCTGATCACCATCGCGATCGCCGCGGGATGCACCGCGAAGACCAGGTTCGCCTCCAGCCCATTCCTTTCGAAGTAGCCGGCTTCCTTGGCGATGTACAAAGGCCAGGTTGTGCCGGTGCGGGTGGCGAAATTGATGGTGATTTTCTGAAGCGGCGCGGATTGCGCGAAGAGGGCGCACGACAATAGCGCTGCGCAGCGAAGCACGCTTCACAGTCTACTCAATGCCCGGTTCCGGCGCAAACGCCTCTCATTTTCGCGCGGCAACTTCACCCTCATTTTTGCAAGGCGGCGCGGCCCATCGGCCCGCGATGCGCCCTATTTTACGTCAGGCAGAGCGAAGTCGACTCCGCGCTGCTGGTTGAGCTGTTTCGAAAAGTCGCGGTCCACCAAATCCAGAGAAATCTGATTGCGCACGCCCTGGTTGGTGATGTAGTTCAACGTATTGCCCTCGACCCAGAAGGCCACAGCCGGGAAAATAGTGTGGTCTTTCATAGCGATCAGGAAGAGGACTTGCGTGGAGCTATCCTGCGCCAAAGCCCCGGCGGCCGGCGCTTGTTCTGGGGGCGGGGCGCTTGCATATCCGGGCGGCGGCGTGTTCAGGTCCGGCCCGAACTTCTGATTCAAAACCACGACCGGCGAGGGCTGCTGGGCCGAGTAGCCGTATTGGGACTCTGAGCCTTCCATCGGGGCTGGAGGCGCATCGTAGCCATAATAACCGCCGCCATAGAACACCGGATAAGGAACGATAACCGTACTGTTGTGAAACGGGTGCCTCACGCCCCCAAAACCGAAGTTCCGGAATCCAGAGCCGATGCCAACCCCAAAACCCGGGCCAAAGCCGGGTCCAACGCCCGAGCCGATGACAAAATTCGTGCCAGGGGGAACCGCTCCGGGACCAGGCGTCAAACCCGGACGCAGAACCGCCGGCGGCCCGCCCGAGCCCGGATAGATGAGCCGGCCGAACGACGGCGCGCCCGGAACTCCGCCCGGATTGATCAGCCGCCCGAATCCAGTCGGGCTCTGAGCGATTCCCGCGGAGCCTGTCAATATCAGTGCGAGTGCGAGGAGCCGCATGCTGCTACCTCCTGACTCAAGTGTAGACGCTTTTCAAGAACGCGGCGTGTACTATGCCGTTCGGAAACAGCTCTGTTCAGGCTATGGGGCGGCGCCGGCCTTCTTAAAATCGCCTGCTTTATAGACCGAAAAGGCGGCCGGGTCGATGTATTTTTTGGCAGCCCCGTTCACCTGTTGGGGCGTGAGCGCGGCGATGAATTTCTCATGTTCCTCGGTGCGCTTCATGGTCCACCCGTAATGCGCTTGCGTCGCTAATGTGCGAGCCAGCGTAGCGTCTTGGGAGCGGTCCACCTGCTGTTGCTCCAAAAGAGCCTTCTTGGCGGTTTCCACCTCTTCCGCCGTAAATCCGTCCCGGACGATCTGGGAAAGTTCGTCCTTGAACGCGCTCTCCACCTTTGCCACGTTTTGCGGCGCGCAGATGGCGACGCCGAGGAGCCGGGCGTATTTGTCCTTTTCGCTGGCGGCGAAAGCGGTTTGCACGCTGTAACTCAAGCCTTCTTTCTCGCGGACGCGCATCCATAGCCGGCTTTTCGGATCGCCGCCGGTCAGCATATTGACGACTACCATGGTGGGATAATCGGGGTCGTCCTGGCTCATCGCCAAGGTGTTTCCAAGCGCGAAGAAAGCGTTGGCTTTGTCGGGCGTCTCTATGCTTTGCGTCACCGTTTCAAGCTTCTGCCAGCTCCGGCTGAGCTCTTTGTAAGGCGCGGGGCTTTTCCAATTTCCAAACAGCTCCGCGGCCAGCTTCTGAATCTCGCCCGGATCGAAATCGCCGACCACCGCCAGCTCGGCGTTGGAGGCGCCGTAGAAGTCCGCGTAGAACTTCTTGACGTCATCAAGCGTGACCTTCCGCATCTCGTCGAGACTCTCCTCGGGAGTTGGGGTCGCGCGCGCATCGCCCGCCGGATACGGCGCAAGATGACGGTATAGCCGGTTCATCGCAATCTGCTGCGGATCGGTGCGCGAGGCTTCGATGCGCGCCAGATTGGCCTGTTTGATCTGCTCGAATTCCGACTCGGGAAAGACGGGCTGTCTTAGAATTTCGGCCGCCAGCCTCAGCGCCTCGGGGAAAGAGGCGCGAACGGTATCGATGTTGGCGTTGGCTCCCGTAGAGCCGCCGCTCACGCTGACGCGCGCTTTGAGGCGGTCCAATTCATCCTGAATCTCCTGGCGGTTGTGTCTTTGAGTTCCGCGGATCAATAGCGCCGCCGCCATTTGTCCGGTCGCGCTCTTGCCAAACACGCTTTTTTCGTCGCCGAAGTGGAGCGCGACAATCGCGTTCACCGTGCCGCCGCGGGTCTTCTTGGGAAGCAAGACGAGTTTCAAACCGCCGGGCAACGTGATGCGCTGGGCGCGGGCTTCTATATTGGCGGGCGAGGGATCGAAAGCCTCGCCTGCCTCCACCGCCTCTTTGCCTTTATAATCCTTCAGAGAAGCTTCCACGTCCGGGTTGGCCGGAATTTCAGCGCGCACCGGCGAGGCTTCCGGTATGAACCGTCCAACCGTACGGTTGGAGGCGACGAAATACTGTTTCGCCACCCGTTCCACGTCTTCCGGGGTGACCTGTTCCACGCGGTCGCGGAACTGAAATAGCAAGCGCCAATCGCCCATGGCCTCAAACTCGGAAAGGAAGATTCCAAGCTGGCTAGAGTTGTTGAGGGATAAATCGATCTCTTTCAGAATGCGGGCTCGCGCGCGGTCCACTTCTTCTTTGGAGGGCGCTTCCTTGACCACCCCGTCGATGACGCTTAGCATCGTCTTTTCAACGTCGTCGAGATCGCCTTCCTTGCGCAGGCGGGCGCTGAAGGTAAACAGGCTCGGGTCGTGTTTCGAGTCGTTGTCGGCTCCCACGGCGACGGCCTTTTTAGAGTCCACCAGAGCCTTGTAGAGGCGGCCGGAAGGCTGGTCGGCCATGATTCCTTGCAGCACCTCAAGCGGCGCGGCGTCGGGATGCGAGCCGGCGGGGATATGGTATGCCATCATCAACAACTGTTCCTCGCCAACGCGGCGCAACACGACTTCGCGCTCGCCGTCCTGCGTGGGCTCCACCGTGTAGGTGGGGCTGAGAACCCGCGTAGGCTTCGGGATTTTGCCGAACGCGTCGTTGATCCAGGCCAGGGTCTTATCCGGATCGAATCTTCCGGCGACCAAGACAATGGCGTTGTCCGGCTGATAGTACTTGTGGTAGAAGGCTTGCAAGTTTTCAACGGGCACGTGTTCGATATCGCTGCGTGACCCGATGGGACTGCGGCCATAAGCGTGCCACAGATAGGCGGTGGAGGCCACCCGCTCGCTGAGTATGCGCGGCGGGCTGTTTTCGCCATTTTCAAACTCGTTTCGCACCACCGTCATTTCGCTGTCCAAGTCCTGTCTGGAGACCCGGGAGTTGACCATGCGGTCCGCCTCCATCTCGATGGCCCAGCGCAGGTTTTCGTCGCTGGCGGGAAGCACCTCGAAATAGTTCGTGCGGTCTTCGCTGGTGGTTCCATTCGCTTGCGCCCCACGCGAGGTTAATTCGCCCAAAATCTCTCCATGTTTCGAGGTGCCCTTGAACATCATGTGCTCGAGCAGATGGGCCATGCCGGTTTCGCCGTAGCCTTCAAACCGCGAGCCCACTAAATATGTGACATTCAGGGTGAAAGTCGGTTTGGAGTTATCGGGAAACAAAAGGATTCTCAGGCCGTTATCCAGCCGGTACTCGGTGATGCCTTCCACCGAGGTCACCTTCGTTGGGGCGGGAAAAATTGGAGCGGCGAACAGGCTCAAAAGCGCGCAGAGAGCAAGTTTTCGCATGATTTCAGCCTAGCATCGACGATGGCGCAAGCAGTCAGGCCCTCCCGATAAAATGCGCCCCGCGGCGGAATGTCCACATCGACAAAGTTGTGGCGGTCCGATGCGCCAGCGTCTCCCGAATCGCATTGACAATAGTTGCTGGCGTGGCGGCTTCGCAGACCCTCGGCGCCTTAACCCTTCGGCCGGAAACATTGCAGGCCTGGGAGGAATACATTCAGTCCCAAAGCGCTCTTCAGGAACAACGCGTCCGGCCTGGAGGCTCATTCCTTTGGACCGATGAAACGCCAGACCGCGCAGCCCGCGTTCTTAAGGGAGAGATCGTGACTGCGCCGGCCACCCCCGATTCCCCCAAAAAAGTGCCCTTTGGGCTCATTCATCACTGGATCGGCGCAAAATTTCTCCCCGGAGTGACGATTGCGGAGGCTCTTCGGGTTCTTCGCGACTACTCGCGTTATCCGGACTATTTTCCTCCTTCCGTCGTTCATGTCGAAACAGACTCCCTCGGCGATTCCGACGACCAGTTCTCCATGGTGCTGATGAAACAGTTGCAGTTTCGGAAACTCGTGCTGGACGCCGACTATTGGTCCCATCATGTGCGCGTGGATGAACGCCGGCTCTATAACATTACGCGAACCACCCGCCTTCAGGAGATCGCCAACTACGGCGCCCCGGACCAGCACTTGCTGCCGCGGGACGAAGGAAGCGGCTTGATTTGGCGGCTTTACAGCGTCACTCGCATCCAGGAGCGGGATGGAGGGCTGTATCTGGAAATCGAGGCCATCGCGCTGAGCCGCGACATCCCCTCCGGGTGGCGATTTCTGGTCGAGCCCATCGTTCGGCACAAGTCGCGAGAGGCCCTGGCGATGGCGCTGCGGCAAACCGAGGAGGCCGTGCGGTCCGCCGGAACCCCCGCCGGCGCGCGAGTTAGCCGGTAACGGCTCGGACGGACGTCTTTCGAATGAGTCGCGTGGAAGCGGCCAGACCTACCCCTGAAGTTCCAACTCGATTCGCTTGGCGGCGGCGTCGAGGGCGGTGATTTTAAAGGTGCGGATCTGACCGCTCTTCGGCGCTTCGAAGGCGGCCGCCGCGCCGCCTCCCGATTTCCACTTCTGGGCGAGCATGGCCGTGAGAGCCGAGAGGTCCGCGCCGCCGGCGGAAGCCGGGGCCGCCGATTGCGTGCGCTCCGGCAGTTTGGCCATGGCGCCGACGCCTTGACCCAATTCCACTCTGGCGCGGTTGCCGCTCAGATCCACGATTCGGCCCGTCACGGTTTCGCCCACTTTATGCTCCGCCAGATATTCGTCGATGCTAGTGGGCTCGAGTTGCTTGATTCCGAGTTTGAAGCGGCGGCGCTCATGATCGATTTCGAGAACCTGCGCCTTCACCTTCTCGCCTTGCTTCAAGACGTCGCTCGGATGATTCAGGCGCTTTTCGCGGCTGATGTCTCCGATGTGAATCATGCCCTCAATGCCGTCTCCTAAGTCGAGGAAGGCGCCAAATTTCGCGATCGTCGAGACGGTTCCTTCCACAACCGAGCCGGCGGGGTGCTTCTTCACCGCGTCTTCCCAAGGATCGCCCAAAGCCTGCTTCAGGCCCAGCGCGATTCGCTTGGCGGCGGGACTTACGTCCAAAATCACGACTTCGACCACGTCGCCCGGCTTGACGATATCGGAGGCGCGGACTTGTTTCTTCGACCACGACATCTCCGAGACGTGAATCAATCCTTCCACCCCTGGCTCTAGCTCGACGAAAGCGCCGAAGTCCTGCACGCGCGATACTTTGCCCTGAACGCGAGCGTGCTTGGGATATTTTTCGGCGGCGAGCGACCAGGGATCGGCCGAGAGCTGCTTGAGTCCCAAGCCGACCTTGCGAGTCTCGCGGTTGATTTTGAGAATCTTGACCTCGATCTGCTCGCCCGGCCGAACGACATCGGAGGGACGGACGTTGCGCGCATAAGACATGTCGGCGACGTGCAGCAAGCCATCTACCCCGCCCAAATCGACGAAGGCTCCGAACTCGGTGAGAGAGCGAACCACGCCGCGCACGACGGCGCCTTCCTGAAGCTGATCGAAAGCCTGCTGCCGGGCCTGGCGTTCGCGCTCTTCCAGCACGGCGCGCCGGTCCACCACGACATCTTCATCCGCCGTATCGAGTTTGATAATCCTGCACTCGATCTCTTGACCGACGAGCTTCTCCATCCCGGCCTGATCTCTGGCTCCGCTGCGGGAGGCAGGCATAAATGCCGGTACGCCGACATCGACCCGCAAGCCGCCCTTCACCACCTGGGTCACGGTGCCGACGATGGCGCGCTTTTCGGCGAACGCGGATTCCAGCGCGCTCCAGTCCTTGGGAACTTCCACCTTGATGGTGGAAAGAAGATAGTTGCCTTCGTTGTCGCGGCCACGGACCGAAACCAAAAGCTTCATCCCCGGCTTCAGATCCTTCGCCGCTTCCGGCGGAAGGAAGCCGTCTGTCTTGCGTCCCAGGTCTACGAACGCCCCCTCGGGAGTTACCGAAACCACGACGCCTTCCAAAGTCCCGTTTTCGGAGGGATGGGATTGTTCAAACTTCGTGAGGATCTCGGCGAACGAGGTCTCCTCTCCGGAGGGTTCCGCCGCGGACGGATTTGTAGCGGACAGATCGGACGGAGCTTCTTCCGCAAGTGGCAAATTGGGTCGGGTCATTCAAGAAGAGCCAGAGGCAATTCCATTGTTACATTCCTCCGGAACAATTGCGCCGCGCTTTTCGGCGAACGGGCCGCTTCCGCGGCGGAAGCTTAGACGCTGAGCACCGGGCACGGCGACTTTTGAACAATTCCGTAGGCGTGCGTGCGCAGCCGGCCCAAGGGCGATTGCAGCGAGCCGCGGCCGATAATCACCAAGTCCGCTCCTTCCCGCCGGGCCTCTGCGGCCACCGTCGCCGCGACCGGGCCTGCCGCAATCCGCAGAGGAGCGTTGACGCCCGTCGCTTGGCTCAATGCTTCCAACTTTCGCCACGCCTCATGGCGCAACTCCTCCTGGAAACCTCTTTCTCCCGGCAGCGCCAGCCATTCATTGACGGGTGGAATCACGTGCAGCAGTTCGAGCGTCGCTCCCGCTCCGTCGCTGAACCGGGCCGCCCATTCCATCAAAGCGGCCGTTCCGTCGGTCCCTCCCACGGCGCACAACACCGACTGCGGCGCCGGCCGCGATTGTTGCTGTTCCGCATGAGCTGACGTCCAAACCGGACATCTCGCATCGTGCAGCACTTTCGCCGTAACCGATCCAATCAAAAGGTTCCGGAAAAAGCCGCACCCGTAGGTTGGCATCATGATTAAATCCACGCCGTTTGAGTGGGCGAACTCGACAATCCTTTCGGCCGGCTCCCCTTGCGTTGCTATGCGTTCCACGGTAACCCCGGCAAGCTCTTCCGTCAGAGCGCCCTCGAGACGCGCTTGAAGATCCTGCTCCACCCGCAACGTGTCGGAAATATCAAACACGGCCGCCACCACCGTGATTAATGTGACTCTTGCGCTGAATCGCTCCGCCGCCGCCTGTACGTAGCGCGCCGCCTGGAAACCGGGCGGCGAAAAGTCAAAGGGGAAAAGGATATGTTGGATACTCATGACGCCCCGTCATAGGAGCTTGCAATCGGCGAGCCAACCGGAGACCGGGCCAAGTAGAGTGAGGGCGGGACGAAAAGGAGGTTGTCCGGCTGCGCTTCGAGCTGTTGTCCTCGCCCTGGACCGTTACGATTTCCCTGACAGGACGGCCGCGGCGTCTCTGCGGGCAAGCCGATGCTAACATCGGTTCAAGCGGGCGCGTAGCTCAGTTGGATAGAGCATCAGCCTTCTAAGCTGAGGGTCGCTGGTTCGAGTCCAGCCGCGCCTGCCAAGAAACCCCTTAGTTTACAACAGTTACATAAAATCGGTTTGCCGCCGGACCGCCGGCGGGGACTCCTTTTCTCGCCCAATTCTGCAAGTTTTGACGACCAATTGACAACTAAGCCGGAGGCGCGCCATTGATCCGCCCACGCAGGAAGCCGCGCCGCGGGCGGGTGATCGACCGCCGCTACAAGGGTTGGATCGCTTCCCTTCCGTGCTTGGTGTGCGAGCAGGATTACGTGATCGCTGTGGAGGCTGGCATTCGCGGGGTATCGGTCATGGAATTTCAGCGAGGCCAGACCGAAGTTGCCCACGTCGGCGCTCGCGGGCTCGGGCAGAAGTGCAGCGGCCGCGAAACCCTTCCGCTGTGCGCGGAGCACCATCGACTTGGCCGAGACTCGCACCATCGCCTGGGGCGCAAGTTCTTCGAGCACCACGGACTGGATAAGGCGGCGCTGATCCGCGAGTTGAATGCCCGGTACGAAGCGGAGGTGCTGGCGGCGTAATGCTTCTTCCGTTCACTGACTCGCTGGTGGTTACGACACACTTCGACCCGGAGTGCGCGGCGCTGGCGGATCGTCATTACTCCCGTAGAACGGTCGGAGCTCGGCAGTTTCTTTACAGCGGCCGAAAGATCGTCATTCGTGACACCGAAGGTCTGCTGGTTTTCGGTTGGCTCTGGTGCGACGAAGATAAACGGATGGACGGTCAGACCGGGTACAACTGCGCGATCTTCCGCAATGAATCTGCCAGGATCTCTAGCGAGGTGATTCTGGAGTGCGAGCGCATCGCTGTTGAGCGTTGGGGTCCCAATCGGGGGTTCACTTACGTAAATCCATCAGCCATACGGTCATCAAATCCTGGGTATTGCTTCAAGCGAGCTGGCTGGCGATTCCTGCGAACTTCAGCGAACGGAAAGCTTCACTTGCTCGCGAAGGAAGAATTGGCGGTTCCTAACTAGCGTTATGAGGAAGACATGAGAGTCAATATTTACGCAGAAGAGATCACTCATCGAGTGGAGCTTGTAAAGAAAGGAGAGTTTACAGGTGTTCGTTTCTATTTGGAATTGCCGGTTGCGTTGTCAACACCACCGGCGAGCCTAGGAGCGCAACCAGGGATCGCACACCTTTCTGGTC
>DATGLY010000017.1:0-30360 GCA_035293905.1 Bryobacteraceae bacterium
CGATGGATTCGGCATTTCAGACGCTTTGAGCAGCCCGCCCGGATCCAGACCCGCGTACCCGCTCGCCGCGTCCTTGTGCGAGGTCAGCTCGACCGAGCTCGGCGCGATGCCGCTATCGGCCCCGTTACCCGCGCCGTCCCCCTTAATGAGATTGGTAGTCGAAGGGATCGTGGCTCCCCCGCCGCCTCCACCTCCGCCGTCCACCTGCGTCCAAGTATTAGGCGCGGTGCAGGCATAGGTGTGGCCGCTGCCGCGATTGAAGTAATACTGCCCCGTCGAGCAGGTCACCGGGGCCGTGGAGGCAACCTTCATTGGGGCAGTGCTGTTTGCCGCGCTGAAGTCGTTGGCTCCCGTCCAGGTATTGCCGCCGCCAAGCTCAGGCACGACGCTTTGGTCGATTCCCAAGGTCCAGACGCCGCCCGCTTCGTTTATGCTCATGCCCGCGCCGGCCACCAGCGAAGTCGCGCTCATGAACCCGCGCGCATCGGTCACCGATCCCCAACTCCCGTTGCCCGCGGCGCTAATCGTGATGGAGGCAATTGGAATTCCTGACGGGTCAAACCCCGGGGTCGAATCCTGGATGACGACTGGCGTAATTGCCCCGCTTCCCACTGGAATCAGACCGGCCGCGGCAGGCATCTCCAGAGTCAGGTTGCCCGCATAGTCCCCAAACAGGTACGCAGTGCCCGCCGCTGCCGGATTTGCGCCGAATTGGGCGCTGTTTGCCGTGTAAAGGCAGCCTGTAGAGTTCCAATTAATGGTAATCTGGTTGGGCGCAGGAAGGTTCGCGACCGTTTGCAGAGCGTTCAGTCCTGAACACCCGGCGCCCGCCGCGCCATTGATAGAGATGGTATCTCCGTAGTGAACCGAACCGGTCGCCCAATTGCTGCTGAGCGTCAAAGTGGCTTGTGAAGCTTGCGTGACGCTGGTAATCGTGTACTGAGTGAGGGCGAATGTCGTGCTGCTGGCGTAAGGATAGCTAACATTTCCGAGCCGGTAGACGCCGGGCGCCACGGTGAGGGTTGCGCTAGAGCTTATGGTGGTTCGGAAATCCGCAAGTTGAGAACTGGATGTGGCCCCTCCGCCACTTCCTCCCGCGCCTGACTGCGCCGCCCAAGTGTTAGGAGCCACGCAGCCGTACCAATTTGCTCCCGGAGTGGCGTTCGTGTTGAAAAATGCTTCTCCCACGTTGCAAGACGCCGGTAACGCAGTCCCAACCTTAAACGGTTTCGTGGAAGGGGCTGCGGAAAAATCGACATCCTTGCTCTGTGTTTGGAGATTAACCCGGGTTTGCGCCGGGCAGGCGATTACGGCCATAGCCGCCAGTAAGAGAATGTGGCTTGTCTTTTTCACCCGTTTCTATATTCCTTTCCGCTTGTTGGCGCGGCCCGAGATGGTCGCCACGCGGCGCCATGATGCAACGATAAAGGGAAAATTCCTGTGAAATAGACGGTAAACTCCCGGAAAATCAAGAGATCGAGGCGCGCGCCGCTGGTAACCGACAAGACGGCGGATATCCTGTAC
This sequence comes from Bryobacteraceae bacterium, assembly GCA_035293905.1. Classification (GTDB taxonomy): domain Bacteria; phylum Acidobacteriota; class Terriglobia; order Bryobacterales; family Bryobacteraceae; genus Palsa-187. The sequence continues at coordinate 1,525 of DATGLY010000017.1, forward strand.
GAGAGCGGCGTGGCAAACGCCGGCGCTCGCGTCCGTTAGATCTGGTAAGAAAAATAAAATGCGCCCCACTGCCATGCTGGTCATCATATCGCGGCTCGCATGAGCGAATCGTTACAAATCTCTGAGATTCGATCGAACTGAAAGACTCAGATCGCCGCGGCCGGAATCAGAATAAATTAGAAAGGACGGAATATATGCGAAAACCACTGCTAGCGTCAGTATTGGCGGCCGGGCTTCTGTTCGAAGCGGCAGAGCCAGTGGTCGTCGCTCAGGCTTCGAAGAGAACCTCTACGCGCGAAGGCCGCAGAAGCAAAAGAAACATGCGGCTCAGGCGCGGCGCGCTGGGAGCAGCCGCCGGACTGGGAGCTGGCGCCTTGATCGGAGGCGGTAGGGGTGCTGCGATCGGCGCCGCCGCTGGTGGCGCAACCGGCGCGGCGTTGCCCACAGCCAGACGGCATAGACAGTAAAGGGCCGCCGGCGGCTTTATATCGCCCGCGGCCCGTCGCGAACGTCACAGAGCGGCCGGTTTGTTACCTCCAACGGCCTGCCACGAAGGTCCAGCCGCCAGGTCCCCGACGCCAGACTGGAGAAACCCAGACCGCTCCTCGGTGCGGGGGACGTCTCCATCGGCCGGGGGTCCATACGTATCTTCTGCCTCCCCAGGTATAGAAGCCAGGGGTCCAAACCCAGCCAGCGCCAGGCGCCCTGCCAATGACAGCTGTGGATCGCGGAGGCGGAGGGGCCGTTCTCACGAATACGGCCTTTGCATCGCCAGCGAGCATCGCCGCCAGCGCCATGCCGGCCCATAATGTATTGCGAAGTTTCATAAGTTACCTCCTAAAATAGAGTGGTCTTGGATCACGCGGTTCGAGGATGCGCGGGTGTCCACTCTCTTCCGGAGCGGTCCAGGTCGCGACGGCTGCTGCGGAGCGTAAACGCTAGGACAAGTTCAGTCACGCCTAAGATCAGCGCGTATATTCCGATGACCTTCACCATCGCAAGAGCCCCGGTGAGTGGACGGAATAAAACGAGTAACGCAAAGACTACCGACGCCACTCCGCCCACCGCCAACCATCCCCTGCCTCGGCCCTCGCTGATACTCGCGGCTTCGGCGATTTTCAAGACGCCAGTCGCCAAAGCCCAGATTGCCATGAACAGCACCAGTACGAACGCTGTTACTCCCGGGCGGTGGAGCGTCATGATTCCGACGCCGATGCCCGCCACGGCTTCCAGCAACAGTAACCACCGGTCTCGGCGAAAGCTCCAACCTTGGATTGCCGCGAATAGCGCAGAAACGCCTTCGAAGAGCGCGTATACGGCGAAGCCTACCAAAAGGACACCCAGGGTTAGAACGGGCTGGCGGAACACCATAATTCCCAGGAAGATTGCCAGAATTCCGCGTAACAGAAAAACCCACCAGTTTCGAGCGAACAAACCGGCGCCAAGATAAGAAGTTTCTATCGACATAAGGGCCTTTCTTAATCGTTCTCTATTCACACTGATGGGGCATGCGGGTGGGAGGCTGGAGAATTTGTCGAACAAGTGCCGGCTTATGGACTGGCCAAGCGCGCTGGCCTGCCGAAATGAGGCTGGGATTTATCCAAAATGCCACGGAGGCCGAACCCCAACGCCAATCCGCGACTTACGGTGGATCGGCGTCGGATTCGACCTCAGCGTGGGCAGAGATTTGCGCTTTCTATGCGCGAAGAGGGGAAGGCGAAACGCTTACTTCGGTTCTCCCCATGTGAATTTGATTCCACCTGAATAACGGAAATTGTTGCGGGTGGTGCTTCCCGAGAACGGGACCCATGGATTGGACATATGCGTTAGGAAATACGACGCCTCGGCCGGCCGGACATAGAAATGCTTGCTGACTTTGATGTCCACGCCGCCGCCCACAAGCATTGCGAAGCCCCACTCGCCATTGGCGATGCGGGTGCTATTGGGAAGGAAAGGACTCGAACCTAGTCCGGGCAGGACAAACACTCCCAAGGGCGTGATGGGAGTGCTGGCGTTCCAGTAGGCGCCGCCAAACAACGCTTGGACGTACGGCTGAAACCGCGAGTCACGGGTAAATGTGACGCGAGGACCGGCAGTAATATAAGCGAGCGTCGAATTGACGTCAAAACCGCCAATGCTGCCCTTGGTTGCAGCGCCGGCGTCGATGACGCCGCTGAACCACTTATTAAAGTTGTATGCGATCTGGCCGTTTCCGCCATTGAGGTTTTGTGACGGAACGAACGGCGAATCCGGGTTAGCCCTGACGAAATTATAACCCGCGAAGGCTTCCCATTCAGGATAATTCCAAGCGCCGGCGGTCATGGAAAACAGCAGTGCTGCACCAACAACCACAAAACTCTTTCTCATTTGCGAACATCTCCTTTAAAGCAAGTTTGGTGACGATCCCGAGAGCGTTTAGGCAAATGCCCTCTTGTGGGAGACCGTTCGACCCCCTACGCCAAGCATGATGGAGACTCGACGGCTTCGGCTTATTTTTTTCGGGTCGATTCGTAAGCCGGTTCTGCGTAAACCCGAAGCTGCTGGCGCCGAACGTGCACTCCTTCTCAGGGGAGGGGACTTGAGAATCGCGGGGCGCGATGGGATTGTATGCCGCTAGCCTTTATTTTCCTTGCGATACGGGCCTCGCGCCGGGCCAAAACGGCCCTAATCGGCCCGGCGGCCGAGCAAGAAATACGCGTGCCCGTCCGCAGATCTCCAACTTAGCGGACAGGGCCGGGACGTTGCCGCTTGCACATTGATGAGCCACGCAATTTTTCGTAGTAGAAGCGCGGGTTACGCCGTGGCGATTCTGGGAATTGCCGCCATCACCGGCGTTTCTGCTCTGCGGTTGAGCTATATAAATGAGACCACGGTCGGGCTGGCCATGCTGCTCGTGGTCTTCTTTGTCGCCACCGGATGGGATTACCGGCCGGCTGTAGTTGCCTCCATCGCAGGCATGCTGTGTTTGAACTATTTCATCCTTCCGCCGCGTTACCTTCACACGATCGAGGATCCGGAGGACTGGATCGCGCTGGCGGCGTTCCTCATCATCGCGCTGACCGCCGGGCGGCTATCGGCTTGGGCGAAACAACAAGCCGCTGAGGCGGAAGCGAGCCGCGGTCAAGCGAGACTGACAGCCCTCTACAACCGGAGCTTGCTTGAAGCTAGCCTTGAACCGGTCATGACCGTGGGACGCGATGGGAAAATCAACGATGCGAACGCGGCCGCTGAGATGGCCACGGGTCGCTCGCGTGGCGAACTCATTGGGGCAACCTTCGCGGACCTATTTATCCAAACCGAAAAAGCCCGCAGCGGCTTGGACGGGGTATTTCGGCGCGGCTTCCAGCGGGCGTACGCCCTAGAGTTGCGTCACCTCCAAGGGCACGGCATTTCCGTTCTCTGCGATGGCTCTCTTTACCGGGATCCGTCCGGAAACGTCATCGGAGCCGTCATCACCGCCCACCCGGTCCGAACGTATATCGGTAGAACCTGGGAGCCGCAGCCAGATGCTCGCGTCATCCGCCACTTGCGTCTCTTTGTCGCATTCGCCAGCTTACTTGCGGTTGCCCTCGGACTTTTGTCTGTCGCGGGGATCGTTCTCGGGATTCCCGTCTTAAAAAGCGGCATACCCGGCCGGCCGGTCATTACGATGAACACCGCCATCTGCCTGGCGCTGCTGGGCTTCTGTTTGTGGGCGATGCGAAAGGCTGAGAATCGACAAGGAATTGTGTGGCGCTGCGGGAGGGTTGCGGCATGCCTCGTTGCGCTACTGGGCCTGTTGAACTTGGCCGAATACGCGACCGGCTGGCGGCTGGGCATCGACGAGCTGTTGTACCGCCCGTCGGCGGCCGACGCCGCCTTCAACCTCCCGCCCGGGCTAATCGCTCCGATCAGCGCCCTGAGTTTTCTTCTTCTTGGGATCGCGTTCCTGATTCTTGAGCGGCCGCTGCGTTGGAAAGGACGCCGTTATTGGCCGGCCCAACTCCTGGCCGCGGCCACCGGAGCGCTGGCGATGGCGGGATTTTTGGATTTCATCCTTGGCTCCCGCGTCCTGGGCGCCCGCATCGCTCTCCAGGCGGTCATAGCGCTGGTGGCGATCTCCCTCGGAGTGATGTGCGCCCGCGCGGACCGGGGACTTGCTCATCTGTTGGCGAGCTCGACGGAGGGAGGCGCGCTCACGCGCCGGCTTTTGCCGGCGGCGATTCTGATTCCAATTATGATCGGCGCGGTCTCGTGGAAGGCGCTATCCGAACACCGCTACACCGAGGCAACCTCTGTCAGCCTCATGACGTCGGCTATGATCGCGCTGCTGGGCGCGCTGGTGGTTTGGAACGGCTACCTAGTCAACCGCGGCGATGTGGAGCGCCGGCGAGCGGAGGCGGCGCTGCACCGCAACGAAGTTGAGCTGCGCGAAGCGCAGCGATTGGCGCAGTTGGGCAGTTGGTGGTGGGATCCTCAAACGGATCGCGTCACATGGTCCAAGGGACTTTGCCATTTAACCTTGCGCGATCCGGCGCTGCCCCCGCCCACCTACCAGAAGCACCTCGCCATTTTTACTCCGGAGAGCGCTTCCCGGCTGGACGCAGCGATTCGAACCGCCATGCGCGCGGGAGCTTCGTTCCAACTCGAACTGGAGCTCCTGCGCATGGACGGAGAAACCCGTTCTGTGGCCGCTCACGGAGAAGTGGAGCGGGATGCGCGCGGCGAGCCCGTGGTGGTGCGCGGCACCATCGAGGACATCACGGAGCGCAAGCAAGCCCAGGAGGCTCTTCAAAAATCCGCGGAGGAGATCCGCGACCTTTATAACCACGCGCCCTGCGGCTACCATTCTCTGGATGGCGACGGCGTTTTCGTCCGTGTGAACGACACCGAGCTCGAATGGCTACAGTACACGCGGGAGGAGATTGTTGGCAAACGCCGCTTCCCTGACCTCGTGACTCCGGAAGGACAAAAGATCTTCGAAAAGAACTTTCCGCTGCTGATCGCGAAAGGCGCCATCGAGGATGTCGAATACAACCTGATTCGCAAGGACGGAACAACGTTTCCAGCGCTGGTGCGGGCGTCGACTGTCACCGATTCGGCCGGCAACTTCCTGATGACCCGCTCCACGGTGTACGACATCAGTAACCGCAAGCAGGCCGAAAACGAAATCCGCCAGCTTGCTCTCCGGCAAGCCGCGATCGCGGAGCTCGGACAGCTAGCGCTTCGGAGCGACCCTTTTGGAAAGGTGATCGAGGAAGCCGTGGTCCGGGCCGCCCAAATTCTGAACGTCGATTACGCCCGAGTGCTCGAGCTGAATCCAACCGGCGAACAGCTTGTGCTTCGATCCGGCGTGGGCTGGAAGCATGCCACGACGGGAAACGCCGTGAGCGCGGGCCCCGATACCCAGGCCGGCTTCACGCTCACCTCGAAAGAGCCCGTGATTGTGGAGGACTTTCGCAACGAGACCCGCTTCCAGCGCGTCGAAATGTTCGGCGATCCCGACGTGACAAGCGGTATGAGCGTCGTCATCTCCACTGCGGAAGGACCCTATGGGGTTTTGGGAGTCCACACCCGGCAGCGGCGAACGTTCACCAACGAAGAGGTGAACTTTCTGCGGTCCGTCGCCAACGTGCTTGGCATCATGATTGAACGGCGGCGCGCGGAGGCAGCCTTGCTTCGAAGCAACCGCGCGCACCGCACTCTCAGCGACTGCAACCAAGTTCTGATCCGGGCCACCGATGAAAGAACCTTGCTCGAGCAAATCTGCCAGCTCATCGTGGAGGAAGCCGGCTACCGTTTCTGCTGGGTTGGCCGCGCGGAGCAGGATGAAGCCAAATCCGTGCGGGCTCTGGCGAAGGCCGGTTTCGACGCAGGTTATCTGGATATGTTGGATATCACCTGGGCCGACTCGCAACGAGGATGGGGGCCCACCGGCGCCTGCATCCGCACGGGACACACACAACTTGTCAGGAGTTTCGCCACGGATCCGCGAGTGGTTCCCTGGCGGGCCGAGGCTTTGAAGCGCGGGTATGCCTCGGCCCTCGCCATTCCGCTGGTAGTCGACGGTAAGACCTTTGGCGCCTTAACCATTTACTCAGGGGATAGCGAGGCTTTTGGCGCCGAAGAAGTGGCTCTGTTGACGGAACTGGCCGGCGACCTGGGCTATGGAATCACGGCGCTTCACGTTCGCGCGGAGCGCCAGCGCGCGGAAGAAGAAATCCGCACCCTCAATGCGCAACTGGAGCAGCGCGTGATCCATCGCACGGCGCAGCTCCAAGCAGCCAACAAGCAGTTGGAACAGGCGCGCGAGCGGGAGATCGAAATCGGCTTCCGAATTCAGCAGACCTTGCTGCTCGACCGGCCGCCGGAGGATTTTCCAGGACTAAAAATCGCCGCGATGACCATTCCATCCCAACGAATCGATGGCGACTTCTACATCTTCATCCGCCAATCCGAGGAGTGTTTGGATGTGATCGTCGGCGACGTGATGGGCAAGGGCATTCCAGCGGCCCTGCTTGGCGCCGCCACGAAGAGCTATTTTTTGCGTGCGCTCAGCGATTTGAAGACATTATCAAAGGACGGCGCGCTTCCCGAGCCGAAAGACATCGTCATGCTGGCTCACGCGGAGCTGGCGCCGCATCTGATCGCTCTGGATAGCTTTGTGACGCTCGTCTACGCGCGATTTGACGAGGGCCGCCGCCAGATAACGCTGGTCGATTGCGGACACACCGGCGCGATTCACTGGCACAGTCAAACCGGGCGGAGCAACCTCTTGCGCGGAGACAACATGCCGTTGGGGGTGCGCGAAGGGGAAATCTACGATCAGGTTTCGGCGCCCTTGGAGCCTCAGGATCTGGTCCTGTTTTTCTCCGATGGAATCACGGAAGCGCGCAACTCCGCCCGTCAGCTATTCGGCGTCGAGCGCCTGGAGGAATTTGTCCGAGCGAACGGCCAACGCAATCCCGAAGACTTGGTGGAGGGAGTTCGACAAGCCGTGGTCGCTTTTTCCGGGGCTGATCGCCTGACAGACGACTTGACGGTGGTGGCCGTGCGCATGGAGCAAAGACAACTTCCGGCAGCGCGAGCGGAGATCGAATTGGACAGCGATCTGCGCCATCTTCGTCAGGCTCGCGAATTTGTGCGGAGCTTTTGCGGCAATATTCCCGACGCGCCTATTGATCCAGAAAGCGAGATTTCTCTGGAGTTAGCGGTCAACGAGGCCGCCAGCAACATCATCAAGCACGCCTACCACGGCCGCCCCGATCAACGGATTCATATGGAAGCAGAAGCTTTCGCCAGCCATATCTGCATCCGGCTGCACCATTTTGGCGATCCGTTTCAGCCGTCTTCGGCGCTTCCGCCGCGCCTCAATGGCGCGCGTGAGTCCGGCTTCGGAATCTACATCATCAACCAGAGCGTCGATGAGGTCCGCTACGGCCGGGATAGCCACGGCAGAAACTGCGTGGCGCTCAAGAAATTCAAAAGATCAAGTATGAACGGAAAGGAAACAAACCCCCATGGAGATTCATGTGGATGACATGGCCGGCGTGGCAGTCGCGATCGTGCCTGTCGCGGAACTGGACGCAAGCAACAGCGTGGAATTCAAGCGGGACATCGCTCCCGTTCTTCAAGCTCAGAGCCGGGTGGTGCTGGATTTGAGTCAGTTGCGTTTCGTAGACAGTTCGGGACTGGGAGCGATGCTCTCCTGCCTGCGCCAACTGAGCGGCAAGGGAGGAGACCTGAAACTGTGCTCGATGTCGCGCCAGGTCCGGGCCCTATTCGAGTTGGTGCGCATGCACCGAATTTTCGATATTTACGGCACCAAAGAGGAAGCCGTGCAGGCCTTTCAACGCCAGTTTGTATGAGCCTCGTTTGCGCCAACCTGGTAAATCCGGGCGGCGACGCCGCGGCGCTGGAGCGGTCTATTCTTTGTCACGCCCAGTACTCGTTGGGCCGGGCATGGGAAGAACTCTCCGCGCGTGACCGCTTCGCCGCCGTCGCCTTAGCCGTGCGCGACCGCTTGCTCGATGTGCATTTTGAGACGGAGCGACGCTACCGACAGCGGGACCCGAAGCGCCTGTACTACGTTTCCATAGAATTTCTCATCGGCCGGTCGCTGGCTAGCAACCTGTACAGCCTCGGCATTCGCGAGTCCTGCCGGCAGGCGCTCAGCAACCTGGGAGTGGATCTGGATCTGATCGAGCAGGGCGAGCCGGACGCCGCTTTGGGCAACGGCGGCCTTGGCCGTCTGGCCGCCTGCTTCCTCGATTCGCTCGCTACGCTCGGCATGCCGGGATTCGGCTACGGGATCAACTACGAATACGGTTTGTTCCGTCAGGAGATCGACGCCGGATATCAGCGGGAAAAACCCGATAATTGGCTCGCGCGAAATTCCCCCTGGCAAATCCAACGCCCCGACGAAGCTTGTGTGGTCCCCGTCTACGGCCACGTCGAGCACGGCGTCGATCGCCGCGGCGCTTATAACCCGATGTGGATGGACTGGAAGGTCCTCATCGGTACGCCTTTCGACATGCTGATTCCGGGCTATGGCGGAAAAACCGTCAATTTCCTGCGCCTTTATTCCGCCCGTTCCTCGAATGACTTCGATATGGGAATCTTCAACGACGGAGATTACGTTAAGGCCGTGGAGCAGAAAATCGCCTCTGAAACTATTTCAAAGGTGCTTTATCCTTCCGAATCGGCCGCGTCGGGCCAGGAACTCCGTTTGGTCCAGGAGTACTTTCTGGTCGCCTGCACCGTGCGCGACATTGTGCGGAGATTCGAGCAAACGCACTCCTCTTACTGCGACTTTCCCTTCAAGGTCGCGATTCAGATGAACGACACGCACCCGGCTTTGATGGTGGCCGAGCTGATGCGCACGCTGGTGGATGAAAAGGACCTCGACTGGGACCAGGCTTGGGACATCACGCGCGAGACCCTGGCCTACACGAATCACACATTGCTGCCCGAGGCGCTGGAGAAGTGGCCGGTTCCCTTGATGGAGCATGTGCTGCCCCGGCATCTGCAAATCATCTACGAAATCAACCATCGATTCCTGGCGGAGGTTCGCGCGCGTCAGGCTGCCGAGCAGGGCGCCGACGAAGGCCAGATTAGGCGGATGTCGCTCATTGAAGAGTCCACCCCCAAGCAGGTGCGCATGGCGAATCTGGCCATCGTCGGCAGTCATTCGATCAACGGAGTATCCAGCATCCATACCCGGCTTCTCACCACTTTGCTGGTTCCCGACTTTTACCGGCTCTGGCCGAAACGCTTCAACAATAAGACGAACGGGGTTACGCAGCGCCGATGGCTCCTGGCCGCCAATCCCGCGCTGGCGGCTCTGATCTGCTCGGCCATCGGCGATGGCTGGATCGTGGATCTTCCCCAAATTCAAGCCATCGAGAGATGCGCTTCCAATACCGGATTCCAACAGCGATTCGCTCAAGTGAAGCTCGCCAATAAAGAGCGTCTCGCCCAAATCATTCGCGACGTGTCGCACGTCCGCTGCGACCCCGCATCGCTTTTCGATATCCATGCCAAGCGGATCCACATCTACAAACGCCAGCTCCTCAAAGTGCTGCATATCGTCCATGAATACTTGTCGCTGATCGAAGACGGACGGTTGCCCGCTCAGCCGCGCACGTTTGTCTTCGCCGGGAAAGCGGCGCCCGGTTATTGGCTGGCCAAACAGATCATCAAGCTGATCCACAACGTCGGACGAGTGATCAATAGCGATACGCGCGCACGAGACTGGATGAAAGTAGCGTTTGTGCCGGATTACCGCGTCTCCCTGGCGGAGAAGCTGATTCCCGCAGCCGACTTGAGCGAGCAGATCTCTACCGCCGGAACCGAGGCTTCCGGCACGGGCAACATAAAATTCGCGCTGAACGGGGCTCTCACGATGGGCACGCTTGATGGAGCGAACATCGAGATCCGTCAACAGGTCGGCGCGGAGAACATTTTCACCTTTGGCCACACCGCCGATGAAGTGCGAAGCCTGCTCCGGAGCCGATCCTATCGCCCCCGCGACTATTATGAGCGCGACTACCGAGTGAAGCGCGTAGCGGACGCCTTCCGCTCCAACTTGTTCTCTCCGGCTGAGCCCGATCTATTCGCCTGGATATACCGCCTTCTTCTGGATGAAAACGACGACTACCTCCACTTAGCGGATCTGCCCGCATATTTGGACGCGCAGGAGAAAGCGGCAAGGGTCTTTCAGGACACGCCGGCGTGGACGCGCATGGCGATCCTAAACGTGGCTCGAACAGGCCACTTTTCCAGCGATCGAACCGTCTGCGAATACGCTCGCGATATTTGGCGAATTGGGCCAGTTTTGTAGGCGCCAGCTTGCTTGGGCGTTGTGCCAGATAGCAAATCTGGCGTTCCTAAGGGAATTCGATTGGAAAGGTCCCGGCGGAAAATGAGTGAAACGGCGCGAAAAAGTGCGGCGGTAATATTCTAAAACGATGCGCCGCAATTATTGCGACGGGCCGATTGTAACGCGCGGTCCGCTGCCCGGATCGCTTACGGCGGGGCGGCGCCTCACTGGCGGCGCCGAGGCGCCGGCGGCTGGATCCGTGGACGCCTGCACAGGCAACGTGACCTGCGTTCCGCTCGAGTCGCTCACTCCCGGACGCCGATGCGCGACAGTAGGCGAGCCAGCATCCGAATCCGCTCGAGCCGAATCCGTTTGAGCCGGCTCCGGGTCGCGCCCGAGGGGCGGATGCGCGGGGACCCGCGAAATAAGCCCGGGCCTCGCCCCGTCCTTCGCGAGAGTAATCTGACGGTATTGCAGGGAAGCGTCGCGATGCCTGCGGCGCGCGGCATCCGTGAGATCGAGCTCCAGACTGCGCCCCGCGTCCATCCCCTCTGGCAAATGGTAGTAGATGGCATACCGCTTCCGGATGCGTTCGAAGGTCGTCGCCAGCGCGTCCGCGTCGTCGATGCTCAGCGAATCTCCGCCAGATGCGCGCGCAATTTCCGGCGTTCCGGCGTGCAGGCCAGCCATGCTGTTTCCGACGGTCACGGGCGGCGCGCCGGGGGCCGGCATGCGCCGTGGTCCCCAAATCACGCCGCCCAATCCCCCAATGCCCCCTCCGCCGGGCCAGGGGCCGGAAAGCGGAGGTTGTCCACTCATGGGTCCCCCGCCGCGCCGTGACGTCGGACCCGTAGAATAAGGGCCGTCCCAGGCAGGCGCCAGCAGCACCATAAGAACGGCGTCCGCCTTGTCCAGAGCCGCCTGCACTCGAACCTGGTCGCAGGGTCTGGCTTGGTCGTCGGTCACGATCACGATCGCATGGCGAGCCTGCCGCCGTTCCTCGCGCTCCATGTACGCCGCGGCGTCCATTAACGCGCCGTTGATATTGGTGCCGCCATGGAAGCTTTCGCTGCGCACCACATCGTCCAGCTTGCGCTCCACTTCGCTCAAGTCTTCTTTGAAGGGCAAGCGCAGGCGAGTGTGGGTGTCGAACGCCATGATGCCTACTCGATCCTGATTGCCCAAGACCGCCAGCGCCCCATGGGCTGCGTCCGCCACCCTCTGTACGTGCACCTGCATGCTGCCGCTCACGTCGAGCAACAGGAGCACGTCCACGGGCAGGCTCTCGAAGCCGACCTCGCGAATGGGAATCGTTTTCCCATCCTGGCGAAGCGCAAAATCTTCCTTGCCCAGATCGCCGATGGGAAATTGAGCGCCGTCCAGCACCAGTGCGTCGATTCTTCCTACGCTGACGTCGCTATGAAAGACGGGCGTGTCATTGTCCGCCGCGCCGGCGCAACCAGCCGCGGCCAGCAACGAAAAGCAGATCCAAAACCGCATGCCGCCTCCCTCGCGTGAGCAGTTCGACCGGCAGCTTTCAGGATACCGCCGCCCGGGGCGGCTCTGCCAATACTTTCAGGGGCGCTTTTTTTTGACCCCCTGCCGTAGAAGACTCCAGCGCGGGCTCAAACCTGCCCCACGCGGCACGACCTGGATCGAACCCATCATTCCTCCGTCTTCGTGCTCCAGGATGTGGCAATGAAAGACAAATGTGCCGGCGATTTCTTTACTCCGGAAATCCATGCGCAGCTTTACGCTGGGATACGGCAAGCTTTTGCCGTCCCAAAAGGGCAGGTCGATGGTATCGCGCCAGGCGGCGTCCTGCACCGGGCGGCCGTTGCGCTCCAATAATTGGAAATGCAGTTGATGAATGTGAAACACGTGCGCTTCCCGCGCCCGGTTTTCAATAATCCAATCTTCAACTGTGCCCTGGCGGGCGATGATATCCGGCTTTGTAAATTCCATGTCGAACAGCTTTGGAGTCTGGCCGTCCAAAGTTATGTAGTAGCGCGGCTGCTGGGTTGGATCTTGCAGATCCGGGCGTTCTTCTGAGAAATACAGCTTCCTGCGCCTTGCGGGCCGCAGACTCTCCAAGCCTTGCACGCCCTGGCTCGGAATAGAAGCCGCCGGCATTCTGGAGGGCGCGGCGGGAGCGGAGGCCGAGCTGCGGATGTTGGCGATCGTGCGATGCGGCGTAGCGGCGCCATCGGGCCCGGTATCGTATGGGAGCGTCACAAGCTGGGCGAATACCCCCAGCGGCGGGGTGGCCGCAATGAACTCGGCGCGGGCGCCGGGAGGAAGAAGAATATCCTCCACCTGCGACCCGCTGGCATTGCCCACCGGAGCGCCGTCCAGCGCGATCAGTTGCAGCGTTTGCGGCTGGTTTACATCTTGGATCACAGGCCCGTATCGCAGTTGCAGGTCGAAATAGGTATCGGCCGCGGCGTTCAGCACGCGCCAGAACTCACGTTCGGCGGGAGGCACTGACATTTCGGCCGGCTTGTAGAGCGGATACACAACCGGAACGAAATTGAGGCTAATGTCCTTGCCCGGACCCATGTCTTCGTCGGAATCGGCCGCGCCAGGGATCTTTTGATCGCGGAGAATCAGAATCCGTTCCGGAAGGCCCGCGACTTCAGGATGAAAGCGCTCGATGCCCTCCACGATCAGAGCGCCCGAAGCTCCTCCTAATACCTGCGGCTCGCTGAAGCCGTGCGGGTGCGGGTGATACCAATACAGCCCGGGAGGCTGGTCTTTGGGAATCCTCACTCGATATTCAAATGCTTTGGAGGGCTGGATCAGCGTGTGGAGAACGTCATCTTGCCCGCAGGTGGGCGGAACGCTCAAGCCGTGAAAATGGAGATTCGTCACCTCGCCGCTCATGTCTTTATCCGAGCACCGCTTCATGGTTCGCCCGGAATGGATATGCGGCGTCGCAGCCGAGCCGGCGGGGAGATCGTTTTGCAAGGTAAGCGTCAATTCGTCTCCCGGACGGACTCGCAACGTTGGCGATTGCACATCGCCGCGGTAGACGTAGCAGTAGCGGGCAAAGCCGTAGCTGGTGGGATCGCTGCGAAAGGAAAAAACCGCTGTGAGCGCTCCGTTGACGCTGACGGCCTCCGGCGGCTGTTCGATCAAGCTCCCGCGACCGGGACGGCTGCAAGATTCTGCGCAAGCCGCGGGAAGAACTGCGATCGCGACAATTCCGCAAAAAAAGCTGCCCTTCATTTGAATCCCAAGTGTCGGTTAAGTCTGACGCCATGTCAAGAATCGAAACCGAAAATTCATGCTCGCGCCAACAGTCCGTAATTTTGGAATGACATGCTTACCCTTTCGCAATACCTGTAAATTCACTCCGGAAGGCGAAGCATGAAAAACTTCTTGGCTGGCGGCGCTGTGGCGTCCCTCTTGGCTTCATCGGTTGCGCTACAGGCGCAAAGTTCTCCGAAGACCACCACGCCCATTCAACACGTGGTAGTCATCTTTCAAGAGAACGTCTCCTTCGATCACTACTTCGGAACCTATCCGAACGCCGCGAACAACAACTCGAGCGAGCCGTCTTTCACGGCCGCGCCCGGCACCCCGACGGTCAACGGGCTCAGCGGGGCGCTACTCGCCAGTAATCCCAACTCCGCTCCTCCCGTGCGCCTCACGCGCGCGCAGCCGGTTACTTGCGATCAGGACCACAACTACAACGACGAGCAAAAGGCTTTCAATAGCGGCCTGATGAACAAATTTGTCGAGTCCACTGGCGTCGGCTCCGGGCAGAGTTGCGACGTCGGGGGATTGGGCAACAAAGTTGTGATGGCGTATTACGACGGCAATACGGTGACGGCTCTTTGGAATTACGCCCAGAACTTCGCCATGAGCGACAACTCGTTTGGCACAACGTTTGGTCCTTCGACGCCGGGCGTGCTGAACTTGATTGCCGGAAACACTTGCTGCGCGACGGTTACGGCCGGCGCCGCCGCGGGAAACCTCGCAGGCGGCGCAACGAACGGTCCGGTGATCGGCGACCCGCGCCCCGATCCGAGCCTGGACGATTGTACTCTGGCTCCGCCGCGCACCTACATCTCCATGGCTGGCAACAAAAATGTCGGAGATTTGCTCAACGCCAAAAACATCACCTGGGGCTGGTTCCAGGGCGGATTCAAACCCAGTTCCCGCAAGCCCGATGGAACGGCGGTTTGCGCCACTTCGCACAACAATGTCTCGGGAGCTTCAGCCGGTACGGATTACATTCCCCATCACGCCGGGTTCATGTATTTCCCGCAAACAGCCAATCCGCACCACCTGCCGCCCACCTCCACCGCCGCGATCGGCGCGACCGATCAAGCCAATCACAATTACGATTTGAGCGACTTCTTCGCCGCCTTGAGCGCTGGAAATCTGCCGGCCGTCAGCTTCTTGAAAGCCGGAGCTTACCAGGATGGCCATGCCGGTTATTCCGATCCCCTGGATGAGCAAACCTTCCTGGTGAACACTATTAACGCCCTGGAGCAATCGCCCTTCTGGAACACGATGGCGATTTTCATCGCCTATGACGATTCCGACGGTTGGTATGACCACGTTATCGGTCCGATTGTTTCCGAATCCAACGTATCGGATGATTTCCTTACTGGGACAGGTTCGTGCGGCGCCGGCGCCGGCACGCCCACACAGGGACGGTGCGGCTTCGGTCCCCGGCTTCCCTTGATGCTGATCTCGCCCTTCGCCAAGGTCAACTACGTGGATCACTCCGTCAGCGACCAGTCTTCGATCCTTCGCTTCATTGAAGACAACTGGAGTCTGGGACGCATCGGCAACAACTCCACGGACGCCACCGCGGGCTCCTTGCTTGGCATGTTCAATTTCAATGGCGGCGTAGCGAAGGCGCTAATCCTGGATCCTTCGACGGGCCAGGTGATCAGCGGTGGCTCCACCAGCGGATCGCCGTCCACTGGGATGACCACTCAAGCCGTCGCCAGCCCCAAGAACGCCGTCGTGGTCACCCGGCAGTTTCAACTTGACGGATCCGCTTCCACCAGCTTCGACGGCAAACCCCTCACTTACTTATGGACGATTCCGGCCGGAAGCCTCCAGGCTGCCATCTCAGGCGCGACTTCCGCGACTCCAACGGTGCAGTTTGGTCTGGGCCGGGGAAACTATACTTTCCAACTCACGGTCACGGACTCCATCGGCCAGACTTCCACGGATACAGTCACCGTGGATTATACGGATTGAGCCCAGCGGTCTGGCGTCCGTTCGTGTAACATAGCCGTTTGGCTTTCCGCCATACCCTGGCGGGAATGGGAGGTGGCTATGTTGCGAAACAAGCGGGCGCCAGCCGGCGCGCTGGTCTCTGCGGCGGCCCTGATGGCCGTGTGGGCGGCGGACACGCCTTTGGACGTGAAGACCGTCGTCGGAAATTCGATGAAGGCGATGGGCGCCGACGGCGTCAAGACGCTTGTGATTTCGGGCGAGGGTTTCGAGTCCTGCGTCGGCCAGGAGCCCAACTGGCATACAGGCTGGTGGCGGCGGTATTCCGATAAGCAGTATGTCCGCTCGGTCGACTTCGATGCCCGTGCCTGGCGTGTAACAAGGCTTCGGGGAGAGGGCGAGCCCAACGGCCACGGCGGTTGCGGAACGACCAATCCCACGCCTGAAGCGCAGCAGACCCAGGTGACGAATCTGTCCGCCAACCCAAACACGCCTTGGAACACGCGGCTCGACTACATTTTATTGCCGGAAGGATTCCTGAAGACCGCGCTTGAAAAAAATGCCACGGTTAAATTCGAGACCATTAAAGGCAAAAAGTTTACCGTCGTCGAGTTTATGGGCGATAACAAGGCGCCGGTCGATGGATACATCAACGATCAAGGCTATGTGGAAAAGGTGGAGACGAAGATCGATATCAATCCTTTTGGCGACCAGATCTTCAACGCGATTTATACCGATTGGAAAGATTTCG
This sequence comes from Bryobacteraceae bacterium, assembly GCA_035293905.1. GTDB lineage: Bacteria > Acidobacteriota > Terriglobia > Bryobacterales > Bryobacteraceae > Palsa-187. The sequence goes on from DATGLY010000017.1 coordinate 17,775, forward strand.
GCGCAGTGAAATTTCCGGCGCACATCCTCGAAAATCAAGGCGAAACATCGCAAGGCCCAATCAAGTATTTCGAGCTTAATGTGACGGACGTCAAGGTGAACGCGCCCGTGGATTTGACGGTTCCGGGGGGCCGTGGGGGCCGTTTCGGAGGAGCCGGCGGCCGCGCCGCCCCGGCCGTCGCCAGCGAAGACCTCACGGGCGGATTTTGGCTCGTCACGGGCGGCTATGGCTCCGTAATCGCCAATTTCAAAGATTACATTGTGGTAATTGAAGGGCCATCGAATGAAATGCGCGCCGAGCAAATTATCAGTCAAGCGAAGCTGCTGGTTCCCAACAAGCCCATCAAGTACGTCATCAACACCCATGCCCACACCGACCATTCCGGCGGCTTGCGCCGCTTCGTGGCCGAGGGCGCGACCATCGTCACCAGCCAAGTGAACAAAGGATATTACGAGCACATGCTCAAATACCCTCATACGCTTGCCCCCGACAAGATGCAGCAGATGAATCCACAGCCCAAAATCAAGGTGGAATACGTGGGCGAAAGCAAGAAAATGTCGGACGGCGAGCATGAGATCGACATCTATCACGTCGATAACAGCATGCACGCCGACGACATGCTGATGATCTATCTTCCCAAACAGAAGATCCTGATTGAGGCCGATGAATTTAATGTTCCGCCCGCGCCGCTCGCCGCGCCCGCGCCCAACCCCAACAATTACCAGACCAATTTGCTGGCCAACATCGAGCGGCTCAAGCTGGACGTCGCGCGTATCATCCCGGTTCACCTTCCCAATGACAACCGCAAAGTGGCGCTTTCCGAGCTGAAAATGGCGGCAGGCAAAGCGAACTGATGCGCGAGAACTTCGGTGATCGATAGGGTCTTTCCATCGGCAGCACTTCTCATCCGCCGCCCCTTTCTTTGGCGGCGAGACGGTGTCGGCGCGGCCCTCAACATGGACCGCGAGACTCCCGGTATCTTACCCGATTTTTCACACGAAAAGAGGGCTTTTCAAAATGGGGCTCTGCGCAGGAATCCAAAAACCTGCCCGTAACCTTTGGAACGGTGGCTCCTTTGACAGAGGGATTGAATTCGATTCGTTGGGTTATTTCCGCAGCAGAGAGTGCGACACTGAGCGAATGACCGCTTGCTTTTGGTGGTAGCTACTTTCTATTAACTGCTTTAGAATCTCTGGTGCGGAGAGGGGGACTTGACCCCCCACGGTGTTACCCGCTAGCACCTCAAGATACTTGACTGACTGTCCGCACGTGTCCCCATTTTGCCCCGCCCACCGCTTGCGCGCATCGCTGTAACCTCGAATGTCCCCGGTTTGCCAAAACACCATGGCAAAACCGTTAGCACTCTGCTGCGCGCGGTATCAAAGTAGGCCTGCTAGATGAAGAAATTCCTCAAGCGCAATCCTAAAGCTGTCACTCACTTTCTCGATGTCCGAGCGCTGTGCCGTATAACGCCGAGAGTCGCCGCGCCGATCCGCGTACCATCATCGCATCTCCCCGCGTTGTGCGGCGTTGAAGGCGGCGGAGGATGCCCATGAGCGATGATCACCAACTCGGCCACGCGCCGATTGAGGACGCATATCGCGCCAGCATGGAGGTCCTCCTGAAGTGCCGCGTCTGTGGTTGCACCGGCGACCGCGCCTGCGAGCCGCCCTGCGCGAGGCAAAATCCGAGTCTATGCACGCGATGTTCGGACGTCCTGGTGAGCCTGATGCAGAGGTGATCCACGATTCACACGTCGATGTCACATTAGCGGCGCCGTCGTTCGTGCCCTCTTCGACCAACACCAGGCCGGGCGTGGGTGTGAGCAACCCTCCAGATCAGCGTGAGACGCCCGAATAGTATAGATCCCATGGTTCCGATCGAGCTTCCGCCGCCCCTTTTCGCGGGCGGCGCTCATAGTGCGCCTCCCCGCACGCAGTCGGATGCGGTCAATTTCAGGTTTTTTTCGGTTGATCCATAGGCTCTCCGTGGCCGAAAAGGAATGGACCCGGCCGGTCAGGCGAATCTCACAACCGCAAAGTGGCGTTTTCCGAGCTAAAAATGGCGGCGGGAAAAGCGAACTGATCAAGCGATCAACAGGAGATGAATGTCCATGACGTTGGTCCCGGTGGGACCCGTCTTGATGAGACTGTTCATTCGTTCAAAGAATCGATAAGTATCGTTGTTGGCCAGGTAGGCGCGCGCATCTAGGCCGAGGGCGGCCGCACGCGCCGCGGTTTCGGAATCCGCGACCGCGCCCGCCGCATCCGTGGGGCCGTCCACTCCATCGGTCCCCGCGCTGAGAATCGTCACCAGCCCCGCCTTCTCCAGCGCCAATGCGGCGGCCAGCGCGTATTCCTGGTTGCGGCCGCCTTTGCCTTTCCCTAGCACCGTTACCGTAGTTTCCCCGCCTGCCAGAAGGCATGCCGGCGGCCGAATCGGTTTGCCCTGTGTCAGAATCCGCCGCGCGATGACGGCGTGCTCCCGCGCCACCTCTCTTGCTTCGCCTTCCACCGTGGCGGAAAGCACGAGCGTGCGATAGCTTAGCGCTTGCGCTTGAGCCGCCGCCGCTCGAATCGCCTCCCGGTTGCTCCCCACGATCTCAAAATGAGAGCGGGCCAGCCGCGGATCGCCCGGCTTCGGAGTTTCTTGCAAACCCGCGCCCCCGGGCGGGATGCCATACTTCCTCAGAATCCGCATTGCGTCCCGCCGCGTGGAAGGGTCGGCCACGGTAGGACCGGAGCCGATAACCGCCGGATCGTCCCCGACCACATCGGAAAGAATCATTGTCAGAATTGTCGCGGGAAAGGCCGCCGCGGCAAGCTGGCCGCCCTTGATCGCGCTGATGTGCTTGCGCACGACGTTCACTTCATGAATCGAAGCGCCGCCGCGCAGCAGGACCTCGGTGATTTTCCGTTTGCCGGCCAGCGTCATTCCGAACGCTGGAGCGGGAAGCAGCGCGGAAGCCCCGCCGGAAATCAGGCAAATCAGCAGATCGTTCTCCCCAGCGGCTTCAGCCATGGCAAGCATCCGCCGCGCCCCTTGTTCGCCCCGCTTGTCCGGAAGGGGATGACTGCAAGGATGGAGCTCGACGCTCCGAAGCTTCGGCCAGTCGCCATCCGGAACATTCACCAGACCGCCTGTGATCCGGCGGCCCAGCACGCCCTCCACAGCCTTGGCCATGGCCGCCGACGCTTTGCCCGCGCCGATTACGTAAATTCGCTGCCATTCCGAAATGCGGAAGCGTTTGCGGCCCACAACCATTACGCCGTTCTCGAATCGCAAATGCTTTCTGATCGCATGTTCGGGATCCGCGGCCTTCAGCGCGGCGCGATAGATGCGCAGCGCGTCGCGGACTTGTGCGGAGGGCATCCCCCATTCTGCCTTGAGAGCTTCTACGGGATCAAATGCGGCGCGGAAGCACAGAAGCGATCCCGCAATGAATCAAATGCCGTTTGCTTCCAATTCTCCTCCAAATGGAGTATGGAACTTTGGTGCTGGGTCCATGTCAAACAGAATTTCCTTGCTTCTGACTCTTCTTTGGCGGTATAACTGACTCTTCCACGCTTTATACCTTCGGAGGTAAGCAATGGTGGCAGTCCGTCCTAGGAGTTCTGTCTTAGTTGTAAGCGTCTTTTCCCTGGTTGCGCTAGGGTTGCCCGCTTCCGGCCAGGTTTCCATTACAACCCCCCCAAGTCAGACATGGCCTTTAGGCGAAGATCAAATTCAACTGTCGGCGAGCGGCGGCACGGGACATTACACCTGGGCGCTTGTCAGCGGAACGCTTCCTGCCGGCCTAAGCCTGCGCACCGATGTCCCGTCTTTCTTTTCCCCAAGCGCGCAAGCGGGCCTTATCGGCGTGGCGACAACGCCGGGGACTTACAGCTTTACGCTGCAAGTTACCGACGGCGCAAGCGCGCCCCAGCAACAGGCCTTCACGTTCACCATCACCGACCTCAATCTTAAAGACGGCTATACTATGCCGGATGCATTCGTCGGGGCGTCTTATAGCTATCAGCTTACGGCCTTCAATAGCACGGGCCCTGTGAGCGCAAATTTCACGCAGTGTGGGAGTCCCTTCAACCTCCCGCCCGGCATGAGCCTTTCCTCCAGCGGATTGCTTTCGGGCGCCCCCACTGCCGCGGGCACTTATAACATAAACTTCCTCATACAATTTGCCGGGACCGGCATTTGCCGGGCCGTGGGACTCAACGTCTATGCGGTTCAATTTACGAACCCGGCGAATGGCGTGCTGCCCAACGCAACGCAGAACTCTCCCTACACGTCCTTTACCCTGACTGCAAGCAGCCCCAACGGCGGACCTTTTACTTTCAGCGGCTGCTGCCTGCCCCAGGGCATGACTTTGCTCTCAAATGGCGCCATTAGCGGCACGCCTACCGCGGGGCCAGGTAAATACGGATTCAACATCACGGCTCAGGACGGCAAAGGCGCCACCTACAACGCAAATCTATCGATTGACGTGCTGGCGCCTTCCGGCGCCTCCCAGCCGCTGCCGCAGATCCGGCCTTACGGTAATTTTGACGATTTCGCGATCGGCATTGGGATATCCCGCGGGATCGGTGTTTGCTGCGGAGGCACGGCGCCGTTTACTTGGAACATCACCGGACTGCCGGCGGGACTCGACTTTCGTTCCGTAGGCAACTTATCTCCTCACGGCGGCCCCACGCTCCCCTGGATTAATCCCGGCGACGTCGAAATCTGGGGCGTTCCGGGACCTGGGACGCTCGGCTCGCACACCATCACGCTGACAGTCACCGATGCGAATAATTTAACCGCGTCCCAGCAATTCACGCTCAACGTGAGCGCGATCTGGCTGGATAATTTCCTGCCCAACGGACAGGTGGGCGTTCCTTATTCGCAAACTTTCCGCATCGTCGGCGGAGTGGGACCATACACGGCGACGGAGCTTCCCTCGACCAATTTCCCAGGCAGGTTGCCAAACGGCCTGAATTTAAGCGGGCTCACAGTCTCCGGCATTCCTCAAGAGGGCGGCAACTTCAATCAGTTGTTCCGATTCACGGACTCGGCCACGCCGGCCGCGAATACGATCTCCCTCACACAGTACCCTTACATCGCGCCGGTTTCCGGTTCCAGCACGAACGTCAACCTGTACAACCCGCTTTATCTTCTTCTGGGTAGTCCGTTTACGTCCCAGCTCGGCGCTTGTTGCGCTTCCAGTTATGGCTGGAATTTGGTAAGCGGTTCGATGCCCGCGGGAATTACCTTATCCCCCGGCGGACTATTGAGCGGAACCCCGACGAGCGCCGGGACCTACAGCTTTGTGGTGCAGGCGACCGATAACAATATGGCGGGCAACTTCGGCACACGGCTGATCACCATCGTCGTTACTCCCATATCCTTCACCAACTGCTGCACGCTGCCGTACGGCAATCAAACTGTGGCTTACAACCCGTACACTCTCACGGCCGCGGGCGGCGTAGGAACCTTGACATGGACCGTCGCGCCCGGCAATCTCCTCCCCGCCGGGATGACTTTGAGCGCCGCCGGCGTGGTCAGCGGTACGCCAACGGTGAGCGGCGCATACAATTTCCAGGTGCTAGTCACCGATAGCGCAGGGAACACGCAGGGCGCCTATTTCAACCTGGCGATTTATCCGGCGGGGACCCCCCCTATTATCAGCGGCCCGAATTACGGGACCTGGAGCATCGGCGAGATTCAGACTCCACTGACCGCGGGCGACGGCCCTTACACCTTCAGCGTGGTGAGCGGGGCGCTGCCGCCCGGAATCTCCATCCGAACGGACGTTCCCTCTTATTTCCCGCCCGGTTCTTCGGCTGGCCTGATCGGCGTCGCCACCACGCCCGGAAATTACAGCTTCACTCTACAGGTGTCGGGCCCCGGCGGCACATCCACTCAATTCGCTACGATGAGAATCACCGGGCTCACCCTCAAGGATAATTACAATCTTCCGCCTGGATTTGTTGGCGTCTCCTATCCGCTATACGTCCTGACGCCGCTCCAGGCGGCGGGGGCGGCGACGTTTACCATATTGGGCACTCCGCCTCCGGGAATTACGCTGAGTCCCGGCGGGGTGTTTTTGGGAACGCCGACGGCGCCGGGCACTTACAACTTCAGCGTCAGGGTGTATGACGGCACGGACACTATTTTTCGCGGCTTCCAAATCCAGGTCTTCGCAGTGAACGTGTATGGTCCCGGCGGACCCAACGATTCGCGCGGCCCCGGTTTTCTGCCCAACGCGACTCGCTATGCGCCTTATAACCAATCTGTGAGCGCGAGCGGAGGCACGGGCGGATACACGTATACGTGTTTCTGCGGACTGCCGGCCGGGCTCCGCTTCGATAGTTCCACGGGCGCGATTTCCGGCACGCCCACCGGAGGCCCCGGCTTGTATTTATTCACGATTCAGGCCCAAGACTCCCACCAAAATTCCTTCCAGCGCGCCTTTGCGCTGGACGTCGTCGATCCGCCGCAGCCGTTGCCCAGCATTAATCTCAGCAATTTGGCCTTCCCGAACTTCGCGTCCATCGGGATCAACTACGACCAGTTTGTCTACGTAAATAGCGGCGGGATCGCGCCGTTCAACTGGACTGTGACCGGGCTGCCGCCCGGATTGGATTTCCGCATGTCGCCAGCGTCTCCAAACGTTAATTTGTCGCCGGGCATTCTCGAGATTTGGGGCACGCCCACCGCCGCGGGATCGTACCAGGTAACCGTAAAAGTTACGGACTCGGCGACCCCTAAGCCCCTGAGTGCATCGCTGACCTTCACCATGGTCGTCTCCGTTCTCGCGGTTGACGGAAACGATCACCTGCCCAACGGAACGATTTTCACTCCGTATTCAAAGACGCTACGCGTTCTCGGCGGCGTCGGACCGTATGCGATTTCACAACTTGTCAACCCTGGGCAGCAACTGAATCCTCTTCCTACTGGATTGTCGCTCAATACCAACACCTTCGCGGTAGCTGGGACGCCGCTTGAAAACGGAGCCTTCAATACCTTCTTTCAATTTACCGACAACTCCGGAAATACGCTTCAATCGCAGGATTTCTTTACTGTCTATGGCGCGTCCGGAAGCTCCTCCCCCATCACCGTGAACCAGAGCTATAACCTCGGCACTGTCACCGTAAACACTTTCTATAACAACCAGCTCAACGCCTCCACTTCGTCCTGCTGCACGGCCGGGTTGACCTGGTCCGTGACAAGCGGAACATTGCCTCCCGGCCTGACGCTCACCTCCGGCGGCGATCTGAGCGGCACGCCGACCACGCCCGGCCTTTATTTTTTCCTGGTGAAAGTCGCGGATAACGGCAATGCGGCAAACGTTGGTTTCCGGCAGTTTGCTTTGGAAGTAACGCCCATCAGCGTGACCACGGGCGCACTGCCCTATGGGGATGTTGGCGCGTCCTATGGCCCCGTAACGCTCGCCGCCACAACCTGCGGGACGTGCGGCCCGCTCACTTGGACACTGCCGCCCTATAGCGGCCCTTCGCAAAATATCCTGCCTCCTGGGTTAACGCTTACCAGCGCAGGCGTGATTTCCGGCACGCCGACGGACCCCGGACTGTTCTCTTTCAACCTCGTGGCGCAAGATACGTCCTACAACTTTTACCTGCGCCGGTTCAGCATTGCGATCTATCCCTTCGGGCCGCCGCCGCTGGATCTCGTTCTCGGACCGAACCTCGGTCCCACCGTCGCCGGCAACCAGACCTTCCAGCTCTCGGCGACGGGTGGCGTGCCGCCATACACTTATTCGTTAACGCCGACCGCTACGCCGATTCCGGGAATGCGGGTGGTGAATGCGCAACTGGCTCCGACGTTCTTCGCGCCCGGCAATGGGGGATATATCGGTGTAATGCCCTTTCCCGGCGTCTACAACACTTCGATCCGCGTCACGGATTCCGCCGCTTCTACCTTTGATCGCCCCATCACCATCACAATTTCGCCGCTGAACATCCTGTATGCCAACGGCAATCTGCCCAGGATTGACCCCGGCGTCGCCTATTCCTACAATATGGGCCAGTACGGTTACGGCGGGACCGGAACCTACACGTGGTCTGCGGCGGGTCTGCCTCCTGGAATCAGCATTAACTCTTCCAGCGGCATGATCTCAGGAACCAGCACTTCGCCCGGGACCTATAACCCGCAAATTACAATCACCGACAGTTCATCCAATTCTTTGACTCTTGGCTTCACGGTTGTCGTGAACGCGTTCCAGATCACGAACGCGGCGGCGCTGCCTGATGGAACCTTGGGCGCCACCTACAGCCAAACTATTTCGGCGCCAAGCTGTGGCGGCGGGTGTTTGTTCACCATTGTGAGCGGCGGTCTGCCCGGAGGCCTTTCTTTGAATTCATCCACGGGCGCGATCTCCGGGACTCCCAACGGCGTCCAGCAAAATACGTTTACCGTTCAAGCCAGCGGAGCCAGCGGTACCGTGCAAAAGACGTTTTCGCTGCAGATCAATAGCAATACGCCGCAGCCTCTGTTCATCACCAACGGACCGATCGTCTGCTGCCTGAATGGCACGGGCTCGGGATACAACCTAGCTCTGTTCGCGCGGGGAGGGACCAAACCGTACACGTGGTCCGTCGTTGCCGGATCGTTGCCCACTGGAATCTTCCTCCAGGGGCCGGGGGAGACGCTCGGACAGTCTCTGACTCCCGGAGTGCAATATCTGACCGGCAAAATGCTAGTCTCGGGCACATACAACTTTACGCTTCAAGTGAAGGATGCCGTGGGCAACACGGCAACTCAAGCGTTCACTTGGAACATCGCTCCCCTCTCGATCGCCGGTAACTACAACAATCTCCCGATTCCTGGAACTTCCCTGGCATATGGCGCCTCGTATTCGCAATCCATTTTGGTGATGGGCGGATCCGGCGACTATCCCACCTGGACGGTCCCCTCGGGGCAAGCGCTTCCTCCAGGTCTGTCGCTCACCGTAACTGCGGGCTGCGAGCCCGCCAATCCCTCGGCGCATTGCGGCAGTGTGAGTGGAACGCCCACCAACACCGGGTCCTTCTCCACTCCGGTGCAAGTGACCGACAGCGCCGGCAACACCGCTACTTTCGCGAACATCAACTTCACCATCGCCTGTGGGACAACCTCGTGTGTCAATTTCGGAGCGGGTCCGTTCCTGGGCAATTTCCAGCAGGGCTTTGAGGCTACGATCAACCTGAACCCCAACGGGGGAACCGGCCCTTACACGGTCCTTGCGCTAAGTCCCCTGCCGCCAGGCTGCTCGCTGGAATCGGGCAGTTCGCTGCTCAGCAACGGGAGCGGCTCCTACGACCTGGTGTGCCAGCCGCTCGGTACCGGGACATTCACCTTCACTCTCAAAGCCACGGACTCCACAAGCCCGACGCCGAACATCGGCGTGCGCACGTTTGGCGTCACGTTCGTTCCGCTCACGTTGCTGTCAAACCAGTTAGCCAACGCTTCGGTGAACGTTCCTTATTCGCAGCAGTTGACCGAATTCGACACCGGCTCCACGGTGACATGGGCCATTACGCCGGGCAGCGGACTGCCGCCGGGACTCTCTCTCTCGCCCAGCGGATCGATCAGTGGAACGCCAGCCCAGGCCGGCAATTACAGTTTCACCCTGACGGCCACCGATAGCGGCAGCGGACTCGTCGTCAATTACGGCTTTAGTCTGACGATCTCCAATCTGGCGATCACCAACGCCACCAGCCTGCCTCCGGTGGTCAATGGCATTCCCTATAGCTTCACATTCACGGCGAGCGGCAGCGCGAAACCGTTAACATGGTCCGCGCCGAACGGCCTTCCCTGCGGGCTTTCGCTGAATGCAAGCACGGGCGCGGTCACCGGAACGCCCTGCAACTCCGGCAGCGTCTTCAATGCGGTGATCGCGGTGACGGATGGGACCACCTCGTTCGCGGCGCGTGTTGCGTTCTTCGTCCAGGCTCAGAATCCCACGCCGTACAGTTTCCCGATTCTTCCGGATACGACCGTCGGCGTTTACACCTCCTACGCTTTGAGCGCCGGAGATGGAAAACCGCGCACCTGGACGGTTGCGCAGGGATCGACGTTGCCGCCCGGGTTGCAGATCGTCCAAGGCTCGCAAGTTCCGTCGAACTTCAATCCCGGTTTCGCGTACCTGGCCGGAGTGCCGGCAACGGCTGGCCAATACGTTTTCGATCTGATCGGCGCCGACTCAAGCGGGGGACAGATTCGCTACACCTACCACTTGAACGTTTCGGCCATCAACATCCTGAACGGCAACCCCCCTGCGGCGACCATCAACGTCCCCTACAGCGCGCAGTTCACGGCGGTTGGCGGCGCGCCGCCCTATACTTTCGCCATCAGCAAGCAGAGCACGCAATATGTTTTCCAGGACATGCTGCCCCCGGGAATCACCATGTCGCCGAGCGGGCTCATGTCGGGCACTCCCACAAGCACGGGCAGCTACGCCTTTACTCTGACCGCGACCGATTCGTCGGGTAATTCCTTCTCCCGGTTCTATAACTTCTTCGTCAACAGCGCATCCGGCCTGCGGATCACCAGCGCAAATCCTCCAGACACGCCCGTGGGTCTTGGCTTGACGTATTACTTATCCACCAGCGGAAACGCCGCTTACAATTTCACGCTGGTGAGTGGGACCCTGCCTCCGGGCATCCGAATCGCGCCCGGTCCGCAGCTTTTGGGCATCCCGACGACGCCGGGCGTGTACACCTTCACCCTGCGCGCCACCAACGCAAGTAATCCGTCCGATTTCGCGGACCATGTGTTCACCTACACGGTTTCTCCGATGCAGGTGGTTGCGCCACGGATGTTCAATCCCGGCTCCAACTTCCTGCCGCAGGCCACGGTTGGCCTGCCATATTCGTTTACTTACAAGATTGCCGGAGGCTCGCCGCCGTACACTTGTACAGAATCGCCCCAGTATCCGCTTCCGCCGGGGCTGAGTCTCAGTTCCACTTGTGTTCTATCGGGCACGCCCACGGTGCAGGGCGGGTTCTCCATAGCGCCGATCATCACGGATTCGATGGGTAACCAATTGACTATTAGTTTTCAGGGCAGCCTCAGCGGCGCTGGACTGATGGTGGCGCTTCAAGGCCAGCCTGCCCCTCTCTGGACGACAGCCCGCAACGGCCCTGTTTCTCCGGAGCCGGATCAAAGCTATTCGCGCGGCGTCCAGATGCTCGGGCGAGACTTGGAGATCGACCGCTTCCTGGTTGGTGGAACCGCGCCCTTCACCTGGTCCATCTCCAGCGGTTCCTCTCTTCCCGCCGGTACCGCGATACTGCCGGGAAGCAACGGCACGTCCAACTATTGGACGGGCGCTCCCACATTTGCCGGAAACTTCGGTTTCTCTTTTGTAGTGAAGGACGCCAACGGCCAAAGCTATGCTGGGACTGCGGGGCTGACCGTATCGCCGCTGGCGATCACGCCGGCCTACCTCGCCAATGGCATGGTCGGCGCGGCGTATTCGGCATCCTTCACCGCTTCCGGCGGCACGGCGCCCTACACTTTCTCCGTCGATCCTACGCAGGGCATGCCGCCGGGACTGTCTCTGAGCTCCGCGGGTGTCTTGTCCGGCACGCCCACGTCGCCCGGATTTTTCCCGATCGGGGTGATTGTGACGGACAAAGCAAACAACTCCACCACCGTCAATCTGACGATGACCGTGGATAACTCGCTCGGCCAGGCCCCCGCAATTGCCCTATCGCCGAACCCGATTCGCGTATCGTACATAATCGGCGGCCCCAACCCGGCCTCGATCCCCATCAACGTCGCCAGCACCAGCGGAGCCCTGCCGTTCAACATTTCCGTGGCGGGCATCCCCGGGGCCTCGCTTTCAACAATCGGAGGGACCACGCCGCAGACCGTGAATCTAAATCTGAACCTGAGTTCGTCCGGCCTGACTCCCGGAGTCTATTACGGCATCGTGGATGCGAAGTCCGACGCCAGCGTCAATTGGAGCGACGCGACGCCGATTATCCTCACGGTCCAGGTTCCGGTCACCGTCAATTCGTCGCCCTCCGGCGCCGCGTTTACGGTGACCGGCGCGGGTTGCGCGCCGGGAAGCTACGCCACTCCAGCGAATCTGGTCTGGACGCCGAATACGAATTGTACGGTCAGCTTCCCCAGCCCGCAAGCCATCGGCGGCACAAGCGGGTATGTCTTCTCTTCCGCGGCGGTCAACGGAGGCGCGAGCTCCAGCGCCAATCCCATTACTATAAACTCGGGCGCGAACGCCCTTACAATTAACGCCACCCTGGTCGTGCCCCCCGGCGGGCTCACTTCAGCCGCCAGCTTCTCGGTAACGCCGTCCTCGACCAGCGCCACGGTGGGCATGCCGCTGACGTTCACGGTGACGGCCCTGGATAACATGGGCCACCAGCTGGGGAGCTACTCCGACCCCGTCAACTTCCAAAGCAGCGATCCCCAGGGGATTCTGCCGCCGGCGATGACGCTGACCAACGGGACGGGAACCTTCAGCGTGGTGTTCCAGACGCCGGGCGTGCAGACGCTCACGGTGAACGATCCCTTCGATACTTCCGTGACCGGCTCCAGCGGGAACATCACGGTCTCGTCGGCCCAAGGCTTGCGCTATATTCCG
>DATGLY010000018.1:0-21769 GCA_035293905.1 Bryobacteraceae bacterium
TCGAAGGGAAGCACCGCGATGCCGGGCAGTGATTCTTCGCCGGCTGGCACGGCCGGAGAATTTCCCGGGCTGAGCGGCAGAAACCGGGCCGCGTAACCGCCCTTTGGAATCTCAATGCGGATTGAGTCCGCGGCGCCTTCCGACTGGTAGTACTCGCGAAGACGATCCCGAAGCCGTCGAGCATCCACACGCACTATCGGATCGTTAGCGGGTTCGAAGCCAAAACGCTTGCCGTAGAGCTCCGAAGCGATGACGGACTCCTTGAGAGAATTCCCGCGTCCCTTGAGATTTTCCTCTACCACGAATCGTAGAAAAGCGCTTAATCTGGCGGAGCGAGTGAATATCTCGCTGGCTAACATCTTCGCAAGCTGCCGCCGGACCTGGGAATGGCTGGCGCTATTTCGAGAATGGCTATCCCGCTTTGGAGGGGTCCGCACAAACTGTCATCCATCGGCTCACGATGTCGTTACTAGCGTAACTCAATTCGGCGGCCACGATTTGCAGTACAGCGTTGCGGCCGTTTCGGTCGGTCCTAACCCTGAGCGTCTATCTGGCGATTTGCGTCAGGACGGCTTCGGCTTCCTCTTCGGTGAAGTGTTGCGTTTTGTTCGAATGATTCATCGAGCAAAACTTGGGACCGCACATGGAGCAGAACGCCGCGTCTTTGAAGCCCTCCTCGGGCAGGGTTTCATCGTGGTAAGCGCGGGCGGTTTCGGGATCGAGCGATAGCTCGAACTGCCGTTTCCAGTCAAAGGCGAAGCGCGCGCGGGAAAGCTCGTCGTCGCGATCTTGAGCGCCGGGGCGATGGCGAGCGATATCGGCCGCATGGGCGGCGATCTTGTACGCGATCAATCCCTGCTTGACATCCTCGCGGTTGGGAAGCCCCAGATGCTCCTTGGGCGTGACGTAGCAAAGCATCGACGCCCCATGCCAGCCGATCATCGCGGCGCCGATGGCCGACGTAATGTGATCGTAACCGGGCGCGAAGTCGGTGACCAGCGGACCCAGTGTGTAAAACGGGGCCTCCTGGCAGATCGCGGCTTCCTTTTCCACCTGCATCTGGATTTGATCCATGGGAATATGGCCGGGGCCTTCGATCATCACCTGAACATCATGCGCCCAGGCGATCTTGGTGAGCTCGCCGAGAGTATCGAGTTCGGCGAACTGGGCGCGGTCGCTTGCATCGGCGATCGAGCCGGGGCGCAGACCGTCGCCTAATGAGAAGCTTACGTCGTGCTTCTGAAAAATCTTGCAGATGTCTTCGAAGTGCTCGTAGAGGAAATTTTGGCGATGATTCCGGACCATCCACTCCGCCAGGATGGAGCCTCCGCGGCTTACGATGCCGGTAACACGGCGAGTGGTGAGAGGAATGTACTGCACCAAAACGCCGGCGTGAATGGTCATGTAGTCGACACCCTGTTCCGCTTGTTCCTCGATGACTTCAAGCATTACTTGAATATTGAGATCTTCCACCCGGCGTACACGCGTAAGCGCCTCGTAAATAGGAACGGTCCCGACAGGGACAGGGGATTCGGCGATTATTGCCTTGCGGATTCGTGGAATATCCCCGCCCGTGGATAGATCCATGACAGTATCGGCGCCGTAGCGGACGGCATACCGCAGCTTCTCAAGTTCTTCGCCGATATCCGAAGTGGTGGACGAATTGCCAATATTGGCGTTCACCTTGCAAAGGGACGCGACGCCGATGCACATCGGTTCGAGGTTGGCATGATGGATATTTGCGGGAATGATCATACGCCCGCGGGCCACCTCGTCACGTACAGTCTCCGGCGCCAAGCGCTCGCGCCGCGCCACGTACTCCATCTCTTCGGTGATCTGCCCAAGGCGGGCATAGTGCATCTGAGTGCGAATGCGGTCGCCGGAGCGGGGCGCTACCCACCGTTCTCTGATAAGGGGCTCTCTCATACTGGACCGATTATACCGAGTTTGGCCGTTGCTGAAATCGCTCACGACTTGGTTTAATTCAGCCGATAGAAAGTTTTGATTGGACCGCTGGCGGAGCTTGCCTTACGCTCGATTTATGATGGCGACTGACGCTGTGAGCATGAGCGGGCCGGACGATGTTTCCGTGCTGCACCGAGTGAGCCGGATCGTAAGTTCGGAGCTTTCGCTGGATGAAATGCTAGGGGAGATTGTAGGATTGGCGGCGCGGGTGACCGGATGCGACGCGTGTCTGGTGTATCTGGCGGAGGCAGAAACCGACGAATTGGTGTTGCGCGCCTCGCAGGTCCCCCACGCCGCTGACCTCGGGCATCTCAGGATGAAGATAGGAGAGGGCGTGACCGGCTGGGTCGCCGAGCACCAGTCGCCTGTAGCGCTGGCGGCGAACGCGGCGTCGGACCCGCGCTTCAAAATGTTTCCCGCGCTAATTGAAGATACCTATGAGGCTTTTCTGTCGGTGCCGGTCATTAACAAGGGCAAGGCGATTGGCGTGATCAATATGCATCACCGCGAGCGGCATGAGCACGCCGTAGAGGAGATCTCCACGATCCAGTTCATTGGAGAGCAGATGGGGAGCGCGATCGCCAAGAGCCTGCTGGAAGAAGAAAACGCGCGGCTGGCGGCGGAAACCGAGGAGATGAAACGCCAGCTCGAAACCCGCAAGGCGGTCGAGCGGGCTAAGGGGATTCTCCAGCGCCGGCATAATCTTACCGAAGAAGAGGCATACCTGCGCATGCGCAACGAAAGCCGTCGTCTGCGCCGGCCAATGAAGGAACTCGCCGAAGCGATCATATTGGCCGAGGAGCTTGCTCGTAAGGATATTCCGGCGCCAGCGGAGGGCTGACCGAACTCCTTCACAACCGCTCCTGCGGCCGCAAATCCGAAGGCGGGTTCTAGCGCCGGCCGCCTCCAGCCAGATCCTGTTTCATTGCCGCGACGTTACGCGCGGCCTGCTGCTGCATCGGACCGGCGATGGCGGCGGATTGCTCGCTGAACTTCTCGGCTTCTTGCAGCTTCGCCCGGTCGTTGGTGAGCTTCGCCAGATTGTAATTGGCCAAACCAAGATAGAAATAGGCCGGGCCGGCGACGGAAGGCTCTTTGCTTATATAGGGCAGCGCCGCCCGCAGATTTTTGTCGCAATCGGTCCAGGTGGATTTTGTGCAGGCCGTCGCTCCCGCTACGTAATAGCCTTGACCTAAGTAAAGCGACTTCTTGCGTTCCCAGTCTGCCTCCGCCATGCCTTCGGGCTTGGCCTTGGACTTCATAACGTTCACCAAGCGAGTGGCGTAGGTCCCATTCATGGAAGCGGTCGCGAGCGTATAGAGCGCGTCTTCGTTATTCGGCGACGCACTCAGAATCTTTTGCGCTCCATCCGCCGGCTTTTTACCCTCTTTCGACAGCGCCTGAAGATACGAATAGGCGCACTCGTTCAAATAAGAGCTCTTCGGATTGATCTCGATGAGTGCGTCCACCAGCTCGATGGTCTTCGCCGGCGGCGCGGTGAGAGCGGTGGTGGAAAGAGAGTATTCCGCGAAGGTCTGGACCTCCTTCGCGAATTCGACCCGCTTCTTCCACTGATCCACTTGGGAGGCGTCGGTGGGCTGGGGCTTCGCGGCTTCGGCTTTCGCGTCCTTGGCCGTTTCCAGCGCCAGCTTTTTCACCTCATCCGGATCCTTTTTGGGCTGCGCTTCTTTGAGCGCGGCGTAGTGGTCGTCTAAATCGTCCGCCAGGGCAAAGCCGGCGAGCGAAAACATCGCGAGCAGAGCTATTCCAAATCTCATGAAGCGCCTCCTGGAAAGCCAACTCAGGCTTTCCAAACACGCGATTATACCCCACGCGCCCAAATTTTCTGAGCCTGCGCGGGGGTCGCCAGGCCGGCGCGGCGGCGCGAAAGCGTAAGAGCCGAGGTCAACCCGCAGATCGCGGCCAAAGAAAGCCAGAGGCCGGGCATCGCGGGGTTGCCTGTGCGGTGGATCAGATACGTGCAGATGGCCGGCGTAAATCCTCCGAAGATGGCCGTCGCCATACTATAGGCCAATGAGAAGCCGGAGATGCGCATCTCGGCTGGCATGATCTCGGTGAGAAATACGGCCATGGAGCCGTTGTAAGCGGCATACAAAAACGCGAGCCATAACTCCACCGTCAGCAGCCTCGTAAAAGACGGCGCGGCCGCCAGCCATCGCAGGGCGGGGTAAGCGGTGATCAGAGCCGCCACGGTACATGCGATTAGAATCGGGCGGCGGCCCACCCGGTCCGAAAGGGCGCCCGACAACGGCAGGACCAACAGATTGCACGTTCCCACGCACAACGTCACTGCCAAAACGCCGGCCGGCGGCAAGCGCAAAATGCCGTTTCCGAAGGTCGGCGTGTAGGCAGTCACCATATAGAAACACACGGTGGTCATTGTGGAAAGCATGACGCCGAGCGTCACCACGCGCCAATTCGCCGCCAGAATACGCGCGATTTTCCACGCCGAGGGATGCTCGGCGCGGCTTAGGAACGACTCGGTTTCCTGAAGGGACCGCCGGAGGAAAAGCAGAAGCGGGAGAATGGCGCATCCAGCCAGTAGGGCAATGCGCCATCCCCAGTCGTTCATCTGCGCGGGGGAGAGCGACGAAGCCAGCGCGAGCCCCAGCAAAGCCGCGAACATGACCGCCGCCTGCTGGCTGGCCGATTGCCAACTCACGTAGAATCCCTTGTGAGCCGGCGTGGCGATCTCCGACAAATACACAGAGACCCCGCCCAGCTCCGCGCCGGCCGAAAATCCTTGCACTAGCCGGCCCGCCAACAACAGCAACGGAGCGGCGATTCCTAATGTTCTGTATCCCGGCAGCACGGCGATGGATAAAGTGCCCAGGCCCATCAAAGCGAGCGTGAGCAGCAGGCCCGCTCGGCGGCCGCGATGATCGATATAAGTTCCTAGGACGATCGCGCCGAGCGGCCGCATGAGGAATCCCGCGCCGAATGTCAACAGCGCCGGCATCAGCGACGCGAACTCGCTGCCGCTCGGAAAGAATGTCGCGCCGATAGCGGAAGCGTAATAGGCAAAAATTTGAAAATCGTACATCTCCAGCGCGTTTCCAACAGCGACGCGCAGGATAGAGGCCAGGCGAACCACGTTCAAGTGTAGCTGAAAACGGCGTCTGGACACGCCTCCGCTCCTACCCCAGCGGCTTCCCTCGCTAGCCCGGGCAGGTCGTCACTTGTCCGTTCTGGCTAAAAATAGCGATCTTCATTATCGCGCCACCCTTTCGCTGGAACGACACAATTGGTGTTATCAATATGGCCGGGACTAAACCGCAAAGGCCTTATTGGACCAGCTTGTCCCAGGTTGATTTTGAAAGAAGAGCTGCCTGATGAGGAACCGGATGGGAGCTGCCGTGAATTCGATTTCCCAACCGACTCCGAAGATCGAATCCAGGATGTGAGAGTAAAGGCGTTGCGACTTTCGGTTGTGGGCCCTGGCTTGGGTCGTACCACGTTCGAAGGCGATGGGCGGACGAGGCGCGACGCAATCTACGACCTCCGCCATGGATTGGATTCGAAAACAAGTGAACGTCACGCAAGCAACCATGCAGGCTGTGTTCGCTAGTTTAGGGCGGCCGAAGACGATCCGCTTCCCAATCTCCTAGTCCCCTTTCCGCTTTTGGCGCCCAGCTCGATCTCTTGTTCGGTCACCCCCGCGTTCGCCCGTCAGAATCTTCCGGCCGTCGGAGTCGTAGAAAAGGCAACTGCTCGGCTTCAATCAACTGCAACTGGAGCGGCGCCGCTCGGTCTCGGTCGCGACGATCTTCGGCTAGCGCGTAGCTGAGCCGCAGCCGTGCAGGGCGGGCTTAACTCGCGATCTCGCGCAGCGTGCCGAAAAACTCCGGAAACGAAATCCCCGCGGATTCCGCGCCGTCAATCACGCAGGGCCCATCGGCGGCCAGAGCCGCGACCGCGAAGGCCATGGCAATGCGATGATCGCCACGCGAATCGATTTCCGCGGAGCGAAAAGCCTGTCCGCCCGGGACGCGAAAGCCGTCCGCCTCCGTTTCAATCCTCAACCCCATGCGCCGGAAATTTTCTTCGATGGCGGCTATGCGATCGGTTTCCTTGATCCGCAATTCCGAGGCGTCCCGCACTACCAGGCCGCCCGGCGACGCCGCGCCCAGCACCGCCAGCGCCGGAATCTCGTCGATCAGCGCGGGGGTCATCGCGCCTTCGATCACGCCGCCGGTCAGCCGCGATGTGCGGACGCGCAGATTGCCGATCAATTCTCCCGCCACTTGACGCAGGTCCAGCGCCTGGATCGACGCTCCCATCGCCATCAGAAAGTCGAGCAATGCCGAGCGCGTTGGATTCAGCCCGACGGCTTGAATCACCAAGTCCGCTTCTTTCGCCATCAGCGCCGCCACCAGGAAAAAGCAGGCCGAAGACAAATCACCGGGGGCGTAGAGCTCGCGGCCGGTCAGCCGCGCGCCTGCGCGCAGCGTGATGACGCGCCTTTCCGAGCTAATGTCCGCGCCGAACTCGCGTAGCGCGACCTCCGTGTGGTCGCGCGTGCGCACTGGCTCGCGCACAATAGTGTCGCCTCGCGCAAAGAGCCCCGCAAACAGAATGCAGCTTTTCACCTGTGCGCTCGCCACGGGTAAGCTGTAATCGATGCCGTGCAGGGCGCGGCCGTAGATTTTAAGCGGCGGATACGTCCCTTCGCGGGCTTCGATGGACGCGCCCATTTCCATGAGCGGCTGAATGATGCGGGCCATCGGACGCCGCGAAAGCGATTCATCGCCGCCGATCTGCGAGCGGAACGGTTGGGCCGCGAGAATCCCCGACAGCATTCGAATCGTCGATCCGGAGTTGCCCGCGTCCAGCACGTCGCGCGGCTCGCTCAGCGCGCCGCCTTGAATCACCACCCGCCCCTGACGATCGCGCTCGATCTTCGCTCCCAGCGCCCGCAGGCAGCCAAGCGTCGACTGGCAGTCCGCGCCAGTGGAGTAATTAGCGATCGTGCTTTGTCCTTCGGCGATGCCCGCCAGCATGGCCCAGCGGTGGCATATGGATTTATCCCCCGGAAGCGAGATCAGGCCGTGAATCGCCCGCGCCGGGCTAACGGTTTCGCGCATGGCTCCTCGCCCGTCTCTACTCGTCAATTACCGCGATCACTTCGCAGGAAACCAACGCGCCGTACGGTTGATCCATGTCCAGGAAAGTGTGCCGGGTGGGGCGAGAGTGCGGATCGGGAAACATCGCCAGCCATTCCGGATTCAGATACACGCGGTCATCCTTATTTTTCATCCAGACGTGAATTTTGATCACGTCTTCGGGCTTGGCTCCCCCCGCCGCGAGCACTCGCCGAATGTTCTCGAACATCAGCTTGCATTGGCCCGCCGCGTCGGGGGCTAGCTTGCCCGTGGCCGGATCTTTGCCATAGATTCCCCCCGTCATCAGAAACGGCCCGATGCGCGAAGCATTCGGAATAGGATGGACGTGCTCTAGGCCCGGAACTTCAATGCTGCGGCGTTTGCTCATGAACAACCATGATAACGGAGACTTAGAATAGAGGTCATGGATACGCTCAAAATCGCGGATCGGGAATTCCGCTCGCGCCTCTTCATCGGGACCGGCAAGTATAACAGCTTTCCGGAAATGAGGCGATGCCACGAGGCCTCCGGAGCGGAAGTGGTCACGGTCGCCGTGCGGCGCGTGAACTTGGGCGATAAGTCGAAAGAGTCTCTTCTCGACTACATCGATGCCTCGAAATACTTCATCCTGCCGAACACCGCCGGTTGCTTCACCGCCGACGACGCGATTCGCACAGCCCGTCTCGGACGCGAAGCCGGACTATCGAATTGGGTGAAGCTGGAGGTGATCGGCGACGAAAAAACTCTCTTTCCAGACAACGTTGGATTGCTGGAAGCCACGCGCGTATTGGTCAAGGAAGGTTTTGTAGTGCTGCCCTACACCAACGACGACTTGGTGAACGCTCGCAGGTTGATCGACGCCGGCGCGGCGGCCGTGATGCCGCTGGCGGCGCCCATCGGCAGCGGCCTGGGGATCCAAAATGTCGCCAATCTCCGCATTCTGCGCGAAATGATTCATCAGGTCCCGCTGATTGTCGATGCCGGAGTCGGCGCCGCCTCCGACGTCGCCATCGCAATGGAACTGGGCTACGATGGCGTGCTGTTGAATACGGCGGTCGCCGCCGCCCAGGAGCCCGTTGCCATGGCTACCGCAATGAAATTAGCGGTAGAAGCAGGCCGATACTCCTATCTCGCCGGGAGAATGCCGAAAAAACTCTACGCGGCTGCGAGCAGCCCGATGACGGGCGTTGTGGGTAGCGCGGCGTAACGGCTACAACAGCCGGAAGTTCACTTCCACGGTCGCCATGACAGGAACGGGCTTGCCGTCCTTCTTCCCTGGCTCGAACTTCCACTTCTCCACCGCTTCGATGGCTTTCTGATCCAAACCAAGGCCAAGGGACTTGGTCACCTTGATGTTTACTGCCCTGCCGGCCTCATCCACAACCAGCGACAGCAACACCGTACCCTGCCACTTGGCTTTGCGCGCTTCTTCGGAATATTCGGGCTCGGGTTGGTAGATTGGCTTCGGAGCGGAAACGCCGCCGCCAATCCTGTAGGCGCCGTTGCCAAACCCGCCGCCGGAACCCGGTCCAAATCCGGCTCCATTGCCTGGGCCAACGCCGCCGCCCTTGCCACTTCCAATACCCCCGCCCGACCCGATGCCGTTGGACGACATGCCTAGTTTGCTCAATGGGTCGCCATAGTTATTCGCCTGGATGTTGGGAAGCGGCTGATCCGCCACGATGGTCGGCGTCATCGGAAGCTTGGGGTCTGGTGGCGGATCCACGCGCGGTGGGGTGAATTGCTTCGGGGCAATCTTGGGCAACTTGCCCTTGCTCGCGTTCAAAATCTCTTTCGCGCCGCCGCCTCCGCCGCCATGCATCTCTTGTTTCTTCGGCTTGAACGCGCTAAGGTCGGGCGTAAATAGCGGAGTCACTGCCTGCTGGACTACGTTCTGCACCGGCTTTAGCGAGCCAATGATGAAAAGCAGCGCGATCACTCCACAGTGGATTGCGACAGAGCCCAGACCGGCCTTGGTTTCGTTGCCGCCGTACAGACCGGTAAGCCCTTTCAATTCCCTCGGGTCAACCGGCCTTGAAGTTACCTCCAGCGGCGGCAGTTTGGGCGGATGAATAACGTCTTTGATGCCCTGGAAAACCGTCTTGAACCATGGATCTTCCAGGTTTTGCGGTGCAAGAAGACGCTGGAGATGAATATCGGGATTGTCGTTCGGCGCTCCAGGGGCGCCATTTACTTGCTCTGGCACTTCCTACCCCCTGCTCGAAGTCCGGCCATACGTATCAGCGACTTCACAGGTATGACGACACTCATCGCGACGACGTTTCCATTTTTGGTAGCGCCGAACGCTTCGAAAACTGCCTACTATTAATTCTATCATATTCACCGGCTCCGACATAGAACGTTACCCCAGTCGATCCGATCCTGGGCGCTCTATTCCCAAGAACCGGCGCACCCCCCACCACATCGGCTCCAACACCTCGCTAAGTTCGTGCCCGGAGTCGAACAGCCGCAGGGTGACATTGGGCCGCCGGGAGGCATACTGTCGCGAAAACTCCACCGGAACAACGTCATCCCGCATCCCATGAAAGATCAGCGCCGGTTGGGAAAACTCCGGCTCATCCTCGTATCGCTGGGAATCTTCCACCAGTTGGTAGCCCAGAGGCTGTGGGCCGCGCGAGCCAAAGTGATAGATCGGCCAAACCCCCTTTCGTCTCCATTCCTCCATCTCCGCCGCCGGGTATAGCTCCCGCCAGCGGCTCGGAAACCGAAACGCCGGAGCCATAAGGATTAACTTCTCGACCGCCGGGCAGCGCGCGGCGAACAGCGCAGCCAAATACCCGCCCAAGCTCGAACCCATCAACGTCGCGGGACGATTGGCCACCGTTCGCTCCACTACCTCCAGTTGCCGGGTGATGGTTAATCCGGTGAAGTCTCCGTCATCGAGCGCCGGAACCTCCACCGGGACGGCGCATTCAGCGAAGCGCTCCTTAAAAAAAAGCGCTTTGCTCGACTTTGGACTGGAGGCAAAGCCATGTAGGTAGACGATTCGCATCGACTACAAGATTACAATTCGCGTGCTTTCGGCACGCGCCGACGCCTCGGCGATCAACCGGTCCATATCCACCTTGAAACCTGGGCACGCTTTGTCCGCCCGGATCTCTCTATGCATGATCACGTTTTCGCGGGTCAAAACCTTCAAAGCTGGATAACGCCCGGAAATTTCCCCGAGCAGCGCCGCGCTGGACGCATACATGGCGTCCGTCCATTCATCTTCCGGCTTGCCTTCGTGCTCGATGCCGATGGTGTAGGAGTTGGGATTGACGTGCTCGCCCAGCGCGTTCTTCTTAAGTCCTTTCCATACCGGATTTACAACCACCCCGGCATGAAACGCTGTATCGCATTCTTTCACGTATTGGTGCACCGTACCGTCAACGCCAACCGAATAATGGGCGCTCCTCGGATCGGCCAGCGTGTTGTCCAGAAAGGTGGCGTCCGCCCCAACGCGGGAGCCGTCAATAATGTGGATCACAATGGCGGTCACTTCCGATCCCGGCGGCCGGCCCGGCCGGAAATTGTTGGGCGCGCACCCGATCCATTTGATGTCAAGGTTGCTCATGCCTCTATTTGGAAGGCAACTTTTCGGGACCGGGCGGCGGCGTGAACCGAACTCATTCAGCACAGGACGCTTGGAGCCGCGCCGCGATTGGGAACGCGCAAAGCGAACGTAAACCGTTATAAACTACGGTCGTCGTGAAGAATATGATGGGGCAGATGGTGGAGCCTCTGGCCTCCGCCCGGACTGGCGCCGAGTTGGTGTCCGAGTTCGGAGCCTGGATGGCCGCCGAGCAGCGCCGGGTTTTCGCTCTCTGCCATCGCCTGCTCCAGGATCCCGACGAAGCCAGTTCCGCTACCCAGGACGTATTCCTGAAGGCGTACCAGGCCCTCGTCAAGGACGACTCCAAGGATCTTGACGATCCCTCGCGGTGGCTCACGCGAATCGCGGTGAACGCTTGTTTGGACCGGCTGCGTTCCCGCAAATGGAGATTCTGGCGAAAAAGCCCTGGCGATGACGCCGGAACCCTGGAGAGAACGGCGTCTAAGGCGCCCGAAGCGGAAGACCGCTATTTCGCTTCTCAGATCGCGATGCGTCTCGAATCGGCCCTCGGCCGGCTTTCCGCCCGGCAGAAGGCCGTCTTCACGCTTCGCCATTACGAAGATAAGAGCCTGGACGAGATCGGAACCATCCTGGGCTTGGATGTCGGAACAGTAAAGGCGCACATGTTCCGCGCCGTCTCAAAGCTGCGCGGAGAGTTGCGCGACCTGTACGAGGGATCGAGATGAGTCGGCACTTGAATCAAGACGAGCTCCTGCATTGCCTGTATGGAATCGGCGAACGCGAGGCTCATGCGCATCTTCTCGCATGCGAAGAGTGCGCCGGCCGCTACGCGGCCTACCAGCGCAGACGATCGGAAGCCGCCGCTTCGATCGGAGTTCCCAGCCACTTTCTAGCCGCGCAGCGCCGCGCCGTATACGCGCGGCTCACCGAGCCGCCTCGGAGCCAGGCAAAATGGGCCCCCGCGCTGGCCGCGGGCCTGTTATTCGTGCTTGGCTTGTTCCTTTGGCCGTCCGCCCACCTGCCGCAACGGCCGGCTCCCGCCGCCAAACCGGAACTGACCGATGAACAACTGTTCTCTGACGTTTACTCCATCGAGGAGTCGATGGAGCCTCGCGCCGCGGCGCCGATCCAAATGCTGTTCGAACCCGTCCCCGATTTGGCCGAGGAAGGCGAGAATTGAGAGGAACCGATATGGGAAAGAGTGCTGCCGCGCTGGTTCTCGTCCTTCCTGGAATCCTTTCCGCGCAGGGGCCCGGACCGGGACCTCGTCCGCCCTGGTGGGAAAGCCCCATCGTGAAAAACCTCGATCTTTCCGACGCCCAAACCAAACAAATCCAGACCACGGTTTCCGATTATCGGGACAAGCTCCGGGACTTGCGCGCCGCCGTCAACAGGGCGGAAACCGATTTCCAGGCCGTTCTGAATGAAGATCCGGTGGATCAGCGCAAGGCTAACGAAGCTATCGAGCAGTTGATGAGCGCGCGCGCCGAGCTTTTCAAAACTACTTCTCAAATGGATTTGAAGCTGCGGATGGTTTTGACCGGCCAGCAATGGCAAGAGCTGCAAAGCGAAACGCGCGGCCGGATCCTCAGGCCCGGCGGCCGCCGCGGCCGCGGCCCCAACGGCCCGCCTCCTCTCTCCGGCGCCGCCGCCGCCAAACGCTAGCCCACGCCCCGAAGCGCTACTTGAAGATTTTCGACCCCAAAAACGGCTGCCCCGACCGTCGCGCCTCTGAAGGCGGGATATCCTAGGCGCATGGGCTCGCTGTCTGATGAGTGAAGACGACGACCGCACTCCCGGCGATCATCCCGTCGTGGTGCTAAGCCACGACTTTTGATAACGCTTGAGCGCGCCGCTACCGATCGCAATCTCTCTTTTGCTGCTGATTTCCGCGGGCTTATTCGCCAAATCGCTGCTGAATCTCTCCCGGACTATGGCGCCGAGCGCCACCGCCGCGCGCGTGCGCGCGATGGTGCTCGGAGACGCGCTCCGCATGTTCGCCGTCGGGGCGCCGCTCGGCCTCGCTCTAGCCGCCGCGCTCACCCGCCTGCTGGCCAGCCAGTTCTACGGCCTCCAGTCCAGCGACCTCGCGGTTTACGCCTCGGCCACGGCGCTCCTGGCCGGATCAAGTCTGCTCGCGGCATATTTTCCCGCCCACGGCGCCGGCGCGGTGGATCCTAACCTCGCGCGGCGTCATGAATGACCCGGCGGATGTTAGCATGATCCAGTGAACTACCCCTCTGCCGAGCGTGGCGATCGGACTATCTGGGACATCCTCGAGTTCACTGCGTCGAAATATCCTGATTCGATCGCGCTCCAGCAGCCCATCGGCGGCGGCCAATACCGCTCCTGTACCTGGCGTCAGTACGCCGAGCAAGTGCGGCAAATCGCAGTCGGTTTGCGCGCGCTCGGAATCCGCAAAGGCGACATCGTCGCGCTGCAATCGGAGACGCGGGCGGAATTTTATCTTGCCGATCTCGCCGTAATGTCGTCGGGCGCCATCGCCGCGGCTCTCTACACCAGCCTCCCCTATTCCGACCAGGCCCGCACTCTACGAGCTTGCGGCGCGCGTTGGCTTCTGGTGGAAAACGAAGACGCCCTAGGCAAGCTGCGGCAGGGCGGCGCGGACCAGCCCTCAATTTTGCTGACGGGATCGGCGGCCGGCGTTCGCGCCCTCGATCAAGTTCGCGCCGAAGGCCGGCGCATCCTGGCCTCCGATCCGAGCGCCTTCGAGCGTATCCGCCAGGAGTTGTCCGCTTCGGATTACGCGGTCCTCTACATGACCTCGGGCGCTACGGGCGAACCCAAAATGGCCCTCGCTTCGCACCGCGCACTGGTCTCCAACATCGATATGGGGCCCGCGGTTTTGCCCCTTTCTCCCGCCGACTCCACCATCGCCTTTCTGCCCTCCGCGCACATCGCACAGCGCGTGGTTGTCGAGCTATTGCCCATTCGCGAAGGCGCTTGCGTGTGGTTTTCCGAAAGCCTGAACAAGCTGCCGCACGAAATGCGCTCCATCCGCCCGACCTTCTTCCTCGCGCCGCCGCGCGTCTGGGATCGCGTCCACTCCTCCATCGCGGCCGAGATTCGCAAGCGGCCGGCTCCGGTCAGAAAGCTGTTCTACGGGGCCGTGGGTCTGGGAGCGAAGGCCGCCCAGTTGCGCCAGCAAGCTAAGCCCGTTCCCGCCTGGATGCGAGCCTCTTTGCGCATGGCCGACCGCGCGATGTTTTCCAAAATCCGCGAGCGCTTGGGCGGCCGCCTTCGCGTCGCGGCCAGCGGAGCCGCGCCACTGGGGAAGCATTTGGCCGAATTTTACGCCGCCATCGGTCTTCCGTTGATCGAAGGCTACGGCCTCACCGAAGGCGGCGTCGCGGCTCTCAATCCGTTAAATCGCCCCAAGGCCGGCAGCATCGGCAAGCTTTTGCCGGGCGTCGAGGCGCGCATCGCCGAAGACGGCGAGTTGCTGCTGCGCACTCCCTCTCTCTTCGCCGGCTACTACAACGATCCCCAGGCCACCGCCTCGGTGCTTCGCGATGGCTGGCTTGCCACCGGAGACATCGCCGAAGTTGACTCCGAAGGCTACTACTACATCACCGGACGAAAAAAGGAAGTGATCGTCTCTTCCAACGGAAAGAAAATCTATCCCGCGCGCATCGAGGCCATGCTGAAGCGCGAACCTGTCATCAGTCAGGTCCTGCTGATCGGCGACCGCCTGCCCTACGTCACCGCGCTGCTCACGGTCTCCGGCTCTTGCGACGAGGCTCGCTCGCATGTCGAGCGAGCCATTAAAGAGGCCAATCGCAATCTTGCCCAGTTCGAACAGATTCGCAAATTCAAAATACTCGATCGCGAGTTTTCTATCGAGCGCGGCGAGCTCACCCCCACCATGAAACTCCGGCGCGATCGGGCCATTGAAAACAATCGCGCGCTCATCGGCGAAATGTACGCGGGAAGAACAGACCTCTAGATACTCCCCCCAGGAGCCAAATTGCCCCATCAAGTCACCCTCATCCCCGGCGACGGAATCGGCCCCGAAGTATCGGCCGCCGCGCGCCGCGCCGTCGAAGCCGCGGGCGTCCAAATCGACTGGGAAGTCGTCGAGCTTAACCCCGACGTCATCGCCAAAACCGGCCAGTCCGTGCCGCAATATGTCATCGAGAGTCTGGAGCGCACCGGCGTCGGCCTGAAAGCGCCCGTGACCACCCCTGTCGCCGGGGGCTATACCAGCGTCAATGTCGCCCTCCGCAAACGGCTCGATCTCTACGCCAACGTCAGGCCCGTGCGCTCCCTGCCCGGCTTGGTCACCCGCTTCAGCGACGTGCAAATCGACATGGTCATCTTTCGCGAAAACACGGAAGATCTCTATTCCGGCCTGGAGCACGAAATCATCCCCGGCGTGGTCACAAGCCTGAAAGTGATCACGCGCCATGCGTCGATCCGCATCGCCGAGGCCGCGTTTAAATTCGCCGCGGCCAGGGGCCGAAAAAAAGTCGCGGCGATTCATAAAGCCAACATCATGAAGCTCGCCGATGGCCTGTTTCTGCAATGCTGCCGCGAAGTGGCCCAGCGATACCCCGCGATTTCATACGAAGAATTAATCGTCGACAACGCTTCCATGCAACTCGTCATCCGCCCGGAAAGATTCGACGTCCTTCTGTTGCCGAACCTCTACGGCGATATTGTCTCGGATTTGGCCGCCGGCCTGGTCGGTGGACTGGGAGTCGCGCCCGGCGCGAATCTCGGCGAACAAATCGCCGTTTTTGAAGCCGTGCACGGCTCCGCTCCGGACATCGCAGGCAAGGGCGTCGCCAATCCCACCGCCATGATGTTTTCCGCCGCCATGATGCTTAGCCATATCGGCGAACTGGACGCGGCCGCTCGCCTCCGCGCGGCGGTGGAAAAGGTCTACGCCGGCAAGCGCTGCCTGACCCCCGATGTCGGCGGCTCCGCCGCCACGGCGGAATTCACGGACGCCGTGATCGCCGCTTTGTAGCGGCGACTGACTGGCGCGCCTCCGCGCGCAAGGACAAAGAAACGGAATGTGCGGAGAGGCGTCGCCTCAACTCTGCTCCTTGGCCTTTCGGTACGCTTCCCAGCGTCTCCGTTGCGCCTCCGCCATCTTTTTCCGGGTGGCGGCGCTGAACACTCGCTTGGCGCCTCCCCCCGTCACCCCCGATAGCCAGCTGGGCGGCCGGCCCCGTCCTCGCGGGCCAGACCGTGCGATCCGTTCCAAAACCGCGATCGCCTCGTCCAAAGCCGTGCGCTCCTCGCGCAATTGGGTGATAATTTGAGTCACATTCATCGAATCTCTCCGCGAAGCTTTGCGATGCCTTTTACTGCGGATTTTAGCTACTCTAATCCGATTATTATTGTAATCGCACCAAAAGCTTTTGGGAATGGCGATGTTGAGTCAGGCGCGCTTTCCGCACCCCCGCGCACAAATGTCTCACTAATAACCAAATTTTTCCAAGAATTTTACTGAGCCTGCCAGGCTCTCTAAAAGTAAAATACCCGATTCTGCTCCGAATAATTTCGGAGGCAAAGCCGGGTCCTGCTCCGAATTTATCCGCGTCCGCGGCTCAAGCTGCCTTGGCCACCGGCTCCGGTTTGACGCGCGCCAATCCGCACCGCTCCAATAGCCGGATCACCGTCCATGCGGGATCAAACTCCCTCTTAGTCAAGTTTCGCGAGAACTTGGCCGACGTGGGGTGCTCGTGATGATTGTTGTGCAGCCCTTCTCCGCCTGTCATCCATGCGATCCATCTCAGATTCGTCGCCAGGTTGTTGTAATTGCGGTACCCGATCATGTGACACAAGCTGTTAATTGAGGAGTTCAGCAGGATGTACGCCACCACGTGAAAGCCCCAGGCCGCGGCGCCCCATGTCCAGCCGAAAATCGCCATGAAAATCGCCAGCCCGCCAATCGCTCCATACCGTATGAAGGGAATCCGGTCCACTAGATCGGGACGGTAATCCGGAGTGTATTTCCGAATGGTCGCCAAATTGCGAATCTCTCGCTTGTAGTAAAAATAATTCCCGAAGAACACGTTCCAAAGCCCAAATAAATAAGGACTGTGCGGGTCTCCGTCGCGATCGGAAAAATGATGATGCTTGCGATGCACAGCCACCCATTCCCGCGGCGTCACGCCCGTAAAAAGACTCAATTCCAAATGCATCAAATTGGCCAGGGCCGGATGCAGATCCAAACCCCGATGGCAAAGAGAGCGGTGCAAATAGATCGTCGTAAAAAGAACCGATAGTTGCAGAATCCCGACGGTAACCAAAAACCCCAGAAATAAGTTCATCCACGCTCCATAATTAAAGTTTTAATCCTCCGGCGGGAAGACTGCGCCCGCCACACGCGCTTATCGCCCTTCCGCAACAAGCGCCGGAAGCGCAGCTACGAGGCAGCTCGCCAAGAGCGCAAAGACGCCCTCGCTCCAATTCGCTAAACAGCCCGTCCGATCCAATTTTCGGGCTGTCGCCGAACCACGGTCATTCAAAAGCGCATAGTTCCTTGATCGTAGCAGATTGGGGACCGTCAGCGGCGCGAGCTTTTCTCCCCATCCCCTACGTCATAGCGGAATAAATATTTATTATCCGATCCGCCTCTTGCATAGGTCGTGCTTGTGCTGTATTCTATGGGAGAAGCGAGGCTCGATAAGATTCACAGCTACGCATCGCGGTTTACCCGCTGCGGGTTGTGCGCGGCTATGCATATGACTTCGTCGGAACCCAACCAGGCAATCCGCACCAGCGCCTTCGAGCTCTCCTCTGAAGTTATTCCTGCGGGTCTCGTCAGCACGGTAGTACTTATTATTGGGGCCGTAACCGGCCCCGCCTGACGGCCCGATTCATTCAAACGGATCTAGGCCACTGGCGGGGGGCCAAAAACCCTCGGACAGTGGCCTTTCTGCTATTAGGGGAGGATTCAAATGTCGGCAATCGCAAGCGGCAAGACGGCTTCGCCGGCCAATGCGGCTGAGGCGGCGGCGCCCGTGAAAGCAAAAGCCGGAACTTTGATGTCCGGCGCCAGGATGCTTCTGGAATGTCTCGCGCGCGAAAAGGTGGAGTGCATCTTCGGCTATCCCGGCGGCGTCACTCTGCCTTTCTATGACGCCCTCTACGACCATCCCATAAAACACATTTTGGTGCGCCACGAACAAAATGCGTGCTTCGCGGCCGAAGGATTCGCCCGCGCCACGGGCAAGGTGGGCGTCTGCTGCGCCACCTCCGGCCCCGGAGCCACCAATCTGGTCACAGGTCTGGTCGACGCCATGATGGATTCCATTCCCATCGTGGCCATCACCGGCCAGGTTTCCACCAAGCTCATCGGCAGCGACGCCTTTCAGGAAGCCGACACTTTTGGCATCACCCGCTCCTGCACCAAGCACAATTTTCTGGTGAAGAAGCTGGCGGACTTGCCCCAGGCCGTCCACGAGGCCTTTCATATCGCCGCCACGGGCCGCCCCGGTCCCGTGCTGGTCGACATTCCCAAAGACGTGTTTCAAGCTCAGGCCCATTACTCGCCCGTTTCCGCGATTCATCTTCCCGGCTACAAGCTCTATCTGGAAGGACACGCCGGACAGATCCGCCGCGCCGCTCAGATGATCTGGGAATCCAAGCGGCCCATGGTCTACGCCGGCGGCGGAATCCTCGCCTCGGGGGCTTCGCGCGAGTTGCGCGAATTTGTCGAGTGCGTCGGCGCTCCCGCGGTTTGCACCCTCATGGGCCTCGGCGCGCTGCCAAGCGACCACCCCAATTTCATCACCATGCCCGGAATGCATGGAAGCTATGCCGCCAATATGGCGATGACCGAGACGGACTTGATTATCGCGCTCGGCGTCCGGTTCGACGATCGCGTCACCGGCCGCTTGGCCGCCTTCGCCCCGCACGCCCAAGTGATTCACGTCGATATCGATCCGGCCGAAATCGGCAAAAACCGCGCCGCCGAAGTCCCCATCGTCGGCGACGTGAAGCGCGTGCTCGAAAAACTCAATCAAATCCTGGCCGAGACGGCCCCGGAAATGAAGTCCAAAAACGCCCCGGCTCGGGCCTCCTGGTGGGCCTGTATCGAGGAATGGCGCAAACAACATCCGCTGGAGCCGGAAACTTCCAGCGATCAAATCAAACCGCAACACCTGGTGGCAGAAATTGACCGCCTCTCCGGCGGCGAAGCCATCGTCTCCAGCGACGTCGGCCAGCATCAGATGTGGGCCGCCCAATTTATCCGCTTCCGCCATCCGCGGCTGTGGATCAACTCCGGCGGCCTCGGAGCCATGGGATTCGGCCTGCCCGCCGCCATCGGCGCCCAATTCGCCCGCCCCGACAAGCTCGTCTTCGCTTTGGTCGGCGACGGCGGCTTTCAGATGTCCATCCCCGAGCTCGCCACCATCGCCAATCACGCCTTGCCCGTGAAAATTATCGTGATGAACAACGGTTATCTTGGCATGGTTCGCCAGTGGCAAGAGTTGTTCTACAACAACCGCCTCAGCTCCGTGCAGTTGGACGGATTCCCCGACCCCGAAAAACTCGCCGGTGCGTATGGATTCAAAGGAAGCACGGTGCATGACCCGGCTCAACTGCGCTCCGCGCTCGAAGCCGCCGTGAGCGAGCCCGGACCCTATCTTCTTAACGTCCTCGTCGCCCGCTGCGAAAATGTCTATCCCATGGTGCCGGCCGGAGGCGCCATCAACGAAATGGTGCTCGGGCCACCCCAGGCCCCCGAGGCGTAAAGTGAACGCCAAATCTTTTAAAGGTCGCTTTTTTTAACTCGTCAGACATGCTCCAGCTCATCTCCCTTCTCGTCGAAAACAAACCCGGCGCCCTCATGCGCGTCACCGGGGTTCTTTCCGCCCGGGGCTACAATATCGAAAGTCTCACCGTCGCCCGCACCCTCGATCCGGAGTTGTCGCGCATGAGCATCGTCGTCGATATCGAGCCGGCCCAGCGCGGTCAGCTCATCAAGCAAATGAACAAGCTCATCAACGTGCTCCAGGCGTCCGACCTCACCGAGTCGCCCGCCGTCCGCCGCGAGCTGGTCCTTCTGCGCGTTCGCGCCAGCATGCAGGACCGCGCCGCGATCCTGAAGGAAGCCGAAATCTTCGGCGCGCGCGCCGTCGATAGCTCGGTCGAGGGGTTCGCGCTGGAAGCCACCGGCGATCCCGAAAAACTCGACGAATTCATCGACGTCATGAAGAGCTATGGAGAAATTGAAGTAACCCGCTCGGGTCTGGTCGCGGTCTCGCTGGAATCCAAGAGACTGCGGCTCGCCCCGCCCGTCCGCAAAGACCTCGAAGTCGAATCTTTCACCCCCACGGAGTCCGTGAAATAAATGGCAAAACGTTATTACGAGTCAGACGGCAATTTAAGCCTGTTTAAGGGAAAACTTATCGCGATTATTGGCTATGGCAGTCAAGGCCACGCCCACGCCCTGAATCTTCGAGATTCCGGCCTGGACGTCGTCGTCGGCCTGCCCGCATCGAGTCAAAGCCGCTCCAAAGCGGAATCGGCCGGCCTGCGCGTCCTCTCTCCGGCCCAAGCGGCCAAAACCGCCGACACCATGATGGTCCTGGTCCCCGACCATCTTCAGGCTGATCTTTACAACAACGATATCGCCCCCCACCTCTCGGCGGGCAAAACCCTGATGTTCGCTCATGGATTCAGCATTCATTTCAAGCAAATCGTCCCGCCCTCCCATATCGACGTCTCCATGATTGCCCCCAAGGCGCCCGGCCACCGCGTGCGCGAGCTTTTCACCGAAGGCGTCGGCGTCCCAGCCCTGGTGGCCATTCATCAGGACGCTTCCGGCAAGGCGCTTGAAAACGCCCTGGCTTACGCCATGGCCCTCGGGTGCCTCAAAGCCGGCGTCATCGAGACCTCTTTCCGCGAAGAGACCGAAACCGATTTATTTGGCGAGCAGAGCGTGCTCTGCGGCGGCGTCAGCGAGCTGATCCGCGCCGGATTTGAAACCCTGGTCGAGGCCGGCTACGCCCCTGAAATGGCCTATTTCGAATGCCTTCATGAAGTGAAGCTGATTGTCGATCTGATCTACGAAGGCGGCCTCAGCTACATGCGCTATTCGGTTTCCGACACCGCCGAATACGGCGATTATACGCGCGGTCCCCGCATCGTCAACGCCCAAACCCGCGCCGAAATGAAAAAAATTCTCTCTGAGATTCAGTCCGGCGAATTCGCCCGCGCCTGGATTGAAGAGAACAAAACGGGCCGAAAGAACTTTTTGGCCATGCGCGAGGCGGCTCAAAACCAGCCCATCGAAAAAGTGGGCGCGGAACTGCGCAAAATGATGACATTCCTAAAACGCAAAAAGGAGGTCGGCGTCCCCGCCGCAAGCTGATAGCTGATAGCTAGTAGCTGAGAGCTTTATGCGAGTCTTCACCTTCGACACCACGTTGCGCGACGGCACACAGGGGGAAGCCGTCAGTTTCTCGGCTGACGACAAGCTCCTCATCCTCCACAAGCTGGACGAGCTCGGCATCGACTATGTCGAAGGCGGCTGGCCCGGCTCCAATCCCAAGGACAAGGAGTTCTTCGCCCGAGCCAAAGACGAATCGTTGAAGCATACCCGTCTGGTCGCCTTTGGCTCAACCCGCCTGGCCCGCCATCGCGTGGAAGAAGACCCCAGCGTGCAAGCTCTCGCCGCCGCCGGAACGCCCGTCGTCTGCATTTTCGGCAAAAGCTGGGATCTGCACGTTCAGCGCGCCTTGAACATTTCCGAAGCCGACAATCTTCAGCTCATCACCGACACCGTGAAATATCTCAAGTCTCACGGCAAAGAAGTCATTTACGACGCCGAGCATTTCTTCGACGGCTATAAGGCCAACCGCGATTTCGCTTTGCGCACCCTCGAAGCCGCCAAATCCGCCGGGGCCGATGTGCTCGTCCTCTGCGACACCAACGGCGGCATGATCGCCAGCCAGCTTGCCCGCATTTGCGCCGATGTCCGCGGCCGCTTCGATGGCGTTTTGGGAATCCACACGCATAACGACTCGGATCTGGGCGTAGCCAACGCTCTGGCCGCCATCGAGCAGGGCTTCGCCCATGTCCAAGGCTGCATGAACGGCTACGGCGAGCGCTGCGGCAA
>DATGLY010000019.1:0-5384 GCA_035293905.1 Bryobacteraceae bacterium
GATTCCGAGGTGCTGGGCCATTTCCCCGTTTCGCAAGCCCTTGCACAGGAGAAAGAGCACCTCTCGCTGGCGGTTGCTCAGCCGCCGTAAATCCGAACGTTCGAGCCGCATGCAAGAATGCCTCCTGAATAACGGCACTATTTCACGAATAATATACGCTAGTTCGAGCATAACGGCTTACGCAATTGGCCCTCTCTTTTCGGCAAGGGCGGGATTTCTTCGTGGCCCGCCAGATGGAAGACGTTCTCGGCTTCATAGCGCGGGTCGCCGGGCTTATCACGCAGCGGCGGAAGATTCAGGTAGCCTATGCGCTTCCGCCGAACGACGATCGCGTTGAGGACCGCATCCGCTTCCCCAAGCTCGGCGATTACTCCGTAATCAGGGTAGGGGCTGCCGAGCGCCATATTGCGCGTCACTACCAGGATCGCTCGTCTTCTGGTTGCGTCGGGAGGCGCTCCGCCGGGCGGGTGCCACAGCATCCGCGAGGTATAGACCACAGCCGAATTGAGATGCGTGCCGATCCCGGATACAGGCCCCCGGCGCGCAACGCGCAGGACCGCCTGCCTAATGGCCTCGGCGTCACGCGTGGGAGCTTGTTCTAGGCGTGCGTCCAGGCTGAACGCCACTACGGCCACGCGATCCTCTGGGGAGAGGAGGGCCAGGGCTGCTCGGGCATCCTTTGCCACTTCGGCCATGTCGCGGTTCATGGTCCCGCCCAGATCCAGCAACAGCGCCAGATCAAGCGGGACCGACTCTTCTCCGAAGGAGACGATTTCCCGGGGTTCGCCGTCGTCCCGTACGACGAAATCGCCCGGCTGAAGTCCAGTGACGGGGCGCTGGTTCCGAAGGACTGCGGCCTCAACATGCACGTTCGTGACGCCGGTCTCAAAGCGCGGATTCTGGGCCGCCGCCGCAGCCCCTAAGGCAAGAATCGCCAGAACGATTGGAAGCCGACGAGTCTTCATGGTCAACCTCCTGCTTCAGCCTATGCGGGGAGCCGCGCCCTCGCGGCTCCCCCTGTCGGCCAGTTTAGCGTCAGCGAGGCGGTGCGGTCACCGTCTGCCGGGTGGCGTAGGCCGCGCCCTCTTTTTCGGTCACCTTGTATCCGGCGGGAATGGCGAACACGGACGGGTCCGGGTCGCCCACCTGAACATTTTTGTACTCTTGGATGGACTCGCCGCTGTGGTCGTGATGCTTGACGTAAAGGGGCAGGCCCAAATCCGCGGCGGTCCAGACCTCCGTCGATTCCTCGCTGCCGCGAGCCGCGGGGTCGCCGCTGATCAGCGTGCGTCGGCCGGTCGTGGTATGCCCAGCTATTTGGCGCTCCCCGAGGTCCGTGGTAGCGCCACCCGGCCCGAGATGTGCGGCTGGAGCCGGCGGCTTTGCCGCGCCGGATGAAGGCGGCGTCGGGCGCGGCGGGAGGTGGACCACCGTGGCCTCCCGCGTCGAGTGGTTCAGGTAAGTCACAGTTCCGGCGGCGGGGTCGGCGATACCTGAGCCGAACGCTGTGTCTTGCCGCGTCTTTCCGTCGCGGCTGCGCCAATACTTGCCCGCCTGCGACTGCGTGTAGGCGCCCGAAGGCGTATTGGATGAGAGGGTGAACGTAACGTCGGCGGTCAGCGGAACCCGTTCAGCTTTGGACTGCGCCAGCGCCTCGGGCGCTAGGATCTGCGCGCTCGCGATGAGCGGGATGCCGAGGACCACCGCATTTAGTAGCAATCTCTTTGCAGTTTGGTTCTTCATGGTAGTCTCCTCGCGTTTGATTTTCCTATCAATCGGCGTCAACATACAGCCCCATTGGCGTGTTGACTAATTACGCGTTGCCGTAATTGTCAACCGCAATGAACTGAAAGTCGGCGTACTGAACCACCGGGTACAAGCAGTCATAGCACCGGACGAGGAATCCGTAGGCGCCTTCGGCGCCGTTGTCCCAGGCAGACCAGGCGGCGAAGTTCGGGGAGAACGCGACGGGGACCGCCCTGATCATGTCAGGGTAGCCTTCCGGCGCGAAGGTCGTTCCGACCCACCCGCAATTTCCACTGACAATTTCCGCCTCCACCGCGCCGTATCCCAAGGATTGCGCATACGGCAGCTCGCTCGTGCCGTCATAGTAGTCGACCCTATACATGACCGGCGGAGCTGGCGCGGCGTACCCCGTGCAGGTGGGCGGCTGCGAGACGGCGAAATATAGCGTAGGGTTGGCGTGCACGCCCCCGACGTACCAGTCCTCGACCCAGTTCCCCACGCTGCCCGCCGAGAACGTGCCGGTCAGGGAGAAGGCCCCGCTGCCATCGGTCTGGCCGAAGTCGTTCGGGCCGCTGAATTGTCCGTTGAAGGTAGACGTGGCCGTCACTTCCTGATAGGCGGAGCCAGTAACGTAAATCTCCCACTGATCGCCGACGTAAAAACCACTTCCGAGGGGGCGAGAGAGGTTGATAAGCGTACCGTTTGCGCCGCGGCTGCCGGCAGCAACCAGTGCGCGCCGAGCAAAACCAACGCGATTCGAAACGCCGTCAGTTTTGTAATTCTACTGAAACACGCACAAGCGTCCGAATGCACGGTCCAACCAGACGGTTCGACCGGGCAGACGGCAGCCCATCGGGAGCAACTTCGAAGTGATCGCGCGAAAATGAAAGCGCGATGAATGCAACTCTGAGCGGACTCCCCGTGAAGGTCTTCTACGGACCCGAGGACGTTCCCTCCCCTCCTCCGCCCCCCGGCCGATTCCCTTACACTCGCGGCATCCACGAAACCATGTATCGCGGCCGCCTCTGGACCATGCGCCAGTTCTCCGGCTTCGCCACCCCCGAGGAAACCAACGCCCGCTATCGCTACCTCCTCGAGCAAGGCCAGACCGGCCTTTCCGTGGCCTTCGATCTGCCCACGCTCATGGGTCTGGATTCCGACCATCCAGGAGCGCTCGGGGAGGTCGGCAAGTGCGGCGTAGCCGTCTCGTCCCTTGCCGACATGGAGACCTTATTTCGCGGAATTCCGCTGGGCGATGTGACTGTCTCCATGACCATCAATTCGCCCGCCTCCGTTCTCTGGGCCATGTACCTGGCCGTCGCCGAGCAACAAGGCGTGGATTGGGCCCGCCTCTCCGGCACTCTTCAAAACGACATCCTCAAGGAATATATCGCTCAGAAGGAATACATCTTCCCTCCACGCCCTTCCATGCGGCTGGTGACCGATTCGATTGAGTTCGCCACCCGCCATGTTCCCCGCTTCCACCCCATTTCGATTTCCGGCTATCACATCCGCGAAGCCGGATCGACGGCCGTGCAAGAGCTCGCCTTCACTCTGCGCGACGGCATCGAATACGCCCAATGGGCGGTGGAACGGGGCATGCCCGTCGATTCTTTCGCTCCCCGCCTCAGCTTCTTTTTCAACGCCCACAACGATTTCTTTGAAGAGATCGCCAAGTACCGCGCGGCGCGAAAAATCTGGGCGATCCTCATGCGAGACCGCTTCGGCGCCCGCGATCCGCGAAGCTGGAAGCTTCGCTTCCACGCCCAGACCGCCGGCTGCTCCCTCACCTGGCAGCAGCCCCAAAACAATATCGTCCGGACCGCGATTCAGGCCTTAGCCGCCGTGCTCGGAGGCTGCCAGTCGCTCCACACCAATTCCCTCGACGAAGCCTACGCCCTGCCTTCCGAGCGCGCCGCAACCCTGGCTCTCCGCACTCAACAAGTCATCGCTTACGAAAGCGGCGTCCCTCAAACCCCCGACCCTCTCGGCGGCTCCTATTATCTGGAGCATTTGACCTGCGCCATGGAATCCGCGGCCAACGACTACATCCGCCGGATCGACGATATGGGAGGCATGCTCGCCGCCATCGAGTCCGGTTTTCCCCAGCGCGAGATCGCACGCGCCGCCTACCAGTACCAGCGCTCGGTCGAGCGCGGCGACAGCGTGATCGTCGGGGTCAATAAATTCGCCGAATCCGGCGAACCTCCCATCGAGCTCCTGCAAATCGGCGATGCCGCCCACAAGCGCCAAACCGAAGCCCTTCGCCAATTGAAAAAGCAACGCAGCTCCGCCGCCGTCGGCCGCGCGCTGACCGCCGTCCGAAAAGCCGCCCAAGCGTCTACCAACACTATGCCTTCCATTCTCGACGCCGTGCGCTCCTACGCCACCGTCGGCGAAATCTGCCAGGCCCTCAAGGACGTCTTCGGCGGATATGCCGAAACGAGCGTGGTATAGAACCTTTAGGCGGTTAGCCTTAGGCTGTAAGCTTGAAGCTGTAGGAGCGCCCGCAGAACCGGCTCACCAGCCGCTCGTGCCGTGGGGCGCCTTTTGACAAATGCAATCTTTCAAGACCACGCCCGTGCTGGTCACCGGTGCGGGACGCGGAATCGGAAAACGTCTGGCTATGGGCTTTGCCGCCAAAGGCGCGCGCGTCGGCTTGCTCGCGCGCAGCAAAGCCGAGCTCGATCTCTGCCACCTGGAAATCGAGCACGCCGGAGGCGCCGCCCTAAGGCTCCGCGCCGACGTCGGCGACTTTGAGCAGGTGTCGGCCGCGGTCGAGCGAATCCGCGTCCATTTCGGCTCCCATCCTCAAATCCTTGTTTGCGCCGCCGCCATCCTCGGCCCGATCGGCCCCTTCGTGGAATCTTCCCCCAGAACATGGGAGGATGTCATCCGCACCAACCTCACCGGCGTCCTCAACTGTTGCCGCGCCGCTCTCCCCCACATGATAGAAAAGCGTTCCGGCAAAATCATCCTTGTCGCCGGAGGCGGCGCCACGCCCTCGCATCCCAACTTCGCCGTCTATAACGCCACCAAAACGGCCATCGTCCGTTTCGCCGAAACCCTGGCGGAAGAGGCCAGCGAGCACAACGTCCAGGTGAACTGCCTCGCCCCCGGCGCCACCTATACTCATATGACCGACCAGACCCTCGCCGCCGGCGAGCGCGCCGGCTGGCGCGAGATCGAGGAGGCCAAGCAGGTGCGGCTCACCGGAGGCGTCCCTCCCGAAAAACAAGTCGAACTGGCCCTGTTTTTAGCCTCCGAACAATCCAATCACATCTCCGGCCGCCTCATCGGCGTCAACGACGATTGGAAAAAGCTGAAGGAAAAAACCATCAGCCCGGAGCTCTTCCGTCTGCGCAGACTGCAAAAGGCCTGAGTCTGCCTCAACGGCTCCGCCCCAAAACTCCGTAACTCTTTTCAAAAATCTCTAACTTCCATCCTCTGATCGACATACCGATTCAGCCCTTCCGCTTCTCCCCCTTCCCCTGCTCAAAACAAATCGGAGGTTCTTCTTATGAAACCGCAACTTGCCCCCGATTCCCAGCGCGCCGCCGCGAATCGCAACAACGCCGCCCGCTCCACCGGCCCCCGCACCGAGCCCGGCAAGCGCCGCAGCTCCCTCAACGCTCTCC
>DATGLY010000020.1:0-59145 GCA_035293905.1 Bryobacteraceae bacterium
ATTGTCTTTTTCTTTCCCTCCTTCACCAGTTCCGAGGCCACCGCGCCGCTGGGAATCCTGGCGATCTCCACGCCCCTTCTTCGCGCCGGCTATCGCGTAAAGCTGATCGACTCC
Source organism: Bryobacteraceae bacterium (assembly GCA_035293905.1). Classification (GTDB taxonomy): domain Bacteria; phylum Acidobacteriota; class Terriglobia; order Bryobacterales; family Bryobacteraceae; genus Palsa-187. Next base: position 115 of record DATGLY010000020.1, read on the forward strand.
ACCATTACGCCGGACTTCCAACGCCGCGTGGTCGAGGAGATGGAAGATGCCCTGTGCCTCGCCGTGTCGCTCGTCACCGGCCCGATGATTCGCGAAACCGTCGCCATCGCCCGCGAGGTCAAGCGCCTCTATCCGCACAAGCCGGTGGTTTTGGGCGGCTGGCACCCCTCGCTTTTGCCGGATCAGACCCTGGCCGCCGAATACGTCGACATGATCGTCATCGGGCAGGGCGAAGAGGCCTTTCTGGAAATCGTCCAGCACATCGAAGCCGGCGAGCTTCCCATGGGCGTGCGCGGCGCCGGATACAAGCAGGACGGCCGCATTGTATTGAATCCGCGTCGCGAGTTGCGCCCCCTTTCCGAAATGCCCCCGAAGGCCTACCAGATCGCCGACTTCGATGCCTATGAGCGTCTCTGCGGCCGCCGCTGGGCCATGTACACCAGCAGCCTTGCCTGTCCGTTCAACTGCGGCTACTGCACCAACGAAGGCGTCTACGGCCGTAAATGGAACGCTCTCGATCCCGAACAGGCCAGCCAGGAGCTGTGCGATCTCGCCTCCCGCTATCGCCTGCAACTGGTGTGGGTGGTGGACGACAACTTCCTGGTGGACCGCGACCGCGCCCTGCGCATCGCCGAAGGCATCCTCCAGCGCGGCGTGCGCTTTGAATGGAGCATTCAAGCCTCCACCAATCTGGTCACGCGCATGGCCGTCGGCGAGCTGAAGCTCATGCGCCGCGCCGGTCTCACGCAAGTGGCGCAGGGAGCCGATTCCGGCTCCCCTAAGGTGCTTCACTTGATGAACAAGGATTTTCAGAAGCTGGAAACCATCTACGAAGCCGCCCACCGCCTCTCTGAAGCCGGCATCCGTCCCTCCTTCAACATCATCTTCGGCTACCCCGGAGAGGGCCGCCAGGAGCGCCGCGAATCCATCCGCATGATCATGAACGTTTGCCGCGCCCATCCCGGCGCCGAGTTCTGGACCAATATCTTCACTCCCTATCCCGGCGCCCCCATCATGAACAAGGCCTTCGAGCTCGGAATTCAAGCCCCCAGGCGCCTGGAGGAGTGGGCCGATTTCTTCCCCAAATACACCGTTCTGCCTTGGCTCAAGGGTAGCGAGCACGAGCTCGTCCAAGTGATCCGCGACTACATCCGCGTGGCCTTCCGAAGAGTGAACATCGGCCGCTGGCGCAAAGGCTTGCTCGCAAAGCTCATCTATCAATCCATCGCGCCCCTGGCGCGCTGGCGCCTGGATCACGATTTCTACGCCTTCCCCTTTGAAGTGTGGCTCAAGCGGTATGTGGATCGCCTGCCGGCTCCGCCCGAAAAGCCCTCCCCGCAGAAGCCCCCGAAAGAGGCGCTGGCGTGTTAGTTCTCCTCACCCACGCAAACCATCTGTATTCGGATCGAAAGCAGGTCCGTAAGATGCAGCCTTACCCTCCCCTGCAAACCCTGCTGGGCGCCGCCCTCCTTCGCGCCAACGGAGTCGATGTCGCCTTCTTCGACGCCACCTTCGACCGCGGCTTCGCTTCCGCCCTCGATCGCCTCCGCCCGGACGTCGTCGCCGTATGCGAGGACAACTTCAATTTCCTGACGAAAATGTGCCTCGAGCCGAACCGCCGCCTCGCGCTTGAAATCGCCCAGGCCGCCCAAGCCCGCGGCATCCGCTCCATCGTCAACAGCTCCGACGCCGCCGATCACCCCGGCGTTTATCTCAACGGCGGCTTCCACCTGGTGATTCAAGGCGAGCTCGAGTCGTCCCTGGTCGAAGCCGTGGCCCAACCCGCCGCCGGCGTCCGCCCCCCGCGCCCCCCGCTTTCCGATCTGGACCGCCTCCCCTTTCCGGCTTGGGACCTCCTGGACTTCCAACCCTACCGCCGCGCCTGGAAGCAAGCCCATGGCTATTTCTCCGTCAACCTTGCCGCTAGCCGCGGTTGTCCCTACCGCTGCAACTGGTGCGCCAAGCCCATTCACGGCTCCCGCTATCGCGCCTATTCGCCCGCCCGCGTCGCGGCCGAAATGGAGCGGCTGATCGCGCTTTGCGCCCCGGATCAGATCTGGTTCGCCGACGATATCTTCGCCCTCTCCGCCGCTTGGGCCTCGGAGTTCGCCGAATGCGTCGAGCGCCGCAACGTCCGCGTTCCCTTCCGGATTCAGTCCCGCTGCGACCTGATGACCCGCCGCGCCGTCGAGGCTCTCCGCCGCGCCGGTTGCGTCGAAGTCTGGATGGGCGCCGAGTCCGGCTCGCAACGCGTTCTCGACGCCATGGACAAGGGCATCCGCTTGAGCCAGATCGAGGAGGCCCGCGGCAATCTTCGCCGCCACGGCATTCGCGCCTGCCTCTTCCTCCAATTCGGTTATCTGGGCGAAGACTGGCAAGACATCCAGGCCACCATCCGCATGGTGCGCCGCCTCCAGCCCGACGACATCGGCGTCTCCGTCTCCTATCCCATGCCCAACACCCGCTTCCACGAAATCGTTCGCGGTCAGATCGGCTCCAAGGCCAACTGGTCCGATAGCGGTGAACTGGCCAAGATGTTTCAGAGCCAGCAGCCGGCCGAGTTCTATCGCGCCCTGGCCCACGCCCTTCATCTGGAAGTCCGCAAAACCGGTTCCAGCCGCGATCTTCGCCACGCCTGGGAAAAAGTAGAGCGGTTGCGCGCCCAACCCCAAGCCGCTTCAAACCGGCCTCTAGGAGCGCCATGCTCCTTCTGACCCACGGATTCTTCCTCGCCGAAGACGCCAAGGAGCAGAGCCTCATGCGGCCTTATCCGCCCTTGGGAATCCTCTATCTTTCCGCCTATCTGCGCCGCCAGGGATTTCAGGTCGAGCTCTACGACTCCACCTTCGGCTCCAAATCCGAGCTGTTCTCCGTGCTCGAGCGCGGCGCTCCCGGCTGGCTGGGAATCTACGCCAATCTGCTGACTCGCGCCAACGTCCTCGACATCGCCGGGCGCGCCCGCGCGGCCGGCTGGAAAGTCGTGCTGGGCGGACCCGAGCCGGCCAACTATCCGGAGCAATACCTGGCCGCCGGCGCCGCTTATATCGTGACCGGCGAAGGCGAATCCGCCCTGGAGCGTCTGCTCTCTGGAGATCCCGCTCCGCCCGGGGTGATCTATAGCGATCCCAGCGGCGCAATCGTGCGCACCCCACCCGCCCCGCAGCTCGCCGATCTCGATTCGCTCCCCTGGCCCGATCGCGAACGCATCGACATGGACCGCTATCTCGCCGCCTGGCGCCAGCGCCATGGCGCCGGCTCGGTTTCCCTCATCACCGCCCGCGGCTGCCCTTTTCACTGCCGCTGGTGTAGCCACTCCGTCTACGGTAAAACTTACCGCCGCCGCAGCGTCCCTGCCGTCGCCGAGGAAGCCGAGTGGATCCTCGGCCGCTATAACCCGGAAATGCTCTGGTATGCCGACGACGTCTTCACCATCCACGCTTCCTGGACCCTCCAGTACGCCGCCGAAATGAAACGCCGCCGCATTCGCGCGCCCTTTGAGTGCATCACCCGCGCCGACCGCTTCAGCCCTCCCGTCGCCGAGGCTCTGGCCGAAATGGGATGCTTTCGCGTTTGGATCGGCTCGGAAAGCGGATCGCAGCGCATCCTCGATTCCATGCGCCGCGGCGTCCGCGTCGAGCAGGTCCAGGCCGCCGTCCAGCTCGCCAAATCCCACGGCATGGAAACCGGCATGTTCCTCATGTGGGGTTACGAAGGCGAGCGCATCGAGGACGTCGAAGCCACCGCCGCCCACCTCTCTAAGTGCCGGCCGAACGTCTATCTCACCACCGTTTCCTATCCCATAAAGGGCACCCCTTACTACGAAGAAGTCCGCGACCGCCTGATCCCGCTGGGCGATTGGCGTTCCTCCACCGATCGCGATGTCCGCATCCGCGGCCGCCATGGACGCCGCTTCTACCAATTCGCCGACGACCTCTTGCGAGTCTATTTGGAGGAGCCCCGAAATCCCATCCGCATGGCCGCCGCGCGAGCGGCTCTGGAAGCGGCTTCGCAAGAGAGGGAAGCATGACGGCTCCGTTTGACTCTCTCGCCGCCCAGTATCGCCGCCTGTGGTCCGATGCGCCGGCCGGCCGCTTTCAGCGCTCCCAGGTGTGGCGCCACATCGGCGCCCTGTTTCAGCCCGGCGATCGCGTTCTCGATCTCGGTTGCGGAATCGGAGACGACGCCCTGCGCTTCGCCGCGCGCGGCGTGCGCGTGTTCGCCATCGACGCTTCGAAAGAGATGGTCGAGGCCGCCCGCGCCCGCGGCGTCGACGCGCGCCTTCTGGCCCTGGAAAATCTGGACCGGCTGGAGGGAGCGTATTCCGGCGCCATCTCCAATTTCGGCGTCTTGAATTGCGTCCCGGATCTTCCCGCCCTCTCCTCCCAATTGGCCCGCTTGGTGCGGCCGGAAGGCCCGCTCGCGCTTTGCGTCATGGGAAGGTTTGCGCCCCTCGACTGGCGTCACGCCCTAAGCCGCTGGTCCGGACGCGCCAACTGGCGCGGCATCCCCGTCTACTACCGCTCCTGCCGTCAAATGCGGGCGGCCTTCGCCTCCGATTTCGCTTTCCGCAAGCGCGTCTCCATCGGTTGGGGCGATCACCAGCTTTATCTGTTCCGGAGGGCCGCCCCATGAGCGCCCCCTCCGCCCGCCGCCAGTTCCTCGCCGACTACGCCAAAATCCGCTCCGCCGAGGGCCGCGGCTCTTCCGATAGCGCCTACTATCGCGCTCTTCCTTTCCTTGACCTGACCGGCCGCAACTCCGCGCAATGGCGCATTCGCGCGCGCACCTTCGAGTATTTCCTCAGGCGCATTCTCCCCCCGCCCCCCTCCCAAATCCTGGACCTGGGCGCGGGCAACGGATGGCTCTCCTATCGCTTAGCCCAGATCGGGCATTCTCCCGTCGCCGTGGATATCTTCGCCGATCCCCACGACGGTCTCGCCGCCGCCCGGCGCTATCCCCTCCGCTTCCCCATCGTGGAGGCCGATTTCGACGATCTTCCTTTTCCCGCCGCGAGCTTCGATCTGGCCGTCTTCAATTCCTCCATTCACTATTCCGGCGATTATCGCCGCACCCTCCGCGCCGCGGGCCGCTGCTTGCGGCCAGCAGGCCGGATCGTCGTCTTGGATTCGCCCGTCTACCGCCGCCGCGAGCACGGCCTAGCCATGCGCGCCGAGCGCCAGGAAAGCTTCCAGCGCCAATATGGCCTGCGGTCGGAAGCCTTGGGCAGCATCGAATTTTTCGATCTTGAAATGCTGGAATCCCTCGCCCGCGAGCTTTCCCTTGCCTGGAAAATTCACCGCCCCTGGTATGGCTGGCGCTGGCATCTCCGCCCCCTGCGCGCCTGGTTGGCCGGCCGCCGCCCGCCCTCGCGATTCTGGATTTTGGAGGCCTCGTTTCGGTGATCGTTCTCCTGCACCCCCGTAGCGTTCGTCGCGCTCGCAACCGCCGCTTCCCGCTCTCCGTTCTGGCCCTGGCCGCCGTGCTGGAGGGCCGCGAAGAATACGAAATCGTCGATGGCAACGTCGACCCCGATCCCGCCGCCTCCCTCGATCGCATCATGCGCGAGCGCCGCGTCGACGCGCTGTGCGTCTCGCTCATGCCGGGCCCCCAGATGGTCGCCGCCGTCGGCCTTTCCAAATGGTTCCGCGCCAAATACCCGAACGTCCCGATTGTCTGGGGCGGCTACTTCCCCTCGCTCTATCCCGACGCCGCGTTGAATGCTCCGTACGTCGACGTGCTCGTGCGAGGGCAGGGCGAAGACACGTTGCTCGAACTGCTCGCTTCGCTCCGCGGTCGGCGAGACTTCCGCCACATACCCGGCGTTTCCTATCGCGACGCCTTCGGCCTCCACGTCCATACGCGCGACCGCGCCATCCGCTCGCCCGGCGATTTCCCTTGGATGCCCTATCATCGCCTTCGCGAGCCTCACAAGTACCTCGCCAATACCTTCCTCGGCGCCCGAACCGCCGTTCATCACGCCAGCTATGGATGCCCTTTCCGCTGCAAATTCTGCGGCGTGACCGAGGTGGCCGCCGGCCGGCAGAAATGCGAAAAGCCCGAGCGCACCGCCGCCGTCCTCGCCCACCTGCGCCGCCAATTCGACATCGACGCGGTCCAGTTCTACGACAACAACTTCTTCCTTCGTGAGGACGATTCCGCCGAGCTGGCCGCGCGCCTCGCGCCGCTCAAGCTCGCCTGGTGGTGCGAAGGACGCATCGATATTCTGCTGCGCTACAGCGACCGGACCTGGAACGCTCTGCGCCGCTCCGGCTGCAAAATGATCTTCCTCGGCGCCGAATCCGGCTCCGACGAGATTCTTCGCGCCATGGACAAGCAGATCACTTCCGCGCAAACCCTGGAGCTCGCCCGCCGCATCCGCCAGTTCGGCATCATTCCCGAATTCTCCTTCGTCATCGGAAACCCCCGCGATCCTGACGCCGATCTTCGCGCCAATATGCGCTTCATCCGGCGGCTGAAGGCCGTGAACCCGGCCGCGGAGATCATCATCCAACACTACACGCCCACGCCTCACCCGGACGGCATGTACGGCGACATCGACGGCAAAATCGATTTCCCGAAAACGCCCGAGGAATGGGCCACCCCGCGTTGGTATAACTTCACCGTGCGCTCCGACCCGGCCCTGCCCTGGCTCCCCCGCCGCACCAAACGCCTCATCGACGCTTTCGAAACCGTCATGTCGTGCCGCTGGCCCACCATTCAGGATGCGCGCCTGCCCGGCTGGGCGCGCGCCGCCCTCAAAGCCTTGAGCTGGTGGCGCTATGCCTTCGATTTCTATCTATGGCCGCGCGAGCTGGAGTTGGCCCAAAAGCTCCTCCAACCCCGCGATCCGCGAGTGGAAAGCTTATGATCCCCCTGCCCGCGCGTCAAGCCTACGCGCTCCTCGCCGCGGACTACGATCGCGCCCCCAACGCTCTCATCTCTCTGGAACAGCGCGTGATGACTCCCTTGCTGCCGGAGCTTGGCGGCCGCCGCGTCATCGACGCCGGCGCCGGAACGGGACGCTGGGCCGCGCGTTGCGCCGCCCGCGGCGCCTCCGCCGTCGCCGTGGACGTCTGCCGCGAAATGCTTCAACGCTGTCCTTTGCCCGCCGTTCAGGCCGAGGGCGCCCTTCTGCCTTTTCCCGATTCCTGCGCCGACCTGGCGGTATGCGCTTTCGCGCTGGGCTACGCCCCGGCCATGTTCGGCGAGCTGCCTCGCGTCGTCCGGCCCGGAGGCATGATCCTCGCCAGCGACGTCCATCCCGAAGCTCTCCGGCGCGGCTGGACTCGCGCATTTCCCCTCAACGGCGCCGTGATCGGCGTCGCTCACTGTCCTTACTCGCTTGACGATCTGCGCGGGCCCCGTCTCCGCTTGACGAGCCTTTTTGAGCCGAGGCTGGGCGAGCCCGAGAGGCTTATTTTCGAGCAGGCCGGATGCCCCGGGCGGTTCGCCCAAGCCGCCCAGTTTCCGGCGATTTTTGTCGCCCAATGGATTCGCATCTGAGCGTGGAGAATGTCGAGCTTGACCTCCAGGGCCTCCACATCCTTCCCGGCTTGGTCAACGCCCACGATCATCTCCATTTCTCCTTGTTTCCGCGCCTCGGCTCCGGCCCTTACCGGAACGCCGGGGATTGGGCTCGCGATATTTACCATCCCGGCCGAGAGCCCCTTCGCTCGCATCTGGAAGTTCCCAAGCGCCTGCGGCTGATTTGGGGCGGCCTGCGCAACCTTCTTGCGGGCGCGACCACCGTCTGCCACCACGACGAATATCATCCGGCGTTCGATTCCGGATTTCCCGTTCGCGTGCTGAAGCAATTCGGATGGGCCCACTCGATCGAGTTCACTCAGGATGTCCGCCAGCGCTTCGAACAAACCCCGCCGGGCTGGCCGTTCATCATTCACTTGGGCGAGGGAACCGACGCCGCCGCCGCCGCCGAGGTCTTTCGTCTCAACGATCTCGGCGCACTGACCGACCGCACCGTGCTGGTTCACGCCGTGGCCCTCACGGCCGAGGGGTGGGGCCTCGTCCGGCGCGCCGGCGCCGCCGCCATCTGGTGTCCCCGGTCCAACCTCTTCTCGCTCGGCAAGACGCTCCGCCCCGAGTTCGCCTCTTCCGGCCTCCGCCTTGCGCTCGCCACCGATTCGCCCCTCACCGCCGAAGGCGATTTGCTGGATGAGATCCGCTTCGTTCATAATGGCGGCCTGTGCCCCCGCCGGATGGTCGATGCCTGCGCCAGGGATGTGCTGAGGCTTCCCCCAGAACCCGATGACTGGATCGCCGTCCGCGAATTTGGCGCCCAGCCCCAACTGGTGGTGATAGGAGGCGAAATTCGGCTCCTCAGCCCGTCTCTCGCCCGGCAGTTGCCTTCCAGCCTCGCGGCGCAATTTCAGTCTCTCCACGTCGAAGGCCGTCAGCCGGTCCTGGTCCGCTGGGATGTTCGCAGCTTGCTCGACGAGACCAGGGCTTACCTGCCTGATTTCCGCCTGGCGGGCCGCGAGATCCGCTCCTAGCGCCGCCGCTGGGGAAAACCGATGAACCGCTCGCAAAGGCGAGCCAAACGCGATATGCTGGGCAGGATATGAATCGGCCACTCTTTCTCCTGCTCTCCAGTTGCTGCGCGGCCACCGTCTTGCTAGCCGCCATTTCCGATCCAGTCAAAATCGACTCCGGCTCGGTTTCCGGCGTCCCCGGAAAGGACCCGAGCGTTCGCGTCTTCAAGGGCATTCCTTACGCCGCGCCTCCGGTGGGCGAGCTGCGCTGGCGTGCTCCGCAGCCCGCGGCCAAATGGGACGGCGTGCGCGCCGCCGACCAGTTCGGCCCCACTTGCTCCTCTGGCGCGGGAGGTTTTGGAGGCGGACGCGGCAAGGGCGGACAGAAGGCCAACCCCGGTCAAGCCCCGAAACAGGCTCCCAATCAAGCCAAAGGCTCGCCGCTTGGAACCGGACCCGCGGCCAGTGAGGATTGCCTCTACCTGAACGTCTGGACGCCGGCGAAATCCGCCAACGAGCGGCTTCCGGTGATTGTATGGAGTTATGGAGGCGGTTTTACGGGCGGCTCCGGCTCGCTGCCGGGCTATGACGGCGAGGCGCTCGCAAAGAAGGGCGTGGTCTTCGTTACCTACAATTACCGCCTGGGAGTTTTTGGGTTCTTCGCGCATCCTGACTTGACCGCGGAATCGAGCCATCACGCCTCCGGCAACTACGGCATGCAGGACTTTCTGGCGGCGCTTAAGTGGGTCCAGAGGAATATCGCAGCTTTTGGCGGAGATCCGAAAAAGGTGACGATCGACGGAGAATCCGCCGGCGCGATTCTGGTATCCGCCGCCGTCGGATCGCCGGAAGGCAAGGGCCTATTTCATCGCGCGGTGGCGCAGAGCGGGGCGTGGATGGGGCTATCGATTGCGAAAATGCGAACGCTAGCGGAGGCCGAAGCCCAGGGGAAAACGGCCGCGGGAGCGCACACCATCGCCGAGCTGCGCTCGATGTCCACTCAGGAGATCGGGCAAAACGTCCGCGGCGTCCAGGCGGGAATCGTCGTCGATGGATGGCTGGTCCCGGAAGACGAGTCGGCCACCTACGCCAAGAGCAAGCAGAATGACGTGGACATTCTGGTTGGGTCGAATCACGACGAGGGAACGTTTTTCGGCTCCGGCAATGTGACGGTCGAGCAGGTGAAAACGCGGGTGGCGAGGGAATTCGCCAACCTGGCTGCGGAGTTCTTTCAACTTTATCCGGCTGGCTCAGACGCCGAAGCCGGCGCCTCGGGCCTGGCCCGCGCGCGGGATGAAGTCGGCTGGCATATGCGGACGTGGGCGGAATTGCAAGCCAAGCGCGGGCGTAAAGCTTATCTTTACTATTTCACGCACGTGCCGCTCGGCGCGGACGGACGGCCCAGCGCACGCGGGGCTACGCACACGGCCGAGCTGCCATACATGTTCGACAATCCGCCGCAGAATGGCTCCTGGACGGACGCGGACCAAAAGCTGGCCGATGCCATGTCTTCCTATTGGGCCAATTTTGCGGCCACCGGCGATCCCAACGGCAAGGGGCTGCCCGCCTGGCCTGCCTACGACGTCAAGAAGAACGATGGAAAGGCGATGGTGTTTGGAGACGGCGTTGAATTCGGGCCACAAATCGACGTGAAGCGCCTGGCCTTCTTCGACAAGGTCTACGCCGCCGCGCTGAAGCAGTGAAGGAGCTCTCGTCGATTGGGGCGGGCTAAGCTGAGTGGAAACGGATGCCGGCGAAGCTGACCACGCTTGAGTCGTCGATGTTCCACTGCTGATAATGGAGAAGTTGGCCGCGAGCGCCCGGTACGGCGCGGAGAAAGGCGTAAATTGGCGCCGAGCCGCACCATTTCAGATCGTCCTGTCGATGCTCCGCCACGCGTTCCCAGAACCCGCCGGCGTCGCCTTGTTCGATGCGGCCGATGCGGTCGCGGTCGCGGAGTTCCACCGACAGCATTTCATCCTGCCCCGCGCGGGCGCTCCGCGAGTCGCCATAGCGCCTTCCCATGTGGGCCATATCCACGCCCAGCACCCAAAGCAGCCGGCTGCCTTCGCGGGCCGCGAGTTCGCCTAAGGCGTCGAGAGCCCGGCGCACCCGGTCGTCGGCTTCCGGCGCCTGGCCGCGTTCGAGGCTGTGATGAAAAGATCCGCACAAAATGGGGACCATGCGAATTTCAGGGCCGAAGAGGTGTTGGAGGAACACCACCTGGAATTCGATGGAATGTTCGACGGCGTGGCAATAGTCTTCCCTCAAGGCTCCATCGCCGGCTTGCGACGCCAGACGCTGGACGATCGCCGTATCGGTGCGAGCTTCGCCGAACGGGGTGGAGAAGGACTTGTTCGTGAGGCCGATGCGCCCGGGCTGGCCGTAATGGGAAACGCCCAGGATGACGAAAGTGCGATCCGCGTCGGCGGGAGAAAGGGCGGAATAAGCCGCGCGATAAGCCTCCACGCCGCCGAAAGGGCTGACGTGGGGCGCGGCAATGGCGGTGACCGGCGGCTGGTCCGCCTGGCAGGCTTTCAAAGCGGCTCCATCCAAATAGCCGGCCAGGGTGTTTTGCAGATCGGCCGCGTTGGCGGGATAAGCCGATCCGGCGTGAGAGGCCGCCCGCAGCGGAGCTTCCGCGAAGCTTTGTTCCGCCTGTTTTTTGCACTGTTCAAAGCGCTCGTCCTGAAGAAAACCCGCCTGGCTCAGGGCTTCGATAAGATGATGAAGCAGCCCCCCCACCTCCAAGTCGCCCGTAATGCGGACCAGACATTCCCGAAGATCCAATTCAGAATGCGCCCCATCGAACAGGGCCAGGCATGGGACCAACGGCGGAGGCACGATGAGGGTTGCATCGGAGAAGCGCAAAGGATCTCGCATCAGAAGGCCGGGCCGGTCCGGCACGGGGGACGGCATCAAGTCGAGCGAGCGCAACGCGGGCAGCATGCGGAGGATTTGTGAGGGCGCACAATCATGCTACCATCGAGCATACCTCCTCTGTCCCCGATTCAACTCTGATTTTTGAAGAATGCCGACCACGGTAAACAAGAAAATACTGGCGGTGCTGGACGATCTGTTCTTCACCGTCAAGATCAACGAATCCGCCAAGCGGGCAGGCTTGCCGGTGGAGTTCATCAAAAGCGAAGAAGATGTGCTGGAAAAGGCCAAGGCTCATCCCGCGCTCATCATCCTCGACCTCAATTACGCGGGCGTGGATCCGGTGAGGCTGGTGCAGACGCTGAAATCAGACCCCGAGACTCGCGGGATCAGCGTACTGGGCTACGTTTCCCACGTTCAGGGCGAACTGAAACAAAAGGCGCATGAAGCCGGCTTCAACATGGTGCTGGCGAGGTCGGCATTCTCGCAAAATTTGCCACAGATCCTAAAAAGGCACGCCGGCTAGCCGACGCAATCCTCGCCGATAGCTGTTAGTTTAGACTCGATGGCTCCGGTAGCGATGAGGACCCTGATCGTGGACGACGAGCCCATCGCGCGCCAAGTATTGCGCGAAGGGCTGGAGGGGATGCCCGGCGTGACGGTTGTGGGAGAAGCGGCCAACGGGCGGGAGGCGCTGCAACAGATCGGAGAGATGAAGCCCGATTTGATCTTCTTGGATCTTCAAATGCCGGTCATGGGGGGATTTGAAGTGGTGCGGGAGTTGGGGGGCGGGCGCCTGCCGGTGGTGGTGATCGTCACGGCGTTCGACGAGCACGCCATTCAAGCGTTTGAGGCGGGCGCGATTGATTATCTGCTGAAACCGGTAAGCGAAGCCAGGCTGCGAAAGGCGGTGGAAAGGGCGCGAAGTCTCGCCGGCCGGCCGCGGGATAACGCTAATGCGATGGCGGCGCTGGTCTCCGCGGCGGCTCCCGCCGGCCACGCCGCCAGCCGGAAGATCGTGGGGCGAACCGGAACCGAATATTTTCTTTTAGATCCCGATGAAATTCTGTGCTTTCACGCAGAAGGCGAGCTGGTTTGGATCGTCACGGCCAAGCAACGGTTGCTGGCTACACAGCCTCTCAAGAAAATCGAGGAGCGCCTTCGGGACCAGCCATTCCAAAGAGTCCATAGAAATGCGATCGTGAATGTAAACCACGTACGGAAAATGACGGCGATGAGCAGTCAGCGATGGCTTATCACATTGAGCAATTCGCTGGAAATCATCGTCAGCAAGCGGCAGGCGCATCATATTCGAGGAATTCTGCGCTAGCCGGGGAGTCCGTTTAGCGTCGAATTCAGGCCGCCCATCCGGCTCAACGGCCCGCTCATGAGAATCTCCTAGGCCGATCGGCGCTTTGGGCCGATACTGGGTCCGATGGAAAAGCGGCTGGTTGTGTGGGGGAGCGCCTTGTTATGGCTGTCCCTTTCTAAACCAGCGCCGGCCCAGTCGTTGGGTAACGCCGGAACGATTCAGGGGAGCGTAGTGGATCCATCGGGGGCGGCGATTCCCGGGGCCGACGTGTCGATCCACAACGTCGCGACCGGTTATAGGCAAAGCGTCAAGGCAGACGGGGCGGGCGCGTTCCGTCTGGTCAATCTTCCGCCAAATTCGTATCATTTGGAGATCAGCGCCGCTGGATTCGCCACATATTCTCAGGATGTTGACGTGAAGACGTCCGTGCCGATTCAGGTGAGCGCGAAGCTGGCTCTGGCCGGCTCAACCACGGCTGTCACGGTAGAGGGGGCGGCGGAAGCGCTGGAAGTAGATCCTTCGGCGCACGTCGACGCGGACCGGAGCCAGTTGGCGAAGCTTCCGGCGTTTGACCCGGGCGGGGGCCTGAGCCAAGCCATCACGTACAGCACGGGCGCAGTGGCGGCCGACAGCAATGGACTTTTCCACCCTTTGGGCGATCACGCGGAAACCAGCTTCGTGATCGACGGGCAACCGATCAGCGATCAACAGAGTAAAGTGTTTTCGACGCAACTTCCCGTAAGCGCCATCGACAGCATGACTTTGACGACCGGGAATCCCGGGGCGGAATTCGGCGACAAAACCAGCCTGGTGGCGCAGGTGACGACTCGAACCGGGCTGGGCGCGAAGGGATTTTTCGGAAACTTAGACGGGAATTACGGTTCGTTTGGAACCGGGGGCGGCAGCATAGGGCTGGGTTGGGGGACGGCGAAATTTGGGAATTTTCTGGCGGTGGACGGAGTTCGCAGCGGGCGTTTTCTGGATACGCCTGAATTCTCGCCGATTCACGACATCGGAAACAACGAAACCTTGTTCGACCGGTTGGACTTTCAGCCCAACGGAAGAGACGCGCTGCACTTAAACCTGTTTGCGGCGCGAAATTGGATTCAGATTCCGAACGATTACGATCAATTGAGCCAGGACCAGCGCCAGCGCGTGCTGACCTGGAGCATCGCGCCGGGCTATCAACACACGTTCAGCTCCAACAGCCTGATCAGCGTCAATCCCTATATCCGCAAGGACGAGTTCAATTACTACGGCAGCGCGGATCCGCTGAACGATACGCCGGCTACGCAGAGCGAGCAGCGCCAGCTTTTGAACTGGGGAATGAAGGCGGACGTGGCCACGACCCAGGGTCGCCATACGCTGAAGTACGGCGTGGATTTGAAGCAGACGCGACTGCTCGAAAATTTTCAGTTCGGCCTCACGGATCCAGCGTTCAATTCACCATGCATTGATTCCAACGGGGCTGCCGTGGGCGACCCGTCTTTGACAAGTCCCTCGCAATGCGCGGCGTTGGGATACGAGCCGAACGTCGCCGGCAATCCAAACTTAATTGGCGCGCCCTTCTCTCCAGCGCTGCTGTTGTACGATCTCACGAGGGGCGGACAGGAATTCGGATTCCACCGCGCGGCCAGCATCAATCAAGCGGCGTTTTATATTCAGGACTCGATCGCCTGGAAGAATTTCAACTTCACTCCGGGTTTCCGCCTAGATTATTACGATGGGCTTGCGAGGAAGACCGGTCCGGAGCCGCGGTTGGGCATGGCGTATAACGTGAAGCGGACGGGAACGGTCCTGCGTGCGGCCTACGCGAGAACGTTTGAAACGCCATTTAACGAGAATCTTTTGCTTTCAAGCGCGACGGGCGTGGGAGGATTGGCGCAAAATATCTTTGGCGCCGCTTCCACGCCGATCCAGCCTGGATTTCGCAATCAGTTCAACGCCGGGTTTCAGCAAGCGATCACGCGGTGGGCGCTGCTGGACGCGGATTACTTCTGGAAGTATACGCACAACGCCTACGATTTCAGCACGCTGCTGAACACTACGATTACGTTTCCCATCGCCTGGAATCATTCGAAATTAGACGGATTTAGCGGCCGCTTGAGCACGATCAACATCCATGGCTTCCAGGCGTACTGGAACTTTGGCCACACCCGCGCGCGATATTTTCCGCCGGAGACGGGGGGGCTGGTTCCACAAGGCGCGCCGCTGACCAGCGGCGTGTTTCGCATCGACCACGACCAAGCTTTTCAATCCACGGTGAATCTTCGCTATCAGCGCAAAACGTGGGAATACATCGACGTTTCGTGGCGCTATGACAGCGGTTTGGTGGTGAGCGGCGTGCCGGATGCAGGCGCGGCCCTAGCGCTGACGCCGAATCAACAGGTCTCGATCGGGCTGGCTTGCAACGGCGTGTTGGCGACCGTAGCCCAACCACTGAGGGATTGCGTGAACCCGAACGGCTCCGAGGGGCTGGTGACCTCGAAATTGCTTACCCTGCCGCAAGGCGGCTATGACAATTTTCCGAGCCAAGAAAACGACGATCACAATCCAGACCGCGTACAGCCGCGGAACGTTTTGAATCTCGGCGTCGGCACGGACAATCTATTTCACGCGGAGAAAGGGCCGAAAATGAGAGCGTCGCTGACGATCGAGAATCTGACCAACAAAGTGGCGCTTTACAATTTCCTGTCCACCTTCAGCGGAACCCATTTCCTGGAGCCGCGAACCTACCTGATGCGAGTGGGATTCACGTTCTAAACGCAGTCTCGCTTTCCGGGGCCGCAGCAACAGTCTTGCAACTGTTTTTTCACGGCCAATTCACAACCTCTGGCTATTCTTCCCTTTCAGAAGGTCTTTAGGGTTAGGGAAAATGATGAAGCAACTCCATGCAGCAGTCTTGTTGTGCTTGCCGGCGGCAGCACTGGCTCAGTCGGCTGGCGGCGTGGCCGGGATTTCGGGGATCGTGCGAGATCCGTCGGGATCAGCGGTGGTGAACGCGAAGGTTGTTATCTCGAATCCGGCGCAGGGGGACGTCCGCTCGATCACAACGAATGAGGCGGGTCTGTTCACGGCGCCGGCTTTGCTTCCCGGGACCGGCTACAAGGTTACGGTGAACGCCCCCGGATTCGCGGCGTACGAACTGACGAACCTCGATCTCCAGGTTGGCCAGAACCTGAATCTGAATGTCGATATCAAAGTGGAGCAAGCCGTGACTTCCGTGGAGGTCACGGCGGCGGCGCAACTCATCGACGATACGAAAACGGATGTGTCCAAAGTGGTGGGGGAGCGGGAAATCATGAATCTCCCGATCAATGGGCGGCGCGTGGATCAATTCGTTCTGAATACGCCGGGAGTGACCAACGACGCTACCTTCGGCTTGCTCACCTTTCGGGGGGTGGCCGGGAACAACTCGTTCTTGCTGGACGGAAACGACAATACGGAGCAGTTCTACGACGAGAACGCCGGACGGACGCGGATCGCATCACAGATTTCGGCCGACGCGGTGCGGGAGTTCCAAGTGGTTTCGGCGAACTTCTCGGCCGAATACGGACGCGCCATGGGCGGCGTGGTGAATACGGTCACCAAGAACGGAACCAATGAATTTCACGGAGGCGCGTTCTATTTCCTGCGAAGCACCGGGTTCGATGCGCGCGATCCGTTCGCGCCGTTCAACCCCGCCGAGCGCCGAATTCAAACGGGCGCAACGTTGGGCGGGCCGCTTGTGAAAGACAAGCTGTTTTTCTTTTTGAGCACGGACATCACGCGGAGAAATTTTCCGATGGTGGACAGTCAGGTGAAGGTAGGGGTAGTGGATCAAAGCGCGCAGACCTGGGTCGGCTGCGGTCCGCCCGCCACTCCGGCGCAGTGCGCGGCGATCAACCCGCTGCTGCCGCGGTTCTTTGGGCAGATTCCAAGGACGGCCGATAACGACTTATATTTCGGAAGGCTCGACTATCATCTGAACGACTTCAACGCCATCAGCGCGAGCTTCAACTTTTTGAGATGGCTTTCGCCAAACGGCATCCAGACGGGACTTTCCTCCACCACGGGCGCGGCCATCACCGGAAACGGGGACGACAGCGTGACGGTGCGGAACGGGAAACTGACCTGGACGTTTGCGCCAACGGGCAGCGTGGTGAACTTGTTCCGCTATGGATTGGACACGGACCGTCAGGCAGACGGTTTCGACCAGGCGGAACTGGGCGGAGGGTTGGGCTATTTGGATGTGTCGGTAGCAGGGGTTCAGCTTGGGCCGGCCACGTATCTGCCGCGGGTGGAGCCGATGGAGACGCGCAATGAATTCGCCGACGACGCGACTTGGATCAAGGGCCCGCACACGATCAAGTTCGGAATGAATTTCGTGAACACGGACGATAACGTGAATTTTCTAAGCAACCGGTATGGTTCCTACACGTATCAGACGCCCACGGCGTTCGCGCTGGACTATAGCGGCAATACGGCGGGAGCGAAGAACTGGACGCAGTATTCGCAGACGTTCGGCAATCCGGTGGTGGATTACGGGATCCGGGAACTCGGCGTTTATGCGGAGGACCAATGGCGGGTGAATCGCAAGTTGACCTTGACGCTGGGCGCGCGGTATGAGCACTCTTTTGTGGATCAACCCAAGGTCACGAATCCGGCCTGGCCTCAGACGGGCCAGGTGCATACGGGAACGCTCAATCTGATGCCTCGAATTGGATTTTCGTATCGCGCAGACGATAAGACGGTGGTGCGGGGCGGCTACGGGACGTTCTTTGCGCGCTTCCTGGGCGGAATGATGGACAACCTGTTCACGACCAATGGCGTGTATCAGACCGCGGACACGCTAAGCGGCACCAACTCCGCGCAGTTGGCGGCGGGGCCGGTTTTTCCGAACGCGCTGGCGGCGCCTCCGACCGGAGCGAGCGTGGCGGCTTCCACGATCCAATTCACGGCGCCGAATTTAAAGACGCCTTACTCCGAACAGGCATCGCTGACCGTAGAGCGGCAGGCCGGAAAGGATATGCTGTTGAGCGTTTCCGGGATTTGGAGCCGAGGCGTGAATCTTTATGGCGTGACGGATCTGAACGCGCCCGCGCCAGGGCGGACGTTCACTTACACCATCGACGACGCCAACAACAACGTTGTGGGGACGTACACAACGCCCGTCTACCTTAATCCCCGGCCGAATACGGCGTTCGGCGCGGTGAATGAAGTCACCAACGGGGTGAGCAGCTTCTACAATGCGCTTACGGTTTCGTTTGAGAAGCGGTTCGCCAAAGGCTTTCAATCCCTCGCCTCCTATACGTGGTCGCATGAGATTGACGACGGGCAGGGCGCCGGGACGAACGCGATTTTTTTCAGCGGCGCGACTTCGACCTTCAACGGAAACTACGGCTTCGATAAGGGCAGCGGACTTTTGGACCAGCGCCACCGGTTGGTTTACTCTTTCGTCTGGTCTCCGACGTTCACGCATCGCAGGGACGCATTCTCAAGATATGTGGTAAACCATTGGCAGCTTTCGAGCATCACCACGCTTGCCGCCGGCCGCCCAACCGGCAGCCCGACGGTCCGGGTCACGGACACGCCGGTGAGTGGAATGCTTTCGACCAGTTCGCTGAACGGATTTGGCGGCAACAGCCGGGCGCCGTTTCTCCCCGTCAACAGCTTGTATACGGGCGCTTCCTATCGGGACGATCTTCGGCTGACGAAAGCCATTGCCGTAGGAGAGCGCCTCAATGTGCTGCTCAATTTCGAGGCGTTCAACATCAGCAATAGTTGGTCGCCGACGTCGTTAACCACGCAAGTTTATACGGAGGCGAAGGGCGTTCTGACGCTGACGCCGGCTGCGTATAACGTTCCGTCGGCCGATGGAGGATTCCCGGACGGGACCCAAGCGCGGCGATTGCAGGCCAGCATCCGACTTGTGTTTTAGCGCACAATAGGCGTTTGGCCCGAAATTACGACGCCATCGTTGTCCCCGGCGGAGGAGTGCGAGAAGACGGGCGTCTGCCCTCCTGGGTGGAGCGGCGTCTGGAGCGCGCCTTCCAGTTGCATCGCGACGCCCGCTACATCGTCACTCTGAGCGCGGGGACGCCGCACCGGCCGCCGCCGTTGGATGGCCGGGGATTTCCGGTGATGGAGGCCGCCGCGGCGGCCCGGTATTTGGTTGAGCGCGGCGTCGCGGCGGATCGCATCCTGGTGGAGAAATATTCCTACGACACGATTGGGAACGCTTTCTTCTCACGCGTGGTCCATGCCGATCCCGCGCTTCTGCGCCGCTTGCGGATTATCACTTCAGATTTTCATCTCGCCAGATGCGAGGCGGCGTTCCGATGGATCTATGGCCTACAGCCCGAATTTCATTCCTATGAGCTGAGTTTTGAGGCGGTTTCCGATCCCGACATGCCCGCCGACTTATTGGCGCTGCGCCGCGAGAAGGAGCGGGAGGGCTTGGAGCATTTGTCGAGGGTAGCGGGACAGATCCAGAGGATGCACGATTGCCATCGCTGGCTGTTCACCGAGCACGCGGCCTATAAAGCTCTGAGTACGGCGTTCGGAGACGCCAGGGTGACCGCGAGGATGTTGGAGTCATATTAAGACGCCTACACGCCGCGCGTTGGGGGGAGCCCTATGCCGGCTTACGCCACATACTGCGATTTCTTCATTCTTTCAAACACGACTCTGATGGCCGCGATGACGGGCACGGAGAAAAACATGCCGGGGATCCCCGCCAGTTGTTCTCCGGCGAGGAGTCCGAAGAGGACGAGAAGCGGAGGCACTTCGACGCCGGCGCTCATGAGATAAGGATTGAGCAGGTAATCCTGAACCATCCGGTACAGGCCGAGGAAGACCAAAAGCACCAGCAAATGGGAATAACCGCTCAACCAGGCTATGGCGAGAATCGCAAGGGCGGCTGTCAGCGGGCCGAGAACAGGAATGACTTCCAGTAATCCGGCCAGCCCCGCCAGCAGGACGGCGTAGGGGACGCCGAGAAGGCTAAGGCCGAGGGAAAAGGAAGTGAAAGTCGCCAGCGCCAGAAGAATCAGGGCGCGCACATATTGCGAAAGCAAAAGGTGGAGGTCAATGAGAATGCCGTCGATGAGGGGGCGCTTGGATTCCGAGAATAGGTCCAGGATGGAAAGCCGCAGCCGCCGGCCGTTTAAGAGGAACAAGAAACTGAGAATGGGAATGAGCACGCCAATGAGGGCGCCGTTGATGCCAGTCAAAACCTCACGGCCAGCCAAGCTCAAAGAGGGAAGGATGTTGGCTCCCAATTGGCGGATCTGTTGGTCAAGAAACTCTGTCAAAGCATCGCGTTCGGGTTCGAGCCATGAAGGGAGCGCAATGCGCTCCAGGGGGTTGGACTGAACGGCTGCCGGGAGCTTGCCGGCCAGCGCCGCCGCCTGTTCCACGATCTTGGATCCGAGCAGAATCGCCAGCGCTACGACGGCGCCGACGAATGCGATATAGACGATGGCGAGCGACAGGGTCCGGTTGATCCTCACCGGGAAGAATCGCTCCACCAGATCCACCAAAGGAGAAAGCAGATGAGCTAAGAACAGGGCGAGCGCAAACACGATCAGGGTGCGCGCAATATGATAGACGAGCAGGAGAATGAGCGCAAACAGGAAAAGGGTCCAGGCGATTTGAAGAGCCCGCCGGTCGATTCCAAGCATCACTTTAGAATATCCAGCGACAAAGCGGCTCCCGCGAAAAACGAGAGCTTGGAACGCCCGCCCAAAGCGTTATTTTTCCAACTCCGCGCGCGTCTGGAGGTAGTCTAGAATTTCTCCCCGAGACAAGACTCCGTCCAAATGTCCGTCCGAGACCACGGGAAGCTGGCTCAGATTATGATTGGTCATCAATTTGAGAGCCTTCGCGAGCGAGGTGGAAGGAGTGACGCCGCCAAAGGGTTCATAGGGGCGCATGGCGTCGTGCACGCTTTTGAAAGGCCATTCGCGGCGGTCGAAGCCCTTCACCTCGCCCGGCGTGATGGCGCCGGCCACCTTGCCATCTTCGACCACGACAAAGCAGTGGCGTCCGGTTCTCAGCAACTCACGGTCGACGAAATCCTGAAGGCTGACATGTCCGTCGATGGTCGCGCAATCGCGCGTCATCAAGTCGCCGACGTGCGTGTCCTCGAGGGCTTTCTCCAGTCCAACCTGCGTGAAACTCTGGCGGGCGGCTTGGAAGAGGAACCAGCCAATGAAAGCGAGCCACAGACCGCCCAATCCGGCGCCGCCTAGATACTGAAGGACGCCAAAACCAATGAGCCCGCCCGCGACGGCTTGGCCGACTTTGGCGGCCATACGGGAAGCACGGTGCTTGTTTCCCGTCTTCCACCACAGCGCGGCCCTCAAGATGCGGCCGCCATCCAGGGGATAACCGGGAAGCAAGTTGAAACCCGCCAGCATCAGGTTGATCCATCCCAACCAAGAGGCGGCTGCCAATAGGGCGAGATTTCCGCCGATGACGCCGAATTTCGCGAGGCTCAAACAAGCCAGCCCGATCACAACGCTAGTAAACGGACCAACCACAGCGATCCAAAATTCGGTTTTCGCGTCGGCCGACTCGCCTTCGATTTGGGAAACGCCGCCAAGCGCGAACAGGGTGATTTCGCGCACCGACAAGCCCCGCGCCGTTGCCATGAGCGCATGAGACAACTCGTGCAGCAAAAGAGATCCAAAAAAAAGCACCGCTGTGGCGACAGCAAGCAAAAGGCTGACGCGGAGCGGCCAGTCAGGATAAACGGCGTGAAATTGGGCAAATAAGGAAAACGAAATCAAAAATGCGATCAAGAACCAGCTATAATGCAGGCCGATTCGGACGCCGAAAACTTTTCCAAGCGGAATTTGAGAGCGCATGGTTTGCTCCCTGACATAAATACCCGAGCAACTAGGGTTCCAGTCCAAAAGGCCCCGATCGCCTTGCGGCCGCGGGAAACAAAAGAGCGAGATCGTCGAACTGGGCGGCGGCAGGGCGGGCTAGTTGTCTGGAAGCAGCACGGTTGAAGCATTCGGCGGGGGCTTGAATTCGTCGGTGTTGAAGACGCGCATTGGTTCGTCTCCGGGCCCGGCCACTTCCAGCACCAGCGCCACGTTGAAGCGAGGTCCTTGGAAATAGGGCACGCGAATGCGGTGTACGCCGG
The DNA here is from genome assembly GCA_035293905.1 of Bryobacteraceae bacterium. GTDB lineage: Bacteria > Acidobacteriota > Terriglobia > Bryobacterales > Bryobacteraceae > Palsa-187. The sequence goes on from DATGLY010000020.1 coordinate 21,932, forward strand.
CGGAAAGGCGAATTTCGCCTTGTTGAAGGCGGGGCGGATGCGTGCCATCGTTATCAATGGTGAGCTGGCCGTCGATATAGAGCTGCGCGCCGTCATCGGAGGTGAGGGCGAAGCGGTAGTCGCCCGGCTTTTCGATCCAGAACCGGCCCGAGTAATCGATGGCGAACCACTCGAATCGTTTGGTCACGCCCGGGAATCCCTGGCGGAAATCTTGGGGAGGCACATTCAGCGAGGCGGTGTAGATGGTTCCCTTAGGTTTGAGCTTCTGGAAGTTGGGAAGCTTGGTCGTGTTCCGGCGGATGTAATAGATGTCGCCGCGCAAACCCAAGGGGACGACGACGGTGGTTCCAAACTTGGGGACCGGGCCGTCCTGAGCGGAGTTTACCGAGGCCGACGCAAAGATCGCAATCAAACCGACGGCTGGCCGGTTCATGGACGCCTCCGGGCGTTCCCCTCATCGTATCAGGCGAAGGCGGATCCAGGGCTTGCAGGCTAACGGCGGACCTTGGCCGACATCAACTCTTCGATATTAATCAGCTCCGTCGGGTAGTGGCCGGTATAGCAGGCGTAGCAATAATCGTGGCGGTCATCGGAGACGGCTTGGCGCAGGGCGCTCAAGGAAAGATAGCCGAGCGAATCGGCCTCCACAAAGCGGCGGATCTCTTCGACGGAATGATTGGCGGCGATCAGTTCGGCCTTCATGGGCGTATCGACGCCATAAAAGCAGGGCGAAATTGTGGGAGGGCAGGAGATGCGGAGATGCACTTCGCGTGCGCCGGCGCCGCGAACCATGCGAACGATCTTGCGCGACACCGTGCCCCGCACGATAGAATCGTCGACCAGCACGACGCGCTTGCCTTCCAAGAGATGGCGCACGGGATTGAATTTGAGCTTGACGCCGAAGTCGCGGATCGCTTGGGAAGGCTCGATAAAGGTGCGGCCGACGTAATGGTTGCGGATCAGGGCCTGGCGGAAGGGGATGCCGGCTTCGGCGGCGTAACCGAGCGCGGCGGAAACGCCCGAGTCGGGCACGGGGACGACCACATCGGCGCCGACGGGGTGTTCGCGAGCCAGCAGGCGGCCCATCCTTTCACGCGATTCCGCCACGGGGCGTCCGAAGACGATCGAATCGGGCCGCGAGAAATAGACGTGTTCGAACACGCAATGGGCGCGATCGCGAACCGGGGCGTAGCGCTCCCGCGTCATCCCCTCGGGGCCGATGATCACCATCTCGCCCGGAGCGACGTCGTCGAGGTAAACGGCGCCGATTAAGTCGAAGGCGCAGGTTTCGGAGGCGAAGACACAACAGGTGCGGCCGCCGGAGAGTTCCATTTGTCCGAACGCGAGGGGGCGGAACCCATGGGGATCGCGCGCCACCAGCATGCGGTTTTCGGCGAGGAACACGAGCGAGAAGGCGCCCTCCAGTTGTAAGAGAGCTTCGCGCAACGCGCGCGAGAGCGTGCGTTCGCGCGAGCGAGCGACCAGATGCAGGATCACTTCGGTATCGCTGGAGGCTTGAAAGATGGAGCCTCCGCTTTCCAACTCGCGGCGGAGTTCGCCGGCGTTGGTGATGTTGCCGTTGTGCGCCACGGCGATGCGGCCTTTATTGCACGCCACCGAAAACGGCTGCGCGTTTAGCAGCGCCGTATCTCCGGCCGTGGAGTAGCGCGTATGGCCGATGGCCATTTCTCCAGCCAAGCTGCCCAAGACCTCAGGGGTGAACAAATCCGCAACGCGGCCCATGCCGCGAAAATTATGGATCTCCCGGCCGTCGCTGGAAGCGATTCCCGCGCTTTCCTGCCCGCGATGTTGGAGCGCATAGAGGCCCAGATATGCGATATTGGCGGCCTCGGGGTGGCCATAGACGGCGATAACGCCGCATTCTTCGTGTAGCTTGTCAAACATGAGCCGGCGCGAGCAATCCCTCGAAAGCGTTTTCCCAGATCTCGCGGAGCCGATCGACGGGGGAATCCACCCAAGTGTCGGAGTGGGAACCGATGCGTAACCGCGTCTTCATTGTAACGCCGATGCGATCGCAGCGGATCCGGCGCCGGCGGGCGATTCGCTCGACTGCCTCCGGCTGGAGGGTAGAGAGGATGGCCCGCGAAGGGCCTTCGTGGAATAAGGCGAATTCCGGCCGCAGGTCTGTTTGGATAGCGATGTCGGCGCCGACGCCGCCGGCGCAGCACTCCGTTAGGGCTACGGCGAGGCCGCCGTCGGCGATATCGTGCGAAGATTCGGCCAGTTCCTCGTTGACGATTTCGCGAAGCGCCGCCTGCACGCGCTTTTCGTAGTCCATGTCGAGCGACGGCGGAAGTCCCCACAATTTGCTCAAAACAACCTTGGCGTATTGCGTTCCACCGAAGCGCACTGCGTCGGCCGAGCCTATGCCGCCCAGCAGCATCACGGTACGCCCTTCTTGTTTGAACGGGATCGTCACGGGAGCGGCGGTCTTCATCAATCCCACCGTGCCGATCACCGGCGTCGGCCAGATGGCTTCGCCCAGCGTTTCGTTATATAAGCTCACATTGCCGCCCGTGATGGGGGTTTCGAAGAAACGGCAAGCCTCGGCCATTCCTTCGATGGTTTCGACCAGTTGCGCCATGATCTCCGGGCGTTCGGGATTGCCGAAGTTGAGATTGTTCGTCGCGGCGGCGGGAACCGCGCCGACGGCGGAAAGATTGCGGCAGCATTCGGCAACGAGCAATTTCGCGCCTTCGCGCGGATCGAGCGCGCAGTAGCGGCTGTTGCCGTCGAGCGACATGGCGATGCTGGTTCCGGTTTCCTTGATGCGGACAATCGCGGCGTCCCCTCCCGGACCGGCGACGGTATTGGTGCGGACGGTGTAGTCGTACTGTTGCCAGATCCAGCGTTTGGAGCACAGATCGGCGGAGCGAAGCAGGGCCAACAGGTCGGCGTTCAAATCACGCGATGGCGGAATTTCCGGAGCTTCCATGGCCGCGGGTCGGAGGGGCGCTATATTATGGGGCCGGTCATAGAGCGGAGCCTCGTCGGCGAGCGCACGGTTGGGAATCTCCGCGACGACGGCGCCGTGATTCTTCACTCGCAGGTTTCCGTCGCCCGTGACGCGGCCGATGGTCACCGCGTCCAAGCCCCATTTGCGGAAAACGGCGAAGACTTCCTGTTCGCGGCCGGCGCCGGCGACCAGCAACATCCTCTCCTGCGATTCGGAGAGCATGATCTCGTAGGGAGTCATGCCGGTTTCGCGCTGCGGAACCAGGCTCAAATCGATTTCGACCCCCGTTCCGGCGCGGCTGCCCATTTCGCATGTAGAGCACGTCAGGCCGGCGGCGCCCATGTCTTGAATGCCGACGATCGCGCCGGTGCGCATCGCTTCAAGGCAGGCTTCCAGCAGGAGCTTTTCGAGGAACGGATCGCCCACTTGAACGTTGGGCCGCTTTTGCTTGGATTCCTCGGCGAACTCGGCCGAAGCCATGGAGGCGCCGTGAATGCCGTCGCGGCCGGTTTTGGCTCCGACATAGATCACCGGATTGCCGATGCCCGAAGCTTTGCCATAAAAAATCTCGTCCTTGCGGAAAACGCCGAGAGCGAAGACGTTCACGAGGGGATTTCCGTTGTAGCAAGGCTCAAAGGCGCACTCGCCGCCCACCGTGGGGACGCCGAAGCAGTTGCCGTAATGCGAGATGCCGCCGACGACGCCTTCCAAAATCCGCCGGTTGCGACCGCCATGGGCGGGATCGTCGAGAGGACCAAACCGCAAAGCATCCAGCACTGCGATGGGCCGCGCGCCCATGGTGAAAATATCGCGCAAGATGCCGCCGACGCCCGTCGCGGCGCCTTGAAACGGCTCGATAAAGCTGGGGTGGTTGTGCGATTCGATCTTGAAAGCGATGGCGTAGTCGCCCCCGATGTCGATAATGCCAGCGTTTTCTCCCGGCCCCACCAAAACGCGCGGGCCTTTGGTCGGAAGCTTCCGAAGATGCAGGCGCGAGCTTTTGTAAGAGCAATGCTCGCTCCACATCACGGTGAAGATGCCTTGTTCGGTTTCGGTCGGCTCGCGACCCAAAATGGAGCGGACTTTGTCGAGCTCGGCCGGCGTCAGGGCGCTCATGCCGAGGCGGCCACCAGCGATTGCACCAGCGATTCCAGAATCACGCGGCCATCGGCTGAGCCGAGCAGCCGGTCGGAAGCGCGCTCGGGATGGGGCATCATGCCCAGGACGTTGCGCCGCTCGCTCAGGATTCCCGCGATGTCACGCAGCGATCCGTTGGGGTTGTCAAGATAACGCAGCGCCACGCGATCCTCAGCTTCGAGCAAGTCGAGCGTGCGCTCATCGGCAAAGTAACAGCCTTCTCCGTGGGCGACGGGCATGAGTAGCGACTGCCCGCGTTTCGCAGCCGAGGTAAAGAGGGAATTGGAAGTTTCCACGCGAAGGGTCACGTTGCGGCAAACAAATTTCAGGCCGCGATTGCGAACAAGCGCTCCGGGCAACAATCCGCTTTCCACGAGAATCTGGAACCCGTTGCAGATACCCAGCACCGGAGCCCCCTGGTCGGCGAATTTGCGAACCGCGGCCATAACGGGCGAGAACTTAGCGATGGCTCCGCAGCGCAGATAGTCGCCGTAAGAGAAGCCGCCCGGCAACACCACGGCATCGATATTGCCCAGCGAGGCCGACTCATGCCAGATATATTCCGCCTGCTGACCGAGATCATGCGAGAAGGCGTACCAGGCGTCGTGGTCACAATTGCTTCCAGGAAAGACGACGACGCCGATTCGCATCTGGAAATTTCAGTCTACCAGAAGGACCGGCTTCCGGATATACTTTCCAATAAAGCTGCCTGGACTCCCGGTCGAGTCGGGAAGAAAGGACTTGCGTTTTCCATGCGATCTATATCGTTTACACTGTTTCTCTGTTTGCTCGGCGCCGTATCGGCCGCACAGAGCAGGAACGGCAAGCTCACGGGCAAAGTGTTCGACGCCAACGGCGAAACGGTGGCGGGAGCTCCGGTGGAGATCAAGAACTCCGCAAGCGGAACGCTGTACAAGGCGGCGAGCTCGCAGCAAGGCGTCTATACGATCGAGTTGCCGGCGGGAAGCTATGACATCTCTATCAACGTTGGGGGGCTGAAGCCTTTTCAGAAAAAAGGAGTCGCGGTTGCGGCGAACCAGCCCGTAAATGTCGACGTTCATCTGGAAGACACGACTCAGCTCAGCACCCTGGGCGAGGACCGGACGTCGATCTTGGCGGCCGCGACCCGCCACCATCCGCCCTCCGGACCCACGCCGCGCACCGGCGATGGCAAGCCCGATTTGTCAGGTGTCTGGTGGAGTCCGACGACCACCGATCCCGGCCAGCCAGAATTTCTTCCCTGGGCCGAGGAACTCTATAAGAAGCGGCAGGAGATGGCCGGCAAAGACAGTCCTCAGGCGCAATGTTTGCCGTCGCCCGTCGTGCGGCTGGGACCGCTGTTTCAGTTCGTGCAGAGCAAGGACTATCTGATTCGGATTTCCGACGACGATAGCCCCGGTTTCTATCAGATTTATCTGGATGGCCGTCCGCATCCGGTCGATCCGAACCCGGCGTGGTACGGCCACAACATCGGGCGATGGGAAGGGGACACGTTGGTGGTGGACCGCGTGGCGTTCCACGAGCGGGTTTGGCTGGATCGAGAGGGGCATCCGCATTCGGATAAGTTGCACGTAATCGAGCGACGGCGGCCCGATCTGGGACATTTGGAATTTGAAACGACGGTGGAAGATCCGGGAGCCCTCGCCAAGCCGTGGACCCAGAAGCGGGTAGCCGAGCTAGCGCAGGGAGAGGAGATCTACGAGTTCATCTGTCCGGAAAATAATCAGGACGTGCAACACATGGTCGGGAAGTAAGGCGCCGCCGGATACACTGGGAGCTTATGAAAGCTCCCGTCATCCCTCTGATTTTTGCGCTCAGTTGCCGGGCTGAGACCAGAACGCTGACTCTGAAGCAGGCGGTGGATCTGGCGCTTCAGCAGAATCCGGACGTAGTGATCGCGCGCCTGGATCAACAGAAGGCCCGCGACCAGCGCACCATCGCGCGCGATCCGTTTTCACCGAAGGTTTTCGCCAGTAGCGGCGCGGCCTGGACCTACGGCTTTCCTACCAGCATCGAAGGCGAAGCGCCCTCGATTGTCCAGTTGCGCACTTCCATGTCGATTTTCGACCGCTCGCAAAGCTACCTGGCGGCGGAAGCGAGCGAGTCGCAACGCGGCGCCGGATTCGACGTTCAGACGCGACAGCAGGAGGCGGCGTACCGAGTCGCCTCGCTGTACCTGGATGCGCAGAACGCGCGGATCAGCCTGGCCGCAGCGCAAAGAGAGGAAGAAAACCTGACGCGGGTGCAGCAATACATCGACGCGCGGGTGCATGAAGGGCGCGAGCTATCGATTGACTCCAAACGTGCGGCCGTGGATGTCTTAAAGGCGAAGCAACGGGAAGAGGCGCTGGAGATCGACGTGATGAACGCCGAGTCGTCTCTCGCGCTGGCGCTGGGATTGAGCCCGGGCGATCGCGTCCAGCCCGCGGAAGAAGAGTTTCCGGCGTTGGCGCCGCCCGCAGAAGAGACCGCCATCGAACAATCCCTCGCCTCCAGTCCGGAGCTGAAGCGATTGGAATCGAATCTCCAGGCCAAGCTCTTGGAAGAGAAAAGCTATAAGGCGCAGCGGCTTCCTAAAGTGGATTTGGTGGCGCAGTACGCTCTGCTTGCCCCATACAACAACTTTCAGGAATTTTTCGCTCGTTTCCAGCGCAATAACGTGGAGTTGGGCCTGGCGTTTTCCGGGCCTCTGCTAGCCGGGCGCTCCTCCAAGGCATATGCGGCGCAAGCGGAAGCCGACGCCGAGAAGGTCCGTGTGGAGATTAACCGCACCCGGGGCCGGATCACCTCGGACCTTCAGCATGCATATCAAGATGTGCGCCGAGCCCAGACGGCGCGCGATCTGGCCCGCGCGGACCTAAATCTTGCGCGGGACCAGATCGCGGTGGACTTGGCGCAGATGGGCGAGGGGCGTCTGCCCGCAGCCAAGACGGAGCAAGACCGCGCCGTCGAGAACGAAAAATGGCTGGCTTTCTACGATGCGGAAACGGCGCTCGAGCGCGCTCAATTGAACGTACTTTACCAAACCGGGTCGCTGCTGGCGACGCTCAATCGGTGACGGGCTAAAAGGAAAGCTTCACGCCGCCAGTGGCGCTCCGCGAAAGAGCTGCGTAGCCTAACGCTTCCTGATATCGCTCATCGAGTAAATTTCCGATGCGCAGGAACGGCTCCAAGTGGCGAGTCGCCTGAAAAGAACCGGCGAGGAACACGTAGTCGTAGCCGGGATTGCGCAACAGCAGCGGTTGCAGGAAATCGCTGTCGGCGCGAACGCCGACCAGGCGCGCGCCAATGGCGAAGGTCCAGCGGCGCTGGGACAATTCGAGCGAAAGCGAGCCGGAATTGAGCGGCCGGCGCAGTAACGGCTGGCCGATTTGGCTTGGGTTATTGGATGTGGTGATGCGCGTATAGAGCCGGGTGTAGCCGCCGCGCAGCGTGGCGAAGCCCGCGACGCGAGCCGTACCGGAGAGCTCAAATCCGCGCGCCCAAGCGCGTTCAATGTTGCTCCATGTGCCGGGGAAGTGGGAGGAGTCGTAGAGGATCAGGTCGTGGAAAGAGTTGCGGAAAAAAGAGGCCTCCGCGCGCAGGCGGCGCGAAAAAAATTCGCGGAAGAGGCCGGCTTCGTAGCTGTCTGTCATTTCCGGCTTCAGACTGGGATTGCCCACAAAATACGCTTCGCGGGCGAAATTTTGAAGCAGCGATGGCTCCTGAACGCCGCGCGCGGCGCTCAAGCGGAAATAGAGGTCGCGAGGCAAGCGAAATGTCGCGGCGCCGCGCGGCGTGAATTCGGTTCCGAAAACGGTGGAATGCTCCACGCGCGCGCCTCCAGAAAGAAATACGCGCCGGCCAAGCGAATACTGCTCGTAAACGAAGACGCCGTTGTTGTAACGGGATCGGTCTTCGCCGGAAATCAAGCCTGCTTGCCTTTGAAATTCGTAGCCGAAGGCCAGGTCGCCGCCGGCATGAGCGAAGGTTCCCTGATAGCCGGCGATGTCGCGATCGGCGAGGCTGATGCTGACCGGGTCGAAGCCGTCATTATAGGCGTCGCGGTAGCGGTGATAGCCGTAGAGGAAGCGCTCGGAAAAATGCGAGCCGCGCGAATCGTCGACACGAACGCTCAGAGCCGAATCGCGGTCGCGGCTATTGGAGAAAAGATCGAGTGCTTCATCCGCTGTTTCGCCGGGGTCGCCCGTGTAAGAGTCAAATTCGCGGTACGAAGCGCGAAGCTCGGTTTGGCCGGAAATCCGGTAGCCGATGTTAGCCGTTCCAGAAGTGATTCTATAAGCGTCGTTCGGGAACTCGCCGGTGGAGCGGAACTGATCAGTGGTGATTGCATAATCGAGGCGGTTGTGGAGTCCGCCGCTGAGCGCGCCGGACCAGTGGTCCGTAGAAAATGACCCGCGGTCATAGACGAATTCGCCGTGGGGGACCTCGGCTTTGGGATCGCCTTGCCGCGTGAACATCTGAATGACGCCGCTGGAGCCTTCGGCCCCGAACAGCGCGCTTTCCGGACCGCGGATCACTTCCATGCGGTCCAGGCCGGCGGAGGTGAGATGGACAAAATCCAGAGATCCGCCGGGGTCGGTCACAGGGACGCCATCCAGCAGCACCAGCGCAGCGTTGGAATCGCCGCCGCGGACGAAGACGGACGTCAGAGCTCCGTTCTGGCCGGTTTGCGCGACGGCGAGGCCTGGAACATCGCGTAGCAGATCCTGAACGAAAGGCGCGTGAGGCGGCTCAAAATCGCGCGCGGTAAAGATGTCGGCGGCCACGCCTGCTTCCTCCAGCGCGACGCCCGCACTCGTTCCCGTCACGACCATTCGTTCGCTGGCGCTCGCCAGTTGAAGCGTGATTTTCTGCTCGGCCGGGAGTTGCGCCTTGGCTGGCTCGAATCCGGCCTTGGTAATGGTGGCCTCGCAGGCCGAGGAGACCTCGAATCCGCCAGTTGCATCGGTGGTTTTGGTTTCCGCTCCGCAGACGACATGCGCCCCGGGAACTGGGCGGCCGCTGGGGTCATACACGACAGCTTGAATTTGAGCGGCCTGAAAGGAAAGAAATAGAAATAGAGTTGGATGCATGAGACGTTCTCCCTCGAAACGTTCTTCAATTGTCCGAAGCGGGAATCGGTCTCCTGACTTCCGGCTGGCTCTTTTTGCGGTCCACCTTCCCACGAATTTCGCAGTGGCAGACCCAAGCCGCTACGGCGCGCCGGTTACAGTTGCGGGGCAGTGGCGGATTTTCACCGCCTTCCCTACATTCCTCGCTGGATGGAAATTGTCTCTATTAGATTACGCGCGGCGGATCGCAAAAGTCAACTTTACTCCGCCAATTACCGTCGCGGCCAGCACGCCAGCTAACGACATTTGCTCGAGTCGGCTGCGGGAGAGCAGAATGCCAACCAGCACGACCACGGCGGCCAGCGCGAATAGCGTTAGCGAAATGGCGCGGTGAAAACGACGCAATTCGGATTGCAACCAGGAATCGGGCGCTTGCTCAATCGCGCGGCCCTCCTCCGAGTCGGTACATCGCGGCTTAATGGCGCAAGCATTACAAGCGTGCCGCGGCGCGCGATACACGATCACGCGCCGGGCGTAATCTGTTTCCGCGCGGACCAACATCTGCTGTTGCGGGCATATCCAGAAATCGAGTTTTGAATCGTATCGAAATCCGGCGAGCGGCATGCGTTCGCTTCGGCGGTGCGAGTGCCGCGCCGCCGCTTCCAGGCATCCGGCGACGATAAGCAGGAAGATGGCGTAACCCGCGTAGAGCATCGCTGCGCCGCTCATCGTGTCTTACTAGCGGGAAGGGCCTGGCGCAGAGGCGACTTCAGTGAAGAGCGTCTCCCCGGCGGCTTCAGCCACCCTGACGTGTTTCAGATGGCGCACCCCGAGCCAGGATATATAGAGCACCGGAAGCGCGCCTCCTACAATGAACACGACGTCGCCTGGAAGGCGGAGCCATTCCAGCAGCGAGTTCGTCTGTCCGCCGATGAATTTCAAACTGCGTGCGTCATAATAACCCACGCTTACAGAGCGATAAAGCTGAAGCAGACCCAAGGGGAAAAGCGTTGCGAACGACATCCACGCCAGCCCGAGGTTAAGGCTCCAAAAACTGATCTTTGCCGCCCGCTCCGGCCACGACGGTTCAGGAATAATGTAGCGCAAGCAGAACAGAGCCAAACCCACGGCTAGCATGCCGTAGACACCCATCATCGCTGCATGCCCATGGTTTGCCGTCAGGGCCGTTCCAATTTCGTAATAAGACACGGCCGGCAGATTGATCAGGAATCCAAAAATTCCCGCGCCTAAGAAGTTCCAGAAGCCCACGGACGCCAGAAACATGACCGCCCAGAAGTGCGGAAAGGCCGCCGGCCCTCCGCTGCCTTGTCGAGCGCCGAGTTGGAGAAAGCTCCAGGCTTCCAGCGTCAGAAAAGTCAGGGGAATTACTTCCGCAGCCGAAAAAAAGGCGCCGAGCGCCAGGTGAATCGCCGGCTGTCCGGAAAAATAGACGTGATGCATCGTGCCAATCACCCCGCCCGCGGAATACAACAGAATGTCCAAGTAGATCATCGTGAGGGCGACTGGCTCCCGCACCACGCCGAGCAGCACGAAAATATACGCCACCATGATGGTAGTGAACAGCTCCAAAAAATCCTCCACCCAAAGATGCACCACCCAGAATCGCCAGAAATCGGTCACCGTAAAATGCGACTCCGGGTGCGCCAGCAGGCCCACCGCATAAAAAGCAGGAATCGAAAGGGCAGAAAAGAAAAACAGCCAGGGCATGTTGCCCATGTGATCCGCGGCCAGGCGCGTTCGCAGGCCGCGGAACAGGATGGCCACCCACGCGGCCAGCCCAGCCGCCAGCAGAACCTGCCAAAAGCGGCCCAGGTCCAGATATTCGAAGCCCTGATGGCCAAACCAGATCCAGGCTTCGCGAAACCATCCGAAAACGCCTGCCAGCTCTCCAGCCAGGCTGCCGAACACCACCACCACAAGCGCTCCTAGTAGCCCGAAGGCGAGCCAATGTTGGCTGCGAGGCTCGTGTCGGACGATCATAGGCGTGAGGAAGATTCCCGCAGCGAGATACGAAGTCGCCACCCAGAAAATCGCAAGCTGCACGTGCCAAGTGCGCGCCACGTTGAAGGGCAGGATGCGCGCAAGGTCGATGCCGAAGAAGCTCTGCAAATCCGCGCGGTAATGTTGCGACGCTGCCCCGACCAGCGTTTGGAGCAGAAACAGCAGAGCCATCGCCAAAAAGAACCAAGCACAGGATTGTTGCGAGGGCGTGAGGTTTACACGGTCCGGCGGGCGGAAGGAAATCGTCTGCCGCTCCATGCCGTGCCAGCCCAGAAAACTCCAGCGTCCGAACGCAGCGAGGAGCAGGCCGATGCCGCCCATCAGCGCGATGAGCGAAAGGACGCTCCACACAACGGCGTCGGCCGTCAGGCGATTGTCCACCAGCGGCTCGGGAGGCCAGTTGTTCGTATAGGAATAGCTTTTGCCGGGGCGCGCAGCCGCCGCGGCCCACGCGCTCCAGCTAAAGAACGCAGTCAGCTTACGGACGTCCTCCGCATCGCCGATGGCGCCCGGCCGCAGTCCATATTGCGTAGTGGGATTAGAGAAGAAGCGGAAGTAGTCCTCGCGCAGCTCTTGGAAGGCCCGCGCCTGCGCAGCGGAGTAAGTCAGCGTATCGGTAGATGGGTTGTAGCGGTTGGTTTTGAAATCCTGGATCGTGGCGAGCGTGGCGTTTGTGGATTGCGAGCCGCCATAGCCATTTCGTGCGCTTTGCGCGGCGCGGTGCAGGTAATCGGCGGTGTAATCCGGCCCCAGATAGGCTCCATGTCCGAAAATCGAGCCATATTCCATGAGTCCATTGCGGAGAAACACGCCCTGTCCAGCCACAACGTCATCGCGTGTGAAAATGAGCCGGCCTTCCGGCGTCACCACCCGCGCGGGAATGGGCGGCATGCCCTCGTAGGTTTGCCACGCCAACATTCCCAAAACGGCGAATCCAGCGATCACTACAATCAGGACGGCCTGCACCCAGCCGCGCGCGATCAGCAAATCCCGTCGAAGAGCCACCGCGAACCTCCCTTCGTCAGCATCCATTCTATGTAGCGTCCGTTGAGCGAATTCACGCAGGTTCGCGTGAATTCGCGCATCCGTGCGCGAATTCATTGACGATCACTCAAACCCGTGCAGCTTTCAAGCCAACGAACGGGAAGTCAAGTAAACTATGCTCTATGCCGAATCGGAGATTCACTTTGGCGATCGCGCTCGCGCCCGGCGTGCTGCTGGGGCAGCTTAATTCGAACACTGTGACGGTGACGGCTTCGCAGAATTCGAGCTTGCAGCCGGATCAGGCGATTTTTAACGTAACGGTTGGCTCTGGAGTTGATAAAAGCCTGGACGATGTTGTGAGGTTGGTGGCGGGCGTGGGAATTTCCGGGGCGAATTTAACGGGGATTACATTTCCGTCGCTCCAAACGAATCCGTTGCAATTGCAATGGTCATTCCAACTCATCGTTCCGTTGTCCGCGCTAAAGCAAACCACGGCTTCGCTGGCGGCATTGCAGAAGACCATCGCTCCGTCCGGCGGCTCGATTTCGTTTTCGCTCTCCGGTACGCAAAGTTCGGGAACGCCGGCGCAGAGCTGCGATTTCGCCGGGCTCATTTCGAATGCTCAAGCGCAGGCGCAGTCATCGGCGGCCGCAGTCGGATCAGCGGTGGGAAGGATTACGGGAATTTCCGGCTCGATTTCGCAAGGGTTGGGCAATTGCTCGGCGACGGTGACGTTTGGTTTGGGCTATTCCGGCAATCCCGGGCCGCAAACGATCTCGATTACAGCATCGAGATCCGCGAGTCCGGTTCCGGATCAGATTGTGTTATTCATCGCCGTGCAATCGCCCCCAGGCGCGGGGCTGGACGATATCACCGGCGCGCTTGTGCAGGCCGGCATCGAGGGAGAAATCCTATCTGGCGTGTCCAGCCAAATGTACATTAACAACGGCAAGGCCCAGCCGGTTTTGCTATGGTTTTTGACGTTGACCGAGCCGCTGGCGAACCTCAAGAACGCGATCGCGCAACTTCAGGCCGCGCAGGCGGCTCTTGCAAAGCAGAATTCCGGCCTAACTCTCTCGATTTCCTCCGCGACTCCGCAGGCCTCTCAGCAAGCGCAACCGGTCTGTTCGCAGGCAGCGTTGATCGCGGACGCGGCGGCGCAGGCGCAAGCGCTGGGCGGAGCGGCCGGCGTTTCTGTGGGTCCGATTACCGCGTTAGATACCATAGCGAGCCTGCCCGCTTCGCGTGCTGGGGCGGTCGCTTTAGAGTCATGGACAAGCGTCCTCGGATCTGGCTCAATTGCCCCCTTCGTTACTTATTTCATTGCGCCTGCTCCTGTTTCGGCGGTTTCCTGCTCGATTGTGGCGCAGTTTCAACTCTATTGATCTGAAAATCCAACATGTCTTTCCGCGCTTTTGTTTTCACGATTGCTCTCGCGCCGGCGCTTTTGCTTGGCCAGCTTAATTCGAATACCGTCACTGTGACAGCGTCGCAGAACTCGGATTCGCAGCCGGACCAGGCGATTTTCAATGTAACAGTCAACGCGGGAATAGATAAGAGCCTGGACGATATTGTGAAGGCGTTGGCGAGCGTGGGGATTTCCACGGCGAATTTGGCGGGAATCACCTACCAGTCGAACCTTGCGGCTCTGACTTCTGGCGCCGCCTCGACAGTGGGGTGGACCTTTCAACTGCCCGTGGCGCTCTCGATGCAGAAGCAGACTCTGGCTTCCCTGGCCGCTCTGGAGCAGACCATCGCGCAAGCCGACAACGGCCTCTCGCTGTCGTTTTCTTTGGCTGGCATTCAGAATTCGGACCCACAGACTCAGAACTGCAATTACTCTACGCTCATCGCCAATGCTCAGGCCCAGGCGCAGCAACTCGCTTCCGCCGCAGGATCCGCCGCGAACCGAATTACCGGCATTTCCGGGACCACTTCGAACGGCGTGGGAGTCTGCTCGGCGACGGTGACGTTTGGTTTGGGCTATGCCGGCAGTCCGGGGCCGCATGCCATTTCGATCACGGCATCACGAACGGGGACTGCAATTCCGGATCAGATTCTCATGGTGCTCACCGTAACTTCGGGCATCGCCTGGGGACTCGACGACATCGCCGGCGCGCTGACGCAGGCCGGCGTCACGGGGATGAGCTTCTCCAATGTATATACGGCTTATACGTATGACAATAGAGGCAACTCGAATGCGTATTTGCAGTGGTCCTTCACGCTCGCCACTCCGCTGACAGCATTGAAGAATGCGATCGGGCAGCTTCTCTCGGCGGAGGCGGCGCTTTCCAAACGGAACAGCGGCGTGGGCCTGTCGTTTTCCACCGGCGGCTTGCAGGCATCGCCGCAAGGGCAGCCGGCTTGCTCGCAGGGGGCGTTAATTGCGGACGCAACGGCGCAGGCTCAAGCGCTGGCCGGCGCGGCGGGAGTTCCGGTGGGGCCAGTTAAGGCGATTTCCAACGCGGGTGTGACGGTCTGGGACCCGCTCGGAGTCCCTGGCTATGCTCCGTCCAGCACATGCTCGATGCTCGTACAGTTTCAGCTTAACTGACCCGCTACTTCACCGTAATCCGCAGCGAATAGCTTCCGGTCACCATCTGATCCAGGGGAATCGACACTTGTTCCTGCACCGTCTCCGTGGCGCCGACTAACGACCGGCTCGCGGTGTGCTCGGATTGAAGCACGTTGAGCATGGAGGCCGGCAACGAGGGCAGAACCTTGTCGTCGGAATAGTATGTCGCGCGGCCCTCCAGCAGAGAGACGTAGACGCGGTTATTGGTGCGCTCCTGATTCAGAAGCGCGACGGTTTCGGGGATGTTCATGAAACGGTCGGCGGTGGCGGCGGCGCTCAAGATGCGGTTTAGAGTTTCCGCGTCGCTGAAAAGAATGCGGTGATCGCCTTTCGGCATGCCAGCGGGAATCTTGATTTTGACAGTTTCCGCAAATCGGTCGCCGCGGAAAGGCTGTAGGAACACCTTCACCGGAATTTCGGCGCCCGGCTCCACTTCCGCCGAAGGCGTCCAGGCGCTATCGATAGCGGCGATACGCCGCTCCGGCAGCAAGTCAATGGTGCATTCCACCGCTTTCAGCTTCGGCATTTTTACGGGATTCAGGAACAAGCGGTTGAATTTATCGCCCCACCAGGTCGCCAGCGTCAGAGGAGGCGGAGCAGGCATTTCGCTGCCGGCGAGCATGGTGGAGAGCTGGATGCTGCCGGCTCCCTCCACGTCCACGTGGCCGCTCATCCGATAAGTGACCTCGTCGGCATACTCGTTGATCTGTTGCAAAGTGTTGGCCAGCGTCATCATCATCAAGTAAGGCGTCCACTTTTGCTGGACGAAGACGCCGAAGCGCATGTCTTTCTCTTTGACGGAACGGCCGGCGGCGTCCAAAGAGCGTACTTTCAGGTGCACCGGCGCCAAGGGCGCCTCGTCGCCCAGTTCGCCCATGACGCCGCTAAAGCGATCCTGGTGCAGGGCGCCGACGATGTCCGTGGTGTTGGGCAGCTTGGTGGGCTGATAGGAAGACGCCAGCGTCCACACGACTTCGCTCTTGGCCATAGGCATTTCCACGGGTCCGAGGCTCATGAACGGATGGCCGAACGCCAGAACGCGTTTGCCGTCATTATAAGTAACCGTGCCCGTCCCGGTAATCGAAAGATCGCCGGAAACCAGAATGCCCGCGACCGATTCGCCCGGGTTGAGCGAATTCCGCCAGCCGGCGGCTGGCTTGGCGCTGAGGGACGTGGAGGAGGCGCCGCCGCCTTCGACAGGCGTGACTCCCATCTGGCGGAGCATCGGCCCAAACATTTGCAGCGCGGCGGAATTGAATCCGCTGAAAATGAGTGGAGTGTCGATGGGAGTCATCAGGGGCAGAGGCCGCGGGCCGAATTCCGGGGGGCCGGCGCCCACCAGCCGCGCGAGCAGGTCGTTCGGCATCGGGGTCGAGACTTGCTCTCGCACCGGCAAGGCATCCGGCGTCTTCGCGTCGGCCGGCCGAGACGCATCCAGATCATTGATCTCCAGCATGGACTCAATCGGCGTAATGCCGCAAATCGCATCGGGCGAGAAGACGCTGATGCGAAGCGCCACGGCGCCAACCAACTTTCCGCCGATATAAACGGGACTGCCGCTCATGCCCGCCGCGACGCCGGTCTGCTTGGCCTTGCCGAGCATCTTGGCCAAAATCACGTCATTGGGTCCGTTGCTCTTCTTCCAAACGCCGATGATCTCAATCGGCACGGGCTCGGGCTGGGTTCCCTGGAAAACCGTCCAGGCCGTGGCTTGCATGCCCGGTTGAACGTCTTTGAGCGGGAATATTTCGGTTTTGCCGGCCTTAGGGGCGGTAAGCTCCGCTCCGTAGGAGGCCGCACCCATCCACAGGAACGCGACCGCGAACCATCGATTCATGGATTACCTCTACGCTTCCATTAGAACACCCGCTAGGCTGGATGGGTTCCTCCAGGCGGGCGCGCTATTTTTCGGAAATCCGTCTGGACGGCTGCGGAGCGTATTGGGAAGCTGCCGGCAAGCGGCGCGTTCGGGCGGGGCAGGTAGAATGAAGGCGTGCGTGGTCTTGCGCACTCTTATCTAAAACGCACAAGTGAAAATCGGATTCGTCAGTCTTGGCTGCCCGAAAAACCTCGTCGATAGCGAGGTGATGATGGGGCAACTTTGCGCGCGAGGACATGAGCTGACGCCGCATCCCTCCGATGCGGACGTCATCGTCGTGAATACATGCAGCTTTATCGATCCCGCCAAACAGGAATCGGTGGATACGATTTTGGAAATGGCGGAATACAAAAAGACCGGCCGGGCGCAACGGCTGATCGTCGCAGGGTGCCTGGTGGAGCGGTACCGAGGCGAAATCGCCGCACAGATGCCGGAAGTAGACGCGGTAATCGGCACGAACGAGCTGGAGCGGATTGCAGCGCTATGCGAAGGCGTGACGCCAGCGGCCGCTAATCCGCTGGAGCGTTATCTCTACCATGACGCGACACCGCGCGTGCTTTCCACGCCGCGTCATTTCGCTTATATCAAGATCGCAGAGGGTTGCGACCATCCTTGCAGCTTTTGCGTGATTCCGCAATATCGCGGCAAATTCCGCAGCCGGCGGTTCGAAAGCGTCGTTTCGGAGGCTAAGCGCCTGTTTTCCCAGGGGGTCCGCGAGATCAACCTGATTGGCCAGGACACCACTTGCTACGGCGAAGACTTTGGTTTGAAGGACGGGCTGGCGCTGCTGCTGGAGCGGCTGGCCCAGATCGAAACGGGCGGCCGCAAATGGATTCGCTTTCTCTACTGCTATCCGAACAGAATCACGCAACGGCTGCTGGACGCCCTGGCGGCGCACGATTCGCTTGTAAAGTACATCGACATGCCGTTGCAGCATGCGAGCGCGCCGGTTCTGAAGCGGATGAAGCGCGGCGGCAGCGGCGACATCTTTTTAAAGCTGATGGAGCGCATACGCCGGACGATTCCCGGCGTTGGCATCCGCACCAGCATGATCGTCGGATTCCCTGGCGAAACCAGGGAAGATTTTGAAACGCTGTGCGGCTTCGTAGAAGAAGCACAGTTCGACCGGCTGGGCGTGTTCGCTTATTCCGATGAGGACGCCAGCGGCAGCTTCCATCTCGACGGCAAGATCGATGCGCGAACGATTTACAATCGCAAGCGCCGGCTGATGGCTTTGCAGCGCAAGATCTCGCGGGCGCATAATCGTGCGCTGGTGGGCGGGGAGCACACGGTGCTGGTGGAAGGCCCGTCGGCGGATTCGGAAATGGTATGGCAGGCGCGACTTCCCACGCAAGCGCCGGAAATCGATGGCTTGTGTTATATTTCCGATCCAGGCGAGCGCCCGCTCCAAGCGGGCGAGTTCCGGCGAATGCGTATTGTCAAGGCGCACGATTACGATCTGGAGGGCGAGTTGACAGATGCGCCGCCGAGGAAACCGGACGGCCTGGTGCAAATTCTGGGGGCGGGACATGCGATGCCCGATTTGCGGTAAGAACGTCAAAATCGACGATCCTTTTATGCCTTTCTGTAGCGAACGCTGCCGAATCATCGATCTGGGCAATTGGGCTTCCGAAAAATACGTGATCTCCACTCCCGCGGAGAGCGCCGCAGAGCCGCAGCGGCCTGGCTCCGTTGTTCCGCGCGTATCGGGGAAGAACGCACCGCCCGAAGAACACGACGAGACGTGAAGACGCTTGCGCGCCTGATCGCCACGTGGTTCGGCTGCGGGTACGCGCCCGCGGCTCCGGGGACGGCAGGATCACTGGCGGCGATGGCGCTGGGCTGGCTGCTGTGGCGTTTTGCAGGCTTCGGACCAGGGCATTTCCTGATTTTGGGGGGAGCGGCCATCGCCCCGGGGATCTGGGCGGCGAGCGTGGTGGCGCGAGAAACGGGATCGGGCGATCCCGCCATTGTCGTCATCGACGAAGTGGTAGGGCAATGGATCGCGCTCGGGGGAGCGGCGGTCTTCAATTGGAAGAGTTGGCTGGCGGCGTTTGTGCTGTTCCGGCTCTTCGACATCTGGAAACTGCCGCCGGCGCGCCAGCTTGACCGCATTGCCGGCGGCGTGGGAATTGTCTTCGATGACGTAGCCTCCGGAATTTACGCCGCGCTTGTATTGCGGGCCGCCGGATGGTTCAATCTTTATTAGGTGATTCGGTGGCTTTTCGTAAATCATCCAGTGGGTGCCCCGAGATTGTAGAAGTGTCGCCGCAGGCGGCCATTCCAGGGGGCGAGGTTCAAATTCGCGGCAGGGGTTTGGCCGGGCCGGAGCGGCCCGAGGTCCGTTTTGGCGAATCGCAAGCATCGATTGTGATCGGCTCGGACTCCTACCTTGTGGTCCGGGTTCCGGAAGGAGCCACGGGCGGCGAGTTGTTTCTAGGCGCAAATGGCGGCGCGGCCTGGGCCTGCCAGATTGGAGTCCAGGTTGCGGACGGAGTGCATCCGGTGTCGAATCCGGTTGTGGACCGCCGGGGAGCCATCTACACGACTCTTAGCGGCTCGGCGGGGCAGAAGACTCCCGTATCGGTGTTTAAAATCGAGCCGGGTGGAAGCGCTAAACCGCTAGTCGCGGACATGATGAACGCGACGGGTCTGGCGTTGGACGCCTCTCAGACGCTGTATGTCTCTAGCCGCCACGATGGCGTGGTTTATCAGATTTCCGCCAGCGGCAGCCGCGTGCCTTACGTCGAAGGGATGGGCGTGGCGACTGGAATTGTTTTCGACCCGGAAGATAACCTTTATGTGGGCGACAGGAGCGGCACGATTTTCAAAATCAGCCGCCAGCGCCAAATCTACGTCTTTGCCACGATGGAGCCTTCGCTGGCCGCTTATCATCTGGCCTTCGGTCCGGACGGGTTTCTTTACGTCACCGGGCCGACGACTTCCACGTTCGATTCCATCGCCCGGATCTCGAAAGAAGGACGGGTGGAGCGATTTTATCGCGGACTGGGCCGGCCGCAAGGACTGGCTTTTGATGTAAAGGGCAATTTGTATGTGGCGGCGTCCTTGAGCGGCCGGCGAGGGGTGGTGCGAATTACTCCCGGAGGGTCGGCGGAATTATTCCTTTCCGGACCTTCCATTGTGGGACTGGCCTTCACTCCGTCCAAATCCCTGATTCTGGCGACGCACAATGCGCTCTATCGCGCCGACGTGGGCATCGAAGGCCGCCGCATTCCGTAGTGACGCCGATTTTGGACGATTCCGGCTGGGCTGCAACAGACGCTGAAATCATTGCCGTCGGTTCTGAGTTGCTGACTTCTCAGCGCATCGACACGAACTCGTTATTTCTCACCGATCAGCTCAACGCGCTCGGCGTGGAAGTCCGCCGCAAGCTGATCGTGGGGGATGATCGCCCGCGCCTGAGCGCGGCTGTTCGCCATGGACTGGCGCAGGCCCACATCCTCATCCTCAGCGGCGGCCTTGGTCCCACCGAAGATGATTTGACTCGAGACGCGGTGGCGGACGCGCTGGGCCGCGCGCTCGTCTTTCGGCAGGATTTATGCGATGCGATCGAGGAGCGCTTCCGGCGGCGCCAGCGCAAGATGGCGGAAAACAACAAGCGGCAGGCCTACCTGATCGAAGGAGCGGAAGTCCTCGCCAATCCACATGGAACCGCGGTGGGCCAGTGGATCGAAACAGAACGGCGAGTGATCGTGCTGCTGCCCGGTCCGCCCGGCGAGCTCAAGCCAATGTTCGCCAACGAATGTGCGCCGCGGTTGACGCGCCTTCTGCCGCCACAAGCGATTCGCAGCCGCCTCTATCGAGTGACTGGAATGACGGAATCCGATCTGGATCACCTGATCGCCCCGGTCTATACCAAGTTCGACAATCCGACAACGACAATTCTGGCGTCGCCGGGCGACATTCGGGTTCAGTTGCGCGCGCGAGCCGCCGCCGCCGAGGAAGCCGAACGCCTACTTGCCCAAGCCGGCGAGCCGATCGAGGAGCTGCTGGGCGACCGTATCTTCTCCCGCAACGGCGACGCGCTGGAAGCGGTGATCGGCGCACAGCTCAGGCGGCAGGGCGCTACCGTCGCGGTGGCCGAGAGCTGCACCGGGGGCATGGTGGCGGAGCGAATCACTTCGGTTCCGGGCAGTTCGGATTATTTCCTGGGCGGATTTTTGGTCTACTCGGACGGCATGAAACAGAGCCTTTTGGGTGTGGATCCCGCACTCATCCAACGGCACACCGCCCTGAGCGCGGAAGTTGCTCGGGCGATGGCGGAGCAAGCCCGCGCCCGCACCGGCGCGACCTACGCAGTCTCGACGACCGGGGAAGCGGGCCCTGAATCGAGCAGCGGCGCGCCCGTGGGAACGGTCTACATCGGGATGGCTGGGCCGGAGGGCGCCTCGGAGACGCGAAAGCTCAACTTGCCCGGAGACCGCGCCCGCATCCGGATGTTTGCAACGCAGGCGGCCTTGGATGCGCTGAGGCGGCGGCTGATGGGTCAGCCGGAGGGCGATCTCTGGTAAAGTCGGTGAGGGCCGCAAAGCATTCTTCGGCCGGCGTTAAAATGTGCGGCGCTTTAGCCGCTCGATGGTGAATTGGGCGGTGTCTGCCACGGCCATCACGGTCATTACTCCCGCCTGCACGGGATCGGTAACGACCAGATCGGCGGCCTCGGGCACGCTGCCCGCCATGTTGAGGCTCACAACGAGCAGCCCTTGAGCGCGCACTTCACGCACCGCCCGCTCGATTTCGCCTCCCATCAGGGAACCTGCCATTACGAGCGCCCTCACGCGGGGCAGGCGAGCCGCGGCGCGAACGGCTTTGGCTAACACCGCCTCCCCAACCAAGGGGATCGTATCGATAGAGATGTGCTCGCCGCGAATGTTGTGGCGATCGGCCTCCGTGATGGCCCCCAGCGCTACCTGACCGACCTGCGCTCCGCCGCCCATGATGATGATCCGTTTGCCGTAGATTTTTTCCATGGTGTCAACCTGGGCCGCGCTTTGCACAATCGGCAAACGGCCCAGAGCTTCCATGAGTGCGTTTGGATCGCCGGGCGTCTCAATCTCAAAATAGGTTCGCCTCGGCTCCACGATTTCGACGCTGACAATATCGCCGCGATGCGAGGCAATCACGCCGGATAGCTGGTGGAGGATACCAGGCCCGGCGGCCGCCGTAACTTCGATTCCAATTTTTTGCGCCATGGTTTGCCTGCTTTCCCCACCGCCGCTCGATTTCGCGCGATGGAAACGCTTCGGCCCGCCGCCCCAATTCGCCAAGCGGCATCAACCCATAAAGCTGTGCAGGAGCAAATGAGTGTAGCACAACAACTTTCGCGGCGGAGGGAAGACTGGGCCGCGCCGCCCTATTGACACCACCCCTCAGTCGAGTACAATCGAATGGTCGGTTCCAAATCTGAAAAAACGAAAACTAGAAATTATGTTTAAATCCCGCAAGAACCGCCCCGAGCCTCCGATCCCGGAAAGGACCTATTCATCGAGCGAAGTGGCGCAGGTGGCTAATGTCAGCCTGCGCCAATTGCAGTGGTGGGATGAGCGTAAAGTGGTCTCGCCGCGTCATGAAGGGCACCGCAGGGTGTACGGTCCTGGAGAAGTGATCGAGATCACGGTGATTGCGGAATTGCGCCGGAAAGGTTTCTCGCTGCAGAAAATCCGCCGTGTGCTGCGGTTCTTGCAGAGAGAGATGGGCCGTCGCCTGGCGGAGCTTCTGGATGCATCCTCGGATCTCCACCTGGTGACGGATGGCAGATCGATTTTCCTCGAAGATCAACATTCGCGGATCATCGATTTACTGAAGAACGCCCGGCAACCGATGTTCCTGGTGTGCGTGAGCGACCAGGCGCGGCGCATAAACGACGCCGACCGCAAACCTGTTCGCATGGAGCCGGCCATGGCGCACCCCGCCGTGCGGCGCGCGCGCGTGGGATAGTCTCAGCCTTTCCTCAGGCCGGGCAGCCCCCCCAACGGCGGCGCCAGACGCACGGCGCGCAGAATCGCTTCCGAAACCGCTTCCGCCGCTGCGACTCCCAGCGCATCAATGGGAGCGCTCGCGCGGCCTAGGCTCAACGCGATCGTGACATCACCGTCGGACATCGTGTTCACGGGGCGAATTGTTCGCGCCACTCCCTGCGAGCCGAATTCCGCCAGCTTGCTGGCTTGTACCTTTGTGAGTTGGGCATTGGTCGCCACAACCACGAGCGTCGTATTGGCGCGCGAGAGGCCGGACGCGATTCCAGCCTTCATGACGCGCACGCTGACAGCGAAGTCCATCGAATCCGGCGCCGTGCGGGCGCCCGCCACAATCTTGCCCGTCGCCGGATCGCAGACATCTCCCACCGCGTTCACAACCGCCAGCGCCGAGACGAGCACCCCTTTGTAGGGGCCGTTTAGCTCGACTGTCCGCGAGCCTAAGCCCGATTTCATTGCTTGCCGCATGCCCAGGAGCTTGCCGACCGTAGCGCCGGTTCCCGCTCCCACCGCGCCTTCGGCGACCGTCTTATCCGTCGCCGCGGCGGCGGCCGCTTCCCCCATTTCTCGAGTGGGCCGCGCATTCGCTTTTCCAATGGCGAGATCATAAAGAATCGCGGCGGGAACCAGAGGAATTTTCGCCGCTCCGGTTTCGAAACCCACGCCCCGATGCTCGAGATAGCGCCGCACGCCGCTGGCGGCTTCGAGGCCGAATGCGCTTCCACCCGCGAAGACGACCGCATGAATCCGCTCGGTGAGATGATGAGGATGCAAAAGGTCCCATTCTTCGGTTCCAGTCGCGGATCCTCGAATATCGCCTCCCGCCACCGCACCGGATTCGCACAAAACTACTGTGCACCCGGTCAGTCCGTCATAATCGGAAGCGTGGCCCACCAGAATTCCAGAGATGTCCGTGAGACCTTTCATCAGGCGTCCATCATGTTAACATCGGCCCCATCCTTGGCACGCAAGGCCCGGCCCTGGCAAGTCGCGTTGCTTGTCACCGGGCTCGCGCTGGCGTGGCAGACGCTGCTGGTGTACGGTTATTTTGGCGGACGCTGGAGCGCGCTATTCCTAGCCAGCGATCGCTTTTCGCAGTCGCTCCCCGTTCGCGAGGAAGGGAGCTATGTACTGCCCGGCAGCGGAGGCTACGACGGCCAGTTTTATCACGCCATCGCGCATGACCCGTTAGATCTGCGCGAGACCGACCGCTTCCTGGATTTCCCGCCAACCAGGTACACGCGAATCCTGCTTCCCGCGCTAAGTTACGCGCTGGGTTTCGGCCGCCTGTTCTGGGTGGATCGTGTGTACAGGGCCTTGGAACTGGCCGGATTATTTTTGGGCGTGTTTTGCGTCGGCGCTTGGGCGGAAAGCCGGAACCGGAGCGTCTGGTGGGGCGCGGCCTTCCTTTCGCTGCCTGGCGTGTTCATTTCGTTAGAAAGGCAACTGGCCGATCTGCCTCTTTGCGCTCTCCTAGCGGCCGCCCTGTTGAGCCAGGATCGTCGAGAGAAAAAAGCCTGCTGGGTTTCTCTGGCTTCCGCGGGACTGGTTCGGGAAATGGGTTTTGTCGCTATCGGCGGATTCATGCTGGCCGCTGCTCGCGAGAAAAGGTGGAAGGATGTGACGGTGTGGGCGTCGGCCGCGATTCCGGGAGCGATCTGGAACGCTTACGTTTTTCGGTTCATCCCCCACCCTAGCGCGATGCAACCAGCAACGCCAATCCTCAATCTTTTCGTCTCGATGCGGCATTTACAGGAATATCCCTTTGGCCTGGCGGTCTCCGCTGCTTTGCATGGCTTCGACCGAATCGCGATCGCGGGCGGGTTGCTGAGCTTGGTTCTGGGGCTGCTCGAAGGGGTGCGCAAAGGGCCGCTGGGATCCGTCGGAGTCATGCTCGCTTGCTTTGGAGTCGCGGTGTCGGGGTATGCCGACTACAAGGAGGTCTACAGCTTCGCGCGCGCGGGCAGTCCGCTCCTTTTGATCCAACTGTTTCAGGCCATCGAGACCGGAAGCTTACTTGTCCTCGCGCCGCTGGGGCTGATGCTGCCTCGTTCGCTGGCCATCAACGCTCGCATGACGATTCTCTCTATCTTTCGCTTGGCGGGTCGATGAGCCTGCCGGGCTGGCGCGCTGCGCATGCTAGCATCGGGTAAGAGCGCACAGGGCGCTGCGGACGCCCCGGGTTGTGCAGAGAGATTCGCGCTCGCGGCCCGGTAGGCGAGCTTTGCGGGTGGGCTTGGGGGGATCTCATTGCTCGATTTCCTAAAATCTCCGGTGGAAACGTTTCAGGATTTCCTTGTTCTGAGCGTCCGCGCCGTCCGCAATATTTTCCGAAGTCCGCACTACGTGGACGACATTTTCCAGCAAATGGATGTGATCGGCGTGGGATCGCTGCCGATTGTGATGTTGATCGGTTTGTTCAGCGGCGTGGTGATGACCATGCAGATGGCGCGGGCGCTACAGCAATATGGCGCTCAGGGACAGGTTGGTCAGATCGTCTCTATCGCGCTGGTGCGCGAGCTCGGGCCGGTGTTGACCGCCGTACTGGTGGCGGGCCGCAACGCTAGCGGCATCGCCAGCGAGTTGGGCTCCATGAAAGTTACCGAGCAAATCGACGCGATGCGGGCGCTGGGGACCGATCCGATCCAGAAGCTAGTGACGCCGCGGCTGATCGCCACCGCCTTCGTGCTCCCGCTGCTTACTATCATTGCGGATTTTATCGGACTTATCGGGGGCGCCGTCATCGCCTACGCTTTATTAAACATAAGTCTCACTCAGTACTGGACCTCGGCGTGGATGATTCTCCAATACAACGATCTGGTGCAGGGTCTGCTCAAGCCCTTCATCTTCGCACTTGTAATCGCTCTGGTGGGATGCTTTTACGGGATGCGGACCACCGGCGGAACACAGGGCGTAGGCCGCGCCACCACCAAGGCCGTGGTGGTTTCGTCTGTTTGGATTTTCTTCCTTACGTCGATGATTACGCGTTTTTTCCTTTACTACTCCTGATGCCGCAGGATTCGCCTCACCGCGAAGTAGTTCGATTCGAAGACGTCAGCCTGCATTTCGGCGGAACCCCCGCCCTGGATCATGTCAGTTTTGAATTGGGAGCGGGAGAGACCAGGATCATCTTTGGAGCCGCCGGCAGCGGGAAAACCACGTTGCTCAAGGCGGCCCTTGGATTGATCAAGCCGGACTACGGCCGCATCTTTCTCTTCGGCCAGGAAATCACAGGCATGACCGAGCAGGAGCTGTTCGACCTTCGCGCCCGAGCCGGGATTCTGTTCCAGGAAGGCGGCTTGTTCGACTCCCTCACCATCGAACAGAACGTGGCCTACCCTCTGTTGAATCAGAGGGTTCTTCGAGAGACGATTCATCCTAACGGCGCAGGCCAACAAGCCGTTGCCGAGCGCGTGCGCGAGATTCTGCACTTCGTCGAGTTGGATCAGACCCTGGAAAGGTTCCCCAGCGAGATTTCGGGCGGCATGCGCCGCCGCGTCGGCATCGCGCGCGCTCTTGTCACCGAGCCCGCTCTGCTCCTCTACGATTCGCCCACCGCAGGTCTCGATCCCATCACTGCCAACACCATCATCACCCTCATTCTCAAAGAGCGCGAATTGCGCAATACTGCGACCATCTTAGTGACGCACCGCTACCTCGACGGGCATCTCATAGCTAACTTTCGCTACAATCCGAGCAGTGGAGCTTTGGAGCGAACGTCGCGAGCGTCGGGGGGGGCAGGTAGCGTGACCACCAAATTCTTCGTCATGAAGGAAGGCCGGCTCGCGTTCGAGGGATCGGAAGCCGAACTTCAAGCCGCTTCCGATCCGTATATCCGAAAGTTCCAGAGGCACGGAAGCTCGTGACCCAGCATGCCAGTCACCAGTAAAACGAAGTGGTCGCAGCTCAAAGTGGGTTTGATGGCTATCGCGGCCTTGGGCATTCTCTCGGTCCTGGTGTTTCTCATGGTGGGCAATTTGGGAGTTTTTCGGGAAAAGAATATTATTTACACGTTCATGAACGATTCCCAATCGCTGGCGCCCGGCGCCGACGTTCGCTTGAACGGCATTCTGATTGGCAAAGTCGCCTCCGTCCAGCTTTCCGGATCGTCCGATCCCAACCGCACCGTTCGAGTAGGAATGGAGGTCGACAACCGTTATTTGGGTTCTATCCCTGCCGATTCTCAGGCCGGCCTGGGCAACTCCACATTGCTTGGCGCAAAAATCATCACAATCAAGAGAGGGATGGCGGCGCAAACGGTCCAACCGGGCGGGGAACTCCCCAGTTCCGAGAGCGCGGAGCTCGAGGACATATTCCGGCAGAGCTCTTCAACTCTCGCCGCTTTGCAGTTGACCGTGAAGAAAATCAACGACATTATCGACATGGTGCAAAGCGGAAAAGGAACGATCGGCCAGCTCCTTGCCGACGATACTATGGCCAAGAAAATGCTCGCGATCCTCGACAGCGCGCAGTCCATCGCCAACGAAGCCCAAAGAGTTGTGGGCAGTCTCAATTCCGACAGAAACAGCGTGGGCAAATTGCTGCACGATAACAACGAGCTTTACGGTCAGCTCCACAGCGGTTTGGCGACGATGAACGAAGTTATTGACAAGGTCAACAACGGTCCTGGGACACTCAGTAAGCTGATAAACGACACTACTTTGTACGATCAGGCGCAAGACTCCTTGATGCGAGTGCGCGATATACTGGCGGGGCTGCAAGCGGGCGAGGGCACGGCGGGCAAATTTCTGAAAAGCGACGAGATCCATGAGCAATTGCGGACGACCCTGGCCAGTCTCGACACTTTGCTAAACAAAATCAACAATGGACAAGGAACGATTAGCCGGCTGCTGAACGATCCCACGATCGCCGAGGATTTAGACGGAGTTATGCGCGAGACCCAAGGATTGCTGAAGGATTTTCGCGCAAATCCCAAGAAATTTCTCCGCATTAAGATGTCGATCTTTTGAGCAAACTACTGGTGGTGAACGCCGACGATTTCGGATTCACCCGCGACGTAAATGAGGGCATTGCCGAAGCCCACCACCGCGGCATCCTGACTTCCGCTACATTGATGGCCACGGGCTCCGCCTTCCAGCACGCCGTCGCTCTGGCGAAAGAAACTCCTGGCTTGGATATTGGGTGCCATCTGGTGCTGGTGGGATCGCCGCCGTATCCCGAAACAGTGCCGCAATTGATTCAAGCATTGGCTTTGAGGCGCATCCGCGCGCGTGAGGAGTTCGCGTGGCAAATACGCAAGATTCTGGACGCCGGTCTGCGGCCCACGCATCTGGACACTCACAAGCATACGCACCTGCTGCCGCCCGTGCTGGATGCGGTGGTCGAGATTTCCACGGAGTTCCGGATTCCGTGGGTCCGGCGCCCTTTCGATTTCCCATTTCAGACGGGAGGCATCGGCTGGAAAACGCGGGCCGCGAATCGCGCCATGACCGCCGTGCGAGGCCGGTTCGAGCGGATTCTCCGCCGCGCTGGATGCCGCTTTACCGATCATTTTGCAGGATTTCGTCTAACCGGGAATTACGGCGCGGCTTCGCTGGCGGCGCTGATTCGCCTGCTGCCGGAAGGCTCAACTGAATTTATGTGCCACCCTGGCCGCTGCGGCGAGGAACTGCGCTTTGCGAGTACCCGGCTGAAGGAGAGCCGGGAAGCCGAGCTGCGCGCGCTCACCGCGCCGGAAGTAAGGGCGGCGATTGAGGAAGCGGGAGTGAAGCTTGTGAGCTTCGCCCAATTCGAATAGCCGTCCGGCTCACATCCCCACGTAGCGCGCGTAAACACTGCGCGCGACGCCCACATCGGTAGTGCCGCGAATGATGGCGCGGCCGTCGGGAAACACGGTGAGCTCATATGGATCGACGGCGGCGCGCAGAGCGAATTCGTTCACGCGAACGGGCGCCAGCGCGGCGAGGCGGTTGGCAAGCTCCGCCAAATCGATGGGGCGGGCGCGTTCGTGAATTTGCACGGCGTTGCGTCCGCACAAGCTGATGGGCGCGCGGCGTTTGCCGTCCAGATAGGGAAATTCGCGGCGCGCGCAACAGGGGCAATCGGGATCGCGCGCCGGCGGAGCAGTCTGGCGAATCTCGCCCGTCCAAACGTCGATGGTGGTAAGGCGCGGCGTCACAGATTCCGGCCCCCGCGCCAGAATCTTCAAAGCGTCGCCGGCTTGCAGCGAGGCGACGGCCGCGGTTGCCGAACCCAGGACCCCTTCCGTCTCGCAGGTGGGCTGCGCCCCGGAAGGAGGCTCGGGATAAATGCATCGCAGGCAGGGAGTGCGGCCGGGAAAGATCGCGAGCTTCAGGCCATAGCTGGCCACGGCCGCGCCATAAACCCAGGGCGTGCCCTCGCAGACCGCAAAGTCGTTGATCAAATACCGTGTCTCGAAATTGTCGGTCCCGTCGAGAATTAGATCGGTCTGTTCAAGGAGCTCGGCGATGTTCTGCGGAGCAAGGTCCGCCACGATCGGCTCAAGTTGGATCGCGGAGTTGATTCGCCCCAGCCTTCGGGCGGCGGCGACAGCCTTCGGCCAGGATTCACCGGCGTCGGTTTCGTCGTAAAGGAACTGACGCTGAAGATTGCTGAGCTCGACGAAGTCGCGGTCGATGAGCCGAAGCTTTCCCACGCCCGCGCGGGCGAGCAGCTCCGCTTGCACCGAACCGAGCGCGCCCATCCCCACAATCGCCACTCGCGCGGCGCCGATGCGCCGCTGCCCTTCTTCTCCCAGCGGAGCGAAACGGCTCTGGCGAAGATAACGCTGCTCGGCGCGGTTCGTCATGCTGCGGAGCACGGATCTTTGAAACTCTCCCGCGATACGCTTGATTCACTCCTGGCCGGTTTTTTTCTTTCCACGCGGTCCGATTCGATTACGGCCAGAAGAGCTTCGAGCGCCGAGTCGTCCATCCGCGAGGTTACGCGCCTTCGCTCATAGCCGCCAGCATCGCGCGCTGGCGCGTTAGCCGCTCGGGGCGGTCCTGCGCGAATCGTCGAACCCCGTTAAAAATCGAATCTGGATCCAGGTGCGCCTCCGCAAGCACGTCAGCTTCCAGCCCGCCTGTAAGCCATCGATTGTGCCAATCCGAAGTCAGCGAATAGGAATCGGTCAGCGGGCCCAGGTTGCGGATGGGCCACATGCGCCGCGTGCCGGTGCTCACCACCATCAGGTCGTAGTAGGCTTCGGGCGGCAGAACGGAGTTGCGATACTCCTCGGGCTGACGTTCAAAAAGCTCCTCGCTTACCGCGGCCACCACCTTTACGTTGATTGCGGCCTGCTCCAGCCTCGGCAAAATGCTCACCAGGTTCGAGGTGGAGCTTGCGCCTTGGACTAGAACGTAGCCGTGGCGCGGTAGCCCGGCGGCGAAATCACGAATCACATACAGTCCCTTCGCAGCAGCCTTCGGATCGCTGTCGGCGAAGCGGGACCGGTCCGCGATCTTAAAGTCTGGCCGCGCGACCTCTATGGCTATGATGCCGACCTTTGGATCGCGCGCGGCGATCTCGGCCGCGGCGAAATAACCCGGCGCGACGTCGTTATAGTCCCAGAAGTTCAACGTGATGGCCTGGCCGCGGGGAAACAGCTTCCAAACTTGTGGCGAAAAGATGCCGAAGTGCGTGCGCGCATCGGCGGCGGTTTCCGGACCGGAGTGAGCGGAAAGAATATGCAGCACGCCCACGCGAAACCGGCTGTCCTGGTTTTGCTGACTCCAGACGCGGGCAGGAAGGTACATCAATGGCGTAAAGGCGCCATAGGTGCCGCTAATCGCCCACACGCCAGCGAATTTCTCAGGATCGACAGAAGCGTTTTGGCCGATCAATCCGATGCAGGTGGAAACATTGCCGGCCTCCTGAATCGCAGCCTTTAGCCGCGTGCCCAGCGGATTTGTTTCTGGATCGTAGTGACCCCAGAGACTGCCGTGCTCCAGATTGACCGATTCGGAAAGATCGGCGGCGACGGTGAGAAATCGGTTGCCAGTGACATAGTTCACCCATTTGACAATTTCGGAAATCGCGCGCCGCGCGCCGGCGGTTTCGCCCGGCTTGCGGAACAGCGCGATACGAACTTGCTTCTCCTCGCCCGTATGCGGATTTTTCACCGTCAACTGTTGCGGCTCCATGGGCAAGTTCGCCACGCGTAAACGGTCATCTAAAAACGGATCGCGCGTCACGTCGATGCGCAGGGGAAAATCGTCCCGCACTTGCTCGCCGATCTCCACTAGCCGCTCGGCTAGCCACTCGCCCAGTCCATTACGGTCAAGTACGGACAAGACCCTATCGATATTGGTCTTGAATTGGATCAGGCGCTCGCGAATATCGGTCACTGGGCCTTGGCGGATGCCGGAGAACTCGACGCCATAGCGCCGCTCGAAAGTGCGCGCCAGCGCTACGAAGTAATCCGAGTTCATCTTCATCCCGTAGGGATGGCTCGGATAGCCGATCACCTGCTCGCCAAATTCGGGGATCTGGCCATTCACCGCGCCGGGCCAATAGCCCTTGGTGGTGTTGCCGATGACGATCATTGGACGGCGGTCGGAAGGATCCCAGTCTTCCATGGTTTTGAGAGCCGCTATGATCTGCCCGTAATCGTTCCCGTCTTCGAGCGTTAACACATTCCAGCCATACGAAGTCCATTGGTCTGCCAAGCGGTAGCCGTCGAACTTGGCTGGAACCACGCCGCCGATTAGCGCATCATCGATGCCGGCGTTGTTATTGGAAAACAGGATGCGCAGCCGCTTTCCGCATTGCAGCGCCAGCGCCTGCGTCTTCAATTCTTGCGCGTGGCCCTCGGTGAAGGCAAACTCGCCCTCGAAGGCAATGACCTTCGGCCGGCCGGCCGGCGCGCCGATGAAATCCCAGAACGCCGCCTTGCCGGCCGCCGTGGCGATGCCCACGCCGGAGGGTCCGCCGTTTACGTCGTTCGTAACGTCGGTGCTTTCAGCGTGGCCCGCCAGAGCGCGGATGCCGCGGTTTTTGGCCTGCGCGAAGAGCGGATGGTCCGCCAAGCCGAGTTGCGGAAGCAGAGTGGCTAGCGCTTCCGCTCCCCGCCGGAATCCCAAGGCGTCGATCCCGAGCATGGCGAGTTTGGGATCGACGTAATAGCGGCGGTCGCCGGTGGCTTCAAATTTGCGCGCCAACGCCTCGCCCATAATGATCCACAGCGCATAGCACGTCGGGATGCAATGCCCTCCGGCCAGCATGAACTTGTCGGCATAAGGGTGCTTGGGACGGCGATAATCGAAGCGCAGCCCGCCCAGTTCCGGCCCGGCGAGATGCGTGGCGACGTTATACGGCGTGTAGGCAAGAGGCCCGCCGAAATGCCCTGTCTGGGAGTAATTTCCCAGCAGGACGAGGGTCATGCAGGTCAGATATCCTATGTCTTCGAGACGTTCGTAATCCTGGGCCGGCGGCGTCGCCGGGACAGGTAGAGCAGGCGCGGTCATAGATGCACCCCCAATGGTAACCCGAGCGCAGGACGGGGCGCCTATCTAGAGTAGAATAGTTTATTTGTTTCCGGGGCCTTCTCGGGCATGGAGGAAAAGTGAAAAAATTCCACTGGATCGCCGCCACTGGAGCGGTTTTGCTGCCTTTTGGAGCGATGCTCGTCGCCGATAACGCCAAGGTCAGCGGAGTGATTACGGGCAGCTCCGCTTTTGTCAGCTCCAAGGATCAAAAGCCGGGGACCTTTCGCAAGATCGTCGCGGCCGATCTGCCCGAACCAACCAAGGGCACTCCTAACTTTGGCAAAATGGCCCCCCGCGGGGATATGATGCCGCAAGCTCCCCCGGGATTCAAGGTCGAACAATACGCCCACGACAATCTCAAGGCGCCACGCCAGATCCGCACCGCTCCCAATGGAGATTTCTTCGTGGCCGAGCAAGCCGCTGGCCAGGTGCTGGTAGTGCATGACAATGCGGGCAAGCCCGAGATTTCGGTCTATGCCAGCGGGCTTCAAATACCGTTCGGAATCAACTTCTATCCACCGGGCCCAAACCCTCAATGGGTATACGTCGGAAATACGGGCTCAGTTGTGCGGTTTGCTTATAAGAATGGCGACAGGAAAGCCACGGGCGCGCCTGAGACTCTCATTTCCGATCTGCCGCCGCTGGGCAATCACCAAACCCGGGATGTGGTCTTCTCAAAGGACGGCAGGCGGATGTTTGTGGCGGTCGGGTCTGCGGATAACGTGAGCGATAACCAGGCCGTCCAGGAACATCGAGCCAATATTCTGGAGTACACGCCCGAAGGGAAATTCGTGAAGATTTACGCTTCTGGAATTCGCAATCCCGTTGGATTGGGGGTGAATCCCACGACGGGCGAGGTTTGGTGCTCCGTAAACGAGCGCGACAATCTCGGAGACAATTTAGTGCCCGATTACATCACCTCGGTCAAAGAGGATGGATTTTACGGCTGGCCATGGTTCTATATCGGCCAGCACGAGGACCCGAGAGCGAAAATGGCGCGGCCCGCCGACAAGACAATCGATAAAGTGATCGTGCCCGACGTGATGGTCACCGCGCACAGCGCGTCGCTCGGTTTGACGTTCTACGAGGGCGCGCAATTCCCACAGGAATACCGCGGGGATCTATTCGCGGCGGAGCACGGATCTTGGAACCGGTCGATCCGTTCGGGACACGAAGTGGTAAGAGTGCCTCTGAACAAAGGGAAATCGAATGGAGTGTTCGAAGATTTCCTGACTGGTTTTGTTGCCCCCGACGGCACGCCTTGGGGCCGGCCTGTTGGGGTCGCCACCGGCAAGGATGGCGCGCTTTATGTGACGGATGAGGGGTCGGCGTCCATTTGGAAGGTGAGCTACGTAGGAAAATAAGACTATTGGCTTTCATCGATTAGTGGGGAGATGCGAAATGCGAACGATTCAGGCAACCATGGTTATTGCGCTATCGCTGGCGGTTGGCGTAGGCGTCTCGATGGCGCAGGAGAAGGGTGGTGGGGGCAGAGGCAAAGGAAAGGGTGGCGGAATCCCCGCTCCCTTGATGCTTACGATCATGGGCTATTCCGATGGCGGCGTGATTCCTTCTAAATTCGGCTGCATGGGAGGACAGAATTCGGGCGTGTCTCCCGCAATTTCGTGGAGCGGCGCGCCGGCCGGAACGATGAGCTTCGCGGTGATCTTCCACGATACCGACGTCGCTTTACCCAACGGCGACGACGTGCTGCATTGGGCGATTTTCGATATCCCCGGCTCCTCCACGGGCCTTCCGGAGAATGTCGCCAAAACAGCTACGCTTCCGGACGGCTCGGTGCAGTTGAACAACATCGCGGGCATGCCAGGTTTTTTCAATCCCTGCCCGCCGCCTCCGACGGTGCACCATTACATTTTTGAGGTGTATGCGCTTGATAATAAGCTCGGGCTGCCTGCGACTACGACCCGAGCTGACTTGCTCAAGGCGATGCAAGGGCATGTGCGCGCCAAGGGCACCTACGTCGGGACGTATCACCAGTAGAACAGCCGGCGGCCGGCAAACTATGGCCGATAAGCCGCGCTTTGGATGTCGGTCTCCCAAACTCGCACTTCGCGAAGCTGCACCGGAACAGGATTCGCCGTCAGCCGGCGGCTCAGTTCCTCGTGAAAATACTCGGCGATGTTTTCCGCCGAGGGATTTTTCACGTCGAACGGGGCGATATCGTTGAGGAAGACGTGATCCAAGCGCGCGATAATCTCGCCCATGGATTTTTTTACGTCGATAAAATCCACTAACAGGCCGGTATCGTCCAGCCTTTCGCCTTCGATGGTCACGCGCACGCGGAAATTGTGGCCGTGCACGTTTTCGCATGAGCCTTTATAATTCCGCAAGGCGTGGCCGGCGGCGAATGTTTGCTCCACGGAAACTTCAAACATGAGCGAAAAAACTCTCCACTTCCTGCCGCCGGGTAGTGAATCTATATGGCGGAAGGCTATCGAAAAAAATTTGCCCGTAGCGCGTTTGCGTAATGCGGTGGTCGAGCAAAGCCAGAACGCCGCGATCGGAGCGGCTGCGAATCAGCCGTCCGAAGCCTTGCTTTAACGCAATTGCAGCTTGGGGAACCTGGTACTGGAAAAAAGGTTCGCCACCCTCATCGCGAATGGCAGCAATGCGCGCCTCCACAATGGGATCGCTAGGCGCGGCAAACGGCAACTTATCGATAATAACGCAGCTCAACTGGTCGCCGGGTACGTCCACGCCTTGCCAGAACGACGACGTCGCGAACAATACGGCATTCGGAGTGGAGCGGAACTCTTCCAGCAGCGCGCTCCTTGGACCCGTTCCTTGCAGCAGCGTTTGAAACGGAATTTCCAGCGAAACCCGGTCGTAGATAGACCGCATCTGCTGATAGCTGGTGAACAGCACAAAAGCGCGGCCGCGGCTCAGCATCAACAGTTCAATGATTTCCTTTGCCGCCGCGGCGGAAAACGCCGGACTTCGCGGATCGGGAAGCGACTGAGGCACATACATCAGCGCCTGGCGGCCGTAATCGAAGTGACTCGGAACCACCAGCGTGCGGGCGTTGCGCAGGCCGAGCCGCTGCTTCGCGTATTCGAACTCGCCGGAAACCGCCAGGGTCGCCGAAGTCAGCACGATGGAATCGGTTCGTTCGAACAGCTTCTCGCTGAGCAGCGGAGCCACGTCGATGGGCGTGGCTTGCAGAAAGACGCCCCGGCCGCGGCGCTCGATCCAATAGACGTAGCTGCGGTCACCCGACTCCATCCAGAAATGCAGCCGCTGGGCCATATCGCGAGCCCTCGAAACGAGCGGAGCGGCCTCTTCCGGCGGAGCCTTGAGCACCTCCAACTGCAACGCGGTCAGCTCCAGTGCGTATAAAATATCGCGGTACGCCTGATCGTTCTTTTCCAGGAACGCCTCTTGACCGCGAAAGCCGGTCCGGCCTTCGCCAGCCGGAAATAGCGATAGAAATTCCGAAGCCCTTTCAGCCAGCGTCATCAGCGTGCGGTCCAGTTCCTGCGATCCGAATTCCTTCCGTCGAGCTACGGCCGCGACGTCGCGAGCCAACTCCTCGAACTGATGGCTGGAGATTCCTACGCCAAAGTATTGCCCGGCGACATCCTCCAATTCGTGCGCTTCATCAAACACGACGGCGTCATATTGGGGGATAATTCCGGCGCGCTCGCTTTCCTTCACCGCAAGATCGGCGAAAAAGAGATGGTGATTGACGACGATGACATCGCTTTCCGCGGCGCGCTGGTGCATTAAAGTAATGAAGCAGCGGTCGAACCGTTTGCATTTCTGGCCCGTGCACATGTCGGAACGCGCATCCAGTTTTCCCCAGGCCGCGCTGTTTTCGGGAAGGGCTTTGATCTCGGCGCGGTCGCCCGTCTCGGTGGTCTTCTCCCATTCGCGGATGATCTCAAAGTCCGCGAACTCCTCCAGGCCGTTCAGCACCGGCTCCTTTTCGGCATCGTAAATCTTCTGCCGGCAGACGTAATTGGAGCGCCCCTTCATATAACAGGCCCTCACCGGGCCGAGATGTTTCTGCAAAAACGGAATGTCCTTGAAGAAGAGCTGCTCCTGAAGGTTTTTGGTTCCAGTGGAGACCACCACTCGGCGCCCCGACAGAATTGCGGGAACAAGATACGCGAGCGTCTTTCCCGTTCCGGTGCCCGCCTCCACAATCAAATGCTTGTTTTTGGCCAGCGCGCTTTCTACGGCCTCCGCCATGTTGAGCTGGCCCTCGCGGTATTCGTAGCTTGGATGCCAGCCGGAGAGCAGCCCTTTTTTGCCAAAGAATTTACGGACGGAGACCGAATTCGCTTGGCGCTGGGGTTGCGTCATTAAACCGGATTTTAGCAGCGTCACAAACCTGCGATTAATGGGAGCGGCGTGAAGGAGGCGCAAACAGCACACGCCTAATTCCATTCGAAACGCCTCCACCCATCGCGAGGTGTCGTGCTCATTCTTGTTTCGAAAAAAACTTTTCGCTTCCGGCCGATTCTCGCCATCACCGGAGCCGCACTCGTAAAAACACGCTGCCGGCCGCCGGATGACTTCCATAATAGGGTTGGATCGCTGGGGGAATGGCAAAAAGACTTACGTTGAAACCCAGGCCTGCCTCCAGATGGTCGTCCGCCACGATATCGCGAGTGTATCCGGCCAGATACTCCTGAACGCGGAAGGTGCTGCCGGCCCTGCGATCGAGCTCTTGCTCCAACTCCGGCTGATCCGCGAACAAATCGTCTTTGTCCACCAACTCAATCCGGCCGGTAGCGAAGTTTCGGGTTCCGATCGGGTAGACGCTTTCCAGCAGATAGGAATTCAAGTTCCTGCCGTTCAGAATTTGGTGATTTCGGCCCCAAATCCAGCTCGTGGACCAGGCGTGATCGCCCATGCGCCGCGAGTAGCTAATCGACGCCGTCGTCCGCACGATATCGCCCGGCGACTCGCGCTCAGGATGAGCGAGCCGGCCGACGGATGCTTGCGCCGCCCAACTGCGGTTGGGAAACACCCACAGCCGCGCGGAGTAGGAATTCATCGGTCCCCAATCGACGGTCCACCGGTTTTCGCCCGGCTCAGTCCCGTAGAATCCGCTTGCTTCGAGTTTCACCCATTTGTGCTGGATGCCCGCCGTG
>DATGLY010000021.1:0-18222 GCA_035293905.1 Bryobacteraceae bacterium
CGCGCCCAGCTTGCGCTCGCGGAGAAGGCTCTGGCGGACACGGAAATTCGAGCGCCGTTTGCCGGCTACGTCAGCGCCTGCCCGATCGCCGCCGGCGAATACGTGGACACCAAAGCCAAGATCGCCACGATTGTCCGGCTCACGCCCATCAAGCTGGAGCTTCAGGTGGCCGAGGCGAATTCACCCCGCATTCGGGTCGGTTTGCAGGTGAGCGCCAACGTCTCGGGTTTTCCCGGCCGCGATTTCGTGGGCCGCGTGGCCGCCATCAATCCAGCCGTCGATCCGAACTCGCGCACCTTCGCCGTTCAGATCGAATTTCAAAACGCGGATCTCTCTCTGAAGCCCGGCATGTTTTCAACGGCGCGCATCCTGCTGCCCGGCAGCGAGCAGGGAATTTTCGTTCCGCGCGAAGCCGTGCTCACCGATGCGAGCACCAACTCCTCCCAGGTTTTCGTTCTCCGCGACGGAAAAGCGCACGTCGCCGTGGTGCAGCTTGGAGAAACCGACGGCAGCTCCATCCGGATTCTCTCCGGCATCGCTCCGGACGCGGTTGTCGCCGTCGATCGCCTGGGCGATCTTTACGACGGGGAAGCCGTCAAGACGAAGGAGCAGGCTACTCCGCATGCATAAGCTAGCCGAGGTTTGCATCCGGCGCCCCGTCTTCGCCACCATGTTGATTCTGGCGCTCACCGTCGTCGGCGCGTTCTCTTACTTCAGCCTCAACGTGGACCTGCTGCCGAAGGTGGACCTTCCGACGGTTTCCATCTCCGTCTCCAATCCAGGCGCGGCCGCCGAGGACGTCGAGACCGAAATCACCAAGCGGATTGAAGACGCGGTGAACACCATCAGCGGCATCGAAGATCTGCGCTCCACTTCTGTGGAGGGTCTTTCCCGCGTCACGGTTTCCTTTGAATTGGAAAAAAATGGCGACGTAGCCGCGCAGGAGGTTCGCGACAAAGTCGCTCTCACCGTTCCCGATCTTCCGGAAACCGCCAAGGCTCCGGTGATTCAAAAAATCGATCTGGACGCCGCGCCCATTTTGCAAGTGGCGATCTCCTCCGGCTCGCGCCCTTTGCGCGAGGTAACGGAAATCGCTGACAAGCAGATTAAACAGAAGCTTGAAAATATCGCGGGCGTGGGAGAGGTGCGGCTGGACGGCGGATTGAAGCGAGAAATCCGCGTCTGGGTAGACCCGGACCGGATGCGCGCCTATAACCTCTCGGTCGCCGACGTCGCCAACGCTCTTCGCAATCAAGATCTGGAGTTGCCCGCCGGCAGCGTCACCGAAGGCGCAAAGGAGCTCACCGTCCGCACGCTCGGGCGCGTCCTGGACGCCGAGCAGTTCAACGACATCGCCATCGCCGCGCGGGGCTCCTACGTCGTCAAGCTTCGCGACGTGGGCCATGCCGAAGACAGCACCGAGGAGCCCGTCACGGCGGCGCGCCTGAACGCCCAGCCTTCCGTGACTCTCACCGTGCTGAAGCAGTCCGGCACCAATACCGTGGCCACTTCCAACGACGTAAAACAACGGCTGGAAGAAATCGAAAAAACCCTTCCGAAGGATCTGAGCCTGCGGCCGGTGAACGATCAGTCCGTTTTCATCCGCGCCGCGGTCGCCGCCATCAAAAGGCACTTGCTGGAAGGAAGCTTGCTGGCGGCGCTGATCATTTTCGTGTTTCTCGCCAATTGGCGGACGACCCTCATCGCCGCTGTCGCGATTCCGACGTCGATTGTTTCCACCTTCACCTTGATGGCCGCCATGGGTTTTACGCTGAACCAGATCACCATGCTCGCGCTGACGCTCATGGTCGGCGTGGTCATCGACGACGCCATTATCGTTCTTGAAAACATCTACCGCTTTATCGAAGAAAAGGGAATGATGCCGGTTCAGGCCGCGATCGAGGGAACGCGGGAGATTGGCCTGGCGGTGATGGCCACAACCATGTCGTTGTTTGCGGTCTTTCTGCCCATCGGCTTTATGGGGGGGATCGTGGGGCGGTTTATGTCCTCGTTTGGCTTCACCTGCGCCTTCGCCATTGGCGTTTCCATGCTGGTGAGCTTCACGATGACGCCGATGCTCAGCTCGCGCTTCATCCGTTTGAAGGCCGAGAAGAGGGCTTCCAAGGAATCGTCCTTTTTCCGCGTTCTCGACCGCGCCTACGCCGCCATGCTGCGCTGGTCTCTGGACCATCGCAAAACCATGGTCGCGGTCAGCGTCTTGGTGATAATCAGCATCGCCCCGCTCTTTGTCTTCGTCGGCAAGAGCTTCACCCCCGTGGACGACCGTTCCGAATTTCAGGTGAACGTCCGCACCGAAGAGGGCTCGTCGCTAGCCGCCACCACGAATGTCGCCGAGCGCATCGCGCGCGACATCCGCGCTCTGCCCGGCGTCACCGACACTCTGACTTCCGTCGGAACGGCGACGGATCAGGCCGTGAACCGCGCTTCCATTTACGTAAAGCTCGCGCCCGAAAACCAGCGCCGGTTTTCGCAGCAGGATATCGCCTTCCAGACGCGCGAAATTTTGGCGCGCTATCCCAAAGAGCTGCGGACCTCCATCGGGCAAGCAAACGCCGGCGCCGGCGGCGACGATTGGGGCAGCTTCGATATCCAGTTCGCGCTCACCGGCCCGGATCTGGACAAGCTCGCCGAATACTCCAAGCAGTTGGTGGAGAAATTGAAGACCGTTCCGAAAGTAGTCGATGCGGATACGACGTTGATCTACGGCAAGCCCGAGCTGCGCGTGGAAATCGACCGGCAGCGCGCCGCCGACCTGGGCGTGCGCGTCTCCGACATCGCCCAGGCGTTAAACTCTCTGATTGCCGGTCAGGTGGTCTCCACGTTCCCCTCCGGCGGCGAGTTGTACGACGTGCGCTTGCGCGCCGCCCGGCAATTTCGCACCAACACAGAAGCCCTGAAGCAGCTCACCGTCGCGTCGAACAAGGTCGGCTCGGTAACTTTGGATCAAGTGGTGCGGGTCAAGCCGGGCGCGGCGCCCTCCAATATCGATCGTCTCAACCGGCAGCGGCAGGTCACGGTGAACGCGAACGTGCTCCCCGGCGGCTCCCAGGCCGATGTGCTCTCCCGGCTTCGGCAATTCGCAGACGATCTGCACATGGAGCCGGGCTACGGAACCGCCACCACGGGCCAGTCCAAGGAACTCGGGCGGACGGCCTATTACTTCATGCTCGCCATCGCGCTGACTTTCATTTTCATGTACATGGTTCTGGCGGCTCAGTTTGAGTCTTATTTGCACCCCTTCACTATTCTGCTGACGCTGCCTTTGGCCATTCCGTTCGGCATTTTTTCCCTGCTGATGGCCGGGCAAACCATTAACGTTTTCTCCGGGCTCGGCCTGCTGCTGCTGTTCGGAATCGTGAAAAAGAACGCCATTCTTCAGATTGATCACACCAACGGTTTGCGGAAGGCCGGAATGCCCCTCCGCGAGGCGATTCTTCAGGCGAACCGCGACCGCCTGCGCCCTATTCTGATGACCACCATGGCTCTGGTCGCAGGCATGCTTCCGCTCGCCATTTCCGGCGGCACAGGATCGGCGACGAATCGTTCCATCGGCGTGCTGGTGGTGGGCGGGCAATCGCTCTGCCTGCTGCTGACGCTGTTGGCGGTGCCGGTTTTCTACTCGATTTTCGAGGACATGAAGGAATTACAGTTCTTCCGCAAGCTGGCCTTTGGCGCTGGCGCCCGGCGCCTCCGCCCGGTTGCCGGCGAAGTTGTCGCCGCGCCAGAAGGGCGGGGAGGCGATTAGTGCGCTGGGCCGTTTTTCTCCTAATCGCTCCGGTGGGGTTTTCGCAGCCCGAGCAAGTCGCCGTTCCGCCCGCGCGGCCCTTCGTGCTGCCGCCGCGCGTCGGCGTCTTCACGCAGGCTCCGCTGACGCTGGACCAAGCTCTTGCGATGGCCGTTTCGAACAACAAGGACATCGATTCCTCCCGCATCGACCAAACCAAAGCGCGCTTCGCCGTACTCGCCGCGCGAGGCGCTTTCGATCCTCGCGCCGGAGCGACGGCCTACGGGCAAAAGTCTGTGACTCCGGTGGCCTCCACCATCAGCGGCTCGCCCACCGGCAGCCTGCTCACGCGAACCTGGCAGGCTACTCCTCAATTCACCGGATCGCTGCCTTGGTGGGGCGGCTCTTATGAAGTGGATTTTGCGTCGTCCCGCATCACCACCAACAACACTTTCGCGACTTTGCTTCCTCAATATCCCACTTCGCTGAGCATGGCGTTCACGCAGCCGCTGTGGCGCGGCTTGCGCTTTGACGCCAATCGCCACCAGCTTGAGCTCGCCAAGAAAAACCAGGCTTTGACCGACCAGCAGTTCCGCCAGCGCGTAATGCAGGTGATCAACCAGACTGAAGTGGCCTACTGGGAGCTTGTCTACGCCTACCGGAATCTGGAAGTGCAGCTTGAGGCCGTACGGATTGGCCAGGAGCAGGATGCGAGCAACCGCCGCCAAGAGCAACAGGGTTTACTCGCGCCCATCGACGTGGTTGCCGCCCAGCGCCAACTGGCCACGTTCGAAATCAGCGCTTATAGCGCGCAGGAAGCGCTCACCAGCGCGGAGAATAATCTGAAGGCTCTGATCTTGCCCGACCGCTCCGATCCGCTCTGGTCTACGGCTTTAATTCCGGCGACGCCAGTAGAGGTCTCCGCGCCCGTGCTGCCCCTTCAGGACGCCGTGGCCGCGGCCCTCGCCGACCGTCCGGAAATGGCCGAGGCGCGGGTATCGGGCGAAATCAATCAAGCCGACACGCGTTACTATCGCGATCAAACCAAACCGCAAGTCGACCTGGTGTTGACGCGCACGCACGCCGGCCTTGCGGGCGCGGTCATTCCGCCGCAGCCAAACCCGTTCAGCAGTCTGGGTACAGTCTTCGACCGCGTTAATGAGCTGTCGGCCAATGCCGGTCTTGCGCCCATCCCGGTCACTTCGTTTAGCTCCAGTTCTTTGCCGCCCGGCTTCATCGGCGGCTACGGCCAATCGCTGAGCGCGATATTCGCCAACGACTTTCCGACCACGGAAGTTCAGCTCCGCATCTCCATGCCGATTCGCAATCGCGCAGCCGAAGCCAATCTCGCCGGCTCGCTGGCCGAAGGCCGCCGGATTGTGGATCAACGCCAGCAAATCGAGCAGGCCATCGAGGCCGCCGTCCGCAACGCCATGCAGTCGATGGAATCGGCCAAAGCGAAGCTTCAAGCTGCGCAAGTGGCGCGCGAATCGGCCGAGCAGCAGTACGACAGCGAGCAGCGCCAGTTCCGCGCCGGCACTTCCACTCTCTTCCTTGTGCAGCAGCGCCAAACCGACATGATCACAGCCCGCAG
Source organism: Bryobacteraceae bacterium (assembly GCA_035293905.1). Lineage (GTDB taxonomy): Bacteria > Acidobacteriota > Terriglobia > Bryobacterales > Bryobacteraceae > Palsa-187. Next base: position 5,340 of record DATGLY010000021.1, read on the forward strand.
CGCCGAGCGCCGCGCGGAATCGGACCTCGCCGAAGCCATCGCATCCTTCGAGCTGGCCACCGGCGGCAATCTTCGCGCTCACCACGTCGAGCTCCGCGGCGAGAGGTGAGCAAGACGCCAACAACTAGGACGGCTCTGGGCTTCGGCGCCGATTTTGATCTTTGGCCCCGCCTGAAGCGCATTCACCAGATCTGATTCCGCTCACAGCCAATCCAGCGTCTCCACCGTGCGCTCCATCCCCACCGCGCGCACAAACGCGTCTTCTAACGTCTCCGCCGACCCGCGCAGTTTCTCCATCGAATCCTCCAGCACCAGCTTTCCCTCGTTGATGATGGCCACCCGGTCGCAGAGCCGCTCGACCACTTCCAAAACATGCGAAGTAAGAAAGATCGTCGCGCCGCGGCGCACCTGTTCCAAAAGGATGTCCTTCATCAGCCGCGCGCCCATGGCGTCCACGCCTTCAAACGGCTCGTCCATTAGAAACAGCTTCGGCCGATGGATCAGGGCCGCCGCCATGGCCGTGCGCTTGCGCATTCCCTTGGAATATTGGCGGATAAGCTTGTTGCGCGCATCCCCGAGGTCGAACAGCTCCAGCAGTTCAGCGGAGCGCTCGCGAGCCACGGCCCGCTCCAGGCCATAGATGCGGCCGGCGAATTCGATAAACTCCGCCCCGGTGAGATGATCGAACAGCAGCGACTCGTCAGGCACCAAACCGATCTGGCGCTTGATCTCGAGCGCCCGCTCCGGCATCGGCAAGTCCAGCAGGCGAATGGTTCCTGAGGTCGGTGCAGCGAGCCCCATCAGCATGCGAATCGTCGTCGTCTTGCCCGCGCCGTTCGGGCCGAGGAACCCGAAGAAACTGCCTTGGGGCACAGTGAAGCTGAGGCCGTCCACCGCCGCTTTCGCGCCGTAGACCTTGCGCAAGTCGTGCACCTCAATGGCGTTCATGGATAGCTTTTATCCTAAAACGGAACGGCCAGGCTGCGGTTCGCCGCCTAATGATGATACAATTTCAACCCGGGAGGCTCTGGATGAAAGCCAAAATTGGCGTTTTTGCTTTTGGGCTCGCCACGGCGGTCGTGCCCGCGCTCGCGCATCATTCATTTTCGGCGGAGTTCGACGCGCAAAAGAGGGTCAGTTTGAAGGGGACGGTGGCCAAGGTCGAATGGATGAATCCGCATATCTGGATTTATCTGGATGTCAAGGACGAATCCGGCGCCAACGCCCGCTGGCAGTGCGAAGGCGGACCGCCGAACACGCTCACTCGGAACGGTTGGACCAAGGATGCGCTTAAGGAAGGCGATCAGGTGAGCATCGATGGGACCTTGTCCAAGGACGGTTCCCGCACCTGCAACGCAACTTCGGTGAACCTGCCTGACGGACGGCGCGTATTCGCGGGATCTTCCGGCGGCGATACGGCCGCCCCCGGTTCGCAATACGTCAATCCGAACGCCGTGGGCCAGGCCAAGCAGTCGCCGAAGCAGTAGCCACGGCCGCCGCGCCAATCCCGCTATACTGAAATCGGAAAAGGGGAAGTCGCCATGTCGCTCGACCGGCAAGAATTTATCGCAAGCCTGGGCGGGGATGGCGCTGTCGCGGGCATGAGCTGCGAAGCCAAGGCCGACGCCCTCGAAGATTATTTGATGCGCCAGCTCAACGAAGCTCGCGCCGCGCAAAAATTCCCCACGGCGGCCGAAGTCCAGGCGCAGATCGAGACGCGGCCTTTTCGACGCGGCGCCGGAAATCTCTTCCTCTCCCAAAAGGGCAACGTCCGGAGGCTCCCGCCGATGCCGGAAAAGCCGACGCTGATCGACTTCTTCAAGCTGCGCTTCCGCGCCACCTCTAATCACGTGGTTCAGAGCGCCAGCCTGGCGAGAAAGAACGGCCTGGACGAGGAGATCGTTCTCGCCTGCCTTCTGCACGACACGGTTCAGGAGCTGATTAAAGTGGATCATGGCTGGTGGTGCGCCCAGCTCTATGAGCCTTACGTCTCGGAAAAGGTCGCTTTCGCCATTCGCCACCACCAAACGCTGCGGTTCTATGAAGACGAGGCCAACGGCTACAAATATCCCGACCTTTACCGGGTGATGTTCGGCGACGACTATAAACCGGAGCCCTACATCGAGGCCAATTACAAATTTGTGCGCAACCACAAATGGTATATCTATCCGCGCCTGGTGACGGTGAACGATTTATACGCTTTCGAGCCGGGCGTGAATCCCCGCGTCGAAGAGTTCGCCGATATCATCGGCCGGCATTTTAAGCAGCCCAAGGAGGGCCTCGGGTTTGACAATAGCCCGGTTGCGCATATGTGGCGCTCCATCAGCATGCCGGATCGTCCCCTATAAGATTCTCAGCCCCAATCCAGGGATGCGTGATATTTTATTGCCTATGAGAACGATGCTCGCGATCCGCGCGTGTGCGCTGCTGGCCGTTGCCGGATGCGCCTGCGCCCTCCAGGCGCAGTGGCCTTTCTATCCCACCATGCGGGTCCCCAGGGACGCGAACGGCAAGCCGATTCTTGACGGCCCCACGCCGCTGGCGGCGGACGGCCATCCCGATCTTTCCGGCGTCTGGGCCTTCCGCGGCCGCGTTGGCGGGCAAGGCGGCGCCGCCATCGCCTCCATTCCGGAGCAACCGGAGCAGCGGCCCTCCGCCAGTCCGCCGGCGGCGACGTTTTTCAATATCGGCGCGGGAATCAGAGGGGGCTTGCCTTTGCAGCCCTGGGCCGCGGATCTGCTGAGGGCGCGCACCGAAGAGCACAGCAAAGACAATCCCGACGCCCATTGCCTGCCGCTCGGCCTCACGCAGCTCCACATGCACCCGCAGCCCCGCAAGATCATTCAGACGCCCGGCCTCACCGTCGTGCTTTACGAAGCGCAGGGAGGCGTGCGGGAAATTTTCACCGACGGCCGCCTTCTGCCGTCCGGCGATGCGGAACCTTGGTGGTACGGCTATTCGATCGGCCACTGGGAGGGCGACACGTTTATCGTGGAAACCAACGGCTTCCGCGACGATGTTTGGCTGGATGTGAACGGCAGCCCCATGACGAATGCCGGAAGAATGATCGAGCGCTACCGGCGGCCCAACTACGGGACTCTGGAAATCGACGTCACCATCGACGATCCGAAAGTCTACACCAAGCCGTTCACCGTCCGCGTGAATCAGCGCATCATGCCCGACACCGAGCTGATCGAGTTCATCTGCAACGAAAACGACCGCAGCGGTCCCCACCTGGTCGGCAAGTAAGCCTGAAGGACGTGGCGATCGTCACCGCTGAAGGAAATACCAACCGAGAATTGCCACAATAGGAGCGTATGCCTTCTTTTCGCCGCTTGTTTCTGGCCGCTGCCGTGCTGCCGCCCCTGGTCTTCTCCGCCGACCCGCACGGCGATCTTCTCAATTCCTGGGAGATCCATCATGAGATGCGGGTGGACCCGTCCGCCGCCTCCGCGGTGAAGCAATTTTTCCCGAGCTTTTTGGAGTATCAGGACCTGGTGATGTTCCATCCCACGGTTGGCTATTACGCCAGCGGCAGGGTCGATTTCGTGCAGGACTACCGCACCTTCCCCGACGCTCTTTTCCCCTACTTTGGTCATATGATCGCGGAGCACCTTTTTAAGATCTGGGACGGCATGCGGAAAGCCGGCACGCTCGACGACAAAGAGCGCTTTACAATCGCCGAGTTTGGCGCGGGCGATGGCGCGCTGGCCGAATCCATCCTCGATTATATTGACGCCCGCGCGGCGGAGGACAAAGACGGCGGCTGGAGCCGCTTTTCGCGCCAGATGGTTTATGCCTGTTACGACCGTTCTCCCGCCTTGAGCGAGGCGCAGCGCAAGCGCAACGCCCGTTTCGGCGCCCGCTTTGAGGCCCGCCGAGGAGATGCAACCGACCCTGGCGCCACCATCCCGGCCGAAAGCCTCAAGGGGGTGGTCCTTTCTAACGAGTTGCCAGACGCCTTCAGCGTCCACAAAGTGATTTTTTCGCTGGACGGGTCGCTGGAGATAGGCTTTGTCGCCCCGGCGCTGGCGCCGGCCGGCTGGAAGAAGCTGGAAAGCGCCATGCCCGCCCCGCTCCAAAAGCGCCTGCTGGATGAAGACGTGAAGATCCAGGCCGGGCTGTTCGGCTCCAAGCGCGACGCCACCGTCTACCTGAGCCGCGATGGTTTCACGGCTCTTCTCGAAGCCCTTTCCTCGGCCGGCGATTACGCCAAGAAGGTGGAATCCATCGAATTTCACGAGGTCTACTTGCCTATCGACAGCGTGCCCGAGATTGCTCAACACCTTCGCCAATACATTCCCCAGTACGCCTATGAGCTGGCCCGAAGCAACAAAGGGTTCGCCGCTTATATCAACCTGGGCGAAGGGCGGTTCCTGCAGGGCGCGGGACGCATTTTAAAGGCTGGCTACGTCGTCACGATCGATTACGGCTCGAACTGGGACACCATTTCGCCGCTGGAGTTCAGCCATTTTCGCGCATACGGTCCAGGAAGCTCGACGGACCATTCCGATCCTTACCATGCTCCAACCCTCAACGACATGACCACCGACGTAAACTTCAGTCACATGGCCGAGGAAGGCAAGCCGGCCGGCCTGCGGCCCGTATTCTTCGGGCCCCAGCATAACTTGATTGCCGGCACGCGGATCTCTCTCGATACTCCGCCTTCGGACCGCGATGCGGACGACTTCAATAACTGGGTGACGAACTTTTATACCTGGGATGTCTACAAACTGCTGATTGAGCAAAAGGAGAACACCGATCCGTCCTATAGCTTTCCCGGCCCGGACGCCGAGCCACTCGAGGTCAGCGCCGCCGGGCTCACCACGGCGCAGCAGGACCTGGAGCGTCAAATCGAGCAGCGTCTTCGCGAGCGCTTGGGGAACTGACCGCGCTTAGCGGATTGTCACTCGCCTCCGCCGATCCGCTTGAAGAGGCGCCGCGTCCGCCCACAAAATCGGGAGGTTCTTACAACGGTTCCGGCCAGCGTAGTTGCGCCTTCTGAAGAGCCTGGTCGAGCAGGGCGATGGTGTTCGCCTCGCTCAAGCCGCGCGACGTCGACAGCTCCGTGATCAGCATGTGCCGCGCCCGGTCCAGCATCTTCTTCTCCCGGAAGGAAAGCGGTTTCTGCGCTTGCAAAATGAGCAAGCTTTTGAGCACTTCGGCTACCGCCAGCAGGCTCCCATCCCGCATCTTTTCGCTGTTTTCTTTGAACCGGTCTTTCCAATCCGGATAACGCCGGCAGCGGCCTTCCGACAGGAAACTCAATACGCGCGCAAGCTCGCCGTTGCGGGTGACCTTGCGCAGCCTCAACTCGCCTACGTGCGAAAACGGCACCATTACCGTCAGACTGTTATAGGTAAGCCGGAGCAAATAGTAGCGTTCGAATTGACCTGCGAAGACGCGGCTGCTAATGTTTTCCACGGTCGCCACCCCGTGGTTGGGATAGACCAGCTTCTCACCAAGTCGAAACGTCATGGACTGCGTTCCTCATCGTGGAGTGCGTTCTCAATTCGCGTCCCTCGCTCGCCCGTGGCGGACCCCTTCCGCAACAAGGCGGCGTTCGCCGTTTCGAAAATTGGATTCCATCCGCATTTCGCAACGGCGAAAGAGAATATTAATCCTAACTTTATTTGCTGTCAACAAGAAAGTATGCGATTGGGTTCGACCTTGTAGATTGTTGATCTTGAAAGCCTTGGGTTCAGCCTGGGCGCGAATGGAGTACCATGAAAGTTCGACGGAAGCACCCAGAACGCGGCGCCGTCCTCGTTGCGGTGAGCCACGCCGCCGCGTTTGGTTCTGCGCATTTACCATGGAATCGGCCAAAATCGACCTGAAAAACACGATTCACCTGCCTCGCACGGGCTTTTCGATGAAAGCGAACCTGCCGCAGCTCGAACCTAAGCTGCTGGAGCAATGGGACAGAACCCAGCTATACCGCCGGATTCGGCAGGCGCGCCGTGGCGCCCCCACCTACATCCTCCACGATGGCCCTCCTTACGCCAATGGAAACATTCACTTGGGCCACGCCTTCAACAAGCTGTTGAAGGACTTTATCGTGAAAGTCAAAACCATGGAAGGCTATGATTCGCCCTATGTCCCCGGTTGGGATTGCCATGGTCTGCCGATCGAAATCAAGGTGGATAGCCAATTAGGGCCAAAGAAGGCCCAGATGTCCACGGTGCAGGTCCGCGCCGCCTGCCGGAAATACGCCGAAAAATACGTCGAGCTTCAAAAGCGCGACTTCGTCCGGCTGGGAGTGCTGGGCCGGTGGGAGGACCCCTACCTGACGATGAGCGCCGAATATGAGGCGGTCATCGCGCAGGCTTTCGTCGATTTCCTGGACCGGGGTTATGTTTACAAAGGTCTCAAGCCGGTGAACTGGTGCATCCATGATCGCACCGCCTTGGCGGAAGCGGAGGTCGAGTACGAAAATCATTCCAGCCCGTCGATTTGGGTTCGTTTTTTCTTGGTCTCCGATCCGGCCGCCATCCACTTTTCGCTGGCCGCGCGGCGCGTCTATGGCTTGATCTGGACCACTACGCCTTGGACCATTCCCGCCAACATGGCGATCGCGTTTCATCCTAAATTCAGTTACTTGGCGGTTGAACCCGGTCCCGGATCAAACGGCGACGTATACATTGTGGCCAAGCAACGGGTGGGCGCGACGGTGGAAGCTTGCGGCTGGAAGGACATAAAGGAAATCGCAGAATTTCCCGGCGAGCGTCTGGAAAACGCGGTTTTCCGCCATCCCTTTCTGGAGCGGAATTCCGTCGGCATTCTAGCCGATCACGTCACGCTGGAGCAGGGTACCGGGGCCGTTCATACCGCTCCCGGCCACGGTCAGGAAGACTACTTGATCGGCCAGGTTTATGGCATTTCCACGTACTGCCCCGTGGACGCCTCCGGCCACTTCTACCAGGCGCCCGGCGCCGAAGGACCTTTGCCCGAGGCGTTGCTCGGCAAGTCGGTGTGGGAGGGAAACGCCATCGTGCAAAATTTGCTGGCGCAGCGCGGCGCGCTGTTGGCGTCTCAAAAAATCGATCACAGTTATCCGCACTGCTGGCGCTGCCACAACGCGACTATCTTCCGCGCCACCGAGCAATGGTTCATCGCCATGGACCACAAGAATCTCCGCGGCCGCGCGCTGGAGGCGATCAAGGGCGTCCAATGGAAGCCGGCCTGGGGCGAGGAACGAATCTCGAACATGATCGCCACCCGTCCCGATTGGTGCATTTCCCGCCAGCGCGCCTGGGGCGTGCCGGTGCTCGTCTTCTATTGCGAAGCCTGCAACGAGCCGGTGACGGATCGGCGCGCGCTCGATCCCGTGGTGGAGCTGATTCGCCAGCATACCGCGGACGTCTGGTATTCCAAAGCCGCCGAGGAACTGCTCGGACCGGGCTTTAAATGCGCCCGATGCGGCGGCGGCGCATTCCGCAAGGAAAACGATATTCTTGACGTCTGGTTTGACTCCGGAGCCAGCCATCTGGCCGTGCTGACGGACGAAAACGGCCTGTCCTGGCCCGCGGATATGTATCTGGAAGGCGGCGACCAGTACCGCGGCTGGTTCCATTCGTCGCTGCTGGTCGGCGTGGGCTTGAAAGACGGAGCGCCCTACCGCGCTTCCGCCACCAATGGATGGACCCTGGATGGCGAAGGCCACGCCCTGTCGAAATCCAAAGGCGCCGAAGAGGTGCAGGCGATCGTCCAAAAATACGGGGCCGAGCTTCTTCGTCTCTGGACCGCCTCGGTCGACTTCACCGAAGACGTCCGCTTTTCCGAAACCACCGTCGCGCGGCTGGTGGAAGCCTATCGGAAGTTACGCAATACGCTCAAATACGCACTTGGCAATTTGCACGATTTCGATCCGGCCCGCGACTCGGTTGCGGTGGAGGAGATGCTCGATATTGACCGCTGGATCCTTTCGCGCTCGGAAGAGATGATCCGCCGGTGCCGGGCGTGGTACGACGAGCTGGAGTTTCACAAGGTTTACCGCGCCGTCTACGATTTCGCCGTGACCGATTTGAGCGCGATCTATTTCGATGTGTTGAAGGACCGCCTCTACACCGCGGCCACCTTCAGCCGCGCCCGCCGCAGCGGACAGACTGCGCTTTATCGCGTTCATTACGCTCTGGTCCGCCTGATCGCTCCCTTGCTGGCGTTTACGGCGGAGGAGGCTTGGAGCTACACCGCCAAGCCCCCCGGCGCTCCCGACAGCGTTCATCTGGCCCTGTTGCCGGAGCCGGAAGAAACCGCTTCCGGGATGGATGCGGCGAAACTCGGCGAGTGGAACAGCCTTATGGAGATTCGGGCGCGCGTTTTGAAAGCGCTCGAAGAGGCGCGCCGGCAGGGGCTCATCGGCGCATCGCTCGAGGCCCGCGTGCGTCTGGCGCCCGCCGATCTGCTCGAGCGCTACGCAGCCGATTTGCCCTCGCTGTTCATCGTCTCGCAGGTGGCGCTGAACGCTCCCGAGGGCGTCATCGTCGAGCGCGCCGATGGCTCTAAGTGCGAGCGCTGCTGGAAGTATTCCACCGGCGTGGGCGAGGATCCCGACTTTCCCGCCGTGTGCGAGTCTTGTGCGGCGGCGCTCAAGGAAATGCTGGGATGAAACAGCGTCTTTCCGCCGCCGCCGTGATCACCGCCGTCGTCCTGATGGACCGCCTGAGCAAGATGTACATCCGCGCCTCGTTCACTGCCTGGGACATCACGCCAGTGATTCCGCGATTCTTCAACATCGTGCACACGGAAAATCCCGGCGCCGCCTTCGGCATGCTGGCCGGCTCTACCAGCCAATGGCGCATCGTATTTCTAATCGTCATTTCGCTGGCGGTGATGGCGGTGATCGGCGTCATGCTTTGGCGGCCGCGTCAAAGCGGACTGCATGAGTCTTCGCTGTTGCGCCTCGGGCTGGCCCTGGTGTTCGGAGGCGCGCTCGGCAATGTTTGGGATCGCCTGTTTGCGGGAACCGTCACCGATTTTCTGCAATTTTTCTTCGGCTCCTACGAATTTCCGGCGTTCAATGTCGCCGATTCCGCCATCACCGTCGGCGCCGCGTTCCTCGTAATCGATCTCTGGCGCACCCGCCGCCCGCACATCCCGGAGTCCACCCCCGCGACGGACTAGCCGCGCTGGTCACCGCTTGAGATTGACGGCCGCCCCAGCGGTCCCGCCGTTGGCGTTGTTCCCCGTCCGGTTCACATCCGGAATCGGATCGGGCGGCCGCGAAACGTGTCCCGTCTTGGCTTCGTCGATCTGGATGCGATTGTCTTCCAAAATCGTGCCGAGGGCTTGCGCCAGTTGCGCTTTCGCCAGGCCATAGGCTGTCAGGGCTTGAACGTCGGTAAGCTCGGCGTTGGCCAAGTCGCGCTGCACCGAAATGACGAGAATGGGCGTGGAGGTGCCGACGGCCAGTTTCTTCTGCTCGGCGTCCAACAACTGTTGTTCGAGCACGACGCTCTTTTCCGCCGAGTCGTACCGCGCCCGCGCCTGATCGATGGCGATGAGCGCATTGTTCACATCCTGGCGGATCTGGTTTATGGATTTTTGCACCTCCAGTTCGCTTTGCCGCAACTGGAGTTGAGCGACCGCCATGTTCGCCTGCGCCGCCCGATTGCGGAGCGGAATATTGAGCTGCGCGCCGACGGAGTAGTTTGGAAAGTTGCGGGAGAAAAGCTGTGTGAGCACGTTGCCGTAGCCGCCAATGAAGAAAGGATCGGGCACGCTGGTGAAGCCCGCCGTAGAAGTTTCCTGCGAATTGGGCGTGCCGGAGAGCGCGTTGTTGCGCACATCCCCGATCAAATTCAGCGAGGGGCGCATGGCGTCGCGGACGCCGGTCAGGCTGATCTTGGAGTTCTCAAGCTGGACCCGGGTCTGCGCCAAATCTGGCCTGCGGTCCAAGGCTTCCGCAATAAGATCCTGCATGGGCCGGACCGGCTCTATATCCGGAACGCGAATCTTATCGGTCGGTACGATGTGCGCCTCGGCGATCGCCGGACTGGCGATGCCGTTGCGGCTGATGGCGTTTTTCAAAATCACTTCCTGCTGGCGGACCGTGGTCTGGGCGATCAACAAATTCCCTTCGTCGCTGGCCACCTCCGCGGCCGCGCGAGTCACTTCCACCGGCGCCAGGGTTCCAATCTCGACTTGCTTGCGGTTATCCTCCAGCAGCTTCTGCGAATAGGCGAGCGTTTGCTGCATCACTCCGACCTGCTCAATGTAGCTCACCAGATTCCAATAAAGCTGAATGACGTTGGCCACGGTCGAGATCACCTGCTGTTGAAAGGCATAATCGTTAACCTTGATATTGTTCTTGGCGATGCGGATGTTGCGGTTGTTGATGGCGAATCCGAAGCCTTGCAGCAGAGGCTGCGAAAATTGAAGGTCCAGGCTCGACTGCGTGACGGGATTGAACAAGTTGCGGATCGCGTTTTGATCCGTAATTCCGTTGTTGTAGCTGAGCGTCGCGGTTGCGCCGGAGACGAAGCCCTGCGATACGCCGAAGTTGAAGGTCGTGGCCTGCGTGATCAGCGAGGTCGTTCCGGTGGTGATCGTGTTCTGCTGCGGTTGGGTGGTGTGGCCCCACTGCAACGTGCTGGTTAATACGGGGTCGAAGCTGGGGATGCCGCCTCCGCCGATCACGTTCGTGTTCACTCCCCCGGCCGTGCTCACGGTATTGCCGCCGCCCGCATTGGTGAGTCCTGCGCCTGCTCCCGGCGCGCCTGCGCTGAGGCTCGCTCCCGTCACCGCCGTATTCACGTTGCCCGCGCCTCCCCCGCTCTGCGCCAGCTTCAGATTCTGGTCCGCGATCAGAAACCCGTAGCGCTGCACCTCGATATCGATGTTGTTCTCCAGCGCCAAGGCGATGGCGTCCTGAAGCGACAGATACAAATTGCCGCCGCGCAGCAGCGACTCGATACGGGTCGTATTCGAAACATTGATCGGCGGCACGATCTTGGGATCGTACTTCGCCGTAAACACCGAATGCCAGTGCGGCGCCTCGCTATCCAGACGCGGGGTCTGATCCTGCGTCTGGCTGGTTTGCGCCTGCGCGAAGGTCTGCGGGGAGGCAACCAGAAGCGCGCACAAAACGGCGATATAAGACTGAACTTGTTTCATGTGGGCTTACACCTCTGAAGAGCTTTATCGTAGCATCGAGACGGGCGGCGATCTCTATGCCGACCGGCAGGAGAAGCCCTTAGCCGCAAGCTTGCAGGCCGGGCTTTATCGCTTATTCATACCTCAATGCTTCTATTGGATCCAGGAACGCGGCCTTCCGCGCCGGGTAATATCCAAAGAACACCCCCACCAGCGCCGAAAACAGAAACGCCAGCAAAACCGAGCCGGGGCTTACCAGCGTCGACCAGTCCGCGAAATAGGAGATGAGCAGGCTCGCGCCCACCCCCAACACAATGCCCACCGTCCCTCCGGCTAGGCTCAGCGTCACGGCCTCCACCAAAAATTGAGAAAGAATATCGCCTGTCTTCGCGCCCACGGCCTGGCGCAGCCCGATCTCCTTGGTGCGCTCCGTCACCGAGACCAGCATGATATTCATGATCCCAATGCCGCCGACAATCAGCGATACCGAAGCGATCGAAGCGAGCAGAATGGACATCACTTCGGCCGAGGTCTCCTGGGCGGCGAAGACTTCCTCCAGGTTCTGCACCGCGAAATCGTCATCCTGAGTTAGCTGCAAGCGGTGGCGCTGCCGCAGCAGCCCTTCCACCTCGTTCACGGCGATTTTTGTAGCCCCCTCGCGCGCCTGCACCAAAATCTGCCCGACCACTTGCATATTGTTCTGCCGCCCGCCAATGACCTTTTTCTTGGCCGTGCTGATCGGCATGATAATCATGTCGTCCTGGTCCTGGCCAGTGGGCGACTGGCCCTTCGGCGCCAGAACGCCCACCACGGTGAATGGCACTTTCTTGACGCGAATGATTTGCCCCACCGGGTCCGTTCCATTGAACAGGTTATCCACCACGGTCTTGCCTAACAGCGCCACTTTGGCCGACGAATCGACATCGGCTTGGGTGAAGGGCTGGCCGCTGGCTACTTCCATGTCGCGAATGGTGAGGTAATCCGGAGTGGTGCCCTGGATCCGCGTGAACCAGTTATTGTTCCCAAAAACCACCTGCGCCTGGTTCTGCTGCATGGGCGCGGAATAGAGCACGGAACTGCATTCCGAGCCGATAGCCTTGGCGTCGTCCTCGGTCAAGGTCTGGGCGAAGCCCCAGCCTTGGCGCACGCCTCCCAAATTCATGCTGCCCGGCTGGACGATGATGACGTTGCTGCCAATGGAAGAGATCTGCTCCTGAATCCGCTGCGTGGCGCCGCTGCCCACCGCCACCATGGCGATGACCGCGCCCACGCCGATGATGATGCCCAGCATCGTAAGGGCGCTTCGCAGCTTGTTCACGCGCAACGCGCGGAAAGCGATCTTCATGCTCTGCAAAACCTTGTTCATGCCGCCGGCTCCTCCTCTTCCTGTTCGGCCACCCACTGCTCCAACTCGCGGGCCGCGTTGCGCGGCTCGGCCACTGGCTCGTCGCTTAAAACTTTTCCGTCTTTGAACGTGATGATGCGCTCGGCGTAGTGCGCGATATCGGGCTCGTGCGTGACCACCACGATGCTGATGCCCTGCTCGCGATTCAGCCGTTGGAAAATGGCCATGATTTCCACGCTGGTTTTCGAATCCAGGGCGCCGGTGGGCTCATCGGCCAAAATCAATTGCGGATCGTTGATCAGGCTGCGCGCGATCGCCACGCGCTGCTGCTGGCCGCCTGACAACTGGCTGGGATGATGCTCCCAGCGGTCCGCCAGCCCGACCGCGGTCAACGCCTTCATGGCCCGTTCCTTGTGATGCGCGGTGTCGCCGCCGGAATACAGC
>DATGLY010000022.1:0-21276 GCA_035293905.1 Bryobacteraceae bacterium
ATTGACTTGTGCGCCGGCGTCGATTCGCAAGGCGGCATCCTCGCCTGGGAGCAGGAATCCTGGTTCCCCAGCTTCGGCAACCGCCCCGGCCCGGCCACTCCCGGCAACGTCGTTACCGGCTATCTCGCCGGATTCCAGCCCGACGCCTTTACTCCGCGCACTCCCGCGCCTCCGCCCGCCGGCTTCAATAACAACAGCAACGCCGCGCCTTCTTACCTTGCGGCCCGCGTCAATGGAATCGCGCGCGGAGCGGGCAAGGTGGAAAGCGGACGCGTTCTGACCCACAATCTCCGTTCCCCCTTTTGGACCGGCCCCCTGCGCTCGCCCTCCCGCCTGCAAAACACCTTCGCCCACGAATGCTTCCTGGACGAAATCGCCGCCAGAGTTAAGGCCGACCCGGTGGAATATCGTTTGCGCCACTTGACCCACCCGCGAGTCATCGGGGTTGTCGAGGCGGCCGCCAGAGCCGCGCGGTGGGATGCGCGGCCCTCTCCCGCACCCTCATCGCGCCGCTCCTCGGTCGCGCGCGGCCGCGGCGTCGCCTGCGTGGCCTATGAAGGAGAGAACGGTTACTCCGCCATGGTCGCCGAAGTCGAAGTGAATCGCGATTCGGGAGCCATCGCCGTCAAGCGAATCACCATCGCCGCCGATTGCGGACCCATCTCCAATCCCGACGGCCTCCGCAATCAAATGGAAGGCGGCGCGCTGCAAGGCATGAGCCGCGCTTTGGGCGAAGAGGTCGTCTGGGACGGCGAGAAAATCGCCTCCATCGACTGGCGCACCTATCGTTCCCTGCCGCTCGGCTTCGATGTTCCCCACATCGAGTGCGTGCTGCTGAACCATCCCGAAGCGGAGGCCAACGGAGCGGGCGAGCTCTCCATCACCCTCGTCGCCGCCGCCATCGGCAACGCCGTCTTCGACGCCACCGGCGCCCGCCTCCGGCAGATTCCCTTTACCCCGCAACGCGTCCAGCAAGCCCTGGCGGATCCAGCGTGATTTCTCTCGCTGTCAGCCGCTTCAGATGATCGCGGTCCACCTCATATCCCAATCCCGGCCCGTCCGGAACTTGAATGGTCCCTTGCGCCGTCACCTCCACTTCCGGCCGGATCACGTCCCGCTTCCAATACCGCTTGCTGGCCGACACGTCGCCCGGCAGTACGAAGTTCGGCAGCGTCGATAGCGCGATGTTGGCGGCCCGCCCGATGCCGGTCTCCAGCATCCCTCCGCACCACACCGGAATCCCGTGTTTGCGCGCCGCGTCATGCACCCGTTTGGCCTCGCGAAATCCGCCCACTCGCCCGAGCTTGATATTGATCACGCCGCAGGCCCGCATCGCAATGGCCTGCTCGGCATGATGCGCCGTGCGGATGCATTCGTCCAAACAAATCGGCGTCGTTAGCCGCTCCTGCAACGCCGCGTGGTCGATAATGTCGTCGTGCGCCAGCGGCTGCTCGATCATCATCAGGCCGAATTCGTCGAGCCGCTTCAAGTGTTCCGCATCGGCCAGCGTGTAGGCCGAGTTGGCGTCCGCCATCAGCCCGACGCCTGGAAATTCCCGCCGCGCCTGGCGCACCACCTCTACGTCCCATCCCGGCTTGATCTTGATCTTGATCCGTTGATAGCCCGCCTCGAGCTCCGCCTCGATCTTTCTCAAAAGCTCCGGAACCGAATTCTGAATTCCGATGGAGACCCCGCAGGGAATCTCGGCCCGTTCGCCGCCAATGTGCTTTGCCAGCGGCAACCCTTGGATCCGCGCTTCCAAATCCCACGCCGCCGCTTCGATCCCTCCCAACGCCATGCGGTGGCCGCGAATCCCTTCAAAGCTCCGCCCCACCTCCGCGGCCGATTCAAAATCGCGGCCTAGCGCTCTCGGAGCCGCATAGTCCTTCGCGATCAGCCATGCGGCGTCGGTCCACTCTTCGTTGTAAAACGGATTCTCGCCGCAAGTGATCTCGCCCCATCCGGAAACCCCGCCTGAAATGACCTCGACCAGAATAATTCTGCGTTCCGTGGTCCGCCCAAAGCTGGTTTCGAAAAAGTGCGCCAGGGGCATGCGGATCTCCCGCAGCGTCATCCGCTCTATTCGGATTCCCCGCTCCAGCAGATAGCAGCCGCCTTCGGCTGTGCGCTCGAATCCGGTCGCCGCCAAATCGTTCGATAAATGCTGGAGGAACTGCTCCCGCACCCGCGTTTGAATTTCGCGGGCCTGCGCCGGATCCTCGCGCTTGAGGGCGTCGATCGCGGCGGGCACTTCAATGCGCTCGGCGGCGCGGAGGCGCTCCATCGGCTGGCCCGCCAAAATCCGTTTCACGCGCGCGCTGTCCAGGCGCCACTCCGCCACGCAGCGGTCGGTCGGCAATCCCGCATGCAGCGGACTCGTCGTGCAACCGTATTGGTTGGGAACGAAGCGCCTCACCACCGCGCCCAGACGCTCGATATTGAACCAGGCGTTCTTCAGCTCCAACGGATCGAAGGTCCATTCGATCAAATCGATGCCTTGCGCCAGAGCGTCCTCCCGCTGCGCCAGCTTGAGCCTCCGGCCCACCCCCGCGTTCCTGTATTCCGCCAGCACCCCGAGCATGTGGCTGTGCAAATAGATCCTGCCTCGTCCGCCGATGCCCGGAATCGCCAGGCAAAACCCCGCCATTTTCCCTTCGTCGAAGGCGCCCAGCGCCTGCCCCCCCACCTTCAGCGCCGTGACGAATAGCCGCACGGGAAGCAGTTCGATGTCGTCGAAACCCCAGATGCGCCGCTGCAGATCCACCGCCGCTTCGAATTCGGAATGCGTCGCCAGAGGCCGGATTTCAATCACTCGCTGCGCTTGGCCTGCCGCCATAACCCTTCCATCTCTTC
Source organism: Bryobacteraceae bacterium (assembly GCA_035293905.1). Taxonomy (GTDB): domain Bacteria; phylum Acidobacteriota; class Terriglobia; order Bryobacterales; family Bryobacteraceae; genus Palsa-187. The sequence goes on from DATGLY010000022.1 coordinate 2,854, forward strand.
CATGCTGGCTTGTTTCAGCGTTTTCCCGGCCGCCGCCACGCCCTTTTCGATGTGCCGGAACCGGCGGCGGAACTTCGCGTTCGTCTTGCGCAGCGCCTGCTCCGGATCCACGTTCAGAAACCGCGCGACGTTCACGATCGCGAACAAAATATCGCCGATCTCTCCTTCCACCTCGGCCTGTGTGGAACCCTTTCGCGCCCCCTCCAGCTCCCCCACTTCCTCTTGCAGCTTCTCCAGCACTTGTTCCACGTTTTCCCAATCGAAACCCGCCTTCGCCGCGCGCGAGGCGATCTGCCGCGCTTCCACCAGCGCGGGCAGCGATCTCGGAACGCCGCTAAGCAAGCCGTCCGGTTCGGCTTCGCCTCTCTGTTCCCGTTCCGCCGCCTTGATCTCATCCCAGCGCCGCGTCACCTCCTGGGCGGTCTTGGCGTTTCCGTCCGCGAATACATGCGGATGCCGCCGGATCAATTTGCGGTTGATCGCCTCCACGGAATCGGCGATATCGAACCGCCCTTGCTCCCGCGCCATTTGCGCGAAGAACACCGCCTGCAACAACAAATCCCCCAGTTCCTCGGCCAGTCCTTCGAAGTCCCTCGCGTCGATTGCGTCCAGGACTTCGTAAGTTTCCTCGAGCAGATACGGCTTAATTGTGTCGAAATCCTGTTCCCGATCCCAGGGGCAGCCGCCGGGCGAGCGCAGCTTCTCCATAATTTCCACCAATTTCGTGAAACGCCGGCCGGCCAGCGCGGACAATTTGGACTGCCGAGGGGAGGGCACGGGAAGTTTCAGCTTATCATTCCAAGCCCGGCTCCTCGCGCCTGTCGGGCCGGTTTTGCGCGTCCTCCCCGGCCCTCCCGCTAGGATAGGGGTTGGCTGCGCTCGTCTTTTAACCACATATGCCGCAAGACCCAGCTCCTTGGCGGGATCGATTTCATTTCGAGTATGCGCCTGTTCTGCGGGAAATTTCGGCGCTGCTTCGGCTGCAAACTCTGAATTCGCGGAAAATCGCCTCGCCCAAAACGATACTCATCGTCAACTGCTGCTTGATCGGCGACTTTGTCGTCTCTCTGCCCGCCATCGCCGAGTTCCTTCGCGAACACCCCCATGCGGAAACGGACCTGATCGTGTCGCCCACCCTCGCTCCTTTGGCGCAAAAGCTCCGGGGAATCCGCAGCGTCTACTCCGCTCAGACCGTATTTCGGCGCGGCGCCGAACAGGCCGTCTCCGGCCGGGCGCTCAATAGCTCCTACGATCTCGTCGTCGTGCTCCGGTTGAGCGGGCCGGCCCGTGAGCTTTTGGCCAGCGCCTCTTACAAATCCATCCACACCTGCTTGTTTCCTCTTCTTAGATATGGGCTGCATTTGGCGTTTTCTCCCAGCCGTCATGCCAAACAATTGGCGGACTTCGCCTTTGAAGTGTTCGGAAAGTCCGGGCCGCGCCTCCATCGCATCGACGCCTGCGAGCTTTTCGATTTCAGCCAAGTGGCGGCGCCCGGCAAGCCTGCCGGCAGAATCGTGCTCGTTCATACCGGTTCGGGCTCCCCTCTCTATTTGTGGCCGGCGGCGAAGTGGGTCCAGCTACTGGAATCCCTGCAAGACCAGAAAGATCTGTCGTTTGTTTTTGTCGGAGGCTCGGAAGACGAAGCCCGCACATTTCGGGAGATCTCTCTGCGAACTTCCCTCCCGCTGCGCTCCTACATCCGGCAATATGACATTCTGCAACTGGTGATGTTAATGCGCGCAAGCCGCCTTTTCATTGGCGTCGATAGCGGCCCTCGTCACCTCGCCCATTTGGTCGGCTTGCCGAGCGTCTGCCTGCTCGGCCCCGGGCCCAAGTCTTTTCAGCCTCTAAGCGATCAGGCGACCGTGATCGACGTGAATGAATGCCGGCGCTGCTCCACGTTTTACTGTCCCTACACGCCTCGCTGCGTCGAGATGATTTCCGTGGAGGCCGTGGCCCGGGCTTGCCGCTTCCGCCTCGGCCATTCTCTCGTGGCGCCTCCGGCCAGCTGATCGCCTTCGCCACAGGGACCTATCTCGCGGCCTGTCCGATTCTCGCGCCCCGCGTTTGTTGTATTATTTTGGTTGCGTCCCTTCCGCATCATCCTGGAGCGCCCCGCCGCCAGCCCGCCGGGCGTGAGCGAGTATGAGCTGAAAATCGACTCGCAGGTTGAGAAGTTTTTAGAGACCAAGCACAAGCTCGTCTATTTCCTGGTCACCGCGAGCGTCGCCCCCATTGTCGCCGTCGTGCAGTTTCTCTACGGGAAGCCTCTTTCCCGGTTGGCGTTTTGGGCCGCGGTCGCGGGAATCGTCGCGGGGCTCGCCGCGTCGGCCGCAGCCATACGCGCGCTCCAATTCGAGCTTGCCTCCTATCGCAGTCATATCGCCTATCGATATGCTCAAAAAAGCTGGGATAAGCTGACCGCCGCTGAACAGCGCTCGTGGAACTCCGTGAATCGGCGCGCCACCGCCTGCACGCGATTCGCGTTCCTGCTAATATGTGTCGAATTTGCGCTTTTCGCCGCCGTAGCGATTCTATTCCTGGCCGCGTCTCCGGCGCCGCTTCAGATTTGATCTCGGGATTGGAGGAATCATGCATCATTTTGGCGAAGACATGACAACGGGTCGGATCTCGGACGGTCAGTTCATCATTCAGGCCACGCATCACGCCACCGGCGCCGTGGTCACCATGACGGGTCCGCTCGTCGGCGTGCTGGCCGACCCAAACCAGCCGGTAGACGAAAACATCGTAAATCAGTTGGCCCGCCAGTTTGCCCGCTTCTTGCGCACCAATCTGAACAGCGGCCCCGCCGTGGCGACCGCCTAGGGCGCCACCCCTTAATCCTTTCCCTCGTCGAGGCGGCTCACAGCGTCTCCAGCGCCAAATGCTCGCGCCGCCCCGACGCCGCGGCCTCGAAAGCGAACTCCAGCACCCGGCGCGTTTGCAGCGGATCGATAATGGCGTCCACATGCCCTCGCGCCGCGGCGTATTTGGCGTCCAGCCACCGCTCATAATCGGCGCGAGTCCGCTCGATCCTCTCTTCCAGCTCGCGCGCCGCCGGTTGGCCGGCGGCTTTCAGTTTCGCCAGCTCCGGTCCATGCACCGCCTGAACCGCCGCGTCTCCTTCCATCACTCCAATCCGCGCCGTCGGCCACGAAAACGTGAAATTCGGATCGAAGCCCTGGCCAGCCATGGCGTAATAGCCCGCGCCGCTTGCGTGATTCAGCGTCACCACGATCTTCGGCACGCTCGCGCAGGCCATCGCCTCCACCATCTCCGCGCCCGCCCGGATGATTCCTTCGCTTTCCGCTTCCGCTCCCACCATGAATCCCGAAACGTCTTGCAGATATAACAGCGGCAGGCCATGGCGCTCCGCCGTCTCCACGAAATACGCCGCCTTCCGCGCCGACTCCGGGTAGATGATGCCCCCAATGCGCGGACCCTCCGGCGTCTTCAAAAATCCCCGCCGGTTCGCGATCACGCCGATCGGCCGGCCCGCCAGCCGCGCGTTCGCGCACAGCATCTCCGGAGCGTGATTCGGCTGAAACTCCAAAAAATCGTCGCCGTCCACGATTCGCCCGATCACTTCTTCCATGTTGTACGGCAAGCGATGATCGGCCGGCAGCAGGTCGTAAAGATCCTCCACCGGCTTCGCCGGCGCCCTGGCCGCCCCCCGCTCCCCTGTGGCCTGCGCCCGCGGCATCTCTCCTATCAGGCGTCGGATGAGGCGCAGACACTCGTGATCGTCCTTCGCCGAATAGTGCGCCACCCCGCTTTTTCCCGTGTGCAGCGACGCCCCGCCCAGCGACTCCGCATCCACTACCTGCCCCACCGCCCCCTTCACCAGGTTTGGCCCGCCCAAACCCATGAAGCTTGCGCCTTCCACCATCACGATCACGTCGGAAAGCGCCGGAAGATAGGCGCCTCCCGCGATGCACATCCCCATCACCGCCGCGATCTGAGGCACCCTCAGCTTCCGCCGCATCAGCGAATTGTAGTAAAAGATCCGCGCTGCCCCGTACTGGCCCGGAAAGATCCCGTCCTGATAGGGCAGATTGACCCCCGCCGAATCCACCAGATACACGATCGGCAGCCGGTTGCGCATCGCGATTTCCTGCGCGCGCAGAATTTTGTGGATGGTTTCGGGCCACCAGGCTCCAGCCTTCACGGTGGCGTCGTTGGCGACCATCACCGCCGGCCGCCCCTCGATCCGGCCCAGTCCCGTCACCACTCCCGCCGACGGCGCTTGCCCGTCGTATTTGTCGTAGGCGGCCAGCAGCCCGATCTCCAGAAACATCGAGCCTGCATCGTTCAGCGCCGCCACGCGCTCCCGCGCCGTCAGTTTGCCCTCGGCATGCGCCTTCTCGATCTTTTTCGCGCCGCCGCCCAACCGCAGCTTCTCTTCCAAATCGCGCCACTCTTTGACCAGCGCGCGCATGTGGTCCGCGGGGCTTTGGGGCACGAAACCATCCTAGCGGTCGCCTGGAGGGCGGCGCGGCCCCACCCGCGTCGGTCGCGCCGCCTCGCCCAGGGCCGTTGCCTCCGGGTGAGATACTATTCTCGGATAGCGAATGAATCCCGATGCCATCGTTTTTCGCAAAACCAACGCTCATACGGGCCGCCGCATTTCCGTCTCGCCCGAAACCAGCGCCGCCCGCCACCTCGCCTATGGCCGCATCATTCTTAACCGCGCCGCGCCGCAAGTCTCCTTCGCCAATTCCGATCGCGAAACCGCGCTGCTGGTCCTCTCTGGCGCCGCGGCCGTCGCTGTGGATGGCGCTCCTCACAATCTCGGCCCATACGACTCCATCTATATTCCCCGCGATTCTCACATCGATATCTCCGCCGCCTCGCAAGTGGACATCGCCGAATTTTCCTCCGAGGTCTCCCAACGCTATCCGCTCAAGCTTATCCCTTACCGCGAAGTTTTAAACGACCCCGCCCTCCGATGGACCGCCGGCTCGGCCGGCCAGACCCGCCAGGTGAGCATGCTCATCGGCAACAATGTTCAGGCCGGCCGCTTGATGCTCGGCTTCACCGTCTCCGATCCCGGCAACTGGACCAGTTGGCCGCCTCACGAGCACGCCGAAATGCTCGAGGAGATGTACGTCTATTTTGAGATGCCCGCCCCGGCCTTCGGCATCCAGATGGTCTATAACAACACGGAGTATCCCGAGCTGGTCACCGTCGTTCGCGACGGCGACGCGGTGCTGATGCCCAGCGGTTATCATCCCAACGTCGCCATCCCCGGCCATCGAATCGGCTACATCTGGGCCATGGCCGCGCACCGCGAGCGGGAAGACCGCCGCTATGGCGTGCTGAACGTTCAGCCCGCCTTCGCGGCCCGCGGAAAGTAATTTGGTCCCAGCGCCTTCAATCGCGTCCCGTTCCCCCCTTTCTGCGGCCCCCGCCCCCTCCTCCTATCGCTGGCGCATCTGCGCCCTCCTGTTTTTCGCCACCACCGTCAACTACGTCGACCGCCAGGTGCTGGGCGTCCTCGCGCCGGAGTTACAGCGCGCCATTGGCTGGAGCGAAATTCAATACTCCAATATCGTGAATGCCTTTCAGGGAGCCTATGCCATCGGCCTTTTGCTCGCTGGCCGCTTCATTGACCGCGCCGGAACCCGCTTGGGCTACGCCGCCGCCACCGGCCTTTGGAGCCTCGCCACCGTGGGCCACGCCCTGGTTCGCACCGTCGCCGGATTCGGCCTCGCCCGGTTCTTTCTCGGCTTGGGCGAATCGGGAAACTTTCCGGCGGCCGTCAAAACGGTCGCGGAATGGTTCCCGAAAAGCGAGCGCGCCCTCGCCACCGGCATCTTCAATTCCGGCGCGAATATCGGAGCCACCCTCGCGCCCCTCGCCGTCCCTTGGCTTGCCGTCCGCTATGGATGGCAGTCCGCGTTTCTCCTCACCGGCGCGCTGAGCGCCTTCTGGATTCTTCCCTGGCTTGTCGTGTATCGCCGGCCCGCGCCGGGAGGCCTCGCCGATGCCGGCCCGAAAATCCCTTGGGCGCGGCTGATCGTATACCGCCAGGCGTGGGCCGTCCTGCTTGGAAAGTTCATCACCGATCCCACTTGGTGGTTCCTCATGTTCTGGCTGCCGAAATTTCTCCACGAGCGCCATGGTTTGTCCTTGACGCAGCTTGGATGGCCTCTGGTCGTCGTCTACAACATGGCCACGCTCGGGAGTCTCGCCGGCGGCTGGCTCCCGTCTCGATTGTTCCAGCGCGGCTGGAGCGTCAATCGAGCCCGCAAAACGGCCATGCTGATCTGCGCCCTCGCCGTGCTTCCCATCGTTTTCGCTCCCCAAGCCTCGGATCTCCGCGTCGCCGTCGCCCTTATTGGATTGGCCGCCGCGGCCCATCAAGGCTGGTCCGCGAATCTGCTGACGCTTGCCTCCGACCTGTTCCCCCAACCCGCCGTTGCTTCCGTCTCTGGCTTCGCCGGTTTCGGCGGGGCCATCGGCGGCATGTGCATCTCTACCTTCACCGGTTTCGTTTTGCAGATGGCTCATAGTTATGTCCCCGTTTTCCTGCTCGCCGGTTCGGTCTATTTGGCCGCTCTATTCCTCATTCACGCTCTGGCGCCCCGCCTCCAACCCGCCGCCCTCGAAATATGAACCCTCCACCCAAACCAGGCCGCCGTTGGGACCTCATTGCCCTGGGCGAGGTCATGCTCCGCCTCGATCCGGGCGACCGCCGCATCGCCACCGCGCGCCGTTTCGATGTCCACGAAGGCGGCGGCGAATACAATGTCGCCCGCGGCCTCAAGCGCTGCTTCGGCATGGATACGGCCATCGTCACCGCCCTCGCCGATAATCCCATCGGACGCCTCATTCAGGATCTGATCTTTCAGGGCGGCGTGGATCAGTCCTTCCTCCGCTGGGTCGAATACGACGGCGTCGGCAGATCCGTCCGCAACGGATTGAATTTCACCGAGCGAGGCTTCGGAGTCCGCGCCGCCCTCGGCTGCTCCGATCGCGCCAACTCCGCCGCTTCGCAGATCAAGCCCGGCGATTTTGATTGGGATGCGATCTTCTCCCACGGCGCCCGCTGGTTCCACACCGGCGGAATCTTCGCCGGACTATCGCCCGCTACCCCGGAAGTCGTCCTGCAAGCCATCCACGCCGCCAAACGTCACGGAGCCATCGTCTCCTACGACCTAAACTATCGCCCCTCTCTTTGGCAAGCCAGCGGCGGACTGAAACAAGCGCAAGCGGTCAACCGCCGCATCGCGCCCCTGGTGGACGTCCTGATCGGCAATGAGGGAGTCCTGGCGGCGGCGCTCGGCTTCCATGCCTCCTCCCGAAACGACGTCATCGCGGAAATCGTCCGCGAGTTCGTCATCCCCGTCGTGGCCGCAACCATTCGCCAGGCTGCCGGCGCGTCTTGCCACGATTGGGGCGCCATCCTCTACTCCGGCGGCCAGTTTTACCAAGCCCCCATGCGCAATGGCCTGGCGGTCTATGATCGCATCGGCGGAGGAGACGCGTTCGTCTCCGGCCTCGTCTACGGACTCCTTGCCGGCCATGGCCTTCAATGGGCTGTCGAATGCGGCGCGGCCCACGGCGCTCTCGCCCTGACCACGCCCGGCGATAATTCCATGGCCACTCTCGACGAAGTCCTCCGCCTCATGCAAGGCCAGGCCGCTCACATCGCAAGATGATCCAGGCCGCCCTCGATCGAATCCGCCTCGAGCGCATGATCCCGGTAGTCCGCGCGCCCTCGCTAAAATTGGCTCTCTCCGCCGCCCAAGCCCTTTGCGACGGCGGCATCTCCGTGATCGAGATCGCCATGACCGTGCCCGGCGCGGTCGAAGTCATTTGCGAGCTTGCCCGCTCGGCCTCGTTGCTCATCGGCGCGGGTACGGTTCTCGACGTCGCTGCGGCCCGAAATTGCGTCCAGGCTGGCGCTCAATTCCTGGTCTCTCCCGGTCTCGATCTGCCCACCCTGAAATTCGCCCGCGACGCCCATATCCTGATGCTGCCCGGCGCGCTCACCCCCGCCGACCTTCTCACTGCCTGGAAGCACGGCGCCGCCCTCGCGAAAGTCTTCCCCTGCGGCAACCTGGGCGGCCCTTCCTATCTCCGCTCCCTTAAAGCTGCCTTGCCGCCCATGGAATTGGTTCCCACCGGAGGCGTCAGCCTCGCCAATGCCTCCCAATTCCTCGCCGCCGGCGCCCTGGCCGTCGGCGTCGGCGGCGAGCTGGTCTCCGCCCGGGCTTTGGCCAACGGCGATCTCGCCGCGATCTCCGCCTCCGCCCGCCAATTCAAGTCCGCCCTCGCCCTGTGAGCCGTTCGCCCGCGTCGGCTCGCCCCTCTCTACACCGGCGGCGTTCCGTAGGTGTGAAACGATTCGATCGTCTTCAATCCCCAGGCCTGCCCCTTTTTGCGCTCCGCCTCCGTCCATCGGATCGGCTTCCAATCCGGCGCCAGAATCAGCCGCGCCCCCGCATTGGCCACCTCTACCCGGTTGCCGCCCGGCTCGTAAAGGTAGAGGAAAAACGTCTGCTGAATGGCGTGCTTGTGCGGCCCGGTCTCGATGTGAACTCCGTTTTCCAGGGCGATGTCGGCGGCCAGCAGCACTTCTTCGCGGCTGTTGCACGCATACGTCACGTGATGGAACCGTCCCTTCACGCCCGTATGATCGCGCGTGTATGCGAAGTCGTAGCTTTTATTGGTGCACGTCATCCACATGGCGGCCTCCACGCCGCTGTCCAGCACGATCTGCTCCGTCAGCCGGAAGCCCAGATATTTCTCGAAAAATTCGCGATTGGATTCGATATCGGCGGCGAGCCCGTTCCAATGATCCAGCCGCCGCACGTTCGCGCCGCGCGCCGGAAACCTCTGCGCCTGATTCTTCAAGGCCGGCCGCAGCTCGGCCGGCGCCTCGTACCACTGCGTCTCGTAATATAGCTCGATGTTGTGGCCGTCCGGATCGCGGCACACGAAGGCCGGCCCGTGAGCCAAATCGCCCTCCGTCCAGCCGACTTCGTATCCCGATCCCTTCAGCGCCGCCGCGCGCCGCTCCAGCGCCTGCGGGCTCCGCGTGCGATACGCCACGTGTCCCATGCCCGGCAGCTTCGAGGCCGTCAGCTTCAGAGAGTGCCGCTCATAATCGTCGTAGGCGCGCAAGTAAACCGAATCGCCCTGGCGCCCGCTCTCCGTCATCCCTAAAACATTCGTGAAAAACCACAAGCTCTCTTCCAGCTTCGGCGTGAGAAGCTCCAGATGGCCTAGATGGGCCACGTCCATAATAGGTTCGTTTTGCATGCGAGACTACCATTGTAGTCCCGCGCCGCCAAGCCATTTTAGAAGCTGAAACGCAATCCCAACTGGATAATCCGGGGATAGTTCGCTTGGTTGACGATATGGCCGAACGACGACGAGCTGATATTCGTATTCAGCCCGTCGAACAACGGCGTGTTGGTGATGTTGAACGCTTCGGCGCGGAATTGCGCGCGGTACCGCTCCTTGATCGTGAAAGTCTTGAACAGCGACGCGTTGGTGAACGCTTGGCCGGGCCCGCGATTGGGAATCGTGCGGCTCACGTTGCCGTACGCGTAGGCCGGAGTTGCGCTGAAAGCCGCTGGATTAAGATAGCCGTTCAACCGCGACTCCAGCGAGCCGCTGGTTTGCGGCGACAGGCCCGTCGCGTTGGGCAATTGCAGCGAGGTCCCGAGAATCGAGTTGTTATTGGTCTGCGTAATCGCCAGCGGAAATCCAGTTTGCATCGTCGATTCCACGTTCACCGTCCATCCCCCGATCGCGTAGTCCAGGCCTTTCTGGTTCGCCAGCCACTTGCGGCCCTTTCCAAAAGGCAGGTCGTAGTTGATTGCGTTCGTCCACCGGTCCGGCGTGCTGATGATCGCCAGACCCCACGCCGCCGCAATGTTGTAGTTGTCCTGATAGGCCGAAGTTTGCCCGTTGTAGGTGTTGCTGGAGGCGGCGGAGGTGTCCATGTTCTTGGACCACACATAGGTGCTCAGCAGGTTCAAGCCGTGCCCCATTCGCTTCTGCGCCTTGGCGTAGAAGGAATCGTAGCGCGCATGGCCCAGGCTCGCGCTGATGTAGTTCACCGCCGTGTATTGCGGGAACGGCAGCAGCAACTGCGCGCGAGTCACGGTGGCCGACGAAAGGCTGTTGACGCCCGCCGCGGTTCCGTAAAACGGATTCGGAACGGTTTGCCGCAGCGCGCTGCCTAAAGATAAGTAGGCGTCCGGCAGCTGATCGATATTCACCGCGGCGGTCCCTTGAATCAGATCGTGCGTGACCGATCCGGAATATCCCAGGGCCAGCACGAACTGCGCCGGCAACTCGCGCTGAATGTCGAAGGAATATTGATGCACGCGCGTGGAATGGGAAAACGGATCGTAAACGCTGATGCTCTGGCCGATGCCCGCGATCTCGCCGGCCGAATTGCCCGCCAGCGGCAGAAGGCCGTTCGGGAAAGGATTGCTCAAGCTTCCCGTGGGAATGGCGTTGGCGTTTCCGATCGACGTCAGGCCGCCGTTGTATGGCGTCGACTGGGTGTATCCAATGGGCGAGTTCAGAGTAAACGAGAACGGCGCCCAGAACAGGCCGTATCCGCCGCGGATGCTGGTTTTGCCGTTCAAGGCATAGGCGAATCCCACCCGCGGCGAAACCTTGTCGTGGTTCTGATTGGTGAGCTTTGTCGGAAATCCGTTTTGCCCCGCATACTCCACCACTCCCCTCGTGGTCAGGGAGGGAACCAGCGGCTGAATCGGGCTCGTCAGGTTCGGGTTGAACCCGACGATAAAGCGATTGTCCGGAGCGTACACGCCCGTCTCATATTCGTAACGCACCCCGAAGTTCAATGTGAGTTTTGACGTAAGCCGGTAATCGTCCTGCACGAATACGCCGTAGTAGTTGACCATCTGCGATAAAGATTCCGCGCTGGAGATGCTGGCGGCGGAAGGATAGCCCAGCAGCATGCTGGCCATCGCCGCCCCCGTCCCCAGCACGGTCGTGGCCGGCGTCTGGCTGGTGAAGCTGGGCGAGAACGAGAATGAGCCGGCATTCTGGTTCGGCGTCCCCGCTACATGAATCGCGCGGGCGTCGCCTCCCGATTTCAAGCTGTGCTTGCCCATATACTTTGACACGCTGCCCGAAAAGCTCCGCGAATAGTAGTAGGTGTAACTAATTCCCCCGCCCCCGTAGCTGGTCAGGTCGCTCGGCGAAACCGACGGGAAAGCCGCATAGGGAACCTCGTTGGCGTACGCCGGCGAAAAGCCCAGGCTTTGCAGATTGAATCCGTGACTGAAAGGATAGGTGATGTTGGGATAGCGGTTGAATCCCCACCGCAGCGCGACCACTGTCGTCGGCGAGGGAGTGAGGGTGGTGTTCGCCTGAGTCGCGTCCACGTGCCGCACCAACATCCCTTGGTTCGGCGAAGCGATATCGTTGATGAAATATTGGTAGCCTGGCTCCCGGCTGCCGTAATGCAGATACGATACGCTGGCCCGCCACCAGCTCGTAATTTCCTGATCCGCCTTAAACGTCAACTGATCGGCGCGGTCGTATTGGATGGGAGTCGAGGAGTAATTGTTCGCTCCGTAATATGGAGTCGGCAGGTTCGGCAAAGGATAGTAGGACGCCAGCGCCCAACCCACCGGATTGATCCGGCTCGCCGGAATGACATTGTTCGGAAAAAGTTGCCGCGTGTAGGTCCCGTTGCTGTTGGTCACCGTCGTCAGCGGATCGTAAATCGCCTGGAGCGAACCGTTGGTGTAATGGCTCTGCGAAAAATCGCCGTTCCTTTCAATCGCCGTAGGAACGGCGCTCGGACTCGACGACGTCTGCTTCTGCCGGTACGCCTCGCCGGCAATCCAGAAAAACGTCCGATTGTGGCCGTTGTAGAGCTTCGGAACCACCACCGGCCCCCCCAGCGAGCCCCCGTAGTTTTTCCACATCTGCGGAACCTGCGGAAGTCCAGCCGCATTGGCGAAAAAGTTGTTCGCAATGCCCGCGTTCAGCCACTGGTAGCCAAACGCGGCCGCGTGCATGTCGTTGCTGCCCGATTTCAAATAAAGGTTGAACGTGCCCCCGCCGGTCCGCCCCACCTCGGCGTCGTAGGTGTTGATCTGAAGCTTCACCTCCTGCACCGCCTCGATCACCGGGACAATCACCGCCTGATTGGCCGAATTCGTGATCGCGATGCCGTCCAGCAAATAATTGTTCCCGGTAACCGGCCCGCCCGCGATGGAGATTTGCGACGACCCGCTCTGGTCCTCCATGCGGTTGAACTTCGGGTCGCCCCCCGGCGTGACGTTTTGCGAAATCTTCACCGTCTCATAAAAGGGATTGCGGCCCATGTTCGGAAGATCGTCCAGCTTGGTCTTATCGATCACCTGCCCCGTGGACGCGTTGGTGGTTTCAATCGCCGCGGCCTCGGCGCTGACGTTTACGCTCTCGCTCACTTCCCCGACTTCCATCTGCAAATCCACGCCCAAAAACTCCTGCGTGTTGACGATGATGCCTTTGCGCTCTAAACGCTTAAATCCCGGCTTTTCCGCCACCACGGTGTAGGTGGACGGATTGAGCGCGCTGAATAGGTAGCCGCCATCCTCGCCCGAAACGGTAAAACGCGCAATGCCCGTGGATTCCTCGATCAACGTCAGCTTGGCCACCGCGATCGCCGCGCCGGTGGAATCGGTGAGCGTTCCTCGAATGCCGCCCTGAAAATTTTGGGCCCACAGCGGCGCGGGGCACAAACAAAGCGCGTACAGCAAGGGCTTCTTCCAGTACATAATGGCCTCTCGAATTTTGAAAAAGTCAAGAAGCGCGAACGTGGGGCGAAACCACAACGCTTGCCATCCCGCCTCTCGGGCGGCAACGTCATGAGCGCTCGGTGCGTCGAGCCTGTCCGCTCACCCAGCGGGAGCAACGGCCACTTTCAGCGGCTCGGAGTTCGGATTTCCGGCTGTGAGGAGCCTACGAGGGAAGAACCAGCCGCTATCTGAGCGATTATTGATCGAACGGCCCGGCAAGTCAAGAAAGTATTTCCTATGGGCCTCAATGCCAATTCCTATCGGGGAGAATCCAACCGGACCACCGAGGGCGTTCTGCTCCCTTCCCAGCGGAATTCGAAGTACGCGTCGGGCCGCACGTTCCTAACCAGTTTCGGGCGGAAGCAGGCAATGCATTCTCCTCCCGGATGGCGCACGCTGCGAAAGACCACGCCGTTCGATCCGCCGCGCAGCAACCGTTGTGAAAGCCTCTGGGAAGCTTCATAGCTCGTCGGATCGTGCACGCCGGAAAGATTCCGGACGTCGTGAAAGCCGGCCGCGAAATCCGCCAGATACAGCCGCATCTGGACGCGAGTGTCGAAAACGCCGATTTCGGCCAGCTCCAGAGTGCGGTGGTGCGCAATCTCGGCTTGAGCCGTTTCCAGTTTGCGGGCGGCGTACCAGGCTCCCCGTTGCGAATCGTTGAATCTTCCCCCGCCCGGCCGCGGATGGCAGTACGCCGCCATGACCACCGTGGCCTGCGGCCCCGTCACCCACTCCTCTTCGGCCAGCCGGTGCAGTATGCCCATCTCCGCGGAGATGCGGTCGTTGGTCCAGGATTCCAGCTCGAAGACGTAGGGCAGGTCTTTCGCGCTGGCGACGCGATCCAAAATGCCGCTGGAGGGATAACGGCTCGGTATCAGCCGGCAGCAATTTTTCCACCGGATTCGGACCACCCGCGGCATGCTTGCCGCGCTCAGTTCCAGCCGCCCCGCCGCCCGTCGAGCAGCCGCCTCACCTGGTAGAGCCCGTCGATGCCGCCGTCCACCATCAAGCCAAGCGCCGGCTTGCCGCCGAAAAGCGCATGGTTGTTCGGAAGCTTGACCCAGCGGTCCGCAAGCTCCGGCTCGGGATAGAGCAGATGCAGATCTTTATAGATCCCCAGAACCAGCGAAATTCGCGTCAACATGTCGAAAGACAGCGTGCCCGGATCGCCCCCCTTGTATTTGAAAAAGGTGGATTCCGGCGGCCAGCCTAACAATCCCCGCTGCTCTTCGTTGCTCAAATTCCAAGCTTGCGCGACGTTGAAGAACGTCCGAATCGCCGGCCCCGACATCCGCCGCCGCACCGCCGGGTCCCGCCGGCCCTCTTCCGAAACCGGCTCTTGCAGCCGCAAGCCCCTAACCGCGTTGGGCATCGCGCCCTCCCTTGCATTGGTCCACATCTGTAGTATAAGGCCCAGATCTGTCGCCCCGCTCCCCTTTTCGGCTGCTATATTGAAAACGAAGGCTTTCCCTGTGACCACATCTTCCAACCCTACGCTTGTGGATGAGTCGGAACTCGTCTCGCGCGCCCAAGCCGGTGAGGACGAGGCTTTTGCGGAGCTGGTGGCCCGCTATCAGAATAAGATTCACCGCCTGGCCAAAAACATCACCCAGAACAACGAAGATGCGGAAGATGTATTGCAGGAGACCTTTTTGAAGGCCTACTCGCATTTAGCCGGTTTTCAGCGCAACTCTCGCTTCTACACTTGGATTGTGCGCATCGCGGTAAATGAAGCGTTGATGAAGCTCCGCAAGCGCCGTAACGACCGCACCGTTCCTCTCGATGAGCCGGTCGACACCGGTGAAGAGGCCGTCACCCGCGAGATCGCCGTTTGGGAAGACAACCCCGAGCAGCGTTATTCCCGCGAGGAAATGCAGCAAATTCTCGATGAGGCGGTGGAAGACCTAAAGCCCGATTTTCGCACCGTTTTTGCTCTCCGCGACATCGAAGAATTGAGTACGGAAGAAACGGCGGAGGCCCTGGGTATTTCGGTTCCGGCGGTCAAGAGCAGGCTGCTCAGAGCGCGCTTGGCGTTGCGCGAAAAACTGACTCGAAAGTTCAAGCGGAAAGGGGAAGACGTCTTTGCTCACTTGTAAACAGTTCCTGGAGGAGCTCAACGATTACCTGGATCCCAGCATCGATCCGGAAACCAAGCGCCACTTGGAAGCTCACGTATGCGAGTGCCCCAACTGCTTCGTCATCGTCGATACGACAGTCAAGACGCTTCGCGTATTTCGCGGCATGGAGCCCCAACCCATCCCGGAAGACCTAAAAAACCGCCTCTGGGCCGCGCTCGAGCGCAAGATGGCCGCCAAGAAGCGGAGTGCATAGCCCTCCTAGGAATCCGCAGCGCCGGCATCGCTCTCCCGGCTTCATGGGAAACCGAAGATCGTTCTGAGCCGCGGCAAGGGCTCGGGCGGCCGCGCGGGCCGCTTCCAGCCGGCTCCCTTCCAGGCTGATTTCCTCCGTCCGCCCCGTCCTCACATAAAACAGCAAGGCCCGGTCCGGAAGCCTTCCCGCGTAGCGTTCCAGCGCTAGCGCATAGAGCCGCAACTGTAGATCGTACATCCCGTCCGCGCTCTCCTCCCGATCCGTCTTAAAGTCCACCAAAATCAGTTCCCCCTCCTCCTCGAACCACAAGTCGATTTGACCTCGCAGCACCATATCTTCAACCGGCAGCAAAAAATCGAACTCCCGCTCCGCCCGCTGAGCCCGGCCGGCGCGGCGCCCGAGGTCGCTCGACTGGAATCGCTGGGCGAGCGCAACGGCCTCGGGCGAGCGTGTTTCCTCGCCCGCCAGAGCGCGATGCACTTCCACTCCCAGCTCAAGGGCGCCTGCGCCGAAAGCGTCCGGCTCGGGCTCCAGCCCCAGATACCGGCTCAGATAGTACTTGCGGGGGCAAGCGTCGAATAAAGCGACGGATGTGACGGACGCTGCCGAGTCGTGCTGCCCGTGAACCTCGCTTACCCCAATGGGTCGCGCGGCCGGTTCGCACTCCCCGTATGCTTGCCCGGGCGGCGGAAGCGCGGGCGCGGCGATCTCTTCCAGGCTCGCCGCCAGTTTCATCCACCGGCTCGGCCGCGAACGCTCCGCGTAGGACAGAATCAAGCGGTCTTCGGCGCGCGTCATGGCGACGTACAGCAGGCGGCTCTCTTCCGCTTCTTCCTCCTGGGCCTGAAGCTTGGCCAGTTCCCGGTAGGCCGCGTCTGGCGCGCCCGCTCCGGTCTCTGGATTTCGCCACTTGACGCCCAGGCCGCCCCCATGGAACAGAATCGCCGGCAGCCGGCGCTCCGGACCGCGGTGAATCGCACTGAGAAACACCACCGGGAACTCCAGTCCCTTGGCCGCGTGGACGGTCATGATTCGAACCGCATCGGCGGCTTCCGGCGGAGGGGCCTCCGGTTCGGCTCGAATCTCTCGCAGACGCTCCAGATCTTCCGCCAGCCCCGCAACCGGCCGGGGATGGCGCCGCTCCTCCCGCCGGATCCAACCGAGAAATTTATCCACGTTGGCTCTCGCCCGCTCGCTCAAGCCCGCCAGATAACCGCACTCGTCCAGTTTCGGCGCCAGCAGCCGGTCGAGCGGAACAAAACCGGCCAGCTTCCTCACCCGCCCGAAAACCCGCTCGAACTCCCTCTGCCACCCCTCGTGCGAAGCCTCCAGGATTCGCTCGTCGCTCCAATTCATCAGAGGGCTCCGCAGCACCGTGATCAGCGCGATTTCATCCAAGGGATTGGCCAGCGCCGCCAGCAGCGCGGTCAAATCCCTCGTTTCCCGCGACTCCAAAAACGTCCGGCCGCCGCTCAACTGAAATGGGATCTGTAAGCGGTCGAAGGCTTGCTCGAACGGCGCCGTCGCGCCCAATGTGCGCACCAGAACGGCGATATCCCGGTAGGCTCTTTCGCCTGCGTCCGTCCAGGCGCGAATCTGCGCGGCTACCATCTCCGCTTCCATCTCGGCGCCCCGCTCGCCCCTCCCCACCATCCTCGCCACGGCCGGTTCGCGGCTCGAAGGAAACTGCCGCCGCGGTTGGAGATCGCGCGCCTCCACGCCCGGCTGCCCGTCCAAAATGCGGCGCGCCGCGTCCAGAATCTCGCGCCGGCTGCGATAGTTTTCCGTCAGTTCCTCCACATAAGCGCTTCGCCGGTACTCTTCAAATACGCTCGGATCGGCATGGCGGAACCCATAGATAGATTGGTTCACGTCTCCTACCGCGAACAAGTTTCTGCGGATCAGATCGATCAGGCGCCATTGCAAGCGGTTGGTGTCTTGCAATTCGTCCATTAAAAGGTGGTCGAAGCGGCCGGCGATGCGTCGGCGTAACGCCGGGTCGCATTCCAGCAACTCCATCGTCTTTTCCTCCAATCCGGTGAAATCCACCGCGCCCAGCCTCTGCTTTTTCTGTTGAAACCGGCCGCCCAGTCGCCTCAGCGCCTCGCCGATAAGCTCCGGCAATCCCGCGTGCCAGCGCTCTACCCAGTAGGCCTCAAGCTGCGGCAGGATCTCTTTCTTCAGCCGCCAGGCGGCTTGATAGGCCGGGCTGCTTCGGGGAGTGATCCGCGTAAGATTTACGTGAAAGCTCGCCAGCGCCTTCAAATGCTCGCGCCCCGGCGTTTCGGGAAGCTCCAAAAACCGCTCTGCCCAACCGTTCAACCATCCCGACGCCGTCCGAGCCAGCTCCCGCGCCTGCCCCGCGAGATCGGCGGCGCCCTTACCCGCCGTCTCCGGCGGTTTGCCGCAACCGGACAGCCGCATCGTTTCGTAAACTTCGATCAAGCTTTGCGCCAGGTCGGGTTTGCGCGCCTCCTCGTCGGTGGATAGATCCAGGGCCTCCAGCAGCCTTCGCATATCGCCGGGACTCTCGGCGAACAACTCATCCAAAATCTCCTCGGCCGAATCGCGCAGCAGCCGTTCGGCCTGCGCCGGCTCCAGCACCTCGAAATCGGGTGGCAAACCGGCTTGGATGGCATGTTCGCCCAACAGCCTTGCGCAAAACGCGTCGATCGTCGAAACCCACGCGGTCTCGATTCCCTCCCGCCGCTCCGGCGAATCCGCGAAGCGCTTGGCCAGCCGCCGCTTCATCTCGTTCGCGGCTTTTTCCGTGAATGTAATCGCCAGAATGCGGCCCGGATCGGTCCCCCGCTGCTCCACCAGCCAGGCGAAGCGCTCCACCAGCACCCGCGTCTTGCCCGAGCCCGGTCCCGCCACCACGCAGATATTCGGCGCCTCCCGCTCGACGGCGGCGCGTTGCTGGGGGGAAACAAGCATGGGCGTCTCTTTAGCCCCGCTCGGGCTCTCTGGTCTCCCGCATCCTTAGGCGGGCCCAGGCTCGGAGCCGGATTCGCTTATCCGCTCTAACGCCGCCGCCAGCTCCGGCCCTTCCGGCAGGCGAATTCCGAAATCCGTTTCCAGGCTCCGGCGCAGCTCCCCGGCGCCGGCCAGATTGCGTTTTTCCGTTCGCCCGTTGCGGTGAATCGCCAGCGAATTGTTCCGCAGAGCATAGCGTCCTTCCGGCGCGGCTCTGCCGCACAGCAGCGTGTGACGGAACATAGAACTCGGGTGGTGGCATAGGTGCCAGTTCGAGACTTCGTAATCGCACGGAAATTGCGGTTCGAGCGTAAATCGGTAAAAC